>NZ_OBEC01000012.1:0-164375 GCF_900215395.1 Pantoea sp. GL120224-02 | reverse complement strand
TCAGCGTTGCGGATAGCCCTTGCAGCATCAGAGGTGCTACGGCCACTAACACTTGTGCGGTATTTTTCAACTCGCATTCAAGTTTGTGAGCCGATGTGAGTTCTTACTGGTTGAAGTTTATGAGTCGGCTGATGCTCTCATTAGCATCACAAATTCAATCTTATGGACAGAAATAAGCTTGGTGATAAACACACTGAAGCTTATGGGAATGAAAGTGCCTTTAACAAAACGCACGAAAGTTTATGAGCAGGCTGGGGGCGCAGGGGGGCAGGCAATCCGCAGCGCCGAGCTGAGTGAGTCTGCCAGGATAGCCCGCAGGACGCGGGCGAAAGGCGGGGCGGCACAGGGATGTGCCATCCCCGCCGTTCCGTGAGGCAGACGAACGAAGTGAGGGAACCGCGTCAGCGGCGCGAGGACGCTAGACCCCCTGCGCCCCCAGCCAGCGTTAACTCGATTTTAAGCCAACCCGTATTTCAGTCAGCAATCCAAACTCGTGTTTCAAACTGCATTCAAACCCGCAGTCCAACCGCAACCGCCAACCCACACAATTTAACCGCGGCGCGCATCCGGGCGCACCAAATCAAACCGCAAATCCTCACTGATGCCGTAATACGCCGATGGGCCGCCGGCTCGCAGAATAGGCTGTGCCTTGGCGGTCTGATAAATGCCATCTTCCAGCAGCGCTTCATCAATATGAATTGCCACCACTTCACCCAACACCAGCCAACTCTCCAGTTCAGTGCCTTGCACATCCTGCAGGCGAATCAGCTGAGTCAGGCGGCACTCAAAATTCACCGGGCTCTCTGCCACCATACTGACGTTCACGTGCGAGGCAGCGATGGGTGTCAATCCCGCGAGTGCGAACTCATCTTGTTCAGGCGGCACAGAAGCCGAGCTTTCATTCATCGCTTCGGCGAGCGGGCGAGTAGCCAGATTCCAGACGAATTCTTTGCTTTCACTGATATTGCGCACACTGTCTTTCCAGCCGCTGCTGGCAAAACCAATAATCGGCGGATGATAGTTAAAGCAGTTAAAGAAACTGTACGGGGCCAGGTTGCGCTGGCCACTGGCGCTCAGCGAACTCACCCAGCCGATCGGGCGAGGACCAACAATAGCGTTCAGCGGATCGTGTGGCAAACCATGCCCGCTCCTTGGCTGATAAGTATAACGTTGTCGCATTAGCGCTCCTGGCTCGTCTGTTAAACTTCGCACCGCAACGGTGTCATGGCATTCCTGTCGCTATCATCAGGAAACGCTAGCGGATGACCATAACGACAGCTTGCTGCAGCACGAATTATTTTGGACTCAATTTTGGGATATCAGGTTTAAATGCAATACAGATAATCGTGTAAGCGGATTGTGCGATGCCGCCATCCAGCGTATCTTACGCCCGCGCTACTATCCGGAGAACCTATGAACAAGCCAACCGCCACCTCGCCATTCCATCCCCGTAATCGCCATCAGGGCCGTTATGATTTTGCTGCTCTGACCGCGGCTCATCCGCCGCTGGCGGTGAAAGTCCGTCCAAATGGCTACGGCGAGTTGTCGGTGGATTTTGCCGATCCTGAAGCGGTAATGCTACTCAATCAGGCGCTGATTAAGCTGTTTTATAACCTGAACTGGCAACTACCGGAAGGCTACCTGACGCCACCCGTACCGGGCCGTGCTGACTATGTGCATGCGCTCGCAGATTTGCTGGCCAGTGACAACGGCGGCAAAGTGCCACGCGATGTCGATGTGATGGATATCGGTTGCGGGGCCAATCTTATTTATCCATTGATCGGGCATGCGGAGTACGGCTGGCGCTTTACCGGCACCGATATTACGGCGGAAGCCATCACGGCGGCAAACCAGATTGTCGCGAGCAATCCCGGCTTGCAGCGCGGCGTGCGTCTGCGTCGTCAGAAAGACGAGTCCGCCATTTTCGCCGGTGTGGTGCACAAAAATGAACGCTATCATGCGGTGCTGTGTAATCCACCGTTCCACGGTTCGGCGCAGGAAGCGGCGATGGTCGGTCAGCGCAAAACGCGAAATCTGGGCTTAGGCAAAGATGCACCGCTTAACTTTGGCGGTCAACACAAGGAACTGTGGTGCGAGGGCGGCGAGCGCCAGTTCGTGGGTAAGATGATCGATGAAAGCGTGGCTTATGCCGATCGTATTGTCTGGTTTACCTCACTGGTTTCGCGCAAAGAGAACCTGCCTGCGTTGCGCGATCAGTTGCGCGATCTCGAGGTTGAGGAAGTGCGCATCATCGAGATGGCACAGGGGCAGAAACAGAGCCGCTTTATCGCCTGGACATTCCTGCCGCCAGCCGCGCGCACTAAACGCTTCGCGCGCTGAACCCACCGTTTGCCCTTATCCGTCAGGATACAGGGGCGAGCTTAGCCCAAAATGCGGGAGCGAATCTGGCAGCCCAGTTCCGCTCCCTGGGCGAGTCTACGATGGATTGGGCGGCGGCAGTGCTGCCAGCGTGGCCGCGGAACCCACATCGTTGCCGGTCTGCATCACTTCCACCGTCTGATGCGGCGCTTTAATCCCTGCGGCATCAAAATGCTTCTTCACCTTGTCATCCAGCGCAAAACGCACTGTCCACTGCTTCAGCGGTTGGGTGGTGAACGACACACGCACGGTAAAGGACTGGTTGGTCAGGCCCACCAGTCCGGAAAAACTCGGTTCGCCAATCACCATGCCGCGAATATCCGGATTCTCCAGCAACTCCTTCACCGCTGCCTGCAAGGTCGTATTCACACGCTCGGTGTCTTCATTGCGGTCTACATCATAGTTGGCGACAAACGAGCCAATACCGCGCACAAAGTTGGCGAAAGTGGTAATCGAAGACCACGGAATGATGTGATATGCGCCGGTATCCTGACGCACGCCGACGGAGCGAATTGACATGCGCTCCACCGTGCCGGTGATCGGGCCAATGGTCACCAAATCGCCGGTATTCATGCCGTTCTCAAACTGAATAAAGATACCGGTGATAATATCCTTCACCAGTGTTTGCGAACCGAACGACACCGCCAGGCCGAGCGCCCCGGCACCCGCCAGCAGCGGCGCGATGTTAACACCCACTTCTGACAGCAGAATCATAATGGTGATGGTGCTGATCACCACCGCCAGCGCATTACGGAATAGCGTCAGTAAGGTGCGCGTACGTGCGCTGGGCATCGGCCTTCCGTGTGAATCCGAAGCCAGACGGCTTTCGATCAGGCTGGCCAGCAGCGTCCAGCCGATGGCGGAGAGCAGCAAAATCATCACGATACGAATCAGCACATCCACCATTTTCTGCCCGGCTCCCAGCGTGAGCCAGTGCCAGAGATCAAACAGATTCCAGGCGTTGAGCAGCAGCAATAGCGTGGCGAACACGGTGATCACACGCGCCAGTTTTAGCAGCGCTTTGACCCAATCATTGACGCGTTTTTGCAGTTCCGGATAGTTACGGCGCAGATCCGGCGACAGCGTCAGCGTTTTGCCAATCCAGCGCGTTAGCATGCCGGAAATCAGCGCGGCGATAACAATAATCGCCATGCTGCGCACCGTGGCCGACATCATAAACTTCAGACTGTCACCCGGATTGAAGATCGAGAACAGGAACAGCGCGATAAAGTAGGCACTCGCCAGCCAATGCCACACCATACCGAAGGCGCGGATAAACAAGGCAAAGAAGCTCATACTGCGATCGGCCAAACGCGACAACTCGTCGTGGATGTTGCGTCGATTGCGGAAAATCAGCCACAGCGCCCAGCCAGTCATGATGCACATGATCAACACATTCACCATCGCAGCGATTTGCATATTCACCTGATTGCCGACAATCGGCACCACCACCAGTAAGCCATAACCGATGATGCCGCTGAGCCAGCTAAGACGTGTGTTCCAGTAAGCGGCACGCACATCGGAAAGATGAAAGAAGCGCAGGGTGGGGAAGCGTGGGCAGAATATCAATCGCAACACCGCTTTGAAAAACTCAATCAACGCGAAGGCATTGAGGAATAGCCCCTGCTGATAGGCAATGGTGCGGTTATTGTTGTGGTAGTTGTCACTGATAATCTGACCAACAAACAGCGTCAGCGCCAGAAGCACTAAGTCGAGAAGAAAGGCGACGATAATGGTGGCAGGAAGATGCAGCCACTTGGTGCGATCCAGATTATGATTGCGCCCCCATCGGCCCATGCGCTGCCACACGGGATACATCAACAGCCGCGTGAACCAGTAGAAAGCAAAAACGGCAGCGGCGAGCCCGGCGAAATACTTCAGGGCATTGAAGAAGGTTTGCTGATTAAACGATTTGTGCGGTGCGTTAACGATGTTGTCGTGCAAACGGACAAACTGCGAGGCAACGGCTCCTCCGTATTCGCGTGTGACGTTGGTGACGCTCTCCAGTACCGTGGGATCTTCCTGATCGGCCTGCGGCGGAGCCAATACCGGCTGTTCATTATTGGCTTTGCTGGTGGCGGCCTGACGAAGTTGATCGATCAGTTCCTGACGCGAATCGTTATTCTCCAGAATATTGGCCAGCGCGGCATAAGCGGCTTTTTTATCTTCGAGCGTAGGTTCACCTGCAGCGGTGGTGCTGGAAGCGGGCGTTGACGTTTGCTGAGCGGCGACGGCGGCCTGCGGTAGATTGACCGCGTTTGCGGTGGGAACGAGTAACAGACAGATCAGCATCCATATGGTCAGGCACCATGATGGGCGGGCAAACGACATGACCTTCTCGTTGAGCAACGCACAACTGCACAAGAGAAAAAGTATAGTCAGCGATGGAAGGTGAAGATTCTGAAAGGAAATTTCTTTACGGAAGAAGAGGCGGCTTTACAGCCGCCTCGTCATTTATGACACGTGCTGCAGGAACTCGCGCAGACGATCGCTCGGTGGGTTGGTGATCAACTCATCCGGGTTGCCATCTTCCGCGATGGTGCCTTTATCAATGAAGATCAGGCGCGAAGCCACTTTCTGAGCAAAGCCCACTTCGTGCGTTACGATGACCATCGTCATGCCTTCTTCGGCCAGATCCTGCATCACCTTGAGCACTTCATGGCGCAGTTCTGGATCGAGTGCAGAGGTTGGCTCATCAAACAGCATCATCTTCGGTTTCACCGCCAGCGCACGAGCGATGGCTACACGCTGCTGCTGACCACCGGACAGTTCAGCTGGGAAGTGGTGCGCACGCTCGGCAAGGCCGACTTTACCCAGCAGTTCACGTGCCAGTTTCTGTGCATCGTCTTTCTTCGCACCGCGCACGCGAATCGGGCCGAAAGCCACGTTATCCAGCGCACTCATCTGCGGGAACAGATGGAACTGCTGGAATACCATGCCAGCTTCCTGGCGAATCAGGCGTTCATCGACCTTAGGATCGTTAACTTTCATGCCATCAACGATCAGGTCACCGGTGGTGATCTCTTCCAGCTTGTTGATGCAGCGCAGCAGGGTAGATTTACCTGAGCCTGATGGCCCGATAATTACTACCACTTCACCCTGATTGATCTTCAGGTTGATGTCATGCAGGACTTTGGTCTGGCCGAAGTTTTTAGAGACGTTTTTAAATTCAATCACAGGATTTTCACCTTCTTCTCAATACGGCGCAGTACAAAGCTCAACACCAACGTAATAACCAAATAGATAATGGCAACGGCACTCCAGATCTCCAGCGCGCGGAAGTTTCCGGCGATGATTTCCTGGCCCTGACGGGTCAGTTCCGCCACGCCGATCACGATAAACAGCGAGGTATCTTTTATACTCACGATCCACTGGTTACCGAGCGGTGGCAGCATACGACGCAATGCCAACGGCATGATGACGTAACGCAGGGTTTCACGGCGGGAAAGACCCAGCGCCAGACCTGCTTCACGGAAGCCTTTGTTGATCGACAGCACGGCACCACGCGTGATTTCCGCGATATAGGCACCGGAGTTAATCATGATGGTGACCACGGCGGCGGTAAACGGATCGATACGCAGGTCCGGGAAGGCCATCGGCAAGGCGAAGTAAATAAACATCACCTGCACCACGATTGGCGTACCGCGGATCAGCTCGATAAACACCAGCGCGATATTATTGGCGATCCATCCGCCGTACGCGCGCGCGAAACCGGCGACTAAACCAATGATTAACCCGCCAATTAAGCCGAGTACGGAAATTATCAGGGTCATTTTGGCGCCTTCGATCAAAATCGGCAGGGCTGGCCAAATGACGCTCCAGTCAAACTCCATGGTGTAACTCCAAAATCTGTTGCAATGGAAATGTAAAAAGCAGGGAGACTAAGCTCCCTGCTGGAAAAATCGGCTTAGGCCGGAATTATTTTGGCTCGCTGCCGAACCATTTTTTATAAATTGTGTTGTAAGTGCCGTTGTCGCGCAGGGTTTTCAGCGCGCCATTAATCTGGTTACGCAGTTCATCGCTGCCTTTAGGCAGGGCGATACCATACTGCTGAGCTTCGATAGACTCGCCAACCGCTTTGAAGCGACCTTTACCGGCGGTGTGAATGAAGTACAAGATGTTTGGCGTATCGTGCAGCACGGCGTCAGCACGGTTGGTACCCAACTCCATGTAAGCGTTGTCGATGTTCGGGAACTGACGCAGATCTTTAGACTTGATGTGCGCTTTCGCGTAATCAACAGAACCGGTACCGCTCTTCACCGCAACCACTTTGCCGTTCAGATCGTCGATGCCTTTGATGTTGTTTTCGTTCTCACGCACCATCACCAACAGACCACTTTTGTAGTAGCCGTCAGAGAAGTCGATAGCCTTTTTGCGCTCGTCGGTAATGGTGATACCGGCCAGAGCCACGTCAACGTTTTTGGTTTGCAGTGCTGGGATAATGCCGCTGAAATCCATTGGCTTCAGGGTGTAGTCCAGCTTTAGTTCTTTGGCGATAGCGGCCCACAGGTCGATGTCGAAACCAACATATTCGTTACCCTGTTTGAATTCAAAAGGAACGAAAGCGGTGTCGGTCGCAACAACCAGTTTCTTATCTGCTGCAGTGGAAGAAAGCGAGAAGGCCAGCGCCAGCGCGGCCACGGAGACTTTAATCAAAGACTTCATCATTATTTTCCTTATTACCCTTCAGACCTGATGGCCTGATGTACGGCTATTCATATGAAAAAATTATGCCAACTTTTCATTTTGGTCGAAATCAGCAGGATGCAGGGCCTGGCTGAAGCGATTTTGCTATAGTCGAAAAGTCTGCACTAATATGGATCACCAAAATAGTGCGTCGTGCTGTTGTGGTGCAGGCACAGTGTGCACCAAGGGCTTAGCAAGGGAAAGGCAGGATTAAGATTTTGTTAACGACGTCAAAAAAAGCACCAAAATGTTACAGACATAAAAAAAGGCGGGATAACCCGCCTTCGCTGTAACGTGGATTATTCGATGTTGGATTCGATAAACCACAGGAATTTATCCAAATCACGCGATGCCGCCGTGAAAATATCAGCGGTATCTTCATCACTGACTTCACTGATGGCCTTACGCGTGTCGTTCGCGACAATCGCGTAACGATCGGCCAGCGCTTTCAGGTGATCCTGAACGGTATGGATGTTGAGCGGATAGCTTTTTAATGGCGTCTTGTCGTTGACGATCTGAGTGGTACCCAGCGCCACGCCGCCGAGCTGTACAACACGCTCTGCAATGGTGTCCTGATGATCGGTGATGGCAGTACGGAAGCCATCCAGCATTTCATGCACACCGATAAAGTTGGCGCCGCGCATATTCCAATGCGCCTGCTTAGTGATCAGTGACAGATCAATAAACTCCACTACCAGACGGTTGAGCACCTCGATGGTCGCTTTCTTATCGCTATCAGCAACATCATTACGGGTGTAAATGAGATCAGACGATTTAGTTTTAACCAGTTTTGCGGTACTCATCATTAATATCCTCTAATTGATGGTTGTCCTAATCAAGCACGGGAATAAGTATAGCAGTAGTTTTTGGCTGTGCCGGATTGTTTAAACCGATGACAGGAATAGATAAACCTTAATGTTGTGCGGGATTTGAGCGTTTTATTTATTTTTCATTTATATCAATGAATTATGTTATGTGTTAATTACTTATCAATGATGTTGCAAAATAATAACAAAAGTGAAGGCGGTGATGAGAAAAAAGAGAATGAGAATGCTTATATATTCAGCCTGCAGCTTAACAGGCTGAATTTGGCATTATTTATTGCGGATTATTAATATCCACTTCGCTTATTTTGGCACTCTTCTGTTTCATGGTGAGGGTCGAACCCGCTGAAGCGGCAATAATGGCCAGCAGCGCGATCCACTGCTTCAGCGTCAGCAATTCTCCGAGGAACAACATCCCTGAAAGCGCTGCCATCGCGGGTTCCAGGCTCATCAGCGTGCCAAAAATGCGAGCGGGCAGACGGGTCAGGGCCATCATCTCCAGTGAATAAGGAATCGCACTGGAGAGCAGGGCGATAATCAGCGCCAGGGGCAGAATTTCCCAGTGCCAGATGCCGGGTGCCGCAAAGGTTAATCCAAGCGGAACAAAGATCACCGAGGCAATCAACGATCCCATGGCAACGGTTGCTGGACCATGTTCCGCACCGGCGCGTTGCCCTGCCAGAATATAGACCGCCCAGCAGGCACCGGCCCCCACTGCTAACAGCGCACCCAGCGGATCGATATGGCTGATGCCATCACCAATCGGCAGCAGAAACCACAAACCGGTGACCGCCAGAAGCACCCAAAGGAAATCGAGCGGACGGCGCGCACCGGCCAATGCCAGGGTCAAAGGGCCGAGAAACTCCAGGCCAACGGCAACGCCCAGCGGCACGGTGCGAATGGATAAATAGAAGAGATAGTTCATACAACCCAGGGCCAGACCGTAGATTAAGAGCGGTTTGCGCTGTGCAGAGGTAAATCGTAAACGCCACGGCTTAAAGATGACGCACAAAATCAGGGTGCCCAATCCGAGGCGCAGTGCGGTGATGCCCGGCGCCCCCACGCTGGGGAACAGCGATTTTGCCAGGGAAGCACCGCCCTGAAGCGAGAGCATAGCAATCAGTAGCACGGCAATCGGGAACAAAACCGGGGCCATTCTGGTGTTCGTCAGAGGCGTAGACATCCTGTAATTCAATCCTGTAGTGATTAACAACACAGCAACAAAACGTCAGTGTAAAGGAATCTTCAGGAAATAAGGAGGAGTGTAAGAGGGAAAATAAATGCAGTGACCGCCTGGAAAATAACCGTTTTTCGGGCCATTTAAGTAAAGAAATGTCAGGTTAGTTTAGGAATATCCTTAAAGGCATTATTTGCAGCCCGAAATATTCTTGCAGAAAGATGACGCTTTTTATAAGTAAAATGAATGACATAGGAAACTTCATTAACTTTCTGTTACACCAAACAATCTGTTAGACAACAAATAGCGGGCAGAGTTTCTTACTAATTTTTGTTATATTTTCAGCGTTGTCAGGAGAGAAGTATATTCACATTTGAGGTGGTTTATGAAAAAAATTGCATGTCTTTCAGCACTGGCTTGTGTACTGGCAGTTTCAGCAGGTTCAGCCATGGCGCAGAGCACCGTTTCTGCTGGTTACGCGCAGAGCGATTATCAGGGCGTTGCTAACAAAGCAAACGGCTTCAACCTGAAATACCGTTACGAAGATGGTACTAACCCACTGGGTTGGATCGGTTCTTTCACCTACACCGAGAAAGACCGCACTGACGCTGGCGTTTACAACAAAGGCCAGTACTACGGCATCACCGGTGGTCCTGCTTACCGTCTGAACGACTGGGCAAGCATCTACGGCGTTGTGGGTATCGGTTACGGTAAATACCAGGCAACTGACGCTGCTGCACAGTACAAAACTGATTCAAGCGACGTTGGCTTCTCTTACGGCGCAGGCATGCAGTTCAACCCAATCCAGAACGTTGCAGTTGACGTGGGTTACGAGCAGAGCCGTATCCGTAGCGTAGACGTAGGCACCTGGATTGCTGGCGTAGGCTACAGCTTCTAAGTTTTTGCTTAGACCAGAGTTGCACAAGAAACGGCCCTTTACGGGCCGTTTTTTTATGCTTACTTTTGCGGGGCGGGAGGAAGCGTGGCGCGGATCTTCTTCACCTGATCGGCCGTTACCGGCGCCGCTTTGTTACCCCATCCATTGCGAATAAAGTTAGCGACATCAGCGACCTGCTGATCATCCAGGCGCCAGGCGAAATCTGGCATGGTGAAACCGGTCGGCGCCTGTTGCGTAATCGCACGCTGGCCGCCTTTCAGAATCACACTGATCACTGATGACGGGTCTTCACTCAACAAGGCCGGATTGTGTGCCAGCGCCGGGAAGGTACTGGCATAGCCTTTACCGTCCGTACGATGGCAGGCAGCGCAGTTATCCACGTACACCTGCGCACCTGGCTGGCTGACATCCCCTTTGAACAGCGCTTGCGACGTCGCATCGCTGACCTGTGGTGCAGCGGTGTTATCCGCAGCCGGTAAAGACTTCAGATAAACGGCAATCGCATTCAGATCTTCATCACTGAGATACTGGGTACTGTGCGCGATCACATCCGTCATCGAACCAAAGGCAGCGCCTTGCTTATTCGCGCCGGTTTTCAGGAAGGTGGCGATATCTTGCTCAGACCAACTGCCCAAACCCGCTGCCGGGCTGGCGGTCAGATCTGGCGCATGCCAGCCTTCCAGCGTGCCGCCGGTCAGATAGCCTTTGCTGTTCTGATCCATGGCTTTCTCCTGGAAGCCGATGCCACGAGGCGTATGGCATGAGCCACAGTGGCCAAGCCCCTGCACCAGATAAGCACCGCGTTGCCACTGTGCCGATTGACCGGCTACAGGAGCGTAAGTGCGGTCATCGGCAAAGGTCCAGCGCCAAAACGCCAGCGGCCAACGCATGCTGAGCGGCCAGGGGATATCACTTTTGCGATTTTCCTGACTCACCGGTTTCACACCCTGCATAAAGTAGTCATACAACGCGTGCATATCGCTGTCGCTGATTTTGGCATACGACGGGAACGGCATGGCGGGGTAGAGCGAGCTGCCATCTTTCGCCACACCGCCACGTACCGCTTTGACGAAGTCGTCGTAGCTGTAGTCGCCAATGCCGTGCGTTTTATCTGGCGTAATGTTGGTGGAGTATATGGCGCCAATCGGCGTGCTCATTTTGAGCCCACCGGCGAAAGGTTGCCCACCTGCTGCGGTATGGCATGCGGCACAATCGCCCGCTTTGGCCAGATACTCGCCTTGCTTAACCGAGGCATCGGTCGCGGCCGATGCGGCGTGGCTGATCAGTGCGCCGCCGAGAGCGAAAAAGAGTGCGGAAAATTTCACTATAACGCTCCTTATCAGGCCTGAACCAGCGGACCAGGGTTAGCCAGATAGCGGTTGCGAATCGCATCCGCCGCGAATAATGCGGTGGCACAGACAATCCCGGTTGGGTTGTACGCCAGGTTTTGCGGGAAGCAGCATGCGCCCGTAACGAATACGTTCGGTACATCCCAGCTTTGCAGGAACTTGTTCACCACGCTGGTGCGCGGATCGTCGCCCATCACTGCACCACCGGTAGTGTGCGTTGATTGGTAAGGGCGGACATCGTAATGGCTGTTGAGGGTTTTGAAGCCCACTTCATAGTGCTTAGGATTCATCACCTTGACGATCTCCTCGGCCTTATCTTTGATGAAGTTGGTCATCTTCAGTTCATTCTGCTGCCAGTCAAAGGTCATACGCAGCAACGGTTGGCCGTAGATATCACGGTACGTAGGATCAAGGTCGAGATAGCACTGCTTATACGGCATCACTGAACCTGACGAGCCGACGTTCATGTTGTGCAGATAATTATCTTTGATGGCCTGTTTCCAGCCGGAACCCCAACGCGGCGCATCTTTAGGGATGCCCATCTGCTGGATGGGACGTCCACCGGAGAAGGCCGCAGATATCGTGGCGCCGCCAACGAAGCCGACTTTGCTGTGATCGAAGTTTTCCGCATTGAAATCATCGATAACGGTGGAGGTGGCACCCGTGGCGGCAAATGGATTGAACCAATTGTCGTTGTCATAGAACAGCTTGATACCGCCGGTCATCTGGTAGGCATAGTTTCTGCCCACCACGCCGTCACCGGTTTGTGGATCGTATGGCTTACCGATTTTTGACAACAGCAGTAAGCGCACATTGTGCAACTGGAAGGCACTGAGGATCACCAGGTCAGCCGGTTGCTCGACTTCATTACCTTGCGCATCGATATAGGTGACGCCAGTGGCTTTTTTACCGCTGCTGTCGGTATTGACACGAATCACGTGCGCCTGCGTGCGCAACTCAAAGTTACTAAACGGCTTCAGAGCAGGGATAACACAGCTTTGCGGGGAGCCTTTGGAGTAGTTGAAACAGCCGAAGCGTTCGCAATAACCGCAGTAGTTACACACGCCAAGTTGCACGTTGTAAGGGTTGGTCCAGGGTTCGGTGGTGTTGGCTGCAGGGCACTCAAAGGGGTGATAGCCCAGTTGCTTTGCGGCTTTAGAGAATAATTCGCCGGCATACAGCGTTTTTAACGGCTTGGTGGGATAGCCATTTTTACGCGGAGATTCGAACGGGTTACCGCCTTCGACGGTTTCACCGTTGAGGTTACCGACCTGACCGGCCGCGCCGCAAATTTTCTCAAACTTATCGAAGTAGGGCTCCATCTCGGCATAAGAGAAGGGGTAATCCTGCACCGTCATGTCTTTAGGAATGAAGTCAGCACCGTATTTTTCGATGACTGTGCTGCGCATTTTTAAGTCCGCTTCCAGCGGACGCCACAGCTGACCGTTCCAGTGGGTACCGGCACCGCCCACACCATCACCGGGCAGGAAGGAACCGAATCGGCGATAGGGCAGCGCGGTTTCCTGCGTAGTGTGACGAACCGTCACGGTCTCTTTCGAGGCATTTTGGAACAGTTTTAAACGAATGCCGTAAGTCAGTTCATCGGCAATACGCGGATAGGAGAAGTCGGGGTAGGTATCGCGATTTTCGCCGCGCTCCAGTGCCACAATATTCAAACCAGAACTGGCCAGTTCCATCGCCATGAGCGAACCGGTCCAGCCGAACCCGACGATGACCACATCGACGGGCGCTTTTTTTACTGCCGCCATTACACGCTCCTTTTACTGGAAATGCTGACTGGGCCAAGAGGGTAGGGTTTATTAGGCTGCTGTACGGTATCGACGAAATCCGCACGTGCACCGGGGAAACCGATCATTTTCCACGAGGCCAGCGTTTGGTTGCCGCCGTGAATCGGATCGGCGAGATAACCCTCTTTGGTGTTCTCCAGCAGTTGCTCGAAAAACAGCTTGCCGTGAATGGCATCGTTATGCAGTTTGTCGGCTTCCAGCGCACGCAAAACCTCTTCCTGTTGCGCCGTTTCCAGTTGATAAAAATCTTTTTGGTACTGCTGCTGACAGTGCTGGTCAGCTAAGGCGATGCCTAACCGATAGGTATCGCGTGGCACCAGATGGGATTGGTAACCCATTTCCGGAATCGAATCGGCGAACGGGCCTTGCATGTACCACAAGCGACCATAGCCGTAGGGCAATTCCATCTGCTTATCGATAAACACCTGTACACCTTCACTGACGGCGCCAGGACCGTTGGCATCGGCAGGGATCAGGCGATCCAGCGCGGCGAGCAGAAATTTCCACTCTTTATCGTTGAAGTAAGCGGGAACATAGTCGGATAACACGCCTTGCGGCTTGTCGGCAGCGGGGGAGGAGAGTGACACCACACCGGAACTGGCTGCGGCGGCGAGGGGAATGAGCGAGAGCGATTTTTGTAAAAATCGTCTCCTGCCCGATGGTTGCTCTTCAGGCTTTTTAAGTGACATTGCTAATCTTCCTTACGAAAAACCCACCCTGGGTTGATTTTGTTATAAGTATGTAATTTTTTGTTATGAGGAGATTAATCAGACGTCACAACAGGTTGCAAGCTAAAAGTTAGCAGCCTAATCGTTTAAGCGTTATTGAAGGTAAAGTTATGTCAGTGCCTGAAGCGATTCAGCCACAGTGAGCGCAGGGATCGGAAATTCGTTCAATAACAATAGAAAGAGTAGGACTAAAAAGGTAACAAAATGTTAGATCGTGCAAAGGATCCGTTGAGGAAACGGATCCTGAGAAGAAATTTATGGATGAATCAGCCGCGCCAGATGAGATTGGGGCAAGGGCGCTCGGTCAGCTGTTTGCCGGTCAGCTTTTCAATCAGCATCAGACGCAGGGCAAAAGGCGAGCGTTTAAACAGGCACAGCAGCGATTTCAGCTCAAAAGCCGGTTTGCTTTGCTCAACCTGGAAGCATTTGCCACAGTCGAGGCAGTTTTTCATGGTGGTCATGTTCACCTCCCGAATGAATAACGACGTAACAGTAAGCACAAACCTGCGATAAACAGCAGGAAAAGGAGTAGCAGCAGATAGGGTGCGTTCATCGTTGCCTCCTAAATAAGCTATTCGCTTACATTACGAACAAAGATAGCACTGGCTATACTCTTTAGCCAACACTATTTAGGAAAAATTTGTGCTTATTTGTGCCTGGTTTACAATGAGCGCAGCCAGGCCCGCACCGCAGGTAAAGTGCGGCAGATAATAATGAGGAAGCTGAATGAGTCGTCGTGCAAAGAGCGCCACCAATACGCCCCAGGGGCCGCTTAAAGATATAGAGGAGCATGTCGAAGGATTTCGCCAGGTGCGCGAAGCGCATCGACGTGAACTTATTGATGACTACGTAGAGTTAATCTCTGATTTGATTCGTGAATTTGGTGAAGCCCGCCAGGTCGATATGGCCGCGCGCCTCGGCGTTTCACAGCCCACCGTGGCAAAAATGTTGAAGCGTTTAGGCACCACCGGTCTGGTGGAACAGGTTCCTTATCGCGGTGTGTTTCTGACGCCTGAAGGTGAAAAGCTGGCTGAAGCGAGCCGCGTACGCCACCATATTGTTGAAACTTTCCTGCTGGCGTTGGGTGTCAGCCCGGAAACTGCCCGCCGGGATTCTGAAGGCCTGGAACATCACGTCAGTGATGAAACCCTCGCCGTCTTCCAGAAGTTTTACGAGAGCCGCTAACTTACAAGGTCTTCCGCCATCATGCCCATCGTGCTGCGTTCCTTAATGCGTGATCGTATTTTGCATTTGCTGTTGCTGTTGGGTGTGATTTTATTGCCGCTGGCAGAGTATCGTTGGTCGCAATTGCCTGCCGCCGTTGACTGGCACACTATCATGACGCTCACCGGGCTATTGATGCTAACCAAAGGGTTGGAAAACAGCGGTTATTTTGATGTGCTCGGCGCGCGTCTGGTGCAGCGCTTTCAACATGAGCGTACACTGGCACTGTTTATGGTGTGTGCCGCTGCGCTGCTTTCCACCTTTCTCACCAACGATGTGGCGCTGTTTATTCTAGTGCCGCTGACCCTGACGCTACGCAAATTCTCGCGTCTGCCGATTTCTCGTCTGATTATTTTTGAAGCGCTGGCGGTAAATGCCGGATCGCTGCTGACGCCGGTGGGTAATCCGCAAAACATTCTGTTATGGAGCCACGGCACGCTCAGCGTGCCGGGCTTTATCTTGCAAATGGCACCGTTAGTTGCCGTGTTGATGATCAGCCTGATGGCGCTCACCTGGTGGAGTTTTCCTAAACAAACCATCCAAAAGCACGCGCAAAGCGAAGCGCATCAATGGGAAAAACCATTATTTATCATCAGTGTGCTGCTGTATCTGATGTTTATTGTGGCTTTAGAGCTGAAAATGACCGGATGGGCGCTGTTGTTGGTGGCAGGCTGCTTCCTGATTATGGCGCGCAGCGTATTGATCAGTATTGACTGGAGCTTGTTGCTGGTATTTGTCGCGATGTTCATCGATGTGTTTTTACTGATGCATCTTCCCCTGCTACAACCGCATTTCGCCGCGATAAGCCAGTTGAGTGAAGGCGGTTTATACTTGCTGGCGATAGGTCTTTCACAGGTGATCAGTAATGTGCCAGCCACCATCCTGTTGCTGCAAAAAGTGCCGCCTTCAGAGGTGCTCGCCTGGGCCGTCAACATTGGTGGATTTGGCTTGCTGCCGGGTTCATTGGCTAACCTGATTGCGCTGCGTATGGCGCAAGACAGCAAAGTCTGGTGGCGCTTTCACCTGTTTTCTTTACCCATGCTGGCGTGGTCGATGCTGTGTGGCTGGTTGCTGTTGCGCTGGCTACACTAAGCCTGCCATTTTGTTCTGCCCGATGAGCTGACGCGCTGATTATTCAGCGCGTTATCGCACTTAGTGGCAGAAAATGCGTTGATTGTTGGCTTGTGTAAAGTTGTACTGGCATTTGTCAATTTTCGATCTAAGGTTAAGTTGACCGTTTTTGCCCGTGGATCGGGATCACAGCCAGCGATGATAACCTATGAGTGATAACCACAATCAGCCGCCCGCACGCGAGCAGCAGGATGCGCAGCACGCTTCAGACTCCAGTCAAGACAACAACGAACCACAACGTAAACGCCCCGGCAAAAAGCCACTGGTCATTCTCGCCATCGTGGTGGTGATCATGCTGTTGGTGGGCCTGTGGTTCTGGTTTACCACGCGCAACATTGAATCCACGGATGATGCCTTTACCGAAGGTGATGCCGTGACCATCGCACCGAAAGCGGCCGGTTATGTGGTGAAACTGCTGGTGAAAGATAACCAGCGGGTGAAGCAGGGCGATTTGCTGGTGGAGATCGACCCACGCGATACCAGTGCCCAACGCGATCAGGCTAAAGCCCAGCTTGGCCTGGCTCAGGCGCAACTGCATCAGGCGCAGGCACAGTTAGCGCTGTCACGCGTGCAGTATCCTGCGCAGCGCGATCAGGCGTTAGCCGATCAAGCCAAAGCGCAGGCCAATCTTTTGAATGCGCAGGCGGACTATCGTCGTCAGCGCGGCGTGGATCCGCGCGCGACGTCACAACGCAACATCGATACCGCAGCCGCGCAGCTGCGATCCGCTGAAGCACAACTGCAAAGCGCCAAAGCGCAGGTCGAAGTGGCTTCACAGGTGCAATTGCAGATTCGTCAGCAGGAAACCAACGTAGAAGCGCGTCAGCAGCAGGTTGAGCAGGCGCAGGCTCAGCTCAATACCGCCGAACTGAATCTCTCTTATACCCAAGTGCGCGCCCCCTACGATGGCTTTGTCACCAAGCGCAACGTGCAGGTCGGTACGCTGGTACAGGCTGGCACGGCACTGTTTTCACTGGTGTCGCCGGATATCTGGATCAATGCCAACTTCAAAGAGTCCCAACTGGCGCGGATGAATCCCGGCGACAAAGTGGATATCAGTATCGACGCCTGGCCAGATATGAAGCTGGAAGGGCACGTTGATAGCGTGCAGATGGGGTCCGGCTCGCGTTTCTCCACCTTCCCGGCTGAAAACGCCACCGGTAACTACGTGAAAATTGTGCAGCGCGTGCCGGTGAAAATCGTCATCGATAAAGGATTGGATCCGAATCATCCGCTGCCACTGGGCCTGTCGGTTGAGCCGAAGGTCACCGTAGAATGAGTGCGAGCGAAAGCTGGCGTCCGGCCAGCAATCCCTGGCTGGTCGCCATCACGGTGACGCTGGCGGTGTTTATGGAGATCCTCGACACCACCATCGTTAACGTGGCGCTACCGCACATTGCCGGCTCACTCTCTTCCAGTTACGACGAATCCACCTGGGTGCTGACTTCCTATCTGGTGGCTAACGGCATTGTGTTGCCCATTTCCGCCTTCTTTAGCCGCTTGTTTGGGCGTAAACAGTTCTTCCTGATCTGTATTGTCATGTTCACCATCTGCTCGTTCCTGTGCGGTATCGCCACTGAGCTATGGCAAATCATTCTGTTCCGCGTGTTGCAGGGCTTTTTCGGCGGCGGTTTGCAGCCGGTGCAGCAATCGGTGCTCCTCGATTACTTTAAAGCGGAAGATCGTGGCAAAGCTTTTGGTCTCTCCTCGATTGCGATTATCGTCGCGCCAGTGATCGGCCCAACACTCGGCGGCTGGATCACCGATAACTACAGCTGGCGCTGGGTGTTCTTCATTAACATCCCGGTCGGAATTTTAACGGTGCTGGCTATCTATCAACTGCTGGAAGATCCACCGTGGGAGCGTAAATGGGCGAAGGGCAAGCTGAAGATCGATTACATCGGTATCAGCTTGATCACTCTTGGACTCGGCTGTTTGCAGGTGTTCCTTGACCGTGGTGAAGATGAAGACTGGTTCGCCTCGCACTTTATTCGCCTGTTTTGCATGCTGGCGGTGATCGGCATTGTCGGCGCCGTCTACTGGCTGCTGTATGCACGTAAACCAGTGGTAGATATCACGGTCATGAAAGATCGTAACTTCTGGGTGGCCGGTTTGCTGATGGCAGGCATGGCGATGATTCTGTACGGCAGTTCGGTAGTACTTCCACAACTGGCGCAGCAGGATCTGGGCTATACCGCGACCTGGTCGGGGCTGGTACTCTCGCCCGGTGCGATATTGATCGTCCTGACCATTCCGCTAGTGCTGAAGCTGATGCCGATTGTGCAAACACGCTACATCATTGCTTTCGGTTTTACTTGTCTCGCCAGCGCCTTCTTCTATTCCACGACCTTGACGCCGAACGTTGATTTTACCACCCTGGTATTAATGCGCAGTGCGCAATCGATAGGGCTGGGTTTCCTGTTTGTACCGCTGACGACCATTGCTTTTATTACGGTGCCGCAACGGCTCAATGCGGATGCATCGGCATTGTTTACCATGTTCCGTAATGTGGCGGGATCGATCGGTATTTCACTGGCAACGGCGGGGATCACTGAGCGTATGCAGGCGCGGTCGGCGAGTATGGTGCATAACATGACGCCGCTCAACGAGCCGTTCAATCTCACTTTGCAGCATTGGGCGCAGTCGATTCGCGACTTTACGTCTGCGGTGGGCGATCCCCTGACGCTGGCGACCGGTCAGCTGTACAAAGAGATGATTGCACAGGCGCGAATCCTGGCGTACATCGACGTATTTATGGGCCTGAGTATTGTGGCCTTGCTGTTGATTCCATTTTGTTGGTTGCTTTCGCCGATCAAGAGCGAAGGCAGTGCAGGAGCACACTAAGATGATCACCTCTCCGCGCTTGAGTTTGCTGGCGCTGTCTCTGCTTCTGGCGGGTTGCGCTGTGGGCCCTGATTATCAGCCACCCCATGCGCAGACGCCGGGCAGCTATCGCGATTTGCCGTCGCAGGAAGCCTCAAAACCGCAATCGGCGGCCACCAACCCGCTGTGGTGGAAAAGCTTTAATGATCCACAACTGGATAGCCTGATTGAACGCGCCATTGCCGGTAACTTATCCCTGCAGCAGTCGGTGTTGCGCATTGCTGGCGCGCGTGAGCAACTGGCGCAGGCGCGCGGCGGGCTTTTTCCGTCACTCAATGGCTCGGCTAAAGTCACACGTCAGCAGTTGGGCCTAAAAGGCATACTGAAATCCAACGGGGTTTACGATCAGGTGGACAGTGACGTCGCCAATCAACTGAACGGCCTCGATCATTCTGTCACCCTTTATCAAGGCAGCTTTGACGCCAGCTGGGAGCTTGATCTGTGGGGCAAAGTGCGCCGTCAGATGGAAGCCGCAGATGCGCAGCAGCAGGCTGCCATCGAACAACGCAATGATGCGCTGGTGTCACTCGAAGCAGAAGTGGCACGTGCCTATCTGCAATTGCGCGGCGCGCAAGCGGTACTCAATACTCTGCAGCAGCAAATCGATGTGGCGCAGCAAACCTGGGAACTGACGCAAAGCCAGCAGCGTAACGGCATGGCGCCGCTCACCGATGTGGAAAATGCGCGCGCACAACTTGCCTCGCTGAACGCGCAATTGCCGGGCTATCAGTCGCAGGAACGTCAGGCCATGAATGGTTTAGCGGTATTGCTGGGCAAAACGCCGGGCGCACTGGATAACGAGCTGATGAGCAGTAAAGCGTTACCGGCGTTGCCGAAAATGGTGGCGGTGGGGATTCCATCCACGCTGGCGCGACGACGTCCGGATATTCGCCAGGCGGAAGCCAATCTGCATGCGCAGACTGCCAACATTGGCGTGTCGGTGGCGGATCTGTTCCCCAGCCTGTCACTGACGGGTCAACTCGGGGTGCGCAACACCGATGCCAGCTATCTGGATGACTGGAGCAGCCATTTCTACAGTATCGGGCCCTCGCTCTCCATTCCGATTTTTCAGGGCGGGCGTTTGGTCTCCAGCGTGAAACTGGCACGCGCGCAGCAGGCCAATGCAGCGCTTGAATATCGTCAGACGGTGCTGACTGCCTTGCAGGATGTCGAGAATGCCCTGGTCAGTTATCGCGCCGATCAGCAGCAGGTGGCAGCTCTGGATGAAACCACTGGCGCATTGCAGAGAGCATTTGATCTCGCCAGTGATAGCTACAAGCAGGGGATTTCCAGCTTCCTGGATGTGTTGGACGCACAGCGTCAGTTAGCGCAGGCAGAAGCACAATCGACACAGGCACGAATGCAGAGTGCACTGGATTTAGTCGCGTTGTACAAAGCGCTGGGCGGCGGCTGGGAACCTTATCAGAACGTTAATTTGCCGGAATATTCTGTGTTTGGCCCTGCTACCACGGTGCCTTAGTCGTAAAAGGGGGCAGTCTGCGGGTTGCCCCAGCATCAGGCATCACAATTCGCCCATTTTGAAACGAAAGTTTTCATTTTGGACTAAATGCGAATTCCCCTCTGATCACTCTTCACCGATTTACACGCAGTAAAGCCCCTTTTTGTGATCTGCTCCGCATGTAAATGCGGGGTTTATGATCTGTAGCGCAAAATTTAAATTTCATAATTATTCCTGTTGGTTGAAATAAACTATTTTTAAATCTTCTCTTACTGTTAAGGAGTGGATTATGCCGCGGGAAAACTACCTTACTCCCAACAAAGCATCAGGGCCGAACAGCAGCACGCGCACTGAACCCTTTGTGAAGGTGATAGCAATGATTGCCACCTTAGGGGGGTTGCTGTTCGGCTATGACACCGGTGTGATTTCTGGCGCACTGCTATTTATGGGCAACGATCTCCATCTGACACCCTTTACCACGGGGTTGGTCACCAGCAGCCTGCTGTTTGGCGCGGCTTTTGGTGCCCTGGCATCAGGCCACTTTGCCGCCGCGGCCGGGCGGAGAAAAATCATTCTGGTGCTGGCGGTGATTTTCGCCATTGGCGCAATCGGCACCGCGTTAGCACCTGACGTTGAATGGATGATTTTCTTCCGCCTGGTATTGGGTGTGGCGGTGGGGGGCGCGTCAGCGACAGTCCCGGTGTACATCGCGGAGATGGCGCCCGCCAACAAACGTGGCCAGTTAGTGACCATGCAAGAACTGATGATCGTCTCCGGGCAGATGTTGGCTTACATCTCCAACGCCGGTTTTAACGCGGTATGGGGCGGTGATACCACCTGGCGTTGGATGCTGGCGGTAGCGACGGTGCCTGCCGTGCTGCTGTGGTTTGGCATGCTGTTTATGCCCGACTCACCGCGTTGGTATGCGATGAAAGGGCGGTTAGCAGAAGCGCGTCAGGTGCTGGAACGCACGCGAGCTAAACAAGATGTTGAGTGGGAACTCACGGAAATAGAAGAAACCTTAGCTGAAGAGCAACATGAAACGCGCCCACGCCTGCGTGAACTTCGTCAACCCTGGCTGTTTAAATTATTTTTGATTGGCGTGGGTATTGCGGTCATACAGCAGTTAACCGGGGTGAATACCATCATGTATTACGCTCCGACCATGTTAAAAGCCGTGGGCATGAGCGATAACGCAGCATTAATTGCCACCATCGCCAATGGCGTTATTTCAGTATTAATGACTTTCGTCGGTATCTGGCTGCTGGGGCGCATTGGGCGCCGTACCATGACGATGTTAGGACAGTTTGGCTGTACCGCCTGTCTGGTATTTATTGGTGCCGTCAGTTATTTCATGCCGGAGACGGTAAATGGTCAACCTGATGTTCTGCGCAGTTATATAGTGTTGCTGGGAATGCTGATGTTTTTGAGCTTCCAGCAAGGTGCACTCTCACCCGTGACCTGGTTGCTATTGTCTGAAATTTTCCCTACACGTCTGCGTGGGATATTTATGGGCGGCGCCGTGTTTGCAATGTGGATCGCTAATTTCCTTATCTCGCTGATGTTCCCAATCCTGTTGGCATCGGTGGGTTTATCGGGAGCGTTCTTTATTTTTGCGCTAATCGGAATAGGGGGAGCCATTTTTGTGGTTCGCTTTGTACCGGAAACACGAAATCGTTCACTGGAACAGATCGAGCATTATTTGCACGACTGGCTGTCAAATGAAGAACCGCAACCGCAGTTGACGCACGCTGTGAAGAAAAGCTCGTAACCTGAGGTGACGTTTTTATGAGGGTAAAAGCCGGTGCATGCACTGGCTTTTTATCGATAAGTGGGGATAAAAATGCGATTGTGGTCTCAACTGTCAGAATAGAATAATCACCTGTGAAAATAGATTTTCGGCCATAACATTAATCTTCATTAATCTGCTAACACACATCAGCCAGGCAAGGCATTAACCGCTAAATGCTTGTTTATCAGCCGAGAATAACCTCTGATATCGGTACCAGTTCCAGTTGGTGGTACTAAAGTGCTGTTGTTAATTCACCGTTAATTAAAGCTTCTCGCTGGGGATATCGCTCAAATTGTGAATACGTTAATCAGTTAGGAATTATCCGTCCGCATAAATTAATTTATTTTTTTATTTGAATTGGGTAATCTTGCCACTACAGTTTATTTAAACCCCCCTTAAGCAAGGACCTTGTGATGAGTGACGCATTTAAAGTTCTGAACAACATTCGCACATTACGTGCGCAGGCTCGTGAACTGCCATTGACCGATCTGGAAGAGATTCTGGAGAAATTAACCGTGGTGGTGACTGAGCGCCGCGACGAAGTTCATGCAGAAGAAGCGCAGAATCGCGAGAAAGAAGAAAAGCTGTCTAAATACCGCGAAATGCTGCTGGCTGACGGTATTGACCCGAACGAATTGCTGGGTGCGCTGGAAACCGGTAAAAAACGCGCGAAGCGTGCACCGCGTCCGGCTAAATATTCTTACACCGATGAGAACGGTGAAGAGAAATCATGGACCGGCCAGGGCCGTACCCCAGCAGCGATTAAGAAAGCGCTGGACTCTGGTAAAAGCCTGGACAGCTTCCTGATCAAATAATCGACACAATCCTTGTAAGCGGGAGCCGAAGACCACGTTGTCTTCGGCTTTTTTATTTCTCTATTTGCAACAACGCGTTTAGCGCCTTCGCTCGCTGCCTGCAGGCGCAGAGGTGGCGTCCCGGTGCTGCTTTCTGGCATAATGCCCGCTGTTTTTTCCTCCACTGCGTAACAAAGGTCAATGCCGTGTTAGTTTCCAGCAATATTACTATGCAGTTCGGCAGTAAGCCGCTGTTTGAGAATATCTCCGTTAAGTTTGGCGGCGGTAATCGTTACGGTTTAATCGGTGCGAACGGCAGCGGTAAATCGACCTTCATGAAAATACTGGGCGGCGACCTGGTACCGACCAACGGTAATGTTTCACTCGACCCTAACGAGCGTATCGGTAAGTTACGTCAGGACCAGTTTGCCTTTGAGCAATTCAGCGTGCTGGATACGGTGATTATGGGTCACGCCGAATTATGGGCGGTGAAGGAAGAGCGCGACCGTATTTATGCTTTGCCAGAAATGAGCGAAGAGGAAGGCTATAAAGTTGCCGACCTGGAAGTTGAATACGGCGAAATGGATGGTTACAGCGCGGAATCTCGTGCCGGTGAATTATTGCTGGGCGTGGGCATTCCGGTGGAACAGCATTACGGTCCGATGAGCGAAATCGCACCAGGTTGGAAATTGCGTGTGCTGTTGGCGCAGGCATTATTCTCAAACCCGGATATTTTGCTACTCGATGAACCGACGAACAACCTGGATATTGATACCATTCGTTGGCTGGAGCAGGTGCTAAACGAACGTAACAGTACCATGATTATCATTTCGCATGACCGTCACTTCCTGAATATGGTGTGTACGCACATGGCGGATCTGGATTACGGCGAACTGCGCGTGTATCCAGGAAATTATGACGAATATATGACCGCGGCGACGCAAGCGCGTGAACGTTTAATTTCTGATAACGCGAAGAAGAAAGCGCAAATTGCAGACCTGCAATCATTCGTTAGCCGTTTTAGTGCCAACGCCTCTAAATCGCGTCAGGCGACTTCGCGTGCCAAGCAGATTGATAAAATTAAGCTGGATGAAGTGAAAGCTTCCAGTCGTCAGAACCCTTATATCCGTTTTGATCAGGATAAGAAGCTGTTCCGTAATGCGCTGGAAGTTGAGGCACTGACGAAAGGATTCGATAACGGACCGCTGTTCAGCAAGCTTAATCTGATGGTTGAAGTTGGCGAGAAAGTGGCCATTCTCGGTGCCAACGGTATCGGTAAAACCACGTTGCTGAAAACATTGGTCGGCGAATTAACGCCTGACAGCGGCACTGTGAAATGGTCCGAGAATGCGCTGATTGGTTATTATGCGCAGGATCACGCAGAAGATTTCGCCGATGACCTGAGTGTTTTCGACTGGATGAGTCAGTGGAAGCAGGAAGGTGACGACGAGCAAGCGGTGCGCAGTATTCTGGGCCGTCTGCTGTTTGGTCATGATGAAATCAAGAAGCCTGCTAAAGTGCTCTCTGGTGGTGAGAAAGGCCGCATGCTGTTTGGCAAGCTGATGATGCAGAAGCCGAACATCTTGATCATGGATGAACCGACCAACCATCTCGATATGGAATCGATTGAATCGCTTAACCTGGCACTTGAAGGTTACGAAGGCACGCTGATTTTCGTTTCGCATGACCGTGAGTTTGTCAGTTCACTGGCAACCCGCGTGATGGAGATGAAGGGTGATCGCATTATCGACTTTACCGGCAACTACGAAGATTATCTGCGTAGTCAGGGTATTGTTTAATTATAAATGATTGAATGACAGTAATTACGGCGCGGAGAATCGCGCCGTTATTATTTTCGGGAAATCATGGTTTCCCGCACACTTCGCAATGCCTGTCCTGCATCACCTTCATGCTACGAAATTCTGCACTCATCGCATCGTAGATCAACAGGCGTGCACGGGCTGGTTGCCCCAACGCGGTCAGCACTTTTATGGCCTCTAAAGCTTGCATCGCACCAATGACACCGACCAACGGCGCCAGCACGCCGGCTTCCACGCAGCTTAATGTCTGATCGCCAAACAAGCGGCTAATGCAGCGATAACAGGGTTCCCCCGGCTGCCAGGTAAACACGCTGAGCTGGCCTTCCATACGAATGGCCGCCCCGGAAATCAGCGGCACCTTGTGCTGGTAACACAAACGATTGATCTGCTCACGCGCATCAACGTTATCCGTGCAATCGAGCACCGCATCATGGCGCGCGATCAGGGCACTGAGTTGAGCATCATCCAGCTGTGCATCAATCGGTTCGAGCTGGCAATGTGGGTTAATCGCCGCCAGCCGTTGACGCGCAGATTCCACCTTGGGCTGGCCGAGGGTGGCATCGCTGTGAAGAATCTGGCGCTGCAGATTGCTTAAGCTGACGCTGTCGAAATCCAGCAAGGTAAGATGGCCCACGCCAGCCGAAGCCAGATAGGGCGCAGCGGCACAGCCCAGCCCGCCGAGACCCACAATCAATACCCGCGACGCTTTGAGCTTCTCCTGACCGTCAAAATCAAAATCCCGCAGCACGATCTGACGGTTGTAACGCAGCATCTCCTCATCGCTCAGTTCGACGCTCATTAGCCCTCCAGCAGGCTATTGAAAACTTCAACCTCAACCCATTCGCCAGGTTCCACATCCGCACGATCGCGATCCAGCACAATAAAACAGTCGGCAAGGGCGAAAGAGCTAAACACGTGCGAACCCTGGGCACCGGTGCTGCGCACTTCCAGCACGCCATCTTCACCACGATTGAGAATGCCGCGCTGGAAGTCGAGGCGTCCAGGCGATTTCTTCAAACGCTGAGTGGCACGAGCGCGTTGACGTAGCGGCATAATGCGCGTGGTCTGCCCAGTGAGGGTGGCCAGTAACGGCTGCACCAGCTGATAGAAGGTCACGGCGGCAGACACCGGATTGCCGGGCAGCCCGCAGAACCAGCTGTTGGCTAAGCGGCCAAAGGCGAACGGTTTGCCCGGCTTCATCGCCAGCTTCCAGAAGGTAATCACGCCTAACTCTTCCAGCATCGCTTTAGTGAAATCCGCTTCGCCGACGGAGACGCCACCGGTGCTGATCACGACATCCGCCTGACGATCGGCTTCACTGAATGCCTTGCGCAGCGCCTCGGGATCGTCCGCAATCACGCCCAAATCGATCACTTCGCAGCCCAGTTTGTTAAGCATCAGCGATACGGTGAAGCGGTTCGTGTCGTAGATTTGACCGTCAGCCAAGGGCTGGCCGACCGCCTGCAATTCATCGCCGGTAGAGAAAATCGCCACGCGCAGTTTGCGCAGCACGCTCACTTCGGCAATCCCCAGTGAAGCCAGCAGCGGCAACTCGGCGGCTCCGAGGCGAACACCCGCCTCCAGCACCTGTTTGCCCGCCTGAATATCTTCGCCGATGCGACGAATGTTTTGGCCGTCGCGCACTTCAGCGGTGATGACGATACCGCCCGCACGCTGTTCGGTTTGCTCCTGCATCACCACGGCATCACAGCCTGCTGGAATCGGCGCACCGGTCATAATACGAATCACGCTGCCAGCGGGCCAATCGCCGTTGAACGGCGCGCCGGCAAAAGCTTTGCCTGCGACCGGAAATTCGCGGTCCGGCACGATATCGCTGAGACGTACGGCATAACCGTCCATTGCCGAATTATCGAATGGCGGCACATCCAGTGGAGACGTCACGGGTTTCGCCGTGATGCGTCCCGCCGCTTCATACAGCGAGACGCTGAGGCAATCGCTAATGGGCGTGAGCTGTTGCAGCATTTTTTGCTGCGCGTCTTCGAGGGAGATTAATCCTGCGGTGAAAGGTTCCATGTCAGTCTCTGCGTGATGAATTTCAGTTGCTGCCTATTATGGTGACATTTGTCTGCCGAGTCACATGTGACTAAAAAAGCATAATCCACAATAAAAGGTTATGACCGGAGATACACTTTCTGCTTTACAAGCCGGGAGTGCCTTTCTATAGTCGAAAATTGCCTAAAAAAGATGAAAACCATTCTAAATCAGTGTTTTTGGTTCTGATTTCCTGACAGGGTACCGGTTATGGCTAAAGCAGTTATCGCAATTCACGGCGGTGCGGGCGCAATCACGCGTGCCGCTATGAGCGCCGAAAAAGAGCAGCAATATCGTCAGCAATTGCACGCAATCGTTACCGCAGGGCAGCAGATTCTGGCCACGGGCGGCAGCGCGCTGGATGCGGTGACCGAGGCGGTGCGGCTGCTGGAAGAGTGCCCACTGTTTAACGCAGGCAAAGGCGCGGTGTTTACCCATCAAGGCACTCACGAACTGGATGCCAGCATTATGGATGGCCGCACTCTGGATGTCGGTGCGGTGGCGGGCGTGAATCACATTCGTAACCCGATTCTGGCGGCGCGTAAAGTGATGGAAAACAGCCCGCACGTGCTGTTTATCGGTGCGGGAGCAGAAGCCTTTGCCGCAGAACAGGGGTTGGAACAGGTTGCGCCGGATTTCTTCTCCACGCCTGAACGCTGGGAACAGCTACAGCGTGCGCTGAGCAGCCAGCAGATGGTGCTCGATCATGACGGCGCTGCGCAAAGCCACAGCGACGATCCGCTCGACCCCGATCGCAAATTCGGTACCGTGGGTGCGGTGGCGCTCGATCTTCAGGGTAATCTGGCCGCTGCGACCTCAACCGGCGGTATGACCAACAAGCAGGTCGGCCGCGTGGGCGATTCGCCGCTCGTCGGCGCGGGCTGCTACGCTAATAATGAGACCGTGGCGGTTTCCTGCACCGGCACCGGTGAAGTGTTTATTCGTACTCTGGCAGCGTATGACGTTTCTGCACAGATGGAGTACGGCGGCCGTAGCCTGCAGCAAGCCACTGCCAACGTGATTCATGACAAAGTCCAGGAGCTGGAAGGCAGCGGTGGGCTGATTGCCGTCGACAGGCACGGCAATGTGGTGCTGCCCTTTAACAGTGAAGGGATGTATCGGGGATTCGCCTACGTCGGTGGCGAAGTCGAGGTAGCGATTTACCGCGATAGCTAAGGAGCAGGCATGACGCAGCAGCATCAGCAGTTTGCACCCGAGCAGGTTTTGGCGGTGCGTGACCTCAACGTACGGTTTGAGCATGAAGGGCGAATCACCGAAGCGGTGCGTAACCTGTCACTGGATTTGCATCGTGGGGAAACGCTGGCACTGGTGGGCGAATCCGGTTCGGGCAAATCGGTCACCTCGCTGGCGCTGATGCGCTTGATTCAGCAGGCGGGCGGCGATGTCAGTGGCGAGATCCAACTGCGTCGACGTAACGGCGAGGTGCTGGATGTGATGCGCGCTACCACCAGCCAGATGCGCAAAGTGCGCGGTGCCGATATGGCGATGATTTTCCAGGAGCCGATGACCTCGCTTAACCCGGTGTTTACCGTGGGCGAGCAGATCGCCGAATCCATCCGTTTACATCAGGGCAAAAGCCACCAACAAGCGCAGGCCGAAGCACGGCGCATGCTGGATCTGGTGCGCATACCTGAAGCCCACAATGTGTTATCGCGCTTTCCGCATCAACTCTCCGGCGGCATGCGTCAACGCGTGATGATTGCCATGGCGCTGTCATGCAAACCTGCTTTGTTGATTGCCGATGAGCCTACTACCGCGCTGGACGTGACCATCCAGGCGCAAATTCTGCAGCTGATCCGCGTGCTGCAAAAAGAGATGCAGATGGGGGTGATTTTTATCACTCACGATATGGGCGTGGTGGCGGAGATGGCCGATCGCGTACAGGTGATGTATCGCGGCGATGTGGTTGAGCGTGCGCCGGTGCAGAAGCTGTTTGATGCGCCGCAACAGCCTTACACCCGCGCCTTGCTGGCGGCCGTGCCGAAGTTGGGAGCGATGAGCGGCCAGCCGCTGCCCGCTAAATTCCCCTTACTGCACACCAATGGCCGTGAAGAGATTGCCAAACCGCAGGATACGGTGCGCAGCGATGAACCGCCGATTTTGCAGGTACGCGACCTGGTGACGCGCTTTGATATTCGTGGTGGGTTATTGAATCGCGTGAAACGCCGTGTGCATGCGGTGGAGAAGGTCAGCTTTGATCTGCATGCTGGCGAGACGCTGGCGCTGGTCGGCGAATCCGGCTGCGGAAAATCCACTACCGGTCGATCGCTGCTGCGCCTGGTCGCCAGCCAGGGCGGCACGATTACTTTTAATGGTCAGCGTATTGATGCGTTGCAGGGCAACGCGCTGGCTTCGCTGCGCCGCGATATTCAGTTCATTTTTCAGGACCCTTACGCCTCCCTCGATCCGCGCCTGACGGTGGGTTTCTCGATTATGGAACCGCTGCTGGTGCACAAAACCATGGATCGGCGCCAGGCGGAGAAGCGTGTAGCCTGGCTGCTGGAGCGCGTCGGTTTGCTGCCGGAGCATGCGCAACGCTATCCGCACGAGTTCTCAGGCGGCCAGCGCCAGCGCATCTGCATCGCTCGCGCATTGGCCCTGAACCCTAAAGTGGTGATTGCCGATGAGTCAGTCTCGGCGCTGGATGTCTCGATTCAGGCGCAAATTATCAATCTGATGCTCGACTTGCAGCGCGAGTTTGGCATCGCCTTCTTATTTATTTCTCACGATATGGCGGTGGTAGAACGCATCAGCCATCGCGTGGCGGTGATGTATCTCGGACAGATTGTGGAAATGGGGCCGCGCCAGGCGGTGTTTGAGCAGCCGCGCCATCCTTACACGAAAAAACTGATGGCCGCGGTGCCGGTCGCCGATCCGGCGCACCGTCATCGCGAGCGGGCGTTAATGGTGGATGAAATCCCCAGCCCGATCCGCCCCTTGGGTGATGAGCCAGAAGTGGCACCGTTACTGGAAGTGGCACCGGGGCATTTTGTTGCCCGCCACGCCATTAGCGGTGCCTGAGCAGCAAGCAACCGCGTCATCCACGGATGTCGCGCATGACAGGGATTACAGGAGAACGATAACAATGCACCACATTATGCGAAAAGGGGTTATCACTGCCGGGTTGTTGAGTTCAGCGCTGGCGATGCCAGCGTGGGCAGCGAAGGACGCGGTGATTGCTGTGGCGTCAACCTTTACCACTATGGATCCGTACGACGCCAATGACACATTGTCGCAGTCGGTGGCCAAGGCGTTCTATCAGGGACTGTTCGGCTTCGACAAAGACATGAAGCTGCAAAACGTGTTGGCGGAAAGCTATCAGGCGAGCAGCGATGGCTTAACTTACACTATCAAACTGCGCTCGGGCGTGAAGTTCCAGGATGGCACCGATTTCAACGCGGAAGCGGTCAAGGCCAACATCGACCGTGCCAGCAACCCGGATAATCATCTCAAGCGTTACAACCTGTTCAAGTATGTGGCCAGCACCGAAGCGGTGGATCCGACCACGGTGAAGATTACGCTGAAGCAGCCGTTCTCGGCCTTCATCAACAATCTGGCGCACCCGGCGGCAGTGATGATTTCGCCCACCGCCCTGAAGAAATACGGTAAGGACATTGGCTTCCATCCGGTGGGTACCGGTCCGTATGAGTTCGTTACCTGGAATCAGACCGACTTCGTCAAAGTGAAGAAGTGGGATGGCTACTGGAAGAAAGGCTATCCGAAGCTGGACAGCATCACTTTCCGCCCGGTAGTAGACAACAACACCCGTGCGGCGATGTTGCAGACCGGCGAAGCGACCTTTGCATTCCCGGTACCGTTTGAGCAGGCTAAATTGCTGCAGGGCAACAGCAAACTCGACGTCGTCACCACGCCATCGATTATGCAGCGTTACATCAGCCTCAACGTGACGCAGAAGCCGTTTGATAATCCAAAAGTGCGTGAAGCGCTGGAATACGCCATTAACCGTGAGGCGCTGGTTAAAGTGGCGTTTGCTGGTTATGCCACGCCAGCCACCGGCATCGTGCCACCGGCGATTGATTTTGCGCAGAAATATCCAGCGATTAAATATGACCCGGCCAAAGCACGTGAGCTTTTGAAAGAAGCAGGCTTCCCGAACGGTTTCGAAACCACCTTGTGGTCATCTCACAACCACAGTACCGCGCAGAAAGTGCTGCAGTTCACTCAGCAGCAGCTGGCGCAGGTCGGCGTGAAGGTGAAAGTCACTGCGATGGATGCCGGTCAGCGTGCCGCAGAAGTCGAGAGTAAAGGGCAGAAAGAGAGCGGTGTACGCATGTTCTACACTGGCTGGTCTGCCTCGACCGGTGAAGCAGATTGGGCACTGACGCCGCTGTTTGCCACCACTTCCTGGCCGCCAGCCATCTTTAACACGGCGTTCTACAGCAATCCGCAGGTGGATAAAGATCTGAGCGATGCACTGAAAACCACCGACCGTGAGCAGAAAGCCAAACTGTACAAAGACGCTCAGGATCGTATCTGGAACGACCATCCGTGGATTCCGCTGGTGGTTGAGCAGTTGCTCTCCGCGAACAATAAAAATCTCACCGGTTTTTATGTCATGCCCGACACCTCATTCAATTTTGATGAGGCGGATCTGAAGTAACAGGCGCGGCCAGCCTTGCGAGGCTGGCCGCTGCTGCGCAGGATTTTGCATGCTCAACTATTTTCTCAAACGACTACTGGGGTTGATCCCTACGCTGCTGATTGTCGCGGTGCTGGTGTTCCTGTTTGTCCACCTGTTGCCGGGCGATCCGGCGCGCCTGATTGCGGGTCCGGAAGCGGATGCCTCGGTGGTGGCGCTGGTGCGTCAGGAACTCGGTCTCGATCAGCCGCTGATCCAGCAGTTCTGGCACTTTATTCTCAATGTGTTGCGGGGGGATTTTGGCCAGTCGATGGTGTCGAAACGCCCGGTCTCGGAAGAGATAGCCGCGCGCTTCTTCCCGACGCTGTTGCTGACCCTCACCAGCATGGTGTGGGCGGTGATTTTCGGTATGACCATCGGCATTACCTCCGCCGTCTGGCGCAACCGCTGGCCCGATCGCATCGGTATGACGCTGGCCGTGTCTGGCATCTCTTTTCCCGCTTTCGCCTTAGGCATGCTGCTGATGCAGGTGTTCTCTGTTGAGCTGGGTTGGCTGCCAACGGTCGGTGCCGACAGCTGGAAACACTACATTCTGCCGTCGATAACCTTGGGTGCAGCTGTGGCGGCGGTGATGGCACGCTTTACCCGCGCATCGTTTGTCGAAGTGATGCAGGAAGATTACATGCGCACCGCGCGCGCCAAAGGGGTACGTGAGTCGCTAGTGGTGATCAAGCACGGCCTGCGCAATGCGATGATTCCGGTGGTGACCATGATGGGCCTGCAGTTTGGTTTCCTGCTGGGCGGCTCGATTGTGGTGGAAGTGGTGTTCAACTGGCCCGGTTTAGGCCGCTTGCTGGTGGATTCGGTGGAGATGCGCGATTATCCGGTGATTCAGGCCGAAGTGCTGCTGTTCTCGCTGGAGTTCATTTTGATCAATTTGATTGTCGATATGCTGTATGCGGCGATCAACCCGGCCATCCGTTACAGGTAAGGAGTCGCACTTGAAAAACTGGCGACGCGCAGCGGCATTGAAAACCATGCCGATGATGACGGAAACCCGGGTACGTACGCCGTGGCGTGAATTCTGGCGCCGCTTTCGCCATCAACATGTGGCGATGGTGGCGGGCTTATTTGTGCTGCTGTTAATTGTGGTGGCGTTTATCGCTCCGTTTATCGCTCCGTTTGATGCGGAAAACTATTTTGATTACGACCGGCTAAATGATGGGCCGTCGATGATGCACTGGTTTGGCGTGGATTCGCTAGGGCGTGACATTTTTAGTCGCGTGCTGGTCGGCACACGCATCTCACTGATTGCGGGTTTCTTCTCGGTGGCGATCGGTGCGCTGATTGGTACGCTGCTGGGGTTGCTGGCCGGTTATTACGAAGGCTGGTGGGATCGGATTACCATGCGTATCTGTGACGTGCTGTTTGCTTTCCCCGGTATTCTGCTGGCGATTGCGGTGGTGGCGATCATGGGCAGCGGTATGAGCAACGTGATTGTGGCGGTGGCGATTTTCAGTATCCCAGCATTTGCTCGCCTGGTGCGTGGCAACACGCTGGTGCTGAAACACCAAACCTTTATTGAATCAGCCCGCAGCATCGGCGCATCAGATTGGACGATTATCATGCGTCACATTCTGCCCGGTACCGTGTCGTCGATTGTGGTCTATTTCACCATGCGTATCGGTACGTCGATCATCACGGCGGCGAGTTTGTCTTTCCTCGGACTGGGCGCGCAGCCGCCCACGCCGGAGTGGGGCGCGATGCTTAATGAAGCGCGTGCCGATATGGTGATTGCGCCGCATGTGGCGATCTTCCCCAGTCTGGCGATATTCCTGACGGTGCTGGCGTTCAATCTGTTGGGTGATGGACTGCGAGATGCGTTAGATCCGAAGTTAAAGACCTGAAATATCAAATCGGTGCGCGTAAGTGCGCACCCTACGGAATCCCACTCGTACAAAGTGGGATTACTATTTATGCTCAAGCTATATGACTGCGCTTGAAACGGTAAGGTCGCCATTGATGGCGACCTGGTTTTTCCGTTAACTCAGAAAGTTTCCCAATTATCGTTGCTCTGCACACCGGTAGCCGGAAGGGCACGCGGTGGTGCTGCGACAGGGGCTTTCACCGTGTTTGTCACCGGTGCCATCACTGCACGCGTCCCGGTTTTAAAGCGCGCCACCGCCGAAGACAGGCTGCTGGCCTGCTGCTCCAGCGAAGCCGAGGCGTTAGCGGATTCCTGCACCAGTGTGGCGTTCTGCTGCGTTACGCGATCCATCTCGTTCACTGCCATACCAATCTGATCGATGCCGCGACTCTGCTCGTCAGAGGCCGACGCAATTTCGCCCATGATATCGGTCACGCGCGTTACCGCGCTGACGATCTCCTGCATGGTATCGCCGGCGCTGCTCACCTGTTGTGAACCTAAATTAACGCGCTGCACGGAGCCCTCAATCAGTAGCTTAATCTCTTTCGCTGCCTGTGCACTGCGCTGCGCCAGGCTACGGACTTCACCCGCGACCACAGCAAAGCCACGACCTTGTTCACCGGCGCGAGCGGCCTCAACGGCAGCATTCAGCGCCAGAATATTGGTCTGGAAAGCAATGCCATCGATCACGCTGGTGATGTCGGCGATTTTCTTCGAACTGTCGGCGATGTCGCGCATGGTTTTCACCACGCCGTCCACCACATTCCCACCTTTGTCAGCGGTTTCCGATGCGGTTTTCGCCAGCTGGGTCGCCTGACGTGCGTTATCGGCATTCTGTTTAACGGTGGCGGTCAGCTCTTCCATGCTGGCAGCGGTCTCTTCCAGCGAGGCGGCCTGTTGTTCCGTGCGGGAGGAGAGATCGTTGTTACCGTTGGCGATCGCGCTGGCACTGCCGAAAATGGCATCGGCACTGTCGCGCACATTGTTGATCGTGCCCAGCAGTGCTTGCTGCATATGATTGAGGCTCGCGGCAATGGCGGCCATTTCACTGTGTCCTTCAATCTTCAAACTGGCGGAGAGGTCGCCATCGGCAAAGCGCTCCATCTGCTGCTGAACTTGCTTCATCGGCGCCAACAGGATGCGGCGAACCAGCAGCCAAACCACCAGCAGCAACAGCACCACAATCACTGCCATCACAGCAACCATCACCAGCATATGCTGATAAGTGCTATCGTTATCTGCAGCGCGTGTATTGATTAACTGAACGTTGTCACCGCGCCACTGCTTGTAGGCCGCTTCCAAATCATCCTGCGCTTGCTGTGCATCCAGCTCGCCATAAGCGGCGTAGTTGTTGGCTTTCAGAAAGGTCGCGGATTGATTCAGCAGTTGGTAATAGTTCGCGAATTTGCTTTCGATAAGCTCGGCGGCTGCCGCACTTTGCCCCGCAATCCGTGGGACACTTTTGTAGCGGTCAAAGTGCTGTTTCGCTTCATCAAGCGAGGCGCCCGCGGAAACCAGCAGCTTGCTGATGGCAGCGCGTGAAGCATCATCGGTCTGATTCTTCAGAATGCGAATCGCCACGCGGTTGATGATAACGCGCGTTTTCACCAGCGTTTGCCAGCTATCGGAGAACTCACGTTGTTGATGTGATAGCTGGTTACTGGCGGTGAAATTATGCTGGCCAGCGATCAGGGAAGATAAAAACAGCGAGCCGGAGATGGCCTGCATAGCGGTGAATACCAACAGCATCAATATGATGGCAGTCACAATTTTCATTTTCGTCAACATGATTTTCTCAGAGCAAAGTAGGCTAGTAGTGAAGTTATCGGTGTAAAAGCGCATTGCTTAAGAGCCGCAAAAAAATAATTGCAGTAAGTGATAATGTCGTGCAGGAGAAATGCAGTGAAACCCTTTGATTACGAACAAGACTTTAAGAATATCGATTTCCGACAGCGGCCAGACCTTTATCAGGTTGGGCGCGGTGAGCAGGGGGTATTAATGGTGGAGCCTTACAAGAGCGAAATTCTGCCGTTCTGGCGCTTCCGTACCGTGGAACTGGCTCAGGAATCTTCCGTTCAGATTATGCAATTGTTTGAGGACTATCGTGCACAGGACGACTTTGTCGGCATGGATATGGCGCGAAAATTTATTCAGATGGGCTATACCCGCGCGCGTCGCTACAGTAATCACAAAGGCGGACGCAAATATGATGCAGACGGTAACGAGCTACCTCGTACCACAGAAAAAGAAAAGGCCGCTGCGGCGGCCATCTTCAAATCATGCTGGGATCGGCTGAGATCGGACACCGATTATCTGGCGCGCAAACGTGCGCACCAGCAGCTGCACGGTTAAACGCGCGTACCCCATAAATCGTACTCATCGGCGTGTTCAACTTTGACACGCACCACATCACCGACTTTCACCTGACGATCGCCATTCAGATACACCGCACCGTCGATCTCAGGTGCATCGGCCATGCTGCGACCCACCGCGCCTTCTTCATCCACTTCATCGATGATCACCAACACTTCACGGCCGATTTTCTCCTGCAAACGTTCGCTGGAGATTTTCTGCTGCAATTGCATGAAGCGATCGAAACGCTCCTGCTTCACCTCTTCCGGCACCTGGTCCGGCAGTTGGTTGGCCGTCGCGCCTTCAACCGGGCTGTACTGGAAGCAGCCAACGCGATCCAGACGCGCTTCTTTCAGGAAGTCGAGCAGCATCTGGAAATCTTCTTCGGTTTCGCCGGGGAAGCCGACGATAAAGGTCGAACGCAGCGTCAGTTCCGGGCAAATTTCACGCCAGCGTTTGATGCGCTCCAGCGTACGTTCAACCGCACCAGGACGCTTCATCAGCTTCAGGATGCGCGGGCTGGCGTGCTGTAATGGGATGTCGAGGTACGGCAGGATTTTGCCTTCGGCCATCAGCGGAATCACGTCATCCACATGCGGATACGGGTAGACATAGTGCAGACGCACCCACACGCCGAGTTTCGCCAGCTGTTCGCACAGGCTGACCATGCTGGTTTTCACCGGGGATCCGTTCCAGAAACCGGTGCGGTGCTTCACATCCACGCCGTAAGCCGAGGTATCCTGTGAGATCACCAGCAGTTCTTTGACGCCAGCTTCCACCAGACGTTTGGCTTCGTCGAGCACCGAACCAATCGGACGGCTGTCGAGATCGCCACGCATGGACGGGATAATGCAGAAGGTGCAGCGATGGTTACAGCCTTCAGAAATTTTCAGGTAAGCGTAGTGGCGTGGCGTCAGCTTAACGCCTTGCTCTGGCACCAGGCTCAGGAACGGGTTGTGTTCCGGCTTTGGCACATAGGTGTGAACGTGCGACAGCACTTGCTCGTAGCTGTGCGGGCCGGTGATTTCCAGTACCTTAGGATGTACTTCGCGGATCTGATCCACTTTGGCACCCAGGCAACCGGTGACGATCACTTTGCCATTCTCGTTCAGCGCTTCACCGATCGCTTCCAGTGATTCCTGTACGGCGCTATCAATAAATCCACAGGTGTTAACGATGACGATCTCCGCATCATCGTAGCGTGGCACCACATCGTAGCCTTCAGTACGCAGTTCCGTCAGGATGCGTTCTGAGTCGACGAGGTTTTTTGGGCAGCCGAGTGAGACGAAGCCTACGCGCGGCGGATTTTTGACATGGCTCATAAGGATAATAATTCATCATAATTAGTGTGGATAGGCGGGGGATTGTACAGAGGTTGCGAGGGAAAATGTATAGGTGATGTAAGAATCTCCTTAACCGCGTAATGGGCGTTTCCCGCTATGCTTAATGGAGCTGTTATCCGTTCAAATCGTCGCCGATAAGGCTGGCGACTGCGAACCGTTAACGGTGATCCGAGTTGTGTAATCCAGCCTGTTTTGCTTAAATGTTCGGTTGGTGATTGTAAGTTATTCACCGCACTGAAGAATTTGAACGCGTGCTGACGGTGCAGATCGTACCGCCAGCGCAGATGCGGATAAAGTGAGAGCAGACAAATGCAAGAGATCGTTAAAGGTTTTCTGAATTTCCAACAGAATGTGTTCCCTGAAAGGAAGGATCTTTTCAAAAGTCTGGCGTCAAACCAGAATCCCAAAGCCCTGTTTATCTCCTGCTCAGACAGCCGTCTGGTGCCTGAACTGGTCACCCAATCCGAGCCAGGCCAGCTGTTCGTGATCCGTAACGCCGGTAATATTGTGCCGCCGTTTGGTCCCGAACCGGGTGGTGTCTCCGCGACGATTGAATACGCGGTCGTTGCGCTGGGTGTGACTGAGATCATCATTTGCGGTCACTCCAACTGTGGTGCCATGAACGCCATCGCGTCTAATGCGGATTTAGAAAGCATGCCCGCGGTTGATCACTGGTTGCACTACGCCAATGCAGCTAAAGCTGTGGTGGAAGAGCGCAATTATGAAGCGGTGGAAACCCGTCTCAATGAAATGGTCAAAGAGAACGTGATTGCTCAGCTGAACAATATCAAAACACACCCTTCGGTAGCGGTGGCGCTGCGTAAAGGCAAAGTGCGTCTGCATGGGTGGGTTTATGATATTGAGAGCGGCGGCATTATTGCCCTGACCAAAGGCGGCGAAAGGTTCATTTCGTTGTCTGAGAATCCTGAGACCTGCTTCGAGTGATTCCCTAACCACCTGCAATGCAGGTGGTTTCTTCTCCCACTCTGTGAAAATTTCCCGCCAAAGCGCAGCGTGCGCTCTACACTTGAGAAGCGATTTACCTCTTATAAGGGCTTTCTCATGCGATTTCGTCTTTATATTCCTGCTTTAACGCTGGCTATGCTGGCGGTAGGTTGTACCTCTCATGTTGCGGATAAACAGCATTTTTCCGGCTTTCTCGGCGATTACAGCCAGTTAAAATCTGAACAGTCACCCAGCGGTAAACCGACATTGCGCTGGATCTCGCCGGATTATCACAGCGCGGATTACACCAACGTGGTGTTCGAACCCGTGGTTTACTATCCCGCCGCGCGACCGACTGAACGCATCAGCCAGCAGACATTGGATCAAATCCGTCAGTACACCGATAGTCAGTTAAAACGCGCGGTCGCAGAACGTAAACCGGTTGTGGGCAAGCCTGGTGCACATACGCTCAGGGTGAAAAGCGCCATCACCGCCGTGACGGCAGAAAACGAAGGGATGCAGTTCTACGAAGTGGTGCCGATTGCGGCAGTTGTAGCGAGCACCATGGCGGCCACTGGCCACCGTACGCAAAACAGTGCGCTGTTCCTCGAGGTGGAAGCGGTCGATGCGCAGACCGGTAAGCCAATGATCAAAGTCGTGCGCAAAGCCTTTGGTAAATCCCTGCCGAACAACAGTACGCCAATTACGCTCAACGATCTTCGTCCGGGCATAGACGAAATGATTCGTGATGTCGTGGCCTTCTCCGCGCCTTAATCTCGTTGCCCGGCATGATGTCGGGCTTAATGTTTTGTAAATCCTGCACATCCTTTCTTACGGGCTGACTACCCTTAACGGCAGACCGTGATAAAGGAGAATCCCATGCGTTTACTGCCTGTCGCGCTGTTGCTTGGCGCATTGAGTTATGCCCATTCGACCCTGGCTGCTGATGTTCAGGTTCAGGTATTACAGGACAAACTTGATCATCCGTGGTCAGTGGCTTTTCTGCCTGACAATCAAACGTTGTTAATTACCGAACGCTCCGGGCAACTCCGCATTTGGCAGCCGGGAAAAGGCTTGTCGCAACCCATTAGCGGCGTACCCAAAGTGTGGGCAAATCGTCAGGGCGGCTTGCTGGATGTGGTGCTGGCACCGGATTTCGCCCAAAGCCGCCGCGTGTGGCTCAGTTACACCACGGCAGATGACGAGGGGCGGGCGGGCGGTGTGGTCGGCTATGGTCGGCTCAGCGACGATAACCGTCAATTGAGCGACTTCAAGGTGGTGCTGGAGCAGACACCGAAACTCTCCAGCGGTGCCAATATGGGGACCCGGCTGGCGTTTGATGGTCAGGGCTATCTCTACATTGCCTTTGGCGACAACTTTTCCAGCCTCAGCGCCCAACAGCTCGACAAGCTTTCAGGAAAAATCGTGCGCCTGACCCAGAACGGTGAAATCCCGGCAGACAATCCTTTTATCCAGCGCAAAGACGCGCGGGCAGAAATCTGGTCTTACGGCATGCGTAATCCACAGGGATTAGCTTTCAATCCGTGGACACAGCAAATGTGGGAGAGTGAACACGGCCCACGCGGCGGCGATGAAGTGAATATCCCGCAGAAAGGCAAAAATTACGGCTGGCCATTGGCCACCTACGGCATTGATTACAGCGGACAGAAAGTGCCGGAAGCGCAGGGCACGCACGTGGCGGGCACGGAACAACCGCAGTTCTGGTGGAAAGTGTCACCAGCCATCAGCGGGATGGCGTTTTACAACAGTGCACGTTTCCCGCAGTGGAAAAACTCGCTGTTTATCGGCGCATTAAAGGAAAAAAGCCTGATTCGCCTGCGGGTGAACGGCGAGAAAGTGGTCGAAGAGCAGCGACTGCTGGAGGATCGCGGTGAACGTATTCGCGATGTGCGTCAGGGGCCGGATGGTTATCTCTATGTGCTCACCGACGAAGCCAACGGTAAGCTGCTAAAAGTCGGGCTGGCGGAACCCGCCAGCGCCTCGCGTGGTTAACTTAACGCACCCAGCTGCATACTTCCCAACCCCGCTGCTGCGCTTCCTGCTGCAGCAGCGCATCCGGGTTAATGACCCAGGCGTGATCAGCATGGTTGAGCAAGGGTAAATCGTTCATGGAGTCGCTGTAAGCCCAGGTTTTTTCAAAGCGCTTATCCTGTTGCAAAGCCTTCCAGTCACTCAGACGAGTGACTTTCCCCTCGCGATAGGTGGCGGTGCCATAAATCTGGCCGCTGTAGCGCTCGTCAACCACTTCTACGCCAATCGCCAACGCGCCGTGTACACCCAGACGTTGCGCAATCGGCACCGCCAGATGATCGCCACTGGCGGTAATGATCATCACGGTGTCGCCGCGTTGCTGATGCCAGTTTATGCGTTCCCGTGCGGCGGGGAAGACGCGTGGCAGAATATCGCGATGGATGAAACGCCGTACCCAACCCTCAACCGTCAGGGTCGCCATACCGGCGAGCGGGGAAAGCGTGGTGTTCATATACTCTTCAATCGACAGGGTGCCGGCATGGTATTTCTCCATTAAGGCTTGTTCCTGAGAGATGAGTGCTTCGGGGGCAAATCCCTGTGAGACCAGCCAGCGCAGCCACAGGCTGGTACTGTCTTCACAAATCAGGGTTTCGTCCAGATCGAAAACGGCTAAGTCCATCGTGGTTCTCCTCGGGCTGATTGGCATCAGGTTAGCGGAATTTTGTGACTGGCTTAACCGTTCTGCGAAAAATCGGAATTTCTCTCACTTTTTCCACTACGGCGTAACAGTAAAAGTGGCAGCGGGTCGGGGTTGATGCCAGGGTTACTCTAATAAACTCTATAAAACTTTACGGTTGGACGGTTTTGTTCGCAGGTGGTAAGCGTGTAGCTTTTATTAAGACATGTCTTACCTGCTAGAAAACCATGATTTAACAAGGACAATCTGGTCACGCTCATGAGAAAAAACTCCGTCATTTCTGCCTTGCGGCCGCTGGCTGCCACTTCATTATTAGTGCTTTTCCTTCCCATCACCACTCAGGCTGAACAGGCGCCTGCTGCACCGCAAATTGAGGCCAAAGCCTGGATTTTAATGGACTACAACAGCGGCAAGATATTGGCTGAGTCCAATGCCGACCAGCGGTTGGACCCCGCCAGCCTGACCAAAATGATGACCAGCTACGTGGTCGGCCAGGCGCTAAAAGCCGGCAAGATCCACAACGATGACCTGGTCACTATCGGCCAGGATGCATGGGCAACCGGCAACCCGAAGCTGCGCGGTTCTTCACTGATGTTCCTGAAACCGGGTGACCGTATTCCGGTCTCTGAACTCAACAAGGGCGTGGTGATTCAGTCAGGCAATGATGCCTGTATCGCGCTGGCCGATTATGTCGCCGGTAGCCAGGACTCGTTTATCGGTCTGATGAACAACTACGTTAAGGCGTTTGGATTACAGAATACCCACTTTATGACCGTGCACGGGCTGGATGCCGATGGGCAATACAGTACCGCGCGCGATATGGCGATTATCGGCCAGCGTTTGATCAGCGATGTACCTGAAGAGTATGCGTTAAACAGTGAGAAAGAGTTCACCTTTAATCACATCAAGCAGATGAACCGTAACCGCCTGTTGTGGAGCAGTAACCTGAAGGTGGATGGGATTAAAACCGGACACACTTCGGGCGCGGGTAATAACCTGGTCGCGTCCGCCGTGGACGGAGACATGCGTTTGATCTCAGTGGTACTGGGTACGCAAACCGATGCGATCCGCTTCCGTGAAAGTGAGAAGCTCCTCACGTGGGGTTTCCGTTTCTACGAGACAGTGACACCGATTAAAAGCGATAAGCCTTTTGCCCAGCAGCGCGTGTGGTTCGGTGAGCAGAGTCAGGTCAATCTCGGTGTCGCGAAAGACGCAGCGATCACCGTGCCGAAAGGGCAGATGAAAAACCTCAAGGCGAGTTTCACCCTGAACTCACCGCAGCTGGAAGCGCCACTGGAGAAGAATCAGGTGGTGGGGACTATTGATTTCCAGCTGGATGGCAAAACCGTGGATCAGCGTCCGCTGGTGGTGATGGAAGCGGTGCCGGAGGGCGGATTTATTGGCCGTATCTGGGATTTCATTATGATGAAATTTAACGGCTGGTTTGGGAAGTGGTTTGGCTAATCAGCATAAGGGCGACCCGATCGGGCCGCCCTTAGCATTATCCGCGCACCCAGCCTTTCTTAATCGGCGTAGCGAACAGCGTGCGATACACCTGATGGGTGAAAGCCAGCATGCGGTCGCCATACAGCTGCCACGCCATATGCGAAGCCAGACACGCCAGCAAGCCCACCAAAAATCCGCCCAGCATATCCATTGGCCAATGCACGCCCAGATAGACGCGCGACCAGGCAATGGTGCTGCCGACCGCCAGTAAAATCACCCCTGACCACAGTCGGTGCCAGAAGATAAACGCCAGCGCAAAGGTGAAAATAGTGGTGCCATGATCGCTGGGGTAAGAGTCATCGGCGGCGTGTGCCAGGAATTGATGTCCGAAGCCAATGGCAAACGGGCGCGGATGTGGCAGCAGTTGGCCGACACACCATGAAATGCTTAATGCATAAATCAGCGCCATGCCGGTTTTCAGTACCAGCGCGCGTTGAGATTGCACCTGATCGCGCGGCCCCCAAAACCATAAGGCCACAATCAGCAGCGGGACAATGGCAATCACATCTTTGGCGATAAAGGTCGCCAGATTAATCAACCATGGCGGTGAATCCGTCGTGGCGTTGATCCATAGAAACAGGCTATGGTTGAGCGCTTCCATCACGTTTGCTTTTCCTCATCTTGTCTACCCAAAAAGAAACACCAGCAAAAATCAGCACCTGGCTCAGCCACACCCACCAGCCAGCCCACAAGTTGTGAGAGAAAAAGTGGGCACCGCGCATCACCTGTCCGTATCCCATCAGTAAGCCCACCGCGATACCGAACAACAGCGCCAGCACGGCGCGGCGCGGACGCTCGGGCCACCACAGGAAGAACAGCGCCATCAGGGCAAAGCCGCTGGAAGCGTGACCGCCAGGGAAACATTGCCCCGCACCGCTATTGACCGGAGTGGGATCCAGCAGCACAAAACTGGCTGCCTTACCGCCAAACATCGCCAAATCCCACGGACAGGAGTGCGCGCTGTGCGCCTTCAGGATGCCCACCACTAGCGGCCCCATACCAAATAGCAGGGCCACCAACACGCGGCGGCCATCACGCTTCTGCACACCTCGTAACAACATCAATACCGCTCCAGCGATGATCACATCCTTGAACAAGCGATGATTGATCAGATCCAGCCAGCGGTTGTGTTGCCATGGAAACGTCTGCGTCTGTGGGTCAAACCACTGCTGGCTGATCGCGATATCCAGGCTTTCGTGGCGTGACCACCACATAAACACCAGTGCTGAAATTGCCAGTAAAATAAAGTTGATAGCGTAAAAGCGACCAGACAAACAATAAATAGTCGGGCTCTTAATCTTATCGTGGGTTGTTGGAGTGTTTAACTTTGATGAAAGTTGCATGAATATTGGAAAATAGCGAAACCAGAGTGGCAGGGTCGCAATTTACGCTTAGGAGAACCTTAAGCAACAGGAATTGCAGGCATAAAAAAACCCGCAAGTCAGTGACCGGCGGGCTCCACAATTTGGGGATTTCAAAGAAAAGCAGTGGCACTTATTCAGACTGCGCCCCAAATAGAAAGTTCTGAACGCAGTAAAAATATTTTTAAAAAGGCAAAAGCGGCCAAATTATCACAATAAGCGTGCCGGCGAGCGTCAGCAAAACGTTAGCAATCGCATAAGTTCCTGCATAGCCGAGTGCCGGAATGCTACTGCGTGCGGTATCGCTGATAATCTCCATGGCTGGGGCACAGGTGCGAGCGCCCATGATGGCACCAAACAGCAGCGCGCGGTTCATACGCAGCACGTAGGCACCAAACAGATAGCAAATCACCACCGGGATCAGACTCACCAGCAGACCGCTGAGCAACATCAAGGCGCCCGCGCTGCCAAGGCCATGTTGCAGGCCACTACCGGCGCTCAGGCCGACACCTGCCATAAACACCATCAAACCGAACTCTTTCACCATGGTCAGCGCCCCTTGCGGAATGTAGCCAAAGGTCGGATGGTTGGCGCGCAGGAAGCCGAGCATGATACCCGCGAACAGCAAACCGGCGGCGTTACCGATGCCAAAGCTGAAGTTGCTGAACTGGAAGGTGATCATGCCGATCATCAACCCGATGATAAAGAAGGCGCAGAAGGCCAGCAGATCGGTCATCTGACTGTGAATCGCAATAAAGCCGATGCGATCCGCCAGGCTTTTCACACGGCGCGCTTCACCGCTCACCTGCAATACATCGCCTTTGTTCAGCATGATGCTGTCATCAATCGGCATCTCAATCTGACTACGAATCACTCGGTTAAGGAAACAACCATGATCGGTGAGTTTCAGATGGCTCAGGCGTTTATTCACCGCATTGTGGTTCTTCACTACAATCTCTTCGGTGACGATGCGCATGTCGAGCAAATCGCGGTCGAACACCTCTTTGCCGTTACGGAAGCTGGCATCGAGGCGTGCGTGTGCGTCGGGATAGCCCACCAGCGAGATCTCATCGCCGAGTTGTAGCATCGCATCCCCATCCGGGCTGGCGAGAATACCGTTACGGCGCAGGCGTTCAATGTAGCAGCCGGTCTGGCGATGAATGCCCAGCTCGCGCAGATTTTTACCGCCGCTCCATTCCACCAGTTCCGGGCCAACGCGATAGGCGCGGATCACAGGCAGGAATACTTTGCGCTGGCTGTCAGCATCCAGACCACGTTCCCGTGCAATCTGCTGCGCGCAGGTGGGTAAGTCCTGATGTTGCAGACGAGGCAGATAGCGCGCGCCAAAGATCAGGCTGACCAGACCAATCAAATAGGTGAGGGCGTAACCGAGGCTGAGGTTATCCTGCATCATGCTGAGCTGATGGTTGTCACTGATGCTTTGTCGCAGCGTGTCACCCGCGCCCACCAGCACCGGCGTGGAGGTCATGGAACCGGCCAGCATGCCTGCCGTGAGACCAATATCCCAGCCGAACACTTTGCCGAGTCCCAACGCAACGAGCAGGGCGCTGACCACCATAACAATGGCAAGAAGGAAGTAGTTTTTACCGTCGCGGAAAAAGATCGAGAAAAAGTTAGGTCCGGCTTCAACACCGACACAAAAAATAAACAACATAAAGCCGAGACTGAGTGCGTCGGTATTTATCGCAAAGTGCTGCTGACCTAAAATCAATGAAACAACGAGGACACCAATGGAATTTCCTAGCTGTACCGAGCCGAGACGTAATTTGCCTAAGCACAGCCCCAGGGCTAAGACGACAAATAATAACAGAACGTCATTTCCGCTTAACAATTCTGCGACGTTAATGTTCACGGTTTAACTTCTTCTTTACCTGTAACAAGTTGATGAAAGGGCCTTTTTTCGCTATCTTGTGGCAGCTGTGAATGTCCTTGCCGCCAGGAAGGTGCAGACCATTATTTAAAACGGCGTCATTCTAATCATAAATAACTTCCTCAGCTATCAGCAGTTTTTAATCCTTCTGCCAGCGGCTGTTTCTTTTTATTTCCACTTGTGCGCATCAGGGCAGTAAACGTTTCAATATTGTTAACAACAAAGTTGAGGATGGTTATGTTGCAGCGCAATAATCGCTGGCCAGCATCGGTTCTGGGTATGATGCTTTATACGCTGGTGTTTATTTTTGCACACCATTTTTGGGCCGTTGCCGCGGAACAAGCGATGCGCGGACAGCCTGAATTATTGCTGTTTTTATTGCCGGGCATGTTAATGGCGCTGTTGCAGCCGGATAGTCCCCTGGTCAGTACACTGTGGGTCGCCGTGGTGGGCACGCTTTTGGGTATGGCCTGGATGTGGCTCACCGTCACGCAGATGCACAGTTGGCTGCTGATTGTTGCATGGAGTTTAAGTGCGCTGTTTTGGGCTGGATGCGGGGCGTTACTGATCCGCCTGATGAGGATTATGCTGGCGATGCGTGCCGAATAGCACGATCAAAAACGGGCCCGCAGGCCCGTTTGCTTAGGCTTCAACACCCAGATTTTCTTTGGTCCATGCCGCAAATTCGGTGTAACCACCGATGTGCTGGTCATCAAGGAAAATCTGCGGCACGGTGGTTACCGGTTTGCCGGCACGTGCTTCCAGGTCGGCCTTGGTGATGCCGGTCGCCTGAATATCGACGTACTGATAGTTGAAATCATCGCGCTCGCTGGTCAGCTTGGTGGCTAACTCTTTCGCACGTACGCAGTATGGGCAGCTTGAACGGCCAAAAATCACTGCAATCATTGCTTCTCTCCTTCCGCTGCTGTTTTGTGACCAGTTTCACATTACAGCGTGAATAATGGCTAACATCATGCCCGCCCATCCTGCTTAAGCAAAGAAGAAAATGCCTGTTACTCTAATGACCGCAATCTATGTCCATCATACTTCACTCCGCAGACGCGTTTGGCTTCAGTTAAGCTGCTGGTGATAGCCATGCCTTGCTGCAGAGCGAATTATTCGGGTCTAAAATGCGACTGACCTATTGAGCAACTGAGGAAATCGCCCATGCGTAATCTGGCCACGTTGCCGAAACCGGTTTTGCTGCTGGAAGTGCTTGGCGTGCTCGCGGTGATTGGTGCGCTATTACTGGTTAATAACTGGATTGCGGCACCTGATTTTATGGCGCAGAAGTCGCTGGCGACGCTGCTTTTTTTCCTTGGCATTGCGCTGATGCTGCCTGCCGCCTGGCTGATGATGTGGCGTACCGCGCAAGCGATGGCACCGCAGTTGTTCAATCACAACCACAAAAAGAAGTAACCGGAGAGGATTATGACGCCGACCATCGATTTACTGTGCAGCCACCGTTCCATTCGCGCCTTTACCGAGCAGGGCATTGATGATGCTCAGCGCAGCGCGATCATTGCTGCAGCACAAGCGGCCTCGACCTCCAGTTTTTTACAATGCTCCTCGATTATTCGCATTACCGACCAGGAAAAGCGTGATCAGCTGGTGCAACTCACCGGCGGGCAGCCATGGGTGAGTGCCGCCGCTGAGTTTTGGGTGTTTTGTGCCGACTTTAATCGTCATCAGCAGATTTGCCCGGATGCGCATCTCGGACGCGCCGAGCAACTGCTGTTGGGTTGTGTCGATACCGCATTAATGGCACAAAACGCCATGGTCGCGGCGGAATCGCTGGGGCTGGGTGGCGTGTTTATTGGTGGTATCCGTAACAGTATTGCGCAAGTCACCGATTTGCTGGAACTGCCGAAATTTGTGCTGCCACTGTTTGGCTTCTGCATCGGCCATCCAGCCTCTGCCCCAGACGTGAAACCGCGTATGCCAGCGGCGATGCTGGTGCATGAAAATCGTTATCAATCTGTCGATAAAAGCGTGCTGGACCAGTACGATAACCAAATCACGGCTTATTACCAGCAACGTGACAGCAACCAGCGTTCGGAAACCTGGAGCGAACTGATTCAACGCCTGATCATCAAAGAAACGCGTCCGTTTATGCTGGATTATCTGCATCAACAGGGCTGGGCAACGCGCTAAGCACAAGGAATTCTGCAATGAAGATGGCCATTCTCACGCGTGATGGAACGCTATACTCGTGTAAGCGCCTGCGCGACGCCGCGGAAGAGCGTGGCCATCAGGTGCAGATGATCGATCCGCTCTCCTGCTACATGAACATCAACTCCGATTCGCCCGCGGTGCATTATCGTGGCGAACCGCTGGGCCACTTTGATGCCGTTATCCCGCGTATTGGCACGGCGACCACCTTTTACGGCACGGCGGTGCTGCGCCAGTTCGAGATGTTGGGCAGCTATCCGCTGAATGAATCGGTGGCCATCACCCGGGCGCGTGACAAACTGCGATCGCTGCAGCTGCTGGCGCGCGAAGGCATTGATATGCCGATCACCGGGTTCGCCTCTTCGCCTGATGATACCCAGGATGTGATCGCCATGGTCGGTGGTGCGCCGCTGGTGGTGAAACTGGTAGAGGGCACGCAGGGGATTGGCGTGGTGCTGGCGGAAACGCGCCAGGCGGCGGAGAGCGTGATTGATGCCTTTCGTGGCCTAAACGCCCACATTCTGGTGCAAGAGTTTATCAAAGAGGCACAGGGGCGAGATATTCGCTGCCTGGTGATCGGCAATGAAGTGGTGGCGTCGATTGAGCGTGAAGCGAAAGAGGGGGATTTCCGCTCAAATCTTCATCGTGGCGGTAAAGCGCACGCGGTGACCATCACCGAAAAAGAGCGCGAAATCGCCGTGAAAGCCGCATCCACGCTCGGGCTGGAAATCGCAGGGGTGGATATTTTACGCGCCAATCGCGGCCCACTGGTGATGGAGGTCAATGCCTCGCCAGGGCTTGAGGGCATCGAAGGCACCACCGGCCTCGACATCGCTTCCATGATGATTCATTGGGTAGAAGCGCATGCTTGCCCCGGCTATCGTCTTAAAACCGGGGGCTAGGCGCGCTTTTACGTGGTTTTCGTGGCATCAGTTAGACTTTTTCCGTAAGCTAAGGCGCTTATTTCTTCACCCCACAGGACATAACGATGGATTCACTGGTCGTTCCTGACATCGACATCCTGCGTCGCTGGCTGGATCAACAAAATATCACCTGGTTCGAATGCGATGCCTGCCAGGCACTGCACCTGCCGCACATGCAGAATTTTGACGGGGTGTTTGATGCAAAAATCGACCTGGTGGACAACGTCATCCTCTTCTCGGCCCTCGCGGAAGTGAAACCCACAGCATTGATTCCTTTGGTCGGCGATTTATCGCAGATCAATGCCAGTTCGCTTACGGTGAAGGCCTTTATCGATATCCAGGATGACAATCTGCCCAAGCTGATTGTCTGCCAGTCGATCAGTACCACTGCCGGATTGACGTTTGGTCAGTTCTCGCACTTTATGAAGCAAAGTGAAGAGGGCGTTTCCATGGTGATCATGGAAGCCTTTGCCAATAATTTGCTGATGATGGGCGAAGAAGAGGAGCGCCAACCCAGCTCCAGCAGCCACGCGATGCTGCACTGAGTTCCCCGCCTCGCTAACTGCCGCTTTTTGCGGCAGTTTTCATTTTAGCCCTACCACTTTTTATTCTGCATTTTGCCCTTTATTGCCAGATATTAGTCGTGCTTTATGCCGCTAGTGCCAAACCCCATAGCAGAAACATGCATAAAATATCGCAAAAAGGCGTTTTTTACGCTGGGATCTGGCACGCCTGAAGCAGGGGGGCTATTCTTGCGGGGCTGCTTGAGACATGCAACCTCAGCACAACTATAGGTTTTTGCTATTAAACTCCCGCTGAATATTGATTCATTGTGTGTCTGTGATTAAACAGAAAAAACGCAACGTCCGGATCGCGTGTATGCAGCGTTGTGATGACCCCCTCAGGAGGAAGTAAAACATGATCAACCAACGTAAAAAATGGTTGCCAGGTGTGGTTGCAGGTGTACTGATGGCGACGGCCGTTAGTGCTCAGGCAGAGGATAAAACGCTGCACGTCTATAACTGGTCCGATTATATTTCGGCCGACACCGTGCCGAATTTTGAAAAGCAGACCGGTATCAAAGTGGTCTACGACGTGTTCGATTCCAACGAAGTGTTGGAAGGTAAGCTGATGGCGGGTTCTACCGGCTACGACGTTGTGGTGCCATCTTCCAGCTTCCTTGCTCGCCAGCTACAGTCCGGCGTTTTCCAGGAGCTGGATAAGAGCAAGCTGCCAAACTATAAAAACCTCGATCCTGATTTGATGGCGAAAGTCGCGCAGCACGATCCGGGTAACAAATATGCGATTCCGTATCTGTGGGGTACCACCGGTATCGGCTATAACCTCGATAAGGTAAAAGCCGCGCTGGGTACTGATGCGCCCGTCAACAGCTGGGATTTGGTGCTGAAGCCTGAGAACCTGGAAAAACTGAAAAGCTGTGGTGTCTCCTTCCTCGATGCGCCGGAAGAGATCTTCGCCACCGTGCTGAACTACCTCGGCAAAGATCCAAACAGTTCAGACGCCAAAGATTACACCGGCGCCGCGACCGATCTGCTGCTGAAGCTGCGTCCTAATATCCGCTACTTCCACTCGTCTCAGTACATTAACGACCTGGCGAATGGCAACATCTGTGTGGCGATCGGCTGGTCTGGAGATATCCTGCAGGCGAAAGATCGTGCAGCCAAAGCCAACAACGGCGTGCACCTGGGTTACAGCGTGCCGAAAGAGGGCGCTCTGGCCTTCTTCGACATGATGGCGATTCCGAAAGACGCGAAAAACCTCGACGCAGCCTATCAGTGGCTGAACTACATCATGGATCCAAAAGTGATCGCGGATGTCTCTAACAAGATGAACTACGCCAACGGCAACAAGGCGTCACTGCCATTGATTAATGCGGATGTGCGTAACAATCCGGGCATCTTCCCAACGCCGGATGCGATGGCCAAGCTGTTTGTGCTCAAAGTCCAGGATCCGAAACTGGATCGTGCGCGCACCCGTGCATGGACTAAAGTAAAAAGTGGTAAGTAATTCGTTCTAAACGGATTACTTACCTGAAGACGACAACAGAGGTGCGGTGATGGCCTCTGTTGTGCCATTTTAGCGGCTGGCTGTGCCGCGCTACACCGCTTAGCGCCGGAGAAATGTTAGTGAACGACGCGATTCCCCGCCCCCCAAATAAAACGGCTAAGGCGTTAACGCCGCTGCTGGAAATTCGCAACCTGACCAAATCTTTTGACGGCCAGCACGCCGTAGATGATGTCAGCCTGACCATTTATAAAGGTGAGATTTTTGCCCTGCTGGGTGCTTCCGGCTGTGGTAAATCGACCTTGCTGCGCATGCTGGCGGGCTTTGAGCCACCGACCAGCGGGCAGATTGTGCTGGATGGGCAAGACCTGTCGCACGTTCCGCCTTATCAGCGCCCGATCAATATGATGTTCCAGTCCTACGCGCTGTTCCCGCACATGACGGTGGAGCAGAACATCGCCTTTGGACTGAAGCAGGATAAATTGCCGAAAGGCGAAATCAGCAGCCGCGTGGCCGAAATGCTGACGCTGGTGCATATGCAGGAATTTGCTAAGCGTAAACCGCATCAGCTTTCCGGCGGTCAGCGTCAGCGCGTGGCGCTGGCGCGTAGCCTGGCGAAACGCCCCAAACTGCTGCTGCTGGATGAGCCGATGGGCGCGCTGGATAAGAAACTGCGCGACCGCATGCAGCATGAAGTGGTGGATATTCTGGAGCGCGTCGGCGCGACCTGCGTGATGGTGACGCACGACCAGGAAGAAGCCATGACCATGGCCGGTCGTATTGCCATCATGAACCGCGGTAAGTTCGTGCAGATTGGTGAGCCGGAAGAGATCTACGAGCATCCTACCAGCCGCTATAGTGCCGAGTTTATTGGATCGGTCAACGTGTTTGACGGCCTGCTGCGTGAGCGCACGGAAGAGGGCGTGGTCATTGATGCGCCGGGCCTGGTACATCCGCTTAAAGTGCAGACCGATGTCTCTATCATCGATAACGTGCCCGTGCATGTCGCTTTACGTCCGGAAAAAGTGATGCTGTGCGAAGAGGTGCCGGCGGATGGCTGCAACTTTGCCGTCGGCGAAGTGGTGCATATTGCCTATCTCGGTGACCTGTCGATTTATCACGTTCGCCTGCGCAGCGGTCAGATGATCAGCGCGCAGCTGCAGAATGCACATCGCTACCGCAAAGGTGCGCCAACATGGGGTGATGAAGTTCGCCTGTGCTGGGACGCCGACAGCTGTGTGGTTCTGACGGTTTAAGGAGGCGTAATGAGCCAGATTTCTCAACGCAGCGAGCCGGAAGTGGTGGGCACACCGCTGCAGCGCTGGGGCACGCGCATTAAAATGCTGCATGGCCGCAAGCTGGTGATCGCCTTGCCTTATCTTTGGCTGATCCTGCTGTTTCTGCTGCCGTTCCTGATCGTGCTGAAGATCAGTTTCGCCGATATTGCGCGTGCCATTCCGCCTTACACCGATCTGGTGACCTGGGCCGATGACCAGCTCAATCTGGTGCTGAATCTCGGTAACTACATCACGTTGACGGATGATCCGCTGTATGCCGAAGCCTATCTGACTTCACTCAAGGTGGCGGCAATTTCTACCGTGATCTGTCTGCTGATCGGATATCCACTGGCGTGGGCGGTAGCGCACAGCAAACCTTCAATGCGCACCATCCTGCTGTTGCTGGTGATCTTGCCCTCCTGGACCTCGTTCCTGGTGCGCGTGTACGCGTGGATGGGCTTGCTGAACAACAACGGCATTCTTAACCGCTTCCTGATGTGGCTGGGGGTTATCGATCACCCGCTGGTGATTCTTTACACCAATACCGCGGTGTATATCGGTATCGTTTACTGCTATCTGCCGTTTATGGTGTTGCCGATCTATACCGCGCTAACCCGTATCGACTACTCGCTGGTCGAGGCCTCACTGGATCTGGGCGCGCGTCCGCTTAAAACCTTCTTTAGCGTGATTGTGCCGCTGACCAAAGGCGGGATTATCGCCGGTTCGATGCTGGTGTTTATCCCGGCGGTAGGGGAGTACGTGATCCCAGAACTGCTGGGAGGGCCGGACAGCATCATGATTGGCCGTATTCTATGGCAGGAGTTCTTTAATAACCGTGACTGGCCGGTGGCTTCAGCGCTGGCGGTGATCATTCTGTTGATTTTGATTCTGCCGATCATCTGGTTCCACAAGCATCAAAATCGTGAGTTAGGAGAGAAGGAATGAATCAGTTACCGACCATTCGCTCTCCATGGCGTACGGCGATTTTGGCCGCATGCTTCCTGTTCCTGTACGCGCCGATGCTGCTGCTGGTGGTTTACTCCTTCAACAGCTCGCAGTTGGTCACCGTGTGGGAGAGCTTCTCATTCCACTGGTACAAAGTGCTGTTCCAGGACGATGCGATGCTGGATGCCGTTGGCCTCAGCCTGACTATCGCCGCGCTCTCGGCCACCATGGCGGTGGTGTTGGGCACTATGGCGGCGGTGATCATCGTGCGTTTCGGCCGTTTCCGTGGGCATAGCGGTTTTGCATTTATGCTCACTGCACCGCTGGTGATGCCGGATGTGATCACCGGGTTGTCACTGCTGCTGCTGTTTGTAGCAATGGGCAACACCTTTGGCTGGCCGAGCGATCGCGGCATGCTCACCATCTGGCTGGCGCACGTTACCTTCTGTACCGCTTATGTGGCGGTGGTGATCAACTCCCGTCTGCGCGAGCTGGATCGTTCCATCGAAGAAGCGGCAATGGATCTCGGGGCGACGCCGCTGAAAGTATTCTTCGTGATAACCGTACCCATGATTGCTCCGGCAATTGTCACCGGCTGGCTGCTGGCCTTTACGCTGTCACTCGATGATCTGGTGATTGCCAGCTTCGTCACCGGGCCAGGCGCTACCACGTTGCCAATGGCGATCTTTGCTACCGTGCGACGCGGCGTCAATCCAGAGATCAATGCGTTAGCCTCGTTGATTTTGTTTGTCGTCGGCCTGGTCGGTTTCATCGCCTGGCGCTTTATGGCGCACGAAGAAAAGCAACGTTTACGCGATATTCAGAAAGCTAAACGTGGCTGAAAGCCGTAACATTTGCCAATATAAGAACGGGCCGGTTTAATGGCCCGTTTTTTTATGGTTACGGAGTCAAACCATGTCGGAAACCCTCAAAAACGCGATGGCAAATTCTACGCCTGCACCGGTGATGGTGGCGGGGATCGCCATTATTGCCACGCGCTGTCTCAGCGTGCTGATGCTGGCCAATGAACTGGGTTACGACGAAATGGCTAACTTTGTCCACCGTAGCGCGCAGGCGTGGGATTCCACGCTAATTTTTATCGCCAGTCAGCTGATCTTTCTGTTTGAACTACGCTGTGCCTTTACCCTGTTGCGCGGTAGCAATCGCGGACGATGGGGTTATGTGATGGCGCAAATTATCGTGCTCGGTTATATGCTGATGGCGTCCGTTGGGTGGATCTACCCGGAAATCTTCAGTATTCCCGGTGAGACTAATGCACAGATCATACATCACACGCTGATGCAGAAAGTGCCGGATGCGCTGGTGGTACTGCTGTTGTTTGTGCCGGCCAGCAGTCGCGCATTTTTCCGCGCCCGGTGATACAATCTGCCCCCGATTTTTCTCCCGATTCTGAATACAGGCCTTTCCATGCATTGCGCGCTTTATGATGCCGGTCGCTGTCGTTCGTGCCAGTGGCTGGAGAAACCCTATCCGCAGCAGCTCAGCGAGAAGCAGTCGCTACTCGAGCAGTTACTGTCGCAGACCGCAGTGGCCGAGTATTTACCGCCGGTGACCTCCGCACTGCAAGGTTTTCGTAATAAAGCCAAAATGGTGGTGAGCGGCAGCGTTGAGCGGCCGATTTTTGGCATGGTGGCGCGTGATGGCGATCCAGTTGATCTGTGTGATTGCCCGCTCTATCCCGCCAGCTTTGCGCCGGTGTTCGATGTGCTGAAACCCTTTATTGCCCGCGCCGGATTAACGCCCTACAACGTGGCGCGAAAACGCGGTGAACTGAAATTCTTGCTGCTGACCGAGAGTTCGCAAGGTGGCATGATGCTGCGGTTTGTGCTGCGATCCACCAGCAAACTTGAGCAGTTACGCGCGGCTTTACCCTGGCTGCAGCAGCAGTTGCCGCAGTTGAAAGTGATATCCGCCAATATTCAGCCGGTGCATATGGCGATTCTGGAAGGGGATGAAGAGATTGCGTTGACGCCGGATCAGGCGCTGGCGGAGTGTTTCAATCAGGTGCCGCTGTATATTCGCCCGCAGAGTTTCTTCCAGACTAACCCGCAGGTCGCCGCCGATTTGTATGCCACGGCGCGTGATTGGGTCGCGGAGCTGCCGGTGTCCAGCATGTGGGATCTGTTCTGCGGCGTGGGCGGTTTCGGCTTGCACTGTGCCACGCCCGAGATGCAGCTGACCGGTATTGAGATCAGTGCGGAAGCCATTGCCTGTGCGCAGCAGTCGGCTGAACAGTTAGGACTCGATAAGGTGAGTTTCGCCGCGCTGGATTCGACCCAGTTCGCCACATCGCGTGAGCAGGTGCCACAGTTGGTGCTGGTCAATCCGCCGCGTCGCGGGATTGGTGCTGAGCTGTGTGCTTATCTCAGTGAAATGGCGCCAGACTACATTCTCTATTCAAGCTGCAATCCCAGCACGATGGCGCAGGATATTGCACGTCTGGCCGATTACGCGGTGAGCCGCGTCCAGCTGTTTGATATGTTCCCGCACACCGCACATTTTGAAGTGCTGACATTACTGATTAAGAAGGGTGGAGCCACGTAGCCACCGCCTGAACGGAGGACGTGCAGAACCTGTCAGGTGGCACGCCACGAGGCTCCATAATGCTTATTCCGGGAACCACTTCTGGTTGATTTGCTGCCAGGTGCCATCGGCTTTCAACGCCACCAGCGCGTCATTCATCTCTTTTAACAGCGCTGCATTGCCTTTACGCACCGCAATGCCTAAGCCGGTGCCGAAGTATTCGGTATCGGTGATATGTTCACCCACTGGGCTGAGGTCTTCATTGGCTTTTAGCCACTGATTGACCACCGCACTATCGCCAAATACGCCGTTCAGGCGACCATTTTTCAGATCGAGAATCGCATTCTGATAGCTGTCATAGGCCACGGCGATCACTTCAGGATGTTTCTCCAGCAGGTATTTCTGATGCGTGGTGCCATTCTCCACGCCGACACGCTTGCCTTTCAGTTGGCTGAAGTCGGTGTACTGGCCTTTATGTGCAATCACAATCGCGGAATTTGCGTAGTAGGGCTGAGTGAAATCGACCTGTTTGCTGCGCTCGGCGGTAATATCCATACCCGAGATAACCGCATCATAACGACGGAACTTCAGCGAAGGGATCAGACTGTCAAACGCGTTATTGGTAAAGGTGCAATCCGCTTTCATTTGCTGGCATAAGGCTTTTGCCAGATCGATATCGAAGCCAACGATTTGGTTGTCGTGGTCGAGGGATTCAAACGGGGGATAGGTCGCAGAAGAGGCGAAGCGGATTTTTTCCGCCGCATAAGCATTCATTGCCAGTGTTGCCAGCGCCGCAGCAACAATCCATTTTTTCATTATGTGACTCCTGTAAACCATGCCAGAGATAGAACGGGTTACACGATGCCAGTAAATGAATTTATATGCAAATAATATGATTAAAAAATTACATGCGTTATTGGGGCGTAGCAGCGCGAGATATGACGCGTTTGTCCGCAGCACTTTCACCTCAGACAAACGCGATACTTCGCGCCACTACAACACTCAATTACGGTGTTCGAATGCCAATGCGCGCTTTTCGATTAAACGCATCATCAGCGTGAGCAAACCGTTGACCACCAGATAGATCAGCCCGGCAGCAGCATACACCGTGATGTCATAAGTGCGGCCATACAGCAATTGCCCATGCCCCATCACTTCCATTAGCGTAATGGTGTACGCCAGTGAAGTGCTCTTAAACACTAAAACGACTTCGTTAGAGTAAGAGGAGAGGGCGCGTTTAAACGCATACGGCAGCAGGATACGCAGCGTGTCTTTACGGTTCATCCCCAGCGCAGCGCAGGATTGCCATTGACCCGAAGGGATGGCGCGTACTGCACCGTAAAATAGCTGAGTGGTATAGGCTGCACTGTTGAGCGACAGTGCAATCAGCGCGCACAGCCAGGGCTGTGATAGCAGATGCCATAACCACGGCACGTTCTGAATGCTGGGAAACTGGCCGGGACCGTAATATATCAGGAAGATTTGCACCAGCAGCGGCGTGCCGGTGAACACCGTGATGTAGCCTTTCACCAGCCAGTTGAGCACCGGGACTTTCAGTGAGAGTACAATGGTACACAGCAGCGACAGCACCAGCGCGGCAATCAGTGACGCAATGGTTAAGGTCAGGCTGGTGTGCAGCCCTTTCAGGAGTTCGGGTAAGTAATCCAGCATGCGTCAGGCCCCCCGCTCGAAACGCGTGGTGCGTGATTCAATACGGCGCAGTATCGCCTGACTGAACAGCGTGATGATCAGGTAGACGGCCGCAGCCACCAGATACCAGGTAAAGGGTTCCTGGGTGCGTGTGGCAATGCTTTTGGTTTGCAGCATGATGTCATTCACGCTAATTAGCGACACCAGCGCAGTATCTTTCAGTAACACCAACCACTGATTGCCCAGGCCCGGCAGCGCATGACGCCACATTTGTGGCATGATCAGGCGGAAAAAAATCGCCGATTTCTTCATACCCAACGCCTGGCCAGATTCCCATTGGCCGACAGGCACTGCTTTCAGCGCGCCACGCAGCGTTTGGGAGGCGTAGGCCGAGTAAAGCATTGCCAGGGCAATGACGCCGCACAGGAAAGGGCTGACGTCGAAGTTTTCAATCTGAACCTGCACGGGAATGCTAAACAAGCCCAGATTGATATGGAAGCCATCGGATAAGGTCAGTAGCAGCTGTGAGGCACCAAAGTAGACAAACAGCACCACCAGAATTTCCGGCAGGCCACGGATCAGTGTCACCAGCCCGGTACCGATCCACGCCAGCGGTTTCCAGCGGACGGTTTCCCAGCCAGCAAAAATCATCGCCAGCACAAGGCCGGCGATCAGTGCACAAACAGCAAGCCCGACGGTCATGCCGGCGGCGCTTGCGAGTGGAATCATTTCATTCATCAAAGATTACTGCTGGAACCATTTGTTGTAGATGGTTTTGTAAGTGCCGTCAGCTTTGATCTTCTCCAGAGCGGTGTTGAATTTGCCCTGCAGCTCAGTGTTGCCCTGACGGACGGCGATACCCAGACCGGTACCGAAGTAATCTTTATCGGTCACTTTCTCACCCAGTGGTGCGAGGTTGGCATTCTGTTTCAGCCATTCGTTCACCACGGCGGTGTCACCGAATACCGCATCAATACGGCCATTTTTCAGGTCCAGAACCGCGTTCTGGTAGCTGTCATAAGGCACAACCGTGATGTCGTTGTGTTTATCAGACAGGTATTTCTGGTGCGTGGTGCCGTTCTGAACGCCAACGCGTTTACCTTTCAGCGCATCCACATTCGCCAGCTTGCCTTTCTGGGCAATAAAGATCGCGGAATTATCGTAGTAAGGCTTGGAGAACAGCACCTGCTTTTCACGCTCTGGGGTGATATCCATACCCGCCATCACGGCGTCAAAACGACGGAACTTCAGGCTGGGGATCAGGCTGTCAAATGCCTGGTTGGTGAAGGTACAGGTCGCATCAATCTCTTTACACAGCGCATTGGCCAGATCGACATCGAAGCCCTGAATTTTGTTGTCAGAATCCACAAATTCAAATGGAGGATATGAAGCTTCAGTGGCGAAACGCAGGGTCTGCGCAGCAGAAGCGCTGAGGCTCAGACCGGCAAGCAGTGCAGCAAGTACGACTTTTTTCATTAGATGCATCCTGACTTAGTGCGAAAGATAATGTGCAAACGCTTCGGTTTGCGGCTGTGTAAAGTGGCTGGCATCGCCTTGCTCAACGATATGGCCGTTCTCCATGTACACCACGCGGCTGGCGGTTTTGCGCGCCACCTCGACTTCGTGGGTTACAATCACCTGGGTGATCTGCGTTTGTGCCAGCTCACGAATGATGCTGACGATCTGCGCGGTGATTTCAGGGTCGAGCGCGGCGGTGGGTTCGTCGAACAACAGCACCTGCGGCTCCATCATCAACGCTCGGGCAATCGCCACACGTTGTTGCTGGCCACCAGAAAGATGCAATGGAAAACGATCGGCAAAGGGGGTCAGACGCAGACGTTCCAGCAGTTTGTCGGCACGCGCACGCGCGGCGTCTTTGCTGAGGCCGAGCACGCGGCACGGTGCTTCAATCAGATTCTGCACCACGGTGAGGTGAGGCCACAGATTGTATTGCTGGAACACCATGCCCACGTTTTGGCGCAGTTCACGGATTGCGCTGTCTGACGGCGCTTTGCTGAAGTCGAAGTGATTCCCGGCAATCTGCAGGCTGCCTGAACGCGGCTGCTCCAGCAGATTGAGGACGCGCAGGAGCGAACTTTTACCCGCGCCACTCGGCCCGAGCAACACCAGCGTCTCTCCCTGCGGACAAGCCAGGTTGATATCGAACAGTGCCTGATGGGCACCGTAAAAACAGTTTATGGCGTTTAGTTGAATACCCATGCGCAAAAAATGAATAGTAATTAGTGCCGCGAATCTTAACGTCACCAGAATAGTTATGCAATTGTGGTGGGTTAAAATTTATTAAACAGCAGTGAAGTCCCAAAAGCGTAGCACAATATTGCGCAGGTCAACGCCTGGAAGGGCTCGCTGGCTGCAATTTATTGATGAAAAATTAACAAAAAACGCCGCAAAGATGCGGCGCGCTTATGTTTAGAACTGAGTGCTGTAAAATTGAACAGCTATTTCTTCTCTTCCAGCAGCTGGCTGAGCGATCCGCCGCCTGCGTGCGGCCAGTCACCGACGTAACGAATATCATCCACCGCCCAGCAGGTTCCTTCGTGAATCATCAATACCTCGTCATGCCAGCTTTTGCCATCACGGCTCAAATCGACTCGCAGTGGGATGTTACGTGCATCGCGATTAGGAATGGTTGAGGCGCTGGCAACATCGGCGGATGTTGGACCCTGCGCGAGGCTGGAGAACAGATCGCCCTGGCTCCATGAGGCAGGTTTGCTGCTCTGCGTGCTGGCGCTCAGCAGTTTCTGATACAGGCGATCGCTCAGGTAAGGGCGATATTTCGCCAGTGCGGTGCTATCGGGCAGACCCTGGCCGGGCTGGCTGATGCGCAAATCGTAAAACTGCTGCGCGACGCTATCTGGGCCACCGTCGGCACAGCTGGCAGTGCGCGGTCCGTTATCCTTGATCACTGGTTCAACGGTGGTACAGGCACTGAGCAGTAACGCAGCGGGAACAAGCAGCGCAAAGGCATTGTTTCTCATCTCGATTTCCTTATTGTTCACTGGCAAAGCGTCATTTTTAGCATAGAGTATAGTCTTGCTTTTACGCCGTACGAGCTGTTCACCTCAGGAGAGAAAAATGAAATTTTCCACCACGCCCACCTTAGAAGGGCACAGCATCAGTGAATATTGCGGTGTGGTTACCGGTGAAGCGATTCTCGGGGCCAACATTTTCCGTGACTTCTTTGCCGGGATTCGCGATATCGTCGGTGGTCGTTCCGGTGCTTATGAAAAAGAGCTGCGCAAAGCGCGACAGATCGCGTTTGAAGAGCTGGAAGAGCAGGCAAAGGCGCTGGGCGCGAATGCGGTCGTCGGCATTGATATCGATTATGAAACCGTGGGCAAAGACAGCAGCATGCTGATGGTCAGTGTGACCGGTACCGCAGTGATTATTCGCTGATGCGTTTTGCTGTTCTGTTGGCGCTGGCGTTTTTACTGAGTGCCTGTCAGTCGTCTGTTGAGCCGCGCAACGGCTACTGGGTCGATACCGCGCATCCGGCGCAGGGTGCGCGGCCACGCATTAAAGTGGTGGTGATCCATTATACCGCCGAAGATCTGCCATCCTCGCTGGCCACGCTCACCGATCGTGAAGTCAGTGCCCACTATTTGATCCCGCAGCAGCCGGCGCAAAAAGGCGGCCAGGGCGTCATCTGGCAACTGGTGCCGGAGCGCGAACTGGCGTGGCATGCCGGGCCGAGTTTCTGGCGCGGTGCGACCCGTATCAATGACACCTCGATTGGCATTGAGATCGTCAATCGTGGCTACACGCGGACATTAACCGGAGTGAAGTGGCAGCCTTTTACGCCTGCGCAAATCAGCGTGTTGGTGGCGCTGGTGAAGGATATTACGCAGCGTTATGCCATCACACCTGAAAATCTGGTGGGGCACAGCGATATCGCGCCGCAGCGGAAACAGGATCCTGGCCCGTTGTTCCCGTGGCAGCAGTTGGCGGAGCAGGGGCTGGGCGCATGGCCCGATCGCGCCACCGTGCAGCGCTATCTCAATGGGCTCGCAGCGGATGCGCCCATCGATCAGGCCGAACTGCTGGATGTGCTGCAGCGCTATGGTTATGACGTCAATTCAGCGAATACCCCGACAATGCAGCGTAAGCTGATTGCGGCGTTTCAGATGCACTTCCGTGCGCGGGATTATCGAGGCATCGCCGATGCGGAAACGCTGGCGATAGCTCGGGCGCTGCTGGCGAAATACGGTGCAGCACAGTGAAGAGAGGGTGTATGACACCGCCGATGCATAAACGCTGGCGATAGCTCGGGCGCTATTGGCGAAATACGGCGCAGCGCAGTGAAGAGACGGTGTATGGCATCGCCGATGCGGAAACGCTGGCGATAGCTCGGGCGCTGCTGGTGAAATACGGTGCGGCTGAAACAGGGCCTCGCGTTGGTGAGCTTGTGGACGGCCCGAAAGCCGTCCCTGCAAGACACTTTGCGGCCTGTTACGCTAAAAACGCCTGCCAGTGCGCAACCAGACGTTGTAAATCCTGGCGGCTGACATCGAGGTGGGTGGCAATGCGCGTGACCGGACCCACGCTCATCAGCACATCGCCGGAGTGCATCCAGCTTTTCAGTGCGTCAACCTGATCCGCCGGTACTTTCACAAACAACATGTTGGTGTGCTGATTCAGTACCTCAACCCCTATGGCGCTGAGCTGTTCAGCCAGCCACGCGGCATTGTCGTGATCTTCTTTCAGGCGCGCCACGTTGTGCTTCAGCGCGTACAGACCCGCCGCCGCCAGGATGCCCGCCTGACGCATGCCGCCGCCGGTCATCTTACGCCAGCGACGCGCCTGCTCAATGTAGGCTTCATCACCGCACAGCAGTGAACCCACCGGGGTGCCGAGTCCTTTGGACAGGCAGATGGTCAGCGTGTCGCAATAACGCGCGATATCCTTTAGCTCAACATTTTGCGCCACCACGGCGTTGAAGATACGGGCACCATCAATGTGCAGCGCCAGTTTGTGTTCGCGCGTTAACTTCCACGCTTGTTCCAGATAGCTCTGCGACAGCACTTTGCCGTGATGGGTGTTTTCCAGGCTCAGCAGGCGCGTGCGCGCAAAGTGGATATCATCGGGTTTGATAGCGGCAACGATATCCGCCAGCGGCAGCGACCCATCCTCGGCGTGCGAGATCGGTTGTGGCTGAATACTGCCCAGTACCGCCGCGCCACCCGCTTCGTATTTGTAGTTATGTGCCTGTTGACCGACGATATATTCATCGCCGCGCTGGCAGTGACACAGCAGCGCCACCAGGTTGGCTTGCGTGCCGGTCGGGAAGAACAGCGCTGCGGCTTTGCCACTCAGGCGGGCGGCCTCGATTTCCAGCGCATTGACGGTGGGATCGTCACGATAGACATCATCGCCAGTTTCGGCGGCCATCATCGCATCCAGCATGGCGGCACTTGGGCGGGTTACGGTATCACTGCGTAAATCGATCACATCGCTCTCCTGAAACAAAAAAGCGGGCTGAGCGCCCGCGTTGTGAGTTATCTGGCCTGGTTATCCGTTTTACCTCAGCCAGTTGGTTTTCGCCAGTTCAACAATCTCATCACCCCGTCCATTCAGAATCGCGCGCAGCATGTACAGGCTGAATCCTTTGGCCTGCTCGGCTTTGATCTGCGGCGGCATCGACAGCTCTTCCTTAGCGGTGATCGCATCGATCAGTACCGGGCCATCATGCGCAAACGCCTGTTCCAGCGCGCTGTTGAGTTCAGAGGCTTTCTCGACGCGAATGCCTTTAATGCCGCAGGCGGTGGCAATGGCGGCAAAATCCGGGTTCTCCAGATCGGTGCCGTCGGTAAGGTAACCACCGGCTTTCATCTCCATCGCCACGAAGCCCAGCACGCTGTTATTGAAGATCACCAGCTTCACCGGCAGTTTCAGTTGTGCCACCGAAATAAAGTCGCCCATCAACATACTGAAGCCGCCATCACCGCACAGCGCCACGACCTGACGCTGCTTATCGATTGCCTGAGCGCCGAGCGCCTGTGGCATCGCGTTAGCCATCGAACCGTGGTTGAACGATCCCAGCAAACGGCGCTTGCCATTCATCTTCAGGTAACGTGCGGCCCAAACGGTGGGCGTGCCGACATCACAGGTGAAAATGGCATCTTCAGCCGCGTAATGGCTGATTTGCTGCGCCAGATATTGCGGATGAATCGCCTGTTTATCATTGGCGGTGGCCAGCTCATCCAGACCTTTTCGCGCATCCACATAGTGTTCCAACGCGCTGTCGAGATGATGACGATCGTTTTTGCTGTTGAGCTGCGGCTGCAGCGCCTGCAATGTGGCTTTGATATCCCCAATCAGCGCCATATTGACATGGCTGTGTGCGCCAAGGCTGGCGGGATTGATATCAATCTGGATGATATTGGCATCAGCCGGATAAAACGGGCGATAAGGGAACTGTGTGCCCAGCAGCACCAGCGTGTCGGCGTTCATCATGGCGTGATAACCGGATGAGAAGCCGATTAAGCCGGTCATGCCGACGTCGTAAGGATTATCGTACTCGATGTGCTCTTTTCCGCGCATGGCATGCACCACGGGCGCTTTCAGCGTTTCTGCCAGCTTCACCACTTCTGCATGCGCGCCAGCACAGCCGCTGCCGCACATCAAGGTAATATTTTCTGCGTCGTTCAGCGTTTCAGCCAGGCGGGCAATCTCGCTGGCGTTGGGCACAATATGTGGCAACTGCGGTGGATACCATTCACTGCGTGCGCCTTCCGGTGCCGGTTTCAACGCCACATCGCCGGGAATGACAATCACGGATACACCACGATTAAGGATGGCTTTGCGCATCGCAATCCCCAACACTTGCGGCAACTGCTCTGGGTTAGAGACTAATTCGCAGTAATGGCTGCATTCGCGGAATAGCTCCTGCGGATGCGTCTCCTGAAAATAGCCGCTGCCGATTTCGCTGGAAGGGATATGTGCGGCGATCGCCAGTACCGGAACGTGGTTGCGATGACAATCGAACAGTCCGTTAATCAGATGGAGGTTTCCGGGGCCACAGGAACCGGCACATACCGCCAGCTCGCCGCTGATTTGAGCCTCAGCGCCGGCAGCAAAAGCCGCCACTTCTTCATGGCGCGTGGGCATCCATTCGATGGTTCCCATGCGGTTGAGGCTGTCGCTCAGCCCGTTGAGCGAATCGCCCGTCACGCCCCAAATGCGCTTTACGCCCGCATTTTCCAGGGTTTTGGCCAACAGTGCTGCCACAGTTTGCTTCATCATTCGCTCCTTTCTGGTGTTTTGCCATCCATCCCGATGGCGGAAACGTGTCAGTCAGAAAGCGTAGACGATGGAGACGACGCGCAGCCGTGAAAAAATGCGCTCTGCGGTCAGGCTGAGAACAACGCGATAAGAATCGGCGCTAATAAGCTCATGATAAAACCGTGCACGATCGCCGCTGGAACAATCTCCATGCCGCCAGTGCGTTGCAGAATCGGCAGGGTGAAATCCATTGAGGTGGCACCACTCAATCCCAGCGTCATGCTGCGCTGACGGCTGATCAGTAGCGGAATTAACATGATGGTGATCAGCTCACGCAGCAGGTCGTTAAAGAAGGCCGCGCTGCCAATCACCGGGCCGAAGGATTCGGTCATCAGAATACCGGACAGCGAGTACCAGCCGAAGCCACTGGCAAGCGCCAGGCCGGTTTTGATTGGCAAATCGAGCCATAATGCGGCCAGCATTCCGCCGATTAAGGCGCTGCACAGCGACACCGCGGCTACCAGCATGCCGCGACGATTGAGCGTAATTTGACGCAAGGTCATGCCGCTGCTGCGCAGTTGAATGCCGACCAGGAACAACATCAGCATCAGGGCATATTCACTGATGGTTGATGCGTGGCGCAGAACTGACCACTGGCTTAATCCCAACAGGAATCCGCCCAGTACCGAGCCGCACAGCTTGAGGGATTCCAGCGCCATGTGCAGACGTGAAGGCAGGGCTTGCTGCTTGTGCGGGTGATGCCACGGCACGCGCTTCTCCAGTAGCCAGAAAGCCAGCAGAGAACAGGCGATAATGCACAGCATACTGATCAACGCGGTATGAAAAATGGTGAGCAGATTACTGCTGAGGTTATCGAGGAAAGCGAGACTGGTGCCCATAAAAAACAGGATGATGTACACCAGTGCGCTCAGCATGCGGGCGACGCCGCGCAGCAGATTGGCACGGGTCACATGCAGTAAATAGCCAGCAATCAGTGGCAGCAGAATGATGATCAAGCCATACATAGCGCGTTTCCATCCGTGGGAGAGGGCCGCAAGCTAACGGAAAACAGTTGAAGTGTAAACCTTTTACCCGTGCATTAACTTGACCAACTTAACGAGGCGAACCATGCTCAGGCAAAGCACTCAAGGGATAGCATGATGTTTCTGGAACATATCGATATTCGCGGTTTTCGTGGCATCAATCGGCTGTCGTTGCCGCTTACTGATACCAATCTGCTGATTGGTGAAAATGCCTGGGGTAAATCCAGCTTGCTGGATGCGCTGACGTTATTACTGGCGCCTGCGGCTGAACCTTATCAGTTTACCGAACATGATTTTCACTTCCCACCGGGCGATCTGGAAGCACGCCTGCGCCAGCTGCAACTGGTGTTTCGCTTTCGAGCAGAAGCGGGCGATGATGAAGCGGTGTTCCAGCCTTTCTGGCAGCGCGATGAAAACGGGCGTTTTATCCGCTTCAGCACCCGTGCGCGCCGCAACGAGCATGGTGTGAAAACCACCTGGCGCTTCATCGACCAAAATGGCGATGTGCTGGCGATGGAAGGCACTGAGGCGGCGCTGGCCCATCTGCGTGCCTTCTATCCCGTGCTCAGACTACGCGATGCGCGCTTTGGCCGGCGTGGACGGCACAGCAGCACCGATGCGGACCGCCGGGCCACGACGCTGAGTGAATTGTCACAGGAAGTCGAGAAATTAACCCGGGATTTGGTGGTGCAGCCGCAGAATCTGAGCGACGATTTACTGCGTCAGGGCTTGCACACCATGCAGCAATTGCTGGAGCACTACTTCCTTGTGCAGCAACCGGGGGTCAGCGCGGCGCGTGTCGCACCTGAATTACGCGATGGTTCGCAAGGCTGGCGTTCACTTGACAAGCTTAACCACCTGATTGCGGGAACGGAATCACGCAGTCGGCAGGTCATTTTATTGCGCATGTTCTCTTTACTGATTCAGGCGCACGGCAATGAAGCGCTGCCGCCGGGCGCTCATCCATTGTTGCTGGTGGAGGATCCGGAAACGCGACTGCATCCAATTATGCTGTCAGTGGCGTGGAATCTGCTGGATTTAATGCCGCTGCAAAAAATCACCACCACCAATTCGGGGGAGCTGTTATCTCAGGTGCCGTTAGAGAATATTTGTCGCCTGGTGCGTGAACCTACACGCGTTGCGGCATGGCGGATTGGTCCTGAAGGATTGAGCGCTGAGGAGAGCCGCCGTATTGGCTTTCATATCCGCGTGAATCGCCCCTCGGCACTCTTTGCCCGCTGCTGGTTGCTGGTGGAGGGGGAGACGGAAGTGTGGATCATCAATGAACTGGCACGGCAGCGCGGTTACCATTTTGCGGCCGAAGGGGTCAAAGTCATCGAATTTGCGCAGTCTGGTCTTAAGCCGCTGTTGAAGTTTGCCAGACGCATGGGCATTGCCTGGCATGTATTGACTGACGGCGACGAAGCGGGCAATAAGTATGCAGCCAGCGCACGGAGCCAACTGCAGGAGCATGAGCAGCAAGACGATCATCTGACGCAGTTCCCGGCTCCGGATATAGAACATTTTCTCTATAAGCAGGGGTTCAGCGACGTTTATCACGACATGGCGCACCTGCCGTTAAACGTGCCGATGAATGCGCGGCGTATTATTACTAAAGCGATTCATCACAGCTCAAAACCCGAATTGGCGATTGCGGTAGCCATGGCGGCGGCAGAGCGTGGGCCGCAGGCGATTCCCTCGTTACTGGATCAGCTTTTTGCTCGCGTGATGTGGTTAGCTCGCGGACGTGCAGATTGAGGGGCGGGAAAATCCGCAAAAGAAAAATGCCAGCGTCTGCGGCTGGCATTTTTTTTCGGGAGTGGTCAGAATGAATGAAGAGGCGCGCGTCAGGCGACTTGCGTGACTTCACAGGGCACAATCAAGCTGGCGTGATTGCCTTTTGGCCCTTCATGGACATCGAACTGAACCTGCTGGCCGGCCTTCAGCGTTCTGTATCCCTCCATCTGAATCGTGGAGTAGTGTGCGAAGATATCGTCGCCGCCGCCAATCGGACAGATAAAGCCGAAGCCCTTGGCGTTGTTGAACCATTTAACAGTACCCGTCTCCATGCTTTTACTTCCCTCGCAAGACATTTTGAACAGTAGGTGAGGTCATTGAAGCTGTGAGTCGAGTTTGTTTAAAACTCAATCAGCTTGTGTAAGTAGAATGTAGAGAAACGGTCCTTATCGTCAAGCAAACGGCCCTGGCGCACGGGGAGAAATTCATCAAAATTTGAGGCAGTTAACGCTATTGCAAATTTTGTGATACAGGTCGCGCATGGGCTTTTAGGGCCGTTTTTTCTTAAGGGAAAGGTGGCTTGACAGACATGTTAAACTTAGGAATGGGCGCAGAAATGCGCGCAATCGTAACGCAGAATTTCGACGGAACATTATGGCAAACACAAACGACTGGCTTAATTTTGAACATCTAGCCGAAGATAAAGTACGCGAAGGGTTAAAGCCGCCTTCAATGTATAAAGTCATTCTGAATAATGACGATTATACACCTATGGAATTTGTTATTGACGTTCTGCAAAAGTTCTTTTCTTATGATGTTGAACGTGCAACGCAACTGATGTTGAAAGTTCACTACCACGGAAAGGCGATTTGTGGTGTATTCACTGCAGAAGTGGCGGAAACCAAAGTCGCCCAGGTGAACAATTACGCACGAGAGAATGAACATCCGTTGCTGTGTACGCTGGAAAAAGCCTGAGCCCGTCTCCATATAGGGGAAAGGTCGTCAGAGCGATAATTGGGGGAGGTGCCAAATGCTCAATCAAGAACTGGAACTCAGTTTAAACATGGCTTTCGCCAGAGCGCGCGAGCACCGTCATGAATTTATGACCGTCGAGCATCTGTTGCTGGCATTGCTTAGCAACCCGTCGGCCAGAGAGGCACTGGAAGCCTGTACGGTGGATATCGTGGCTCTGCGACAGGAACTCGAAGCCTTCATCGAACAAACCACGCCGGTGCTGCCAGCCAGTGAAGAGGAGCGTGATACTCAACCAACGCTCAGCTTCCAGCGCGTGTTGCAACGTGCGGTATTCCATGTCCAGTCATCCGGTCGCAGCGAAGTGGCAGGCGCGAACGTGCTGGTCGCCATTTTCAGCGAGCAGGAGTCTCAAGCGGCTTACCTGCTGCGCAAACACGAAGTCAGCCGCCTCGATGTGGTGAACTTCATCTCCCATGGTACGCGTAAAGATGAGCCGGGCCAGCCGCAGAACAATGCGGAGAATCCGGTTAACGAAGAGCAAGCAGGCGGGGAGGAACGTATGGAAAACTTCACCACCAATCTTAATCAGCTTGCTCGTGTCGGCGGAATCGACCCGCTGATCGGCCGCGATAAAGAGCTGGAGCGTGCCATTCAGGTATTGTGCCGTCGCCGTAAGAATAACCCGCTGCTGGTGGGTGAATCTGGCGTGGGTAAAACCGCGATTGCGGAAGGGCTGGCCTGGCGCATTGTGCAGGGCGATGTTCCGGAAGTGATGAAAGATTGCACCATCTACTCGCTGGATATCGGTTCGCTGCTTGCGGGTACCAAGTACCGTGGTGATTTTGAAAAACGTTTCAAAGCGCTGCTCAAACAGCTGGAACAAGATACCAGTAGCATCCTGTTTATCGATGAAATTCACACCATTATCGGTGCGGGTGCCGCGTCCGGTGGACAGGTGGATGCCGCTAACCTGATCAAACCGTTGCTCTCCAGCGGGAAAATCCGCGTGATGGGTTCAACCACCTATCAGGAGTTCAGCAACATCTTTGAGAAGGATCGTGCGCTGGCGCGTCGTTTCCAGAAGATCGACATTACCGAACCTTCTGTCGAAGAAACCGTGCAGATTCTTAACGGACTGAAACCGAAGTATGAAGCTCACCATGATGTGCGTTATACCGCGAAGGCAGTGCGTGCAGCCGTGGAACTGGCGGTGAAATACATCAACGATCGTCATCTGCCGGATAAGGCGATTGACGTGATAGATGAAGCAGGTGCGCGTGCGCGTCTGGTGCCGGTGAGTAAGCGTAAGAAAACGGTCAACGTGTCGGATATTGAATCTGTGGTGGCACGTATTGCGCGTATCCCAGAGCAAAGTGTGTCAGCCACCGATCGCGACACGCTGAAAAATCTCGGCGATCGTCTGAAAATGCTGGTGTTTGGCCAGGATAACGCGATTGAAGCACTGACTGAAGCTATCAAGATGAGCCGTGCCGGTCTCGGTCAGGATCGCAAACCCGTGGGGTCATTTTTGTTTGCTGGGCCAACCGGCGTCGGTAAAACCGAAGTGACGGTTCAGTTGGCGAAGGCCCTGGGGATTGAGCTGCTGCGTTTCGATATGTCCGAGTATATGGAGCGCCACACCGTTAGCCGTTTGATCGGTGCACCTCCGGGATATGTTGGTTTCGATCAGGGTGGTTTGCTCACCGATGCGGTGATTAAGCATCCGCATGCGGTGGTGCTGCTGGATGAAATCGAGAAAGCGCACCCGGATGTCTTTAACCTGCTGCTGCAGGTGATGGATAACGGCATGCTGACCGATAACAACGGCCGCAAAGCGGACTTCCGCAATGTGGTGCTGGTGATGACCACCAACGCCGGTGTTCGCGAAACTGAGCGTAAGTCGATTGGTTTGATTCAGCAGGACAACAGCACCGACGCGATGGAAGAGATCAAAAAGATCTTTACGCCTGAGTTCCGTAACCGTCTGGATAACATTATCTGGTTCCGTCATCTGGATACCGCGGTGATCCATCAGGTGGTGGATAAGTTCATCGTCGAGTTGCAAGCGCAACTGGATGCAAAAGGCGTCTCGCTGGAAGTCAGTGATGATGCTCGTGACTGGCTCGCGGATAAAGGTTACGACAAAGCGATGGGTGCCCGTCCAATGGCACGTGCCGTGCAGGAGAATCTGAAGAAACCACTGGCTAACGAACTGCTGTTTGGTTCATTAGTGGATGGCGGTTCAGTCTCGGTGGCGCTGGATAAAGAAAAAAACCAGCTGACCTACCATTTCCTGAGTGCGGAAAAACGGAAAACCGAAGGGACTGTGCACTGATGTGCTGAGTTGCAGATAAGAAAAGGCCGGATGAAAATCCGGCCTTTTTTTTCGCGCTCAGTTAATTGCCACAAACGCGAGATGTGGACAACAACTTAGCGACTACGGAAGACAATGCGGCCTTTGCTCAGGTCGTACGGGGTCAACTCGACAGTCACTTTGTCGCCCGTCAGGATGCGGATGTAGTTTTTGCGCATTTTACCGGAGATATGAGCGGTAACCACGTGCCCGTTTTCAAGTTCTACGCGGAACATGGTGTTAGGTAACGTATCCAGTACGGTACCTTGCATTTCAATATTGTCTTCTTTGGCCATCGAATCCTCTGGGGTGAACTACCAAACTGTTGAACCGGCAAGATAATGCCGAATTCCATGATTTATGTAAAGAACCGTTGGCGATTTTGCCAACGCTTCGCCGTGCGTCGCGCCATTGCGCGTGCATTACGGAAAAATTCGGGTGTTTTTATTGACGTCTGCGGGGGATTAGCGGGCTAAGAAGTTGTCGCAATTGGCATCAAGTGCACAACGGTAACAGCTTCGGGAAATGGATGAGATTCCCAACCTGGCAATTCCGGCTCGCCACAGCGAAGCGCGGACGACATACCAAACTCGCTTATTGTATCACTTTTGTCGGGAATTGTGTGCAAAACATCTGCGAGCAGGGTCAAAAAAGGGTTTGTGTTTGCCAGCAACCGCTTAAAACAGGCTGCCACGCCAGTGTTTGCACGTACTGTAAATAATCGACACGCGGGATTTCAACGGCGCCCAACGAAGCCGTATGTGGGTTAAGCACCTGGCAATCAATCAAGCGTCCCTGATGAGCGAGAAAATGCTGAGAGAACACCCACAGCGCAGTTTTTGACGCATTTTCCTGGCGGCTAAACATCGACTCGCCACAAAAAATCTGCCCAAGCGCCAGACCATACATGCCGCCTACCAGCCGATTATCATTCCAGACTTCAATCGAATGCGCGTGACCCAGCTCGTACAAACGCAGCCAGGCGCGTTTCACCTCAAAGGTAATCCAGGTGCCTTCTTGTCTGCCGCTGGCACAGCCTTCCAGTACCTGCGGGAAAGCATGATTCATGGTAACGCGAAAAGGTGAACGGCGATGAAAACGCGCCATGCTGCGGCTGAGATGAAAAGATTCAGGAAGCATCACGGCACGCGGATCGGGCGACCACCATAGAATCGGATCGCCGGGCGAAAACCAGGGGAAAATGCCGCGCTGATAGGCGTTCATCAGTCGGGCAGGGGAGAGGTCGCCGCCCATCGCCAATAATCCATTCGGCTCGCGCAGCGCCATCTCCGGCGGAGGAAAATTTAATGAATCCCGTGAAAGTTGTACCAGTCTCATTGCGTCAATTACCCTTCGGGCTGCTCGCTAAGACTATAGCGCAAAGCGCTGGTGGAAACGCCAATAGCGTCCTGCTTTTGAGATTAATTCGTCATGCGTGCCCGACTCAATAATCTGTCCCTGGTCCATCACGCAAATACGATCCATTGTTGCCAGGCCGCTGAGGCGATGGGTCACCATGATAACCGTCTTACCCTGACTGACCTGGCGCAACAGCGTCAATATCTGCTGTTCGGTGGTGGCGTCCAGGCCTTCGGTGGGCTCATCAAGCAACCATAGATCGCCGTTGTGCAACAGGGCGCGTGCAATGGCCAGGCGGCGCAGTTCGCCTCCCGACAGCGGGCGGCCACCTTCGCCCATCCATGCGTTGAGCCCTTCATCATGTTCCGCCAAATGGGTGAGTCCAACCTGATGCAGTGCTGCATTCAGTTGTTCATCACTGGCGGCAGGGTGTGCCAGCAGTAAATTATCGCGTAACGTCTGACTAAACAGATGCACGCGCTGCGTGACCATGCTGATACGTTGACGCAGACTTTTTTCGTCCCACTCAGCTAGGGGAATATTATTCAGTCGAATGTCACCCTGCTGCGCCTGCCAGCCACGCGTGATCAGTGCCAGCAAACTGGATTTGCCGCAGCCGGTGGGGCCGAGCAGTGCCAGATGCTCACCGGTTCGCAGTGTCAGCGAGAAGTGCCTGAGTACCGGTTCCGGTCGCTGCGGATAGCTGAAAGTGATTTTTTCCAGCGTCAGGCTGATGCCCGAATCAGAGGGCACGGTCGAGGATGGAAAACGAATCAGAGGCGCTTGCTCAATGATTTCCTGTACGCGTTGCGCCGCACCAGTGACCTGCGAAAGCGGCAAAAAGGCGCCTGCTACCGGTGCCAGCGCTTCAAATGCCGCCAGGCCGCAGAACACGAAAAGTGCGATGAATGCGCCAGGTGCGCTATCGCCGCCCACGCCCGCTGCGGAGATCCACAGCAGCAAGACGACGGTTGATCCACTAGTTAACAATAACAGGCTTTGTGCCAGCGCTTGCAGACGATGCTGACGCTGCTGTGCCTGCTGCCAGCGCATTTCCTCCGCATCCAGTTTTTGACGCCATAAGGCCGCAGCACCATAAATTTGCAATTCAGCGAGTCCGGTTACCCATTGCGTCAGTTGCAAACGCCAACTGGCTTGGTGCTGGGCGATGCGATGCCCGGCTGAGGTGCCTAATCGCCAGAACAGCGGCGGCATGAGCAAAAGCGTCAGCAACATCATCCCGCCCAACAGCAGCGCCAGTGGCACATCCAATATCGCCAGACCGCAAGTGACTACCACTATCACTACCGCCGCGCCGACCAGCGGTGAAATGACGCGCAGATAGAGATGGTCTAACGTATCGACATCACTGACAAAGCGGTTAAGCAGTTCGCCCTGTCTGAAACAGGCCAGTTGTTCGGGGGCCAGTGCGATCAGTTTGCTAAAGGTGAACACACGCAAATGCTGCAACACCCTGAAAGTGGCATCGTGACTGACTAAGCGTTCGAAGTAACGCGACGCAGTGCGAGTGATGGCCGCGCCACGCACCCCTGCTGCGGGCAACATATAGTTGAAACTGTAAAGGCCAGCCACGCCAGCCAGCGATGAGGCGGCAAGGAACCAGCCAGATAGGGTGAGCAAGCCGATACTGGCGAGCAAAGTCGCAATGGCTAACACGATGCCCAGACCTAAACGCCAGGGATGACGACGAAACAGGCGCAGAAACGGCAATAGTGGATTCATCAGACAATCTCCTGTTGGCGATGCTGCACCATGGCACGCAACGGCCCGTCCTGAGCAATCAGTTGTTGCCACTGCCCCTGCTGCACCAGTTTCCCGGATTGCATCACCCAAACTTCATCCCAACTGGCAAGATCGTGAAGTTGGTGGGTGATCATGAGGGTGGTTTGCTGTGTGGCGGCCTGGTTTAATGCGCGCAACACATGCTGTTCACTTTGGCTATCAAGACCTGAACCGGGCTCGTCCAGCAGCAGTAGTTGTGCCGGTTTCAACAGTGCACGCGCAACGGCGACGCGTTGTGCCTGGCCAACAGAAAGGCCCATTCCACCATCGCCAATGGATGTGTCGAGGCCTTGCGGTAAACGGGCGAGAAACTCATCCACGCCCGCCTGTTGCAAAACGCTGCGCAGTGTTGCTTCATCCATGCTGCTGTTGAGAGACAGGTTTTCGCGCAACGTGGTCGCGGGCAAATGGGGATTTTGACCCACCCACGCCAGATGCTGCTGCCAGTTCTCACGGCTGATATCCCTCAGTTCATGCCCATTGACCCGCAGCGATCCCTGATAGGGCAGAAAACCGAGCAACACGTTCATCAGTGCTGATTTACCCGCTCCACTCTGACCCACCAGCGCCACGCGTTTATTCGCCTCAAGCGTAAAATTCAGCGGCTGTGATAACGCTTCACCTTTGGCTGTCATCACCACCAAATCTTGTGCTTCAAGGCTTAAAGGGGTATCGAAAGCGACTGACAGGCTGGAGGCGGAAGCTGGGATTTCCGGACTTTCGTTAAGAAAACGATCCAGTGCATCGGCGCCCCCCACAGCTTGCGCTTTAGCGTGGTAAAAAGTACCCAGATCGCGCAGCGGCTGGAAAAACTCAGGCGCCAATATCAGTGCCAGGAATCCAGCAAACAAGGTCACGCCAGTGCCGTAATGACCGAAATTGAGTTCGCCAAGGTAGGAGAAGCCGAAATAGACCGCGACCACGGCAATCGCCAGTGAGGCAAAGAATTCCAGCACTGCGGAAGAGAGAAAAGCAAGGCGCAGCACTTCCATGGTGCGCTGACGAAAATCCGTGGTGCTTTCAGCAATCGCCTGCTGTTCAGCGGCAGCCCTGTAGAACAGGCGCAAGGTTTCACGCCCGCGCAGGCGGTCATAAAAATCGCCGCTCAGACGTGCCAGTGCGAGGAAGTTGCGACGGTTTGCATCGGCGGCACCCATGCCGACCATCGCCATGAAAATCGGAATCAGCGGTGCGGTCGCGAGCAGGATCAATCCTGCCGCCCAGTTAATCGGGAAGATGGCTATCAGGATGGCGAAGGGAATAAAAACGGCCAGTGACATCTGTGGCAGATACCGCGCGTAATACTCTTGCATCTCTTCAATTTGCTCAAGCAGCAGCGTTGCCCAGCTTCCCGCTGGTTTGCCCTGAACCCTGGCAGGACCTAAATCATTCAGCTTATCCAGTACCTGCTTGCGCAGAGCGCGACGGATGGCAACGCCAGCACGGTAACCCGCCATTTCTCGTGCATAGTGCAGACCTGCGCGAAGAGCAAAGCACAACAGCAGCAGGATGAAATCAGTCAGCAGGGTACCGCGCGGTTGTTGGGCGACAATAAGATTCTGCAGCAGCGAGGCCAGCAACCAGGCTTGAGCAATAATCACCAGTGCACCGGCAAAACCGAATAGCGATGCGGCACGTAAACTTCGTGCGCCATGAAGACGTTGCTGGCGGAGCCAGCGAAGAAGATGTTGCTGCCGTGATTTTTCCATGCGAAGCCGTTTGATCACTGATGGAGAGAGGCAAAACCGGATAAAGTATCCGGAAATAGTAAGCGCATGAACTTTAGCATGCAGGCAATAAAAAAGGCGACCTAAACAGGTCGCCTCTTTGCAATTATGATCAGCTTATTAACAAGTTACAGATCGGTTTTAACAAGCCCGTCAAGATAGCGTTCTGCATCCAGCGCCGCCATACAGCCGGTGCCGGCAGAGGTGATCGCCTGGCGATAAATATGATCCATCACGTCACCCGCCGCAAACACGCCAGGAATGCTGGTCTGGGTCGCATTGCCCTGCAGACCGGACTGCACTTTGATATAGCCGTTTTCCAGCGCCAGCTGGCCGTCGAAAATGGCAGTATTCGGGCTATGACCAATCGCCACAAACAGCCCGGCAACATCCAGCGTTTCCGGCTCTTCACCTTTGGTGGAAAGCAGTTTCACACCGGTGACACCCATCTGATCGCCGACCACTTCTTCCAGTGTGCGATCAGTGTGCAGTACGATGTTGCCGTTGCGCACTTTATCCATCAGACGATCGATCAGGATTTTTTCCGCACGGAAGCTATCACGACGGTGAATCAAATGGACTTTCGCCGCGATATTTGCCAGGTAAAGGGCCTCTTCCACCGCGGTATTACCGCCACCAATCACCGCGACTTCTTGATTGCGATAAAAGAAACCGTCACAGGTCGCACAGGCGGAAACGCCTTTGCCTTTGAACGCTTCTTCAGAGGGCAGGCCGAGATAACGTGCGGAGGCGCCAGTAGCAATGATCAGCGCGTCAGCGGTGTATTCGCCACTGTCCCCCGTTAAACGGAACGGGCGATTCTGCAAATCTACCGTATGAATATGGTCGAAAATAATTTCGGTGTTGAATTTCTCGGCATGCTCTTGCATACGTTCCATCAACGCCGGGCCTGTCAGATCGTTCGGATCGCCTGGCCAATTCTCCACTTCAGTTGTGGTGGTGAGCTGACCGCCTTTTTCCAGCCCGGTAATCAATACCGGATTCAGGTTAGCGCGGGCGGCATAGACTGCCGCAGTATATCCGGCAGGGCCGGAGCCTAAAATGAGCAGCTTACTGTGTTTGGCCGTACTCATGCGTTCCTCAGTTTTTTGCGACAACATAGTTTTTGATTGTAGGGAAATTAGCGCAGCAAAAAAAGGTTTCAGCAATTTTGATAACAATCGCTGCAAGCGGCGTAGTCGATGAGTGCAAATTCTGCACGTCGATTGCGCCAAAAGGGGGCAATGCTCGGCAAATTCTGGTGCAGCAGCATAAAAATTCTCATTTAAAAACAGCAACCCAGAACTCTATCTGGCATCTTGTACTGAATTTGGATGTTTTACTTTGACAATCGCCTGCTGTTTTGCGAAAACATTACCAGAAGCGGAGAATATTTAGCGGTTCAAAACAGAATTTCATTTCTGTTTTGCACGTTTTTGCCGGATAAACTCAGTCTGACATTGGTAATGACGCATGATGTGGACAGACAACATGCGTCATACGGATGGAAGCGTTACTGCACAGACTTATCGTCTTCACTTCAGTAAGGCCCTGAACAATGAGCGTTTTCAGGGTGTGGCAGGTAAAGGGAAGGAATTAAGAGAGACAATAATAATGGTAGACAATAAGAAACGCCCCGGAAAAGATCTGGATCGTATCGACAGAAACATTCTGAATGAATTGCAAAAAGACGGTCGTATTTCTAATGTTGAGCTTTCAAAACGTGTTGGCTTATCACCTACGCCGTGTCTTGAGCGTGTGCGTCGCCTGGAACGTCAGGGCTTCATTTTGGGTTACACCGCACAACTGAACCCACATTATCTGGATGCTTCACTGCTGGTATTTGTTGAGATTACTCTGAATCGTGGTGCGCCAGATGTGTTTGAACAATTTAACGCCGCTGTGCAAAAACTTGAGGAAACTCAAGAGTGTCACCTCGTTTCCGGTGACTTTGACTACCTGTTGAAAACCCGTGTACCGGACATGTCCGCCTACCGTAAGCTTTTGGGTGAAACCTTGCTGCGCCTGCCGGGCGTTAACGACACCCGTACTTACGTGGTGATGGAAGAGGTCAAACAGAGCAATCGTCTGGTGATCAAAACCCGGTAATGCAGGGCAGGTGCAAAACTTGCAGGAATTCGGTACACTCCTGTGAATTCATACAGGACCAGCGTCGGGCTTGCCCGGCGCTGTTGCCTTCTTAATTTACAGGCACCTGGAGAGTTCTCTTGAGCCAGGAATATACAGAAGATAAAGACGTTTCGTTACAACCGCTGAGCAGTGGACGCAGGCTGCTGGAAGCGTTGCTCATCCTTGTGGCCCTGTTCGCCATCTATTTGATGGTGTCGCTGGTTAGCTTCAACCCTTCCGATCCCAGCTGGTCTCAGACCGCCTGGCATGAACCGATCCATAATTTGGGTGGTAGTGTCGGCGCATGGCTGGCGGATACGCTCTTATTCATTTTCGGCGTGATGGCGTATGCCATACCTCCGGTCATCATTGGTTTGTGCTGGATTACATTCCGTCAGCGCGATCGCCAGGATTACATCGATTACTTTGCGGTGGGCTTACGCCTGATTGGCGTGCTGGCGCTGGTGGTGACCACTTGTGGTTTAGCCGCGCTGAACGTCGATGACATCTGGTACTTTGCTTCGGGCGGTGTGATTGGCAGCCTCGTCAGTAATGCGATGGCACCCTGGTTTAGTTCTGCCGGCGGTACTTTAACGCTGATCTGCGTCTGGGCGGCAGGCATAACCCTGTACACAGGCTGGTCGTGGCTGACGATCGCCGAAAAAATCGGGAGCGTGGTGATGGGCGTGCTGACCTTCGCCAGCAACCGCTCTCGTCATGACGAACCCTGGCAGGAAGAAGATGAGTACGAAGAAGAGGAAGAGCATGCCGAACATGCTGCGCCTCAACTGCGTGCTGCGCAATCGCATGATGACGATGATGACGTTCTACTGGCTAAGCCACGTAAGGTGGCTGAGCCTATCGCCGAACAGCTGCCGGATGATCCTCTGCTAGCCAAAGCCAGTGCCGCGACAGCTGCAGCCATTGCTGTGACCGCCGAAGCAGCACACCAGGCGCCAGTTGTGCCTTCCCCCGTGTTCAATGCACCAGCCGAAGCGGCACCTGTTGTTCATACCCCGGAAGTGCGAGCGGCAGAAGCACCTGTTGCGGTACCGCCTGCGCCTGAACCGGTTATTCAACCAGCACCGCCGCTGTATCGCTTTGAAGTTCCGGGCGAACCTGCACCTTCAGCGTTTTCACCCGTTGATGACGATGAAGGGCCACGCATGGGGAACTGGCAGGATGCCGCTCAATCATCTGCTTCTCTGAACACTGCGGCAGCCGCAGCAGTGGGGGCAGCTGCAGCGAAAACGGCTTCTGCGTATACACCCGCTTTCGATGTGGTGCCGGAGCGCGATTACAACCCGCAGGTGAAGCAGGGTATTGGCCCTGAATTGCCGCGTCCGAACAAAGTTAAACTGCCAACACGTCGTGAACTGGCTTCTTACGGCATTAAGTTGCCGTCACAGCGTATGGCGGAAGACAAAGCGCGAGAAGAAGCCGAACAGCAACTGCCTGAAATGACCGCGACCTATCATGAACCGTTACAGGATCATGAAGAGGATGCCGCGTTGCAGGAAGCCCAACTGCGTGAAGCGTTTGCGTCTCAGCAACAGCAGCGTTATGCAGAGACCGGACAGCATCAAGTCGAAGAAGATGAAGAGGCTTTACATCAGGCGCAGTTGGCTAATCAGTTTGCCGCTCAGCAGCAACAACGCTATCAGCAATCAAAAACCAATGAAGGCCCAGTATTTAACCTTGATACTTCATCAGCCTTTGATTTTTCGCCAATGAAAGATTTGGTCGATGACGGCCCAAGCGAGCCATTGTTTACCATCGCTGCCACGCCTGAGCCGGAAGCGCCTGCGCAATGGCAGCAGCCTGTCGCACGGCAACCTGAAGCGCCTGCGCAGTGGCAGCAGCCTGCCGCACCGCAATCTGAAGCACCTGCGCAGTGGCAACAACCTGCAGCACCCCAGCCGGAAGCCATGCCATCGCTGAATGAGCACAATAGCCCATGGTCATCGCCCGAGACCGAAAGCTATGCTGCGCCAGCAGAAGCGCCTCAACCGGTCGCACCTGCGCAAGATAGCCTGTTCCATCCGTTCCTGGTTCGTCATGAACGTCCGCTGGAAAAGCCTTCTACGCCGCTGCCGACGCTTGATTTGCTGACCTCTCCGCCTTCGGAAGAGGAACCGGTGGATATGTTCGCGCTTGAGCAGACAGCACGTCTGGTTGAAGCGCGTCTGGCCGATTATCGTGTGAAGGCTGAGGTGGTGGGCATCTCGCCTGGCCCGGTTATCACCCGCTTTGAGCTGGATCTTGCTCCTGGCGTGAAAGCCGCGCGTATCTCTAACCTGTCGCGCGATTTGGCCCGTTCGCTCTCTGCCGTCGCGGTGCGTGTGGTGGAAGTGATTCCAGGCAAACCTTACGTCGGCCTGGAATTACCGAACAAACATCGCCAAACCGTGTATCTGCGCGAAGTGCTGGATTGCGACAAGTTCCGTGATAACCCGTCACCGTTGTCAGTGGTGCTGGGTAAAGACATTTCGGGCCAGCCGGTGGTGGCCGATCTGGCGAAGATGCCGCATCTGCTGGTTGCCGGTACGACCGGTTCCGGTAAGTCGGTTGGTGTGAACACCATGATCATCAGCATGCTGTATAAAGCCACACCAGAAGAAGTGCGCTTTATCATGATCGACCCGAAAATGCTGGAGCTCTCCGTCTACGAAGGCATTCCGCATTTGCTGACTGAGGTGGTCACCGACATGAAAGATGCAGCGAACGCGCTGCGCTGGAGTGTGGGTGAGATGGAACGCCGCTATAAACTGATGTCTGCGCTGGGCGTGCGTAATCTTGCCGGTTACAACGAGAAAATTGAGCAGGCTGCTGCCATGGGGCGTCCAATTCCAGACCCGTTCTGGAAGCCGGGTGACAGCATGGACACTACGCCGCCAGTGCTGGAAAAACTGCCGTATATCGTGGTGTTGGTCGATGAATTCGCCGATCTGATGATGGCGGTGGGCAAGAAAGTTGAAGAGTTGATTGCTCGCCTGGCACAGAAAGCGCGTGCGGCGGGTATTCACCTGGTGCTGGCAACCCAGCGTCCGTCGGTGGATGTGATTACCGGCTTGATCAAAGCCAACATCCCAACGCGTATCGCCTTTACGGTGTCCAGTAAAATTGACTCACGTACCATTCTTGATCAAGGCGGCGCGGAATCACTGCTGGGGATGGGTGACATGCTGTACATGCCGCCTAACTCCTCAATGCCGGTGCGTGTCCACGGTGCCTTCGTGCGCGATCAGGAAGTGCATGCGGTGGTGCAGGACTGGAAAGCACGTGGACGTCCGCAATACATCGACAGCATTACCGCGGGTGAAGAGAGCGAGAGCACAGCGGGCGGTCTTGATGGTGATGAAGAGCTTGATCCGCTGTTCGATCAGGCGGTCTCATTTGTGGTCGAGAAACGTCGCGCCTCTATCTCCGGGGTTCAGCGTCAGTTCCGTATTGGTTACAACCGTGCAGCGCGCATCATTGAACAGATGGAAGCGCAGGGTATTGTCTCTGAACCGGGCCATAATGGTAACCGCGAGGTGCTATCACCGCCGCCGCATGAGATGTAATCTAGCGCACGCCATGACTTACTTCTGGGCCAGTTAACACTGGCCCGTTGTTTATCTGCAGAACGATCCCCATATCGTTGGGAGCTTTCGGCTTTTTCTTCTGTCGAACAGACAGAGCGGCAACTACGTTTAATGCAGTAAGTGTCGGGAAACCATGAATAAGGAATCGAATCAGATGAAATTACGCGTTATTGCCTGCGGCCTGCTGGCCGGTTTTGTTTCTTCGTCGGTATTGGCGGATGCGTCGAGCGATTTGCAGCAGCGTCTGAACAAAGTGAACAGCTTCCATGCCAGCTTTAGCCAGAAAGTGACAGATGGCAGCGGTGCAAATGTACAGGATGGTGAAGGTGAGCTGTGGGTTAAACGCCCAAGCTTATTCAACTGGCATATGACCGCGCCAGACGAAAGCGTGATTATCTCCGACGGTAAAAACCTGTGGTTCTATAATCCGTTCGTCGAGCAAGCCAGCGTTAGCCTGCTGCAGAACGCCACCAGCAATACGCCATTCATGCTGATTGCCCGAAATCAGCCAAGCGACTGGCAGCAGTACAACATCAAGCAGCAGGGTGATAATTTCGAACTGACGCCAAAAAGCAGCGATGGCAACCTGAAGCAATTCACCATCAACGTCTCTACATCCGGCACCATCAACAAATTCAGTGCGATTGAGCAAGATGGTCAACACAGTGATTATCAGCTGAAGAGCCAGAAAAACGGTGCGATTAGCCCAGATAAGTTCACCTTTACACCGCCAAAAGGGGTAACGGTGGACGATCAACGTCAGTGAGGTCGCGGTGAGTAACCTGTCCCTGGATTTCGCCTCTTCAAATGAGTTCCAGCCGCTGGCCGCGCGTATGCGGCCAGGCACATTGCAGCAGTATATCGGGCAACAGCATCTGCTGGCGGCGGGTAAACCGCTGCCGCGCGCGATTGAAGCCGGGCATTTGCACTCAATGATTTTGTGGGGGCCGCCAGGAACAGGGAAAACAACACTGGCAGAGATCATTGCGCACTATGGCAAGGCGGATGTCGAGCGAATTTCTGCCGTGACATCCGGCGTGAAAGAGATCCGTGAAGCCATCGAGCGCGCGCGGCAGAATCGTCAACTGGGCCGCCGTACCATCCTGTTTGTGGATGAGGTTCATCGTTTTAATAAAAGCCAGCAGGATGCATTCCTGCCCCATATTGAAGATGGCACCATTACCTTTATCGGTGCGACCACCGAGAATCCATCGTTTGAACTCAACTCGGCACTGCTATCGCGTGCTCGTGTCTATCTGCTGAAATCGCTCACCACGGAAGATATTGAACAGGTGCTCACCCAGGCGATGGAGGATAGTGCGCGGGGTTACGGTAACAGCGACATTCTGCTCCCAGAAAACACCCGGCGCATGATTGCTGAGTTGGTTAACGGCGATGCACGTCGTGCGCTGAATACGCTGGAAATGATGGCGGATATGGCAGAGAGCAACGCGCAAGGTCAGCGTGAGCTGACGCCACAGCTGCTGAATGAAGTCTCGGGAGAAAGGGCGGCGCGTTTTGATAATAAAGGCGATCGTTTCTACGATCTGATTTCGGCGCTGCATAAATCCGTGCGCGGTTCGGCGCCAGATGCCGCTCTCTACTGGTATGCCCGCATCATCACGGCCGGGGGTGATCCGCTGTATGTTGCACGCCGTTTACTGGCGATCGCTTCGGAAGATGTGGGCAACGCCGATCCACGCGGTATGCAGGTGGCTATTTCGGCTTGGGACTGTTTCACTCGCGTCGGGCCTGCAGAAGGTGAGCGCGCCATCGCACAGGCGATCGTCTATCTGGCCTGCGCGCCCAAAAGTAATGCGGTTTACACGGCGTTCAAGGCGGCCATGCGCGACGCACGAGAATTCCCGGATTATGATGTGCCAGAGCACCTGCGCAATGCGCCCACCAAATTAATGAAAGAGATGGGGCTGGGCAAAGAGTATCGTTATGCACATGACGAACCCAATGCTTACGCTGCCGGAGAGGTGTTCTTCCCACCTGAAATGGCGCAAACGCGCTACTATCAACCCACCAATCGGGGGCTTGAAGGGAAAATCGGCGAAAAACTCGCCTGGTTGGCTGAACAGGATCAAAATAGCCCGATAAAACGCTACCGCTGATAAACGCCTTACGGTAAGGTGAGCAAGTATTTCAATGCATTCCAGTGGGATGCATCCCTTCATTCGTTCAACCAACCTTAATTACACAGGATAAGCATGCTCGATCCCAATCTGCTGCGTAATGAGCCAGACGCAGTCGCTGAAAAACTGGCACGCCGAGGATTCAAACTGGATGTGGAAACGCTGCGTTCGCTCGAAGAGCGTCGTAAAGTACTGCAGGTAGAAACTGAAAATCTGCAGGCAGAGCGTAACTCCCGATCCAAATCCATCGGTCAGGCCAAAGCGCGTGGGGAAGACATCGAGCCACTGCGTCAGGAAGTGAACGTGCTAGGCGAACGCCTGGATGCGGCGAAGGTTGAGCTGGATACACTGCAAAACACCATCCGCGATTTTGCCCTCTCGCTGCCTAACCTGCCGGTCGATGAAGTGCCGCTGGGTAAAGACGATAGCGAGAATCAGGAAGTCAGCCGCTGGGGCCAGCCGCGCCAGTTCGATTTCCCGGTAAAAGACCACGTTGAGCTGGGTGAAGCCGTTAAAGGGCTGGATTTTGCCGCTGCAGTGAAACTGACCGGTTCACGTTTCATCGTGATGCAGGGGCAGATCGCTCGCCTGCATCGTGCGCTCAGCCAGTTCATGATTGATCTGCACACTCAACAGCACGGTTATCTGGAAACCTACGTGCCGTATCTGGTCAACCATGAGACGCTGTTTGGTACGGGCCAATTACCTAAGTTTGGTGAAGACTTGTTCCACACCAAGCCTTTGGGTGAAGAAGCGGGCAGCAGCAACTACGCACTGATCCCGACGGCGGAAGTGCCGCTGACCAACCTGGTGCGTGATGAGATCGTGGAAGAAGAAAATCTGCCGATCAAACTCACCGCGCACACGCCGTGCTTCCGCTCTGAAGCAGGTTCTTACGGACGCGACACGCGTGGTCTGATTCGTATGCACCAGTTCGACAAAGTTGAGATGGTGCACATTGTTGCGCCTGAGACTTCAATGGACGCACTGGAAGAGTTGGTTGGTCATGCTGAGAAAGTCCTGCAGTTGCTGAACCTGCCGTACCGTAAGGTGCTGCTGTGTACTGGTGATATGGGCTTTGGTTCCGCCAAAACCTACGATCTGGAAGTGTGGCTGCCGGCGCAGGATACCTATCGTGAGATCTCTTCTTGTTCCAACATGTGGGATTTCCAGGCGCGTCGCATGCAGGCTCGCTGCCGCAGTAAAACCGACAAGAAGCCTCGCCTGGTGCATACGCTGAACGGTTCAGGCCTGGCAGTTGGACGTACATTGGTGGCGGTGCTGGAAAACTACCAGCAGGCTGACGGCCGTATCGAAGTACCAGAAGTGCTGCGTCCCTATATGGGCGGATTGGAAATCATTGGTTAACCCCAGCTTTCTGATAGTCAAACCCGGCAATGCCGGGTTTTTTATTTTCAGGAGCGAGCGATTATTTTTTAGTAAGAATTAATCAGAAATAAACGTCATCGTCAGCAGAGTCTCTCAAAACACTAAAATCCATAAATTCATGAAGATAGCGATGAGTTATGGTGATGATATATCTCCTCTAAGCTGCTGAAGATAAAAATAATAAATTGTTCAGCAGCAAATTGTGCTGTGGTGATTTTTTGCCCGTTGACTTTAAAATAGCGAATGGCAAACTGCGCGCAATTATCTCCATTTCTTTGGTTTTTAATCCCTATGTCTACCTGGTCACGCCCCGTCGTGTTGCTGCTCTGCGGCTTAATGCTCATGACGGTGTCTATTGCTGTGCTTAATACGCTGGTACCGCTTTGGCTTACTCACGATCAACTGCCGACATGGCAGGTGGGTATGGCCAGCTCAGCCTATTACACCGGGAATCTGCTGGGGACATTGCTGGCGGGCTGGTTAATCAACCGCTATGGCTTTAATCGCTGTTTCTATCTGGCCAGCGCCCTGTTTGCCGTCGCAACCATGGGAATGGTGTTGTTAGAAGGCTTCTACAGCTGGACTGCGCTGCGTTTTGTTGCGGGTGTTGGTTGCGCGCTGATCTGGGTGGTGGTGGAGAGTGCGTTGCTGTGCAGCGGTACAGTGCGTAATCGCGGTCAACTGTTGGCTGCCTATATGATCATCTACTATCTCGGCACGGTAGCGGGTCAGTTGCTGGTGAGTCGCGTTTCGACTGAGCTCCTGCAGGTGATCCCATGGGTTACCGCGCTGATCGTCTGTGCCGTGCTGCCGGTGGTCTTCCTGCGTGTTAATGCCAGCTCCGCGACTGAAGAGGCTTCTACCGGTCGCATCTGGACCATGTTGCGCCGTCGCAGCTCACGTCTGGGCATTAACGGCTGCATTATTTCCGGTATTGTATTGGGCTCACTGTATGGACTGATGCCGCTATATCTGTCCCATCGGGGAATGAGTGATGCTAACGTCGGTTACTGGATGGCGTTGCTGGTGAGTTCAGGCATCGTCGGTCAATGGCCAGTGGGACGTCTTGCCGACCGCTTTGGCCGTCTGATGGTGTTGCGCGTTCAGGTGTTTGTGGTCATTTTAGGGGCGATTGCCATGTTGGGCGATACTGCCATGGCGCCTGCGCTGTTTGTGCTGGGGCTGGCTGGCTTCACGCTCTATCCAGTGGCGATGTCATGGGCATGTGAAACCGTTGCGCACCATGAACTGGTTGCGATGAATCAGGCGCTGCTGTTTAGCTACACCATCGGCAGCCTGGTCGGGCCGGGTATGACATCGATGCTGATGCAAAATTACTCTGACCGATTGCTGTTTGTGATGATTGCGGCCGTCGCGTTAGTGTATCTGGTGATGCTGCTGCGTAAGGCCGATCAGCACGCCACGCCAATTGCACATGCATAATATCTGAATGAACAAATGAAAAAAGGGAGCGTTAAGCTCCCTTTTTTGTCAGTACATCACTTCGTGACCATATCCTGTCAGAATACTTTTGACCCGTTCCATGGTCTCTTTACTGGGTGGTTTTACCCCATCCAGCTTGTACTCTTCACCCATGGCAATCCATTTGTGCTTGCCCAGTTCATGGTAGGGTAGCAGCTCAATCTTCTCGACGTTCTCCATATCCTTCGTAAATTCGCCGAGGCGATGGGCAGAGTCATCATCATCGGAATAGCCAGGCACCACGACAAAGCGAATCCAGGTACGTTTGCCTTTCTTCTGCAGATAGCGCGCGAAATCGAGGGTGCGATGATTAGAGACGCCAACCAGAATCTGGTGCACATCATCATTGATTTGTTTTAGGTCGAGCATCACCAGATCGGTGGCATCCAGCAGTTCGTCGATCACTGGATCGTAACGACGTACAAAGCCGTTGGTATCCAGACAAGTATGAATGCCCTCCGCCTTGCAGGCACGGAACCAATCGCGCACAAACTCGGCCTGTAAGATCGCTTCCCCTCCAGATGCTGTCACACCGCCGCCAGAGGCATTCATAAAGTGGCGATACGACAACGCATCTTTCATCAGGTCATCCACCGTGACTTCTTTACCTCCATGCGTGTCCCAGGTATCGCGATTATGGCAGTAGAGGCAGCGCATCAGGCAGCCCTGAAAGAAGGTGATAAAACGGATGCCGGGACCGTCAACGGTGCCGCAGGATTCGAATGAGTGGATACGACCGATGGTTGACATTGCGATGTATTCTCCGGGTTAGCCTTAACAACAGGCGGCACAATCTGTGTTGTGCTCTTGGATTAAAGTCGATTTTGCCAGGCTGCCAGCGAAAGCAAACTGGCAAAACAGACTTGTGGAGAAAAGGCTCCCGCAGGAGCCTTTACATTTCAGGGGAGGATTACAGGGACTGAGTGAACGTACGGGTAATCACATCCTGCTGCTGCTCTTTGGTCAGCGAGTTAAAGCGCACAGCATAACCGGAAACACGAATGGTCAGCTGTGGATATTTCTCCGGATGTTCCATCGCATCCAGCAGCATCTCACGGTTCATGACGTTGACGTTAAGGTGCTGACCGCCCTCGATATTGGCTTCATGGTGGAAGTAACCATCCATCAGGCCCGCAAGGTTGGTTTTACGCACGTTGTCATCTTTACCCAGTGCATTTGGCACGATGGAGAAGGTATAGGAAATACCATCTTTCGCGTAAGCAAACGGCAGTTTGGCAACAGAGGTCAGTGAGGCAACGGCACCTTTCTGATCGCGACCGTGCATAGGGTTAGCACCTGGACCGAATGGCGCACCTGCACGACGACCATCAGGGGTGTTACCGGTTTTCTTACCGTACACCACGTTAGAGGTGATGGTCAGCACCGACTGGGTAGGTACTGCATTACGATAGGTTTGCAGTTTCTGAATTTTCTTCATGAAACGTTCAACCAGGTCACACGCCATATCATCGACGCGTGAATCGTTGTTACCAAACTGCGGATACTCGCCTTCAATCTCGAAATCTACGGCCAGACCATCCGCATCACGCACGGCTTTTACTTTGGCATATTTAATGGCAGACAGGGAATCCGCCGCCACTGACAAGCCTGCGATACCACACGCCATGGTGCGATAGACGTCACGGTCATGCAGCGCCATCAGTGAAGCTTCATAGCTGTACTTATCATGCATGTAATGGATGATATTCAATGAAGTGACATACTGTTTAGCCAGCCAATCCATGAAGTGATCCAGACGTGCCATCACCGTGTCGAAATCCAGAATTTCATCAGTGATTGGCGCTTCTTTCGGGCCAACCTGCATTTTCAGTTTTTCGTCCACGCCACCGTTGATTGCATACAGCAGTGTTTTAGCGAGGTTGGCGCGGGCGCCGAAGAACTGCATCTGTTTGCCGACAATCATTGGGCTCACACAGCAGGCGATCGCGTAGTCATCGTTATCAAAGTCAGGACGCATCAGATCGTCATTCTCATACTGCAATGAAGACGTATCGATAGAGACTTTGGCCGCATATTTCTTAAAGTTAACCGGCAGCTTTTCTGACCACAGAATGGTCATGTTAGGTTCCGGTGATGGGCCCATGGTGTACAAGGTGTTCAGGAAGCGGAAGGTACTTTTGGTGACTAAAGTACGGCCATCGACACCCATACCGGCCAGAGACTCGGTTGCCCAGATTGGGTCACCTGAGAATAGTTCGTCATATTCTGGAGTGCGCAGGAAACGTACCATACGCAGTTTCATCACCAGGTGGTCAATTAACTCCTGCGCGCCTTCTTCAGTCAGTTTGCCCGCTTTAATATCACGGTCGATATAAACATCGAGGAAGGTGGATACGCGACCGAATGACATCGCGGCGCCGTTCTGTGATTTCACCGCGGCCAGATAGCCGAAGTAGGTCCACTGTACAGCCTCTTGCGCTGTGGTAGCGGGCAGAGAAATATCAGAGCCGTATTTGGCAGCCATTTCTTTAATCTGGCCAAGCGCACGGTGTTGCTCGGAGATTTCTTCACGCAGGCGGATGGTGGCTTCAAGATTGACACCATTTTCCATATCGCTTTGCAGTGAATTGAACTGCGCCACTTTATCTTTCATCAGATAATCGATGCCGTACAGCGCCACGCGGCGATAGTCACCGATGATACGACCACGACCATAAGCATCTGGCAGACCGGTTAAGACACCGGATTTACGGCAGCGCAGAATATCAGGGGTATAGACATCGAACACACCCTGGTTATGAGTTTTACGATAGTCGGTAAAGACTTTTTTCAGGGCTGGGTCGAGTTCACGGCCATAAACCTTACAAGAGCCCTCGACCATTTTGATGCCGCCAAACGGTATAATGGCGCGTTTCAGTGGAGCTTCAGTCTGCAGACCTACGATGGTCTCCAGCGATTTATTGATATAACCCGCATCATGTGACGTGATGGTAGAAGCCAGGTCGGTATCGAAATCAACCGGTGCATGGGTGCGGTTCTCAATCTTAATACCTTCCAGCACGCTGTCCCACAGTTTAGTGGTGGCGGGTGTGGCGCCTGCGAGGAAAGATTCGTCACCTTCATAGGGGGTGTAGTTTTTCTGGATAAAGTCACGTACGTTGACACCGTTCTGCCATTCGCCGGCGCTAAATCCTTCCCAGGCTGACGCCATTTTTTCGTTAAGTTCGGACATGATATACCTGCCTTATTTAGGGAGACTCTGACGATGACGTGCCCTTGAGCACGCCCGTATCAATTGCTTAGTGAACCGGCTCATCACCACGAAGATAGATGACCCAGTAGGTCAAACCGACTAACAATCCGCCGCCGATAATGTTGCCGATTGTCACGGGAATAAGGTTGTTAACAATAAAGTCGCCAACGCTGAGAGAGGGGAACTGTGCGGCGCTGGAGCCGGCCAGTTGCCAGAATTCCGGGCTGGCGAAGTCGCGAATGACAATGGCCATAGGGATTAAAAACATGTTGGCGATGCTGTGCTCAAATCCGCTGGCAACGAACATCCCGACCGGCAATATCATGGCAAACATTTTGTCAAACAGACTGCGGCCGGAGTAACTCATCCATACGGCCAGGCAAACCATCAGATTAGCCAGTGTGCCGAGGCTAACGGCCTCAATAAACGTGTGATGCATTTTGTGATCGGCGGTTTGCAGGACGTTCAACCCCCACGCACCGTTGGCAACCATATGTTCACCTGCTAACCAAATCAGCGCGACAAAGAACAGCGCACCAAACAGGTTACCGATATAGACATTCAGCCAATGACGACCGAGTTGCATCCAGGTGATGCGCCCGCTGGCTTTCGCCACCACAATCAAAACCGTCGAAGTGAAAAGGTCCGCGCCACATACCACAACCAGCATCAAACCCAGAGAGAAGCAGATACCGCCAATCAGTTTCGCAATACCATAGGGCATCGCGCCACTACCGGTGGTGGCAGTAATGTAGAAAACAAATGCGATAGAAATAAATACGCCAGCAGTGATGGCTAAGAAGAAGGTGGTTAAAGGATGTTTAGTGGCTTTATAGACGCCGGCATCTTCAGCAACTTTCGCCATGGCCGCGGGTAATAATGCATTAAAAGGGTTGTCAGCTTTCACACTAACGCTCTCCTGAAATTGTCTGTAAAGATACTAACAAAGGAGTATAGGTCAGGAATTGATGTGGATCATAAATGGCAGGGAGGTACGGGGTAAGCGAGGCGTTAAGCTAAGGAATTTTCATGTAACAATTTGAATTATAACAACTAAAAAATTTTTAATTTATGCAAAATAAGTTTAATGGGGGTCTTTGAAATTGACTTAATGTTAATTCAGTTTAATCAATGAAACTGAATTGTTAATTATCAATATTCAATGTTGAGTATGACAATTTGAGGCAAAAAAAATGGCACCGGGATTAATCAGTGCCATTCTCAACGTTAGCAAAAATATCGCGCTAAGCGCCCGTGAATATTACTTTGACCAATAGTTACGTTTTGCTGCCTGCAGTTTTTCGTAGGCGGCCAGCAGGGCCTGATGAGCCGGGAAGGCTTTCAGATCCAGGTCTACCGCTTGCAGGCCGTAGAATGGTGCTTCACCGCTGATCGCTGCAGAAGCGGCATCAACGGCGTTTTCGCCATACATCCGCACAAAGGCACGATGATATTGCAGAGGATCGCGTTCTTCCTCCATGGCGAGCAACAGCAGGGTTTGCAGGCAACGGTAATAGTTGGCGCGTTCAGCGCTGAAGATTGACTGGTTGAACTCCATGGTCCATTCCGTCCAGATCAGAGCCTGATCCAAATCTCCGCCCGCCAATGCCAGCATGGCTTTCAGCTCGCCAATACGAAGGGTGTACCAGCCATTGTCTTTACCTGACGCCAGACCCAGCAGCTCACGGACGCGAGTGAAGTCGTCATGACCTTCTTCATCCAACTGCTCGATGAGGTTCAAATACGCCTCCGGTTCCCACTCACTGGCTGGCAGCGCCAGCAACGTTTCACGCAGCGGCGCGCCCATGCTGTTGTTGGCCAATAACAGGTCTTCTGCCGGATAAATATCTGACATGCCCGGTACGATGATACGGCAGGCGTAAACGCCCAGATGCTCATAATCCGCGATGTAAACCTCTTGATCTTCCGCGCGGAAGATAGCCATCAGCGTATCAAACTCTTCGTGCGTGCTGCCTGAGAAACTCCAGTCGACGAAAGGATAATCCGCATCATCTTTGAACATGTCCCAGGAGATTAAACCACTGGAATCGATAAAGTGGGTTTCCAGGTTGGCGTGTTCAGCCACTTCTTCATCATCAAAGGTCGGTGGGGTGAAGACATCCAGGTCTTTCAGCCCACGGCCCTGGAGCAGTTCAGTAACGGTACGTTCCAATGCCACACCAAAGTCAGGGTGCGCGCCGAATGAAGCAAAGCAAGTGCCGTTGGCCGGGTTAAACAACACTACGCAGATAACCGGGTACTTGCCGCCCAGTGAAGCATCGTAGGAGAAGATCGGGAAACCTTCGGCTTCCAGACGTTCAATCGCCTCAATCACGCCGGGGTAACGCTGCATCACTTCAGCAGGAATTTCTGGCAGGCTAATTGACTCAGCGATAATGCGGTTTTTGATGTGGCGCTCAAAGACTTCAGACAGGCCTTGTACACGCGCTTCATTCGCGGTGTTACCGGCAGACATGCCGTTAGAAACATACAGGTTGCCGATGATGTTCATCGGGATGTACACCGTCTGCTGGTCGGATTGACGAGTAAATGGCAGGCCGCAGATACCACGGTCAACATTACCTGACTGCAGGTCAATCAGATCTGAGGCGCTCAGACTATCTTCTGGATCGTAAAATTTCTGCAGACGCGCATCCAGAATCCCTGCTGGTAAACTGTCATCGTCGGTCAATGGGAACCACTTCTCATTCGGGTAGTGAACGAAATCGCCGTTGGCGATGGACTGACCGAGCCAGAAATCGGCGAAGAAGTAGTTGGTTGAGAGACGCTCAAAATATTCGCCTAACGCCGAAGCCAGTGCCGCTTTCTTACTGGCACCTTTACCATTGGTAAAGCACAGCGGGCAGTCGCGATCGCGTATATGCACAGACCAGACGTGTGGAACCGGGTTCAGCCAGGAGGCTTCTTCAATGTTGAAGCCCAGGTCCTGCAGTTTGTGCTGGAAACGTGCGATGGAGTCTTCCAGTGCGGCGTCTTTTCCTGGAATAAACGTTTGCGTCATGTTGGCGCTCTCTCAAGTCGATGGGGTGGGCGTAAAGCGCGCAATGATACGGGTTTTGCGCCTGCTTCGCTATTCAGTGGTCTAAATTTATCGCGGTATTGTCATGGCTATTTCATCACCTGGCAGCATTCTGATTTTACATCGGGAATCTCCCTCACAAAATTCCGTGGCTTATTGCATTTATGACATAAGCTGCGGTGGAGCCCGCCCCGGAATTGTGATCGCTATCGGATTAATGATTGCAGCCATTCGGAGGCAATGATAAAACCGATACGGTATTCATAACCGTTCGATATGACAGTGGTGAGGGGAAATGACGCAGGTTTATAATTTTAGCTCCGGCCCAGCGATGCTGCCGGTAGAAGTGCTCCGTCGTGCAGAACAAGAACTGACAAACTGGCACGGATTAGGCACCTCTGTAATGGAGATCAGCCATCGCAGTAAAGAGTTCATTGCTGTCGCTGAAGCCGCAGAACAGGATTTTCGAGATCTGCTGAAGATCCCATCGAACTACAAAGTTTTATTCTGCCATGGTGGCGCTCGCGCGCAGTTCGCAGCTATCCCGGGTAACCTGTTAGGTGATGCGAAATCCGCTGACTATATTGATGGCGGCTACTGGGCACACAGCGCGATCAAAGAAGCTGAAAAATATTGCACCCCGAACACCATCGACGTCAAAACCACGCTTAACGGTAAACGTGCTTTGTTACCGATGCGTGAATGGCAGCTCAACGATGATGCTGCCTATGTGCATTTCTGCCCGAATGAAACCATTGATGGTATTGCTATCGATGAAGAGCCTGACTTTGGTGACAAAGTCGTGGTGGCTGATCTTTCTTCAACCATTATGTCTCGCCCAATCGATGTCAGCCGTTACGGTGTGATCTACGCAGGCGCACAGAAAAACATCGGTCCAGCGGGATTAACGCTGGTGGTGGTGCGTGAGGATCTGCTGGGCAAAGCGCAGCGTTATGTGCCTTCTATCCTTGATTACAAGGTGCTGGCTGAAAACGAATCCATGTTCAACACACCGCCGACTTTTGCCTGGTACCTCTCTGGTCTGGTATTCAAATGGCTGAAAGAGAAGGGCGGTGTTGCTGAGATGGATAAGGTCAATCAGGCGAAAGCAGACCTGCTCTATGGCGTCATTGATAACAGCAGCTTCTACCGTAACGATGTTGCCGCTGCGAACCGTTCACGTATGAACGTGCCGTTCCAGCTGGCTGATGCCGCGCTGGACAAAGTGTTTCTGGACGAGTCTCTGCAGGCAGGCCTGCATGCACTGAAAGGACACCGCGTGGTTGGCGGTATGCGTGCGTCGATCTACAATGCGATGCCGCTGGAAGGGGTGAAAGCCCTGACTGAGTTCATGATCGACTTCGAACGTCGTCACGGCTAATTACTCATCATCGGCCAGCCTGGCTGGCCACTGGCCCCGTTAAACAACGGGGTTTTGTCTTTTCTGGAGATTTGGTTTCACATGCAGGACTCCCTGACTCTACAACCGATTGCTCGCGTTGACGGCACGGTAAACTTACCGGGTTCAAAAAGCGTTTCTAACCGTGCATTGTTATTGGCCGCGCTGGCCAACGGCACGACTCGCCTGACCAATTTGCTGGACAGCGATGACGTTAAACACATGCTGAATGCGCTGAAGGCGCTGGGCGTCAATTACACGCTCTCTGCCGATCGTACCGTGTGCGAAGTGGTGGGAAATGCAGGTCCGCTGCACAGTGACCAGGCCCTGGAACTCTTTCTGGGCAACGCCGGTACTGCTATGCGTCCGCTGGCTGCCGCACTATGCCTGGGTCAACAGTCGATTGTGCTGACTGGCGAACCTCGCATGAAAGAGCGCCCAATTGGTCATCTGGTGGATGCGTTGCGTCAGGGCGGAGCCAAAATTGATTACCTGGAGCAGACGGATTATCCGCCGCTGCGTCTGAACGGCGGGTTTGTAGGTGGCGATGTCAGTGTGGACGGTAGTGTTTCTAGCCAGTTCCTGACCGCATTGCTAATGACCGCTCCGCTGGCACCGAAAGACACTGTGATTACCATCAAAGGTGATCTGGTTTCTAAGCCGTACATTGATATTACACTGCACCTGATGCGTTGTTTTGGTGTCGAAGTCGATAACCAGAACTACCAGCGCTTTGTGGTGAAAGGCCAGCAGCAGTATCAATCTCCGGGCGATTATCTGGTGGAGGGCGATGCCTCTTCTGCCTCTTATTTCCTCGCCGCCGCCGCCATTAAAGGTGGAACGGTTCGCGTAACCGGGATTGGCCGCAACAGCGTTCAGGGCGACATCCGCTTTGCTGATGTGCTGGAAAAAATGGGTGCGGTGATCGAGTGGGGTGATGACTATATTGCCTGCACACGAGGTTCTCTGACCGCGATTGATATGGACATGAACCATATTCCAGATGCGGCGATGACCATTGCCACCACGGCGTTGTTCGCGGAAGGCACCACCTTGATGCGAAATATCTACAACTGGCGTGTGAAAGAGACTGACCGCTTAGCGGCGATGGCGACCGAATTGCGCAAAGTGGGTGCGGAAGTAGAAGAAGGTCACGATTTTATTCGTGTCACTCCACCGGCTCAGCTTCAGCATGCGGATATTGGCACTTATAACGATCACCGCATGGCGATGTGCTTTGCGCTGGTGTCGTTATCGGACACGCCTGTCACCATTCTTGATCCCGGCTGCACGGCGAAAACCTTCCCGGATTACTTCCAGCAGTTGGCGAAAATCAGCCAGACCTCTTGATCACGCTACCCGGTACGCTTGTGCCGGGTTTCCTCGCTCTCTTCTGGTCTTGTTGGGCGGAAATTCTTCTGAATCTGTCGAAAATTCTGGCGCTGTCTACGCTAAAGGGTAACTAACCTGACGCGGGCAGCGTATAATGCCGCGCATTCAAACAGCCAAGAAGGCTGATAATAAGCACGCAGCAACAGGAGAGAACAATGACGGCAATCGCCCCGGTAATTACCATTGATGGCCCAAGTGGCGCAGGTAAAGGGACTTTGTGTAAAGCGATGGCGGAGTCATTGCAGTGGCACTTGCTGGATTCTGGTGCCATTTATCGCGTACTTGCATTGGCTGCACTTCATCATCAGGTGGATATTGAATCCGAAGAAGCATTAGTGCCTATGGCGGCTCACCTCGACGTGCGTTTCTTGTCTGTTGAAGGCGAAATGCAGGTCATTTTGGAAGGTGAGGATGTGACCGGTGAAATCCGTACGCAGGAGGTGAGCAATACGGCTTCGCGGGTTGCTGCTTTCCCACGCGTGCGTGAAGCGCTGTTGCGTCGCCAGCGAGCATTCCGTGAAGAGCCGGGTTTGATTGCGGATGGCCGCGATATGGGCACCGTGGTATTCCCCGATGCACCGGTAAAAATCTTCCTGGATGCAAGTTCGGAAGAGCGTGCTCACCGTCGTATGCTACAGTTGCAGGAGAAGGGCTTTAATGTTAACTTTGATCGCCTTTTATCCGAGATAAAGGAACGCGACGACCGCGATCGTAATCGTGCAATTGCGCCTTTAGTGCCTGCCGCTGATGCTCTGGTGCTGGATTCAACCAGTATGTCCATTGAGCAAGTGATTGAAAAGGCACTTGATTATGCCCGCCAAAAGCTGGGCATTTAATCTATTCGGTAACTGAATTGTAGTAACCCTGTACCACGGATCCGGTGCTGGGCATGTGAAACAACCCCATCCGACAATGACGTCAGGTGGACGTTAAATTGAAGAATCCTAAGATTATCAATATGACTGAATCTTTTGCTCAACTATTTGAAGAATCACTGAAAGAAATCGAAACCCGTCCGGGTTCCATCGTTCGTGGCGTTGTTGTCTCTATCGATAAAGACGTAGTCCTGGTTGATGCGGGTCTGAAATCTGAGTCTGCAATTCCTGCAGAGCAGTTCAAGAACGCAGCCGGCGAACTGGAAATCCAGGTTGGCGACGAAGTTGACGTTGCGCTTGACGCAGTTGAAGACGGCTTCGGTGAAACCCTGCTGTCCCGTGAGAAAGCTAAGCGTCACGAAGCTTGGATCACGCTGGAAAAAGCTTACGAAGAAGCTGAAACTGTTACCGGTGTTATCAACGGCAAAGTTAAAGGTGGCTTCACAGTTGAGCTGAACGGTATTCGTGCGTTCCTGCCAGGTTCACTGGTTGACGTTCGTCCGGTTCGCGATACTCTGCACCTGGAAGGCAAAGAGCTTGAGTTCAAAGTTATCAAGCTTGATCAGAAACGTAACAACGTGGTGGTTTCTCGCCGCGCAGTTATCGAATCTGAAAACAGCGCTGAACGCGATCAGCTGCTGGAAAACCTGCAGGAAGGCATGGAAGTTAAAGGTATCGTTAAGAACCTCACTGACTACGGCGCATTCGTGGACCTGGGTGGCGTTGACGGCCTGCTGCACATCACCGATATGGCCTGGAAACGCGTTAAGCATCCAAGCGAAATCGTCAACGTGGGCGACGAAATCACTGTTAAAGTGCTGAAGTTCGACCGCGAGCGTACTCGTGTATCTCTGGGCCTGAAACAGCTGGGCGAAGATCCATGGGTTGCTATCGCTAAGCGTTACCCAGAAGGCACCAAGCTGACTGGCCGTGTAACCAACCTGACTGATTACGGCTGCTTCGTTGAAATCGAAGAAGGCGTTGAAGGTCTGGTACACGTTTCTGAAATGGACTGGACCAACAAAAACATTCACCCATCTAAAGTTGTTAACGTGGGCGATGTTGTTGAAGTTATGGTTCTGGACATCGACGAAGAACGTCGTCGTATCTCCCTGGGTCTGAAGCAGTGCAAAAACAACCCATGGCAGCAGTTCGCTGAGACCCACAACAAAGGCGATCGCGTTGAAGGTAAAATCAAGTCAATCACTGACTTCGGTATCTTCATCGGCCTGGACGGTGGCATCGACGGTCTGGTTCACCTGTCAGACATCTCCTGGAACGCGACTGGCGAAGAAGCCGTTCGTGAGTACAAAAAAGGCGACGAAATCGCTGCTGTTGTACTGCAGGTTGATGCAGAGCGCGAGCGCATCTCTCTGGGCGTGAAGCAGTTGGCTGAAGATCCATTCAACAACTACATCACCCTGAACAAGAAAGGCGCTATCGTTAACGGTAAAGTAACTGCAGTAGACGCTAAAGGTGCTACAGTAGAATTGGCTGATGGCGTTGAAGGTTACCTGCGCGCTTCAGAAGCTTCACTGGACCGTATCGAAGACGCAACTCTGGTTCTGAGTGTTGGTGACGACGTTGAAGCTAAGTTCACCGGCGTTGACCGTAAGAACCGCGTTGTAAGCCTGTCTGTTCGTGCTAAAGACCAGGCTGATGAGAAAGAAGCTATCAACACTGTTAACACCAAACAGGAAGAAAGCAACTTCTCTAGCGCTATGGCTGAAGCGTTCAAAGCGGCTAAAGGCGAGTAATCGACCCGAGGCACCGGACGATGTAAGTCGTCCGGTTTCGGTAAAAGCTGTCATACCTTTCCCATTAAGGATTAACCGGAGGTTACATGACCAAGTCAGAACTTATTGAAAGACTTGCTGGACAGCATACTCATATTCCGGCGAAAGTCGTTGAGGATGCAGTTAAAGAGATGCTCGAGCACATGGCCACCACGTTGGCACAGGGCGAGCGCATTGAAATCCGGGGATTCGGCAGCTTTTCTTTGCACTACCGCGCACCGCGCACTGGTCGTAACCCGAAAACGGGTGATAAAGTGGATCTGGAAGGTAAATACGTTCCCCACTTCAAGCCGGGCAAAGAATTGCGTGACCGTGCAAATATCTACGGCTAAGCCGTTACCGAACGACAAAGCGACACCTCTGGGTGTCGTTTTTTTTGCTCAAAATTCGTTGTTGTGAATCTGATTCCTAAACCCACATCAACAATGAAAGCCACTTCGATTTTTTGGCATCCGCAATCCAGCTCTCCCCATTCCTGAAAGCTATTCCTGCCAATTGCACGCAAACTGGTGCCCATTGCGGGAGAAAAGTGATGCGTATAACAGGGATTACAGTAGCCAGAATCATGATCCTGGCGGCGCTACCATTGGGTTTGTTACCTCAAATACCGACCATGGAAATGATCGCTGTGATGGTGCTACTAGCACTTATTGTGGCATCCCTGCCTTGGGATGGGCTGCGTCTTATTGGCATGGGTATCCTGCTTCTGGCGTGGGCGCTACTGGAAGCGAGACAGATGCTGAATGTGATTGACCAGCTTTCAATGGCGCCAGCCGAAGTGACGCTGCGTATTGTTGATGTGAAGGAAAATCAACAGCAATTTAAAGCCCAGATTATCCGTGTGGGTGAGCGATATCAGTTCCCGCCGTTGTTTGTCAGTATCAATGCGGAGCCAGGTGAATCGGGGTATTGTGCAGGGCAACGCTGGAAAATGACCTTACGCTTGCGTGCAGTGCATGGTCGCTTGAATGAAGGCGGGTTTGATGCCCAACGTTTTGCGCTGGCAAACCATACACCTTTGCAGGGGAGAACCATTAACCAGCTGGCGGAATCGGTAGATTGTAATTTGCGAACGCAGGTTATGCGCCATCATCAACCTCTTTTTGAACACCTGCAACAACCGGCCATTTTGCAGGCGCTGGCTTTTGGCGAACGTGAGAACATGACCAAAACCCAGCGACAATTATTACGTGAGACCGGAACCGCACACTTAATGGCGATTTCCGGTATGCATATTGCGCTAGCGGCCAGCGTTGGCTGGATGATAGTACGTGGCTTGCAGCTGCTGCAGCCTGCGCACACCATCGGTTATCTGCTGCCACTAATGGGGAGCATCATTACCGCGACAATCTACTGCTGGCTGTCGGGCAGCCATGCACCAGCACAGCGCGCGCTGGTCGCGCTACTACTGTGGACAACGATAAGAATCGCTGGCTGGCAGTTAACAGGCTGGCAGATTTGGACACTGTGCATGGGTGTACTGCTTTGGCTTGATCCCCTCACAGTCTTATCTGAAAGCTTTTGGCTCTCTGCTCTTGCCGTCGCCATGTTAATCATCTGGTTCCAGTGGTTTGCCTTGCCGGATCGATACCGTCAGGCCTGGCGCTGGCTGCCGCTGAGATTGCTGCACTTACAGCTCGGCATGATGATACTGATGGCTCCTCTGCAGATTTTTTTATTTCAGGGAATCAGCCTCAGTGCACTGGCCGCTAACCTCATCGCGGTGCCTGTGGTATCGCTTTTCACCGTGCCATTGATACTGCTGGCGCTTTTGCTGCCCATACAACCCATCGCTTCGGTACTGTGGCGGTTGGCGGATTTTTCTGTCAATCAGGTGATGCAGGGCCTGGCATACTTGCCAGCAGGATGGTGGCCGTTAAATGATGCCTTGCCGGCAGTGGCCCTGCTATGGGGCGGTTTATTTATGTGGCGCAGTGGTTTGCTGAATAACACGCTGATGCTTTGCTGCGGCTGCGCACTGGCATTTCTGTTATGGCGTCATCAGTCTGAACAAGATGACTGGCAGATTGATGTGCTGGATGTGGGCCATGGTCTGGCGATCGCGATTACACAGGGTAATGAAGTGGTGTTGTACGATGCGGGTCCACGCTGGAATGAAGATGATGCGGGCGCGCGTGTGATACTGCCATGGTTACTGTATAAGGGACGACAGCTAAACACGGTGGTGGTAAGTCATAAGCATCTGGATCATCGGGGTGGGCTGAATTCACTGCATCAGGCAAATCCCAATACGATGATCCGCAGTGCATTGGGTGAAGCGGGACATTTACCCTGTCAGCGAGGAGAGCAGTGGCAATGGGGCAAACTGACCTTTACGGCACTCTGGCCGCCCGCAGGGAATACGCAAGGGCAAAATAATGACTCTTGTGTCGTACGCGTAGACGATGGAGCTGTCAGCCTGCTGCTCACCGGGGATATTGAGTCAGAAGCAGAAAGAAAATTGGTGGCATTAGAGAAAACCCAGCTCACCAGCACGTTAATGCAGGTCCCTCATCATGGTAGCCGAACCTCTTCGGGGCCTTTACTGTTACGTAGTGTTGCAGGAAAGGGCGCGGTGGCGTCGGTGGCGCGCTATAACGCCTGGCGCATGCCTGCCGTAGCGGTGGTTGAACGCTATCGCCAGCAGGGCTATCTCTGGTATGACACGGCACAATCCGGGCAGGTCCACATTGGTATTCGGCAGGGTGAATGGCAGATCAAGGGATTGAGGGAGCAAATAAAACCTCGCTGGTATCATCAGTGGTTTGGCGTCAAACGTGAATCCAGGTAGAATGAGCGGCTATTTCAAACAGCGTGAATAAATAATGCATCAAGACAAAGATCTCTCAACGTGGCAGACGTTCCGCCGACTCTGGCCGATGATTGCGCCGCACAAAGCAGGACTGTTTGTGTCTGCGGTGGCGCTGATTCTCAATGCGGCCGGCGATACCTTAATGCTGTCGCTGTTGAAACCTTTACTGGATGATGGCTTCGGCAAGGCCGACCGCTCCGTCATGCTTTGGATGCCACTGGTGGTGATTGGCCTGATGCTGGTGCGTGGCGTGACCAGCTACATCTCCAGTTATTGCATCTCTTGGGTATCGGGCAACGTGGTCATGAATATGCGCCGCCGCTTGTTTGGTCACATGATGGGCATGCCCGTGGCGTTCTTTGACCAGCAATCAACCGGCACATTGCTGTCACGCATCACTTATGATTCCGAGCAGGTTGCTTCGTCCTCTTCCAGTGCACTGGTGACGGTCGTACGTGAAGGCGCCTCGATCATCGGCCTGTTTATCATGATGTTCTACTACAGCTGGCAGCTGTCATTAATTTTGATTGTCCTTGCGCCAATTGTTTCCTTTGCGATTCGCACAGTGTCCAAACGCTTCCGCAGCATCAGTAAAAACATGCAGAACACCATGGGACAAGTCACCACCAGTGCTGAACAGATGCTGAAAGGGCACAAAGAGGTGCTGATATTTGGTGGTCAGGATGTTGAAGCACAGCGTTTCTCCCAGGTGAGCAACAAAATGCGCCAGCAGGGCATGAAACTGGTTTCGGCATCTTCCATTTCCGATCCGGTCATTCAGCTGATTGCTTCTCTGGCACTGGCATTTGTGCTCTACGCCGCCAGTTTCCCCAGCGTGATGGAAACTCTCACCGCCGGTACCATCACTGTGGTGTTCTCATCGATGATTGCCTTGATGCGTCCACTGAAGTCGCTGACTAACGTCAATGCCCAGTTCCAGCGCGGTATGGCTGCTTGTCAGACCTTGTTCTCAATTCTGGATAGCGAACAGGAAATCGATAATGGCAAGCGTGAAATCACGCGTGCCAAAGGCGATGTCGAATTCCGCAATGTGACCTTTACCTATCCTGGCCGTGAAGTCCCGGCGCTGCGTGATATCAATCTGTCACTGCCCGAGGGCAAAACCGTGGCATTGGTAGGACGCTCAGGATCGGGTAAATCGACCATGGCGAGCCTATTGACCCGTTTCTACGATATCGACTCCGGTGAAATTCTGCTGGATGGCCACGATCTGCGTGAATACACCCTGCGTTCGCTGCGTAATCAGGTGGCGCTGGTATCTCAGAATGTTCATCTGTTCAACGACACCATTGCCAATAACATTGCTTATGCACGCAATGGAGAATACACCCGCGAGCAGATTGAACAGGCAGCGACTATGGCGCACGCCATGGACTTTATTAAGAAGATGGATAACGGTCTGGATACCGTGATTGGTGAGAACGGCGTGTTGCTGTCAGGTGGCCAGCGTCAACGTATCGCCATCGCGCGCGCATTGCTGCGTGATTGCCCGATTCTGATCCTTGATGAAGCGACCTCAGCACTGGATACCGAATCCGAGCGCGCGATTCAGGCCGCACTGGATGAGCTGCAGAAAAACCGCACTTCGCTAGTGATTGCGCACCGCCTGTCGACCATCGAAAAAGCCGATGAAATCGTGGTCGTTGAGGATGGTCGTATCGTTGAACGCGGTACGCACAGCGTGTTGCTGGCCGAAAAGGGTGCCTATGCACAGCTTCACAAACTGCAGTTTGGTCAATGATTGAACGCATCTGGAGCGGGCGCTCGCCACTGTGGCTGCTATTGTGGCCACTGAGTTTGCTGTATGGCGCAATCAGCAGTTTGATTCGCCTCAGCTATCAGCGTGGCTGGCGTAAAAGCTGGCGTGCGCCCTGTCCGGTGATTGTGGTAGGTAATCTGACGGCTGGCGGCAACGGTAAAACGCCGGTGGTAATCTGGCTGGTTCAGGCACTGCAACAGCGTGGCCTGCGCGTTGGCGTTGTCTCACGCGGCTATGGTGGAAAGGCTGAGCGTTATCCACTGCTGGTGACGGCCGATACCCCGACATCACAAGCCGGCGACGAGCCGGTATTAATCGCGCAGCGTACTCAGGCGCCGGTAGCCGTCGCGCCTCAACGCCGTATGGCGGTAGAAGGACTGCTGGCCGCACAGGAACTGGATGTAATTATTACCGACGACGGGCTGCAACATTACGCGTTGCAGCGCGATCGTGAAATTGTGGTAGTGGATGGTGTCCGTCGCTTCGGTAATGGCTGGTGGCTGCCCGCAGGTCCGATGCGTGAGCGCGCATCCCGGCTGCAAAGCGTCAATGCCATCATCGTCAATGGTGGAGAGGCGCAAGCCGGTGAGATCGCCATGACGTTGCGTCCCGGCAAGGCGATCAATCTGGTGAACGGTGAGACAGCCAACCTCGATCAATTGCCAGAAACGGTGGCGATGGCCGGCATTGGGCATCCGCCGCGGTTCTTCAAAACGCTGCAACAGCAAGGCATCCAGCCGGTGGCAGAAATCGCGTTTGCCGATCACCATGCTTATAGCAAAGAAGAGTTACAGCGTTTGACGCAGACTCATCAATGCCTGCTGATGACCGAAAAAGACGCAGTGAAATGCCGTAGTTTTGCACGTGACAACTGGTGGTATCTACCGGTTGATGCCGATCTGTCGGGGGCGTCCCTGGATGCTTTACTCGCCGATGTGACCCAACTCTGCACGACTGCGCGCGACACCCGTTCGCGCTAAACCTGCTCAAAGGGAATCGAGTCATGACCACAACATCTTCCCTTTCACTCCAAACTGCTCGTCATTTACACCTGGCTGCTCAGGGGTTGTTACGCCCACCGAGCCGCCGCGCCCGCCTGTCCGATATCCATGCCTGCGTGCGGCAGATGTCATTACTGCAAATCGACACCATCAATGTCGTCGCCCGTAGCCCTTATCTGGTGCTGTTCAGCCGCCTTGGCGCTTATCCCACACAGTGGCTGGAAGAAACATTGGCCTCCGGTGCGCTTTTTGAGTATTGGGCGCACGAAGCCTGTTTCATCCCCTTCGAAGATTACCCGTTGCTACGCCATCGCATGCTGGAGCCGCAGCGGCTGGGGTGGAAATACAACGAGCAGTGGGTAAACGAACATCAGCAGGAAATCGCTGCCTTGCTGAATCATATCGCTGAAAATGGCCCGGTGCGCGCCGCTGATTTTGCCAGTGATAAGCATACCAAACCCAGCTGGTGGGCCTGGAAGCCACACAAGCGGCATCTGGAAAACCTGTTTAGCGCGGGTGAGTTGATGGTGGTCGAACGACGTAACTTCCAGCGGGTGTACGATCTGCGCACCCGCGTGATGCCTGATTGGGATGACGAACAGCATGCAGTGAGTGAATCTGATGCGGTACTGGCGATGCTACGACACAGTGCCCGCAGTCTCGGTATTTTTCGTGCCAGTTGGTTGGCCGATTACTATCGGCTGAAGCGTGCACCCCTGCAATCCTGGATTAAGGATGCCGAAGCACAAGGCGAAATCGTGTGCGTTGAGGTAGAACAGCTCGGTGAGATGTGGCTGCATAAGAGCTTGTTACCTCTGCTGGATAAAATGCCCAGCGCCACCCACACGGCCTTGTTGTCACCGTTCGATCCGGTGGTATGGGATCGCCGGCGCGCTCTGGAGTTGTTTAATTTCGATTACCGCATTGAGTGCTATACCCCTGCTGAGAAGCGCGTCTATGGTTACTTTGTTCTGCCGGTGTTACACCGAGGTGCACTCAAAGCGCGTATTGATGCAAAGATGGACCGCCAGGCACAGCAGCTGATTATTCGTGCATTTTGGCTTGAGCCCGGCGTGCGTGTTACCGAGGCCTTTATGAATGATGTGCAAAAAGCCATCAGTCGCTTTGCACAGTGGCAAGGTGCCGATGAGGTCATCGTTGAAAATGTCCCAGCCGAACTGCTTGCTGCCTGGACGCATCGTTGGGTTATCAACGATTGAGTTCATCGTAATAATGCCGCGCCCGGCGCACTGTGCTTCGGGTGCGCTATGGTATGCTAGGCGCCTGACAAATCGGTGCTGAAAGGAGAAAATTATGGATCACCGTTTACTTGAGATTGTTGCCTGTCCGGTTTGCAACGGAAAACTGTATTTCAACAAAGAGCAGCAGGAGCTGATTTGTAAACCAGACGGCCTGGCTTACCCGGTGCGCGATGGCATTCCGGTATTGCTCGAAGTGGAAGCGCGTACGCTGTCTGTTGAAGAGATCCATCCATGAGTTTCGTCGCCATCATTCCGGCGCGTTATGCATCAACGCGCCTGCCCGGCAAACCGCTGGTGGATATTCACGGTAAACCGATGGTGATACACGTGATGGAGCGCGCACGCGAGTCGGGCGCCGATCGCGTAATTGTGGCGACCGATCACCCCGAGGTTGCTGCAGCGGTAACCGCTGCCGGTGGCGAAGTGTGCATGACGCGCGCGGATCACCAGTCGGGCACCGAGCGCCTGGCAGAAGTGATTGAGAAATATCAGTTTGCCGATGACACCATTATCGTCAACGTGCAGGGCGACGAGCCGATGATTCCGGCAGAAATCGTACGTCAGGTCGCCGATAATCTGGCGCAGGCTGATGCAGGGATGGCGACATTAGCCGTGCCGATTACCGACGCTGAAGAAGCGTTTAACCCCAATGCGGTTAAAGTGGTGATGGACGCGAAAGGCTATGCGCTTTATTTCTCACGCGCCACCATTCCATGGGATCGCGAGCGCTATGCGAAATCGCGCGAACAGATTGGTGACACTTTGCTGCGTCACATTGGCATTTACGCCTATCGCGCTGGCTTTATCCGTCGTTACATTGCGTGGGAACCTTGCCCGTTAGAGCACATTGAATTGCTGGAGCAGTTGCGCGTGCTGTGGTACGGCGAGAAGATTCACGTTGCCGTAGCGCAAACCGTGCCAAGTGTTGGCGTGGACACACCAGAGGATCTGGTCCGTGTTCGTGCGGCCATGCAGGGGTAAAGCCCGACCGGCCAGCCGCTCGCGCTGGCCATAAAGTTTGATCTGGCGCTAAGTTTCGCGCCACCATGACCTCCAGGATAGTGAAGTAAATTGACTGCGGAGGATAACGCATGGAACAGCTCCGTTCAGAACTGACGTTGATACTGGGTGAAGGTATCAGCCGCCTCGAAACCATTAGCGAACAGGCGCAGTCGCGGCTGTACGCACTCTATGACAACGACGGTAAACCGATGCCGCTGGTGGCGAAGTATTTTCGTCATCAAGGCCGTGCGGCGCTGGAAGCCAAAAAACTCACCATGTTGGGCCATGATGGACTGGTCACAGTACCTGCGGTTTTTGGCCTGGTGCTGAGTCAGCAGCCGCCGGTACATGAAATGCTACTGATGGCGCGATTCAATGGCGTCTCCGCCGAAGCGCCAGCGCGCACCGCCGTGCGCTGGGAGCAACTGTGTGAGCAAATTGTCGAGGGTGTACTCGGCTGGCACCGTATCGACAGCCACGGATTAGTGGGAAGGGTTGATAGTGTCCAGGAAAACAACTGGCCAGCCTGGTATCGCCAGCGCATCGAGGTGCTGTGGGCCACGTTGGGCTATCTGTCACCGCCATTTTTCACATTGGAAGATCGGCAGATCCTGTACCGCAGCCGACAGCAGTTAACTCATCTCTTCAAAGACTTCGACGATCCCTGCGTGCTGATGCACGGCAACCTGCGTTTATCCAGCATGCTGAAAGATGCACGCAGTGACCAACTGGTAGCGATGATGCAGCCAGGCAATATTCTCTGGGCTCCGCGTGAGTATGAATTAATCCGGCTGGCAGATAGCGGGGCTGAAGCCTCACTGCTGCAGCATTACCTGCAACGCGCGCCGGTTTCTGAAGGCTTTATCTGGCGGCGCTGGCTGTATCAGCTATGGGATTGTGTCGATACGTTGGTAAGCAGCGGACAGTTTGACCGTCCGCGCTTTGATCATGCCCGCGAGCAGTTACTTCCCTGGCTCGGATGACAGCAAATCATCGCCACGCAGCCGTTGCCAAATCTGGCCCAGGGTTTCATAAATCGCACGTTCACTGTGACCCAGCCACATTGGCGATGGCAACATGCGGTCCCAGGCGCTGATTGGCGAGGTAATCGCGAGCTGATTGGCCGGTGCGGCGATGGGGTTCAGACCTGCGCTCAGGAAAAAATGCATTGCACGTGGCAAGTGGTTCGCCGATGAGACCAGCAGGAAAGGGTGATTGCCGATAGTTTGTTTGACGGCCAGCGCTTCTTCGCCCGTATCATGTGGTTGGTCCAGCGTGATAATCGCCGACCGTGGCACTCCCAGACTTTCGGCTACCTCTGCCGCCACGCTGGCGTTGCTGCGGGGGTTGTATCCAGCAGCAGCGCCAGTGAAAATCATTTTTGCTTGTGGATTCCGACGCCATTGGCGCACACCTTCTGTTACGCGCGGCAGGCTGTTGTTGAGCAAATTAGAACTTGGTGCCCAATTCGGATTGAAGGTGTAGCCACCGCCCAGCACGACGATATAATCCACCGGTTCGCTACCGTTCCAGGTTGGATAATGCTGTTCGATGGGGCGCAACAGACGATCGGCAACGGGTTGCAAGCTGAGCAATAAAAGCAGCAGCCAACTCAGAGAGATCAGGATTTTGCCGCCTTTTTGCCAACGGCTAAACCAGAGAAGTAAAAGTCCTACTGCCATGAGCAACAACAGCAGTGGTAAAGGTAATAACATCGCGCCAATCCATTTCTTTAAGGCAAAAAACATCGAAATTTGCTCCTTTTGTCCGAAAAAACAGCAGCCAGACAGTTACTGTGGCGTGAAAGGTTCATTCTTGTTGAGCCTGTGACAAAATAGCACAAGTTGAATGCAGCACAGTGGAGCCATCATCATGCAGGATCGTAACTTTGACGATCTGGCGGACAAATTTTCGCAGAACATTTATGGCACCCGCAAAGGGCAGGTACGGCAGGCGATCCTGTGGGACGAACTGGATGCGCTGTTACCGACACTGCCTGAAGGCGCACTGTCAGTGCTGGATGCCGGCGGTGGCGTAGGACAAATCTCCTGTGGATTAGCGGCACGTGGCCATCAGGTGCTGTTGTGCGATCTCTCCGCGGAGATGTTAAAGCTGGCTGAAGCGCATGCGCACACCGAGGGTGTGAGCCACAACATGCAATTCAAACAAATTAGCGCGCAGCAGGTGGGCGAACATTTGGATCAGCCGGTTGATCTGGTATTGTTTCACGCTGTGCTGGAGTGGGTGGCAGAACCGGAAGTGGTGCTGCGTGCCTTGTGGCACACGCTGAAGCCCGGTGGCGTGCTGTCGTTGATGTTTTACAATGCGCATGCCCTGATGTTCCGCACCCTGCAACTCGGCAATTTCGGCTATCTGCGTGCCAATATGACCAAACGCAAAAAGCGTACGCTGTCACCGGATTTCCCGCGCGATCCTCAGGACGTCAATCGCTGGTTAAGTGATGCGGGCTTTGAAATTGAACAGCGTGCAGGCATTCGCGTGTTTTGTGATTACATGAAACCGCCACCGCCCGGCGTCGTCAAAAGCGTTGAAGAGATTATTGAGATGGAACGGCGCTACTGTCGTCAGGAGCCCTTTTTAAGTTTAGGGCGCTATATCCACGTGACCGCGCGCAAACCCAGGTAGAAGGATCAACTATGAGCGAATTTTCCCAGACGGTCCCCGAATTGGTGGCATGGGCGCGCAAGAATGACTTTTCACTTGCGTTGCCGGTAGAACGTCTGGCCTTTTTGCTGGCTATCGCCACCTTAAACGGTGAGCGCATGGACGGTGAAATGAGTGAAGGTGAACTGATCGATGCGTTTCGTCACGTCAGTAAAGCCTTTGAGCAAACCCATGAAACCGTGCAGGTGCGTGCCAACAACGCCATCAATGACATGGTGCGTCAGCGTCTGCTCAATCGCTTTACCAGTGAGCTCACTGAAGGCCACGCGATTTACCGTCTGACGCCGCTGGCCATCGGCATTACCGACTACTACATTCGCCAGCGTGAATTTTCCACGCTGCGCCTGTCAATGCAGCTGTCGATTGTGGCGCAGGAACTGAAGCGCGCTGCGGATGCCGCTGAAGAAGACGGTGATGAATTCCACTGGCATCGCAATGTCTTTGCCCCGCTGAAATATTCCGTGGCCGAGATTTTTGACAGCATCGACATGACGCAACGTCTGATGGATGAGCAGCAACAAGCGGTGAAAACCGATATTGCGGACCTGCTCAACAAAGACTGGCGTGCCGCGATTTCAAGCTGTGAACTGCTGCTGTCCGAAACCTCCGGCACACTGCGTGAACTGCAGGATACGCTGGAAGCGGCGGGTGACAAATTGCAGGCCAATCTGTTGCGCATTCAGGATGCTACGCTGAGCAGCCCCGACTTGGGCTTTGTCGATAAGCTGGTGTTTGACCTGCAAAATAAGCTGGACCGCATCATCAGTTGGGGTCAGCAGGCCATCGATTTGTGGATTGGCTACGACCGCCACGTACATAAATTTATCCGTACCGCTATCGACATGGATAAGAACCGCGTCTTCGCGCAACGTTTACGCCTGTCGGTGCAGAACTACTTCGACCAGCCTTGGGCATTGACCTACGCGAATGCCGACCGTCTTTACGATATGCGCGATGAAGAGATGACGCTGCGTAATGATGAGGTGATGGGCGAACTGCCGCCAGAGATGGAGTACGAAGAGTTTAACGAGATTCGTGAGCAGCTTGCCGCGATGATCGAAGAAGCATTGCAGATTTATAAGCTGGAGCAAAAGCCGCTCCATCTCGCTACGGTGATGCGCGATTATCTGGCGGAATACCCGCGTGCGCGCCACTTTGATTTGGCGCGTATCGTCATCGATCAGGCAGTACGCCTCGGTGTCGCCGAAGCTGATTTAGCCGGTCTGCCGGCAGAATGGCAGACTATTAATGATTACGGAGCCAAGGTGCAGGCACATGTCATCGACAAATATTGAACAAGTGATGCCAGTTAAACTGGCGTTGGCACTGGCAAACCCGATTTTCCCGGCGCTCGATAGCCAGTTACGCGCGGGACGCCACATTGGTATTGAAGAACTGGATAATCACGCTTTTCTGATGGATTACCAGGAGTACCTGGAAGAGTTTTATGCGCGCTACAACGTTGAGCTGATGCGCGCGCCGGAAGGTTTCTTCTATCTGCGTCCACGTTCCACCACGCTGATTCCACGCTCGGTGCTGTCCGAGCTGGATATGATGGTCGGTAAGATCCTGTGTTACCTCTACCTCAGCCCGGAGCGTCTGGCCAATGAGGGGATTTTCACCCAGCAGGAGCTGTATGACGAACTGCTGTCACTGGCGGATGAGAGCAAACTGCTCAAGCTGGTAAACCAGCGTTCGACCGGTTCTGACCTGGATCGTGCCAAGCTGCAGGAAAAAATGCGTGCTTCGATCAGCCGCCTGCGCCGCTTAGGTATGGTGTGGTACACGGGCAACGACAGCAGCAAGTTCCGCATCATGGAGTCGGTGTTCCGCTTCGGTGCGGATGTGCGCAGCGGTGACGATGCGCGTGAAGCACAGCTGCGTCTGATCCGCGACGGCGAAGCCATGATGCTGGAGAACAAAGCCGCGGCCAACGAGAGTGATGATGCAGATAACGACAATGACGTTGAAAGCGATGCGAATGATAACGCGGAGGATGAACAGGAATGATTGAACGCGGTAAGTTTCGTTCGCTAACGCTGATCAACTGGAACGGCTTCTTTGCCCGTACCTTTGATCTCGATGAGCTGGTGACCACGCTCTCCGGCGGTAACGGTGCGGGTAAATCCACCACCATGGCGGCTTTTGTCACGGCGCTGATCCCCGACCTCACCTTGCTGCATTTCCGTAACACCACCGAAGCGGGGGCCACCTCGGGCTCTCGCGATAAAGGTCTGCACGGTAAACTGCGCGCGGGTGTCTGCTATGCGGTGCTGGATGTGGTCAATTCGCGCCATCAGCGCGTGGTGGTCGGCGTGCGTCTGCAACAGGTTGCTGGACGCGATAAAAAAGTCGATATCAAACCCTTCAGTATTCATGGCCTGCCGACCGATTCGCAGCCGACCGATATGCTGACCGAAATCCTTAACAGCCGCCAGGCGCGCGTATTACCGCTGGCGGAAGTGAAAGAACGCGTTGAAGCGCAGGAAGGCGTGCAGTTCCGTCAGTACAACTCGGTTACGGATTACCACGCCGTCCTGTTCGAGCTGGGCGTGGTGCCGCGTCGTCTGCGCACCGCCAGCGACCGCAGTAAGTTCTATCGTCTGATTGAAGCCTCGCTGTACGGCGGTATCTCCAGCGCTATCACCCGTTCACTGCGTGATTATCTGTTGCCAGAAAATGGTGGCGTGCGCAAAGCCTTCCAGGATATGGAAGCCGCGCTGCGTGAAAACCGCATGACGCTGGAAGCGATTCGCGTTACGCAGTCCGATCGCGACCTGTTTAAGCATTTGATCTCTGAAGCCACCAGCTATGTGTCGGCAGATTATATGCGTCACGCCAACGAGCGTCGCATTCATCTCGATGGGGCACTGCAACTGCGCAATGAGCTGTTTACCAGCCGTAACCAGTTGGCTTCGGAGCAGTATCGCCACATCGAAATGGCGCGTGAACTTTCTGAGCACAACGGTGCAGAAAGCGATCTGGAAACTGACTATCAAGGCGCCAGCGATCACCTGAATCTGGTCCAGACAGCCATGCGTCAGCAGGAGAAGATCGAGCGCTATGATGCCGATCTCGAAGAGCTGACTTACCGCCTCGAAGAACAGAATGAAGTGGTGGCGGAAGCCCGTGAAGTGCAGGAAGAGAATGAAGCGCGTGCCGAAGCGGCTGAAATTGAAGTGGATGAGCTGAAAAGCCAGTTAGCCGATTTCCAGCAGGCACTCGATGTGCAACAAACGCGGGCCATTCAGTATCAGCAAGCGTTGCAGGCGCTGGATAAAGCGCGCGCGCAGTGTCAGTTGCCCGATCTGACCATCGATAATGCAACGGAGTGGCAGGAAACCTTCCAGGCACGCGAAGAAGAAGCCACTGAGCAGCTTTTGCGTCTGGAACAGAAACTCAGCGTGGCCGAAGCGGCGCACAGCCAGTTTGAGCAGGCCTTAGCGCTGGTGACCAGCATTGCCGGAGAAGTGAGCCGTCAGGATGCATGGCAAGTGGGACGCGACTTACTGCGTGATGCGGCTAACCAGCGTCATCATGCCGATCAGCTCTCTTCGCTGCGCCTGCGTCTCAATGAGCTGGAAACTCGCCTGCGCGAGCAGCATGATGCCGAGCGCCTGTTAGCCGATTTCTGCAAGCGTCAGGGGCAACAGTACGATGCCGACGCGCTGGAAGGGCTGCAGCGCGAGCTGGAAGCACAGATTGAACAGCTGAACGAAAGCGTGTCCGATGCCGGTGAACGCCGCATGCTGATGCGCCAGGAACTGGAACAGCTGCGTGAACGCATCACTGCACTGACGGCGCGTGCGCCACATTGGCTGGCCGCGCAGGAAATCCTGACGCAGCTTAGCGAGCAAACGGGTCAGGCGCTGACTAACAGCCAGCAGATCACTGAGTTCATGCAGCAGTTGCTGGAACGTGAGCGTGAAACCACCGTTGAACGTGACAATGTGGCGGCACGTAAACGTGAAGTCGAGCAGCAGATCGAGCGTTTAAGTCAACCTGGTGGTGCGGAAGATGCTCGCCTGACGCAACTGGCGGAACGATTTGGCGGCGTACTGCTGTCGGAAATTTACGATGACGTCACACTGGATGACGCACCGTACTTCTCGGCGCTGTATGGCCCATCGCGTCATGCGATTGTGGTACCCGATTTATCTCTGGTGCGTGAACTGTTGGATGGCCTGGAGGATTGCCCGGAAGACCTCTATCTGATTGAAGGGGATCCGCAGGCGTTTGATGACAGCGTCTTCAGTGTTGATGAGTTGGAAAACGCCGTGGTAGTGAAAGTGGCTGAGCGTCAATGGCGCTACTCCCGCTTCCCTAAAGTGCCGCTGTTTGGCCGCGCTGCGCGTGAAAACCAGCTGGAACTGCTGAACAATGAACGCGACCAGCTGGCAGAACGGTTTGCCACTTTGTCCTTTGACGTGCAGAAAACGCAGCGCTTGCATCAATCCTTCAGCCGCTTTATCGGTAGCCATTTAGCGGTGGCCTTTGATGAGGATCCTGAAGCGCTGATCCGCCAGCTAAACATCCGTCGTGGCGAGCTGGAACGGGGTCTGGCACAGCATGAGAATGATAACCAGCAGCAGCGTGCCCAGTTTGAACAGGCTAAAGAGGGCGTCAGCCAGCTCAACCGCCTGCTGCCACGCGTGAATCTGCTGTTGGATGATTCACTTGGCGATCGCTGCGAAGAGATCCGTGAACGCGTCGAAGAAGCTCAGGAAGCGGCGCGCTTCCTGCATCAGCATGGCGCTAAAATCAGCAAGCTGGAGCCGCTGGTGTCGGTGTTGCAAAGCGATCCGCAGCAGCATGATCAGCTGGAGCGCGATTACCAGCAAGCACAGCAGCAGCAGCGTGATGCGCGTCAGCAGGCCTTTGCCCTGACGGAGGTGGTGCAACGTCGCGCCCACTTTAGCTATGAAGATTCTGCCGGCATGCTGACCGGCAACAGCGATCTCAATGAAAAACTGCGCCAGCGTCTGGATCAGGCGGAGGGTGAGCGCAGTCGTGCGCGTGAACGTCTGCGCGAACATCAGGCGCAGCTGACACAATATTCACAAGTGCTGGCATCACTGAAAAGTTCCTATGACGCCAAGCGTGACATGCTGAAAGAGTTGCAGCAGGAGATGCAGGATATCGGCGTGCATGCCGATGCCAGCGCCGAAGAGCGCGCCCGCGCCCGACGCGACGAACTTTATACCGCATTAAGCCATAACCGTGCTCGTCGTAATCAGCTGGAGAAACAGCTCACGTTCTGCGAAGCCGAAATGGACGGCCTGCAGAAGAAACTGCGCAAGCTGGAGCGTGATTATCACCAGATTCGTGAGCAGGTCGTCAGCGCTAAAGCAGGCTGGTGTACGGTGCTGCGTCTGGTCAAAGAGAACGGCATGGAGCGTCGCCTGCATCGTCGTGAGATGGCCTATCTGGGCGGAGATGAACTGCGTTCAATGTCGGATAAGGCATTGGGTGCACTGCGTCTGGCGGTGGCGGATAACGAACATCTGCGTGATGTGCTGCGCATGTCGGAAGATCCAAAATGTCCAGAACGCAAAGTACAGTTCTTTATCGCAGTGTATCAGCATCTGCGCGAACGTATTCGTCAGGACATCATTCGTACTGACGATCCGGTTGAAGCCATCGAGCAGATGGAGATTGAGCTGAATCGTCTGACGGAAGAGCTGACGGCACGCGAGCAGACGCTGGCCATCAGTTCACGCAGCGCGGCGAATATCATTCGTAAAACCATTCAGCGTGAGCAGAATCGTATTCGTCAGCTGAACCAGGGCTTGCAGGCCGTGAGCTTTGGTCAGGTGCGCAGTGTACGTCTGAATGTTAACGTGCGTGAAGCGCACTCTACGCTGCTCGATACCTTGTCTGAAGAACATGAAGCGCATCAGGATCTGTTTACCAGCAATCGTCTGACCTTCTCCGAAGCGCTGGCGAAACTCTATCAACGTCTGAATCCACAAATTGATATGGGGCAGCGCACACCACAAACCATCGGTGAAGAGCTGCTCGACTACCGCAACTATCTTGAGATGGAAGTGGAAGTGAACCGCGGCTCCGATGGCTGGCTGCGCGCAGAGAGTGGAGCGTTGTCGACCGGTGAAGCGATCGGTACCGGTATGTCAATTCTGGTGATGGTGGTGCAAAGCTGGGAAGAGGAATCACGTCGTCTGCGCGGTAAAGATATTTCGCCATGCCGACTGCTGTTCCTTGATGAAGCGGCGCGTCTCGATGCCCGCTCCATCGCCACCCTGTTCGAACTGTGTGAGCGTCTGGAGATGCAGCTGGTGATTGCTGCGCCAGAGAACATCAGCCCGGAGAAAGGCACCACCTACAAGCTGGTGCGTAAAGTGTTTAACAACACTGAACACGTGCATGTGGTGGGGCTGCGTGGATTCTCGGCAGATCCTGTGCCAGCAAAACGCGACACCAGTGATATCGATTTAGAAACAGAAAATACCTGACGCTGAATCTGGTTAAAAAACAGCGCACCGTTTAATCTGTAAGCGGCATCTGCACACTGAGGCAGATGCCGTTTTTTATTTGTATACTCAACAATAAGAGTAAGGCTGTACATAGCGAAAACAGGGCGCTGTGTCTTAGGTGAGAAGGGGGCAGGGATGTGGCTGAATAGAAGAAGCAGAATGAATCGTGCGGTACTCGCACTCAGTGTTTCACTGGTATTGTCGCCGCTGGCCACCAGCCATGCCGCGATCATTGCCGCTTTACCCGGAACTTCACATAGCGCCATGTCAGTGGCGGCGAGTCAGCATCAAATTCAGCAGGCTTTTAGCCCCAGTCAGCAGCCTTTCTATCTGCCGGGTTTAGCCGGTATCTACGCCGCGCGTAATATGGCGCCACTCTGGCAGGATCAGCAAGCGGTGCAGGCTTTCCAGCAACAGTTGGCGGAGGTGGCGCTTTCCGGCGTCCAGCCACAGTTTACTCGTTGGGTTGAATTACTGACTAATCCCACGATTACCGGCATGGCGCGCGACATCGTGCTGAGCGATGCCATGTTAGGCTATTTGCAGTTTGTCGCTAATGTGCCGACGCAGGGTGAAACCTGGCTGTACAGTAATGTTCCCTACAAATTGACGATGCCGGGCGTAGCTGCCATTAACCAGTGGCAAAATGCGGTAAACGGTGGTGGCAGTCGCGCGTTTATCATCTCGCTGGCACCGCAACATCCTCAATATGCGCCGATGCACAGTGCGCTCAAAGCGCTGCTGACCGATAACCGTCCATGGCCACAACTGCGCGACAGCGGGACGCTCCGCCCCGGCCAAATTAGCAACGATGTGCCTGCGCTCAGAGAGATTTTGCAGCGGACCGGCATGCTGACTGCCGCAACGCACAGCAGCACACCGACGCCAGCTGATGATGCCGTGCCGACAGCACCTGTGCCGGTCAGCCAGAGCAATCAGCCGATCGCGGTGAGTCCATCGGCGGCCAGCGTCAATGATTTGTCTGCACAGGCACCAGCTGCAACCGGCAACGTGGTGGCGAATGCCACGCCTGCTGGCGACAATGTGTATGACGCCGCGCTGGTGGAAGGGGTAAAACGCTTCCAGCACTGGCAAGGTCTGGCGGATGATGGGGCGATAGGCCCTCGCACGCGTGAGTGGTTGAATGTGTCACCGCAGATGCGCGCATCGTTACTGGCACTGAATATCCAGCGCCTGCGTCTGCTGCCGGATGATATGCATAACGGCATTATGGTGAACATTCCCAACTATTCACTCACCTATTACAACAACGGAGCCACGATTTTGTCATCGCGGGTGATTGTCGGTCGTCCCGATCGTAAAACGCCACTGATGCGCAGTGCGTTGAACAATGTGGTGCTCAATCCACCGTGGAATGTACCTACCACTTTGGTGCGTCAGGATATCGTGCCGAAGGTCAAACAGGATCCCGGATACCTCTACAAGCACGGCTATACCTTACTGTCGGGCTGGAGTGCGGATGCCGAAGTGATCGATCCGTCGATGATTGACTGGCATATGGTTTCTGCAGCCAGTTTCCCGTATCGCATTCGTCAGGCGCCGGGCGCGATGAACTCGCTGGGTCGATATAAGTTTAATATGCCGAGTTCCGATGCCATCTATTTGCACGACACGCCTAACCATGGCTTGTTCCAGCGCGATATTCGCGCACTGAGCTCTGGTTGTGTGCGCGTGAATAAGGCCTCTGAACTGGCCGACCTGCTGCTGCAGGATGTGGGTTGGAATGACAGCCGCATCACCGACACGCTGAAACAGGGCGACACGCGCTATGTGCCGATTCGCCACCGCATCCCGGTTAATCTCTATTATTTAACCGCATGGGTCGCGGCGGATGGACAGCCGCAATATCGTACAGATATTTACAATTATGATAACCCTGCGCGCTCCGGTAGCCAGGTTCTGTCAAAAGCAGGAAAACTTCTCCTCTAGTCATTGATTTGCCGGATTTCACCTCTCTTCGAAAAGATCAGGGCTCGTCGCAAAATTTCGGTTTTGCGCGGGTTTTGGTCATTCTGTGACACATTGCGGGTTGACTGACCTCCAGGCTGCGGTTACTGTTCGGCCTTGTGTACTTTTTACACATTTTTTTATCGCTTTAGATTAGGTAACCCCGCTACATGGCTAATTTTGATTCTCAACGTCGTCGATTGCTCCTGATTGGAGGCGCAGCGGCAGGTTTGTCTCTGCTTCCTGGTTCAGCGCTGGCTTCGCTTTCCACCTCGCGCCCCCGAGTATTGACGCTTAATAACCTTCACACCGGTGAAACCCTTAAAACGGAGTTTTTTAACGGCAAGAGTTATGACAAGGATGAGTTAGCCCGCTTAAATCACTTCTTCCGTGATTACCGCGCCAATCAAGTGAAACACATCGATCCGCATCTGTTTGATCAGCTCTATCGCTTACAGATGGTGCTCAACACCCGCAAACCGGTGCAGCTGATCTCAGGCTACCGTACGCTGGCCACTAACAACATGCTGCGCGAATCGGGTCCTGGCGTGGCCAAACACAGTTATCACACCAAAGGGCAGGCGATGGATTTCCATATCGAGGGAATTTCATTGAGCAATGTTCGCAAAGCGGCGTTATCTATGCGCGCCGGTGGTGTAGGATATTACCCGCGCAGCAACTTCGTACACATAGATACCGGGCCTGCAAGGCACTGGTCCTGATACCGGCAGCGCTGCGTGTGTCGGTCATGGAGCGCTATGAATTACCACATTATTCCGGTTACGGCCTTTTCTCAAAACTGCTCGGTCATCTGGGATGACGAAACTCAGCAGGCGGCGCTGGTGGATCCCGGCGGCGATGCCGAGACGATTATTGCCGTATTAGCTGAGCGGGGATTAACCCCCGCGCAAATTCTGCTGACGCATGGTCATCTTGATCATGTGGGGGCCGCCGCTGAACTCGCCGCACACTATCAAATTCCTATTGTTGGCCCTCACAAGCTGGATGCGTTCTGGCTGGATAATTTGCCGACGCAAAGCCGTATGTTTGGCCTGCCGGAATGTGCGCCACTGGCGCCGGATCGCTGGCTGGAAGAGGGCGAAACGGTTCAGGTTGGCAATGTCACGCTGGAAGTGCTGCTGTGCCCGGGTCATACGCCGGGACACATTGTTTTCTTTGACCGGGCTGGGCGCTTATTGATATCGGGTGATGTGATTTTCAATGGCGGTGTCGGACGTACCGATTTCCCGCAGGGCAGCCACAGCGATTTAATCAATGCGATTAACACTAAGCTGTTACCGCTGGGTGATGATGTGACCTTTGTGCCGGGCCACGGTCCGATTTCCACCTTGGGTCGGGAGCGTATCAGTAATCCGTTCCTGCAATAAAAAATGGGCCATTAAGGCCCATTTCTCATTCTACTGACTTGTTTAAAGTACAGCGACAATCGCTTCACAGAGCGCAGACATATTGTCTGGCGTCATCCCGGCCACGTTCACACGACCAGAGTTAACGGCATACACGCCGAACTCGTCACGCAGGCGCACAACCTGATCTTTGGTCAGGCCGCTAAACGAAAACATGCCATTCTGCTTAATGATAAAGCTGAAGTCCTGTTTCGCGCCTTTCTCTGCCAGGGTATTCACGAACAGCTGACGCATGCGCTGGATGCGCTGACGCATGTCTGTCAGCTCCTGCACCCAGATGGTACGCAACGCGTCGTTACCGAGGATGGTGGCGACCACAGCGGCACCGTGTGACGGTGGGTTAGAGTAGTTAGCACGGATGCTGTATTTCACCTGGCTAAAGGCGGTTTTCGCGACATCGCTGTTGGCGGCAACCAGCGTCAGTGCACCGACACGCTCGTTGTACAGGCCAAAGTTCTTGGAGTAAGAGCTGGCAACAATCAGCTCCTGATGAGACGCGGCGAAAATACGCAGGCCCTCGGCATCTTCATCCAGACCGCGTGCAAAGCCCTGGTAAGCGAAGTCGAACAGCGGCAGCCAACCTTTTTCCTGGGACAGCTTCGCCAGCTGTAGCCATTGGTCCGCGGAAGGATCGACGCCAGTCGGGTTGTGGCAGCAGCCGTGGAAAAGAACCACGTCGCCGGCTTTGGCTTCCTGCAACGAAGCGACCATGCCTGCGAAATCGAGGCTATGGTTGGCCGCGTCGTAATACTGGTAATCACAAACTTCCAGACCCGCCGCGTTGAATACGTTTTTGTGGTTCGGCCAGCTAGGGTTGCTTACCCACACACGCTTCACATTGGTCTGCGTCGCGAGGAAATCCGCAGCGACGCGCAATGCACCGGTGCCGCCTGGAGTTTGTGCTGTGCACGCGCGGCCCGCTGAAATCAGCGCGCTCTCTTTGCCGAACAGCAATTCCTGAGTGCAGCGAGCAAAGTCGGCCAGACCATCAATGCTCAGATAATTTTTGGTGGTTTCATTTTCCAGCAGATACTGCTCAGCTTTTTTAACACTGGTGAGTACCGGTGTTTTACCGGTTTCATCTTTATAGACACCAATGCCAAGGTTGATTTTATTCGGGCGGTCGTCGGCGCGAAACAGGTCAGCCAGTCCCAGAATAGGATCGGCGGGTGCGGCAGAGATCGATTCAAACATGAGTCAGTTCCGTTTGGGTGAACTTTAGCGAAATGAGCTATCAGGTTAGCGTCAGATGATACGCTTGCCAACCGCTGACATAAAAAAGAAATAAGCCGCGTGTATAAAGTAGTGGCGCTAATTGAGAAGCTGATCACTGAAAAGCAAAACGGAGCCCGAAGGCTCCGTTTTTAAGCAAAACAAGTCTCTAATCGAAGATTAGAACTGGTATTGCAGGCCAACACCAACCACGTCGTCAGTGCTTACGCCCTGAGCACGGGTATAGTTGTTGTCGTCCAGCAGGTTGATTTTGTAATCAACATAGGTAGACATGTTTTTGTTGAAGTAGTAGTAAGTACCGATTTCGATGTATTTAACCAGATCAGCATCGCCGCCAGCGAAGGTAGCACCGTTAGCGGTGTTACCGTTCAGGTCCTTACCTTTAGACTGCAGGTAAGCAATAGATGGACGCAGACCGAAGTCGAACTGATACTGTGCAACCACTTCAAAGTTCTGAGTTTTGTTAGCAACTTGACGTGCGGTGCTGCCGTAAGCGGTGGTGTTGTTTGACTCACCGTAGAAGGCTGCCAGGTATACGTTGTTCGCGTCATATTTCAGACCGAAAGCGTATGCGTCAGCTTTGTCGCCGTTACCGTCAGCAACCTGTGCATTAGTACGGTCTGCAGAGAAGTAAGAACCTACAGCGCTAATACCCATGCCAGTGTCATAAGCTACAGAAGTACCCCAGCCGTCACCGTTCTGTGCCAGTGGGTCACGAGAACCTTCGTTCTTACCCTGATACTGTACAGCGAAGCTCAAGCCGTTAACCAGACCAAAGAAGTTGCTGTTACGGTAAGTTGCCAGACCACTTGAACGACCAATCATGAAGTTGTCGTTATCCTGATACAGGGTATCGTCACCAAATACTGGCAGCTGGTCAGTGTAAGACATTGCATCATAGATAACGCCATAGTTACGACCGTAGTCGAATGAACCTGCGTCACCAAATTTCAGACCAGCAAAGCCCAGACGGGTTTTGTTGCCGTCTTGCGCGTCAGCACCTTCGGTGTTGTTAGCCTGGACGTTGTATTCCCACTGGCCGTAACCGGTCAGTTGGTCATTGATCTGAGTTTCACCCTTGAAACCGAAGCGTACATAAGTGGCATCGCCGTCGCTGCCAGCGTTGTCAGAGAAAGTGTGACGCGCATCAACTTTACCGTACAGATCCAGTTTGTTGCCGTCTTTGTTATAGATTTCTGCTGCGTTTGCTGCGCCTGCAGCTAACAGAGCAGGGATAACCACTGCAAGAATGTTGCGCTTCATCATTTTTTATTACCCTCATTGGAGTTATTTGGACATCTGCCACTGCCGTCAAGAAACCTTTACGGGAACCTTGAAAGAAGTTTGATGTCTCCTGTGTCTGCACGCATCTTTCCATCACAGGGTTGCTATTTCTAGCCCGAAAATGATTCAAATCTCGCAATTAAGTATCAAAAAGAAATTTTGTATTACAATTTGTAAAATATCGGGAACTTTGTGAGAGAACTCAAAATTTACAAAAATAAAAAAAGGCCGGCTAGGCCGACCTCGTTATATATATGAATTACTTATATTTAATCGCGAATTTTAGAAATTAGCGTTACGTGGAGTACGTGGGAAGGGGATAACATCCCTTACATTTTGTACGCCGGTGACATAGGCAATTAATCGTTCAAAACCCAATCCAAAGCCAGCATGTGGCACGGTGCCGTAACGACGAAGGTCACGATACCACCAATAATCTTCTTTATTCAGACCCATTTCAGCCAGACGCGCATCCAGTACATCCAGACGCTCTTCACGCTGTGAACCACCGATGATCTCGCCAATGCCCGGCGCCAGGACATCCATCGCTGCAACGGTTTTGCCATCTTCATTCATGCGCATGTAGAACGCTTTGATGTCTTTCGGATAGTTCTTCACCACCACCGGCGCTTTGAAGTGTTTCTCCGCCAGATAACGTTCGTGCTCGGAGGAGAGATCCACACCCCATGACACTGGGTTTTCAAACGTCTGACCGCTTTTCAGCAGAATGTCGACGGCATCGGTGTAGTCTACCTGGGCGAAATCGGTTGTGACAAAACGTTCTAAGCGCGCAATCGCATCTTTGTCTACGCGTTCAGCAAAGAACGCCATGTCGTCAGCACGCTCTTCAAGCACCGCCTTGAACACATACTTCAGCATGGCCTCAGCCAGTGCAGCAGCGTCGTCAAGGTTAGCGAAAGCGACTTCCGGTTCCAGCATCCAGAATTCCGCTAAGTGACGGCTGGTGTTGGAGTTTTCTGCGCGGAAGGTCGGGCCAAAGGTATAGACTTTTGACAATGCACAGGCATAAGTCTCAGCATTCAGCTGGCCAGAAACGGTCAGGAAGGCTTCTTTACCAAAGAAATCTTTGTCGTAGTCAACTTTGCCCTGCGGATCGCGCGGCAGGTTTTCCATGTCCAGCGTAGAGACGCGGAACATCTCGCCCGCACCTTCTGTATCCGATGCGGTGATCAGCGGGGTAGAAACCCAGAAATAGCCATTTTCGTGGAAGAAGCGATGCAGCGCCTGCGCCAGAGTATGACGTGTACGCGCTACGGCACCGACCAGATTGGTGCGCGGACGCAAGTGTGCGACTTCACGCAGGTATTCGATACTGTGGCGTTTTGCCGCCATGGGATAGGTATCCGGATCGTCTACCCAGCCGGTGACTTCTACGTTGGTCGCCTGCAGTTCAAAGGCCTGGCCTTCGCCCGGTGATTCCACCACTTTACCGGTGACAATCACAGAACAGCCCGTGGTCAGACGCAGCACTTCATCCTGATAATTATTCAGAGAATTATTGACGACGGCCTGAACGGGATTAAAGCAGGAACCGTCATAAACGGCGATAAAGGAAAGACCGGCTTTGGAATCTCTTCGGGTACGCACCCAACCACGTACGGTGACCTCACTGTCAACCGCGACACGGCCGTGCAGTACATCCGCTACAGGCACTACGCTCATAAATATCTCTCTATATATAGAAGTGGATAAAAGCCCCATTTCGGGGTTTTGCTATGTTACTTGCGAGCCATCAGGAAACAAGCAATTTTGCAGGGGAAAAAGGGAGATTTGTTGTGAAAGAGCAGGGTGCGGGCACCCTGCATCCATGATTAGCTGGCTCTTTTCACCAGCGGGAGGTCGAATGCTTTACGCAGGGCGCGCACGAAGGCTTTGTCCTGGCAGATAGTTTTGCCTGGGCTGTCAGAGAGTTTCGCCACCGGTTTGCCATTGCAGCTCACCAGCTTAATCACGATGTTCAGTGGTGTGACGCCAGTAATATCGCAGGTCAGGCGCGTACCAATGCCAAATACCACGTTGGCGCGTTGACCAAAGTGACGATATAACGCCAGCGCTTTATCCAGATTGAGGTTATCTGAGAACACCAGCGTTTTACTCTTCGGATCGATATCCAGACGCTGATAGTGTGCAATGGCTTTTTCACCCCACTCCACGGGATCTCCCGAGTCATGGCGCAAACCCTGATAGCGATGGGCAAAGCCCGGGCCGAAATCACGCAGGAAGGCATCCATGGTGATGCAGTCTGTCAACGCGATACCGAGTTGGTCATCATACTCATCCAGCCAGGATTGCAGCGCCGCGCGTTGGCTATTCGCCAGCACCGGGCTGATCTGTTGATGTGCCTGGAACCACTCATGGGCCTGAGTGCCCACCGGATTAAGCTGCAAGCGCCGGGCGAGATCGTAATTGCTGGTGCCCACTAACCACGGGAATTCCGCTTTTAACGTACTGACGATCGCTTCCTGAACCGCTTTGGAGTAGCGGCGACGGGTACCAAAATCCATCAGCTGGAAGCGAGACATATCGAGATCGCCCACCTGCTGACGGAAATCGACCAGCTTCTGCTGCAATTGAGTGACCGCTTGTTCCACACCGATCTCCGGTGTGCGATGGCGATGCACCACTTCACTGATCAGCGCCAGCAGCGGCACTTCCCAAAGAATAACTTCGCGCCATGGCCCGCTGATCTGAATAGACAAACGGCCATTCTCATTGCGCACCCTGACCTGAGAGGGATCAAAGCGGAATTGACGCAGCCAGTTGAGGTAATCGGATTCAAAGAAAGGTAAGCCGCTGAGATAGTGATATTCGTTGTCGCTCAGGGCAAGAGAAGGCAGCGTATCGAGTTGCACGCGAATTTCATCGGCATACTGGCCGAGCAATTCATCGCCGCGACAACGAAATTCTGCCGTTACCGGGACATCGTAGTAACGATGATAAACGGCCTGCTGCATATGAAGCTTATACGCATCGGTATCAAGCAGCGTGGTCAAAATCGGGGAAGCATGTCCAGTCATGGTGCGTTTCAGCATCCTCTTCCGCGGAGCAGAGCCCGGTGTCAACAAAGTCATAAAGACGCAGGAGTATAAAACAGTAATGACCACGATCACACCATAATTGCGGGTGGCAGGTCGAGGGTCATTTGTGCCATTGTTAATGAATTGTAGCCTTTTCAGCAAAGGCACGCATTGTGCGTGGCAACGAAGGCACAACCCGCTTAGACTTTGACGGGTCAACATATTAACGATGCGAGAAGGACTTATGACGCAACAGCCGCAAATCAAATATCGCCACGACTACCGTGCGCCGGATTACACCATCACCGATATCGATCTGACTTTTGACCTCGATGCCTCCAGCACACGCGTGACGGCGGCGAGCCTGGTGAAGCGTCTCGGTGCTGCGGATGCCGAACTGCGTCTGGATGGCGAAGACCTCACGCTGGTGTCGCTGGCGGTGGATGGCCATCCCTGGTCACACTATCGTGAAGAAGAGGGCGCGCTGGTCATCAGCCAGTTGCCCGACAACTTTACCCTGACCATAATTAATGACATCCATCCGGATACCAACACCGCGCTGGAAGGGTTGTACAAGTCGGGTGATGCACTCTGTACCCAGTGTGAAGCTGAAGGCTTCCGCCATATCACCTGGTATCTGGATCGCCCGGACGTGCTGGCGCGCTTTACCACCACCATCATTGCCGATGCGGCAAAATATCCGTTCCTGCTCTCCAACGGCAATAAATTAGAGAGCGGTCGTCATGAAGATGGTCGTCACTGGGTGAAGTGGCAGGATCCGTTCCCGAAACCGTGCTATCTGTTTGCGCTGGTGGCGGGCGATTTCGACGTGCTGCGCGACAGCTTTACCACGCGTTCCGGCCGTGATGTGGCGCTGGAGATCTTCGTCGATCGTGGCAATCTCGATCGTGCCGACTGGGCGATGACCTCTTTGAAAGCCAGCATGAAATGGGATGAGGAGCGCTTTAACCTCGAATATGACCTCGACATATTTATGATTGTCGCGGTGGATTTTTTCAATATGGGCGCAATGGAGAACAAAGGCCTCAACGTCTTCAACTCCAAATATGTGCTGGCGAAAGCCGAGACCGCCACTGATAAAGATTATCTCGGTATTGAGGCGGTGATTGGACACGAATACTTTCATAACTGGACCGGTAACCGCGTCACCTGCCGTGACTGGTTCCAGCTCAGCCTGAAAGAGGGCCTAACCGTGTTCCGCGACCAGGAGTTTAGCTCTGACCTGGGCTCGCGTGCGGTTAACCGCATCGACAACGTACGCGTGATGCGCGGCGCACAGTTTGCCGAAGATGCCAGCCCAATGGCGCACCCGATCCGCCCGGATCAGGTGATCGAGATGAACAACTTCTATACCCTGACGGTGTACGAAAAAGGCTCTGAAGTGATTCGCATGATGCATACTCTGCTCGGCGAAGCCAATTTCCAGAAAGGCATGCAGCTCTATTTTGAGCGTCACGATGGTAGTGCGGCCACCTGCAACGATTTTGTGCAGGCGATGGAAGATGCCTCCAATGTTGATTTGTCACAGTTCCGTCGCTGGTACAGCCAGGCGGGTACACCGGTGCTGACGGTGCGTGATGACTACAATCCTGAGCTGGAGCAGTACACGCTGCACGTGACACAACACACGCCACCAACGGCCGAGCAGAAAGAGAAGTTGCCGCTGCATATCCCGCTGGATATCGAACTGTACGACAACGACGGCAAGGTGATTCCGCTGCAGCATAACGGCCATCCGGTGCATCATGTGCTGAATGTCACCGAGGAGTTCCAGACCTTTATTTTCGATAACGTGCACTTCCAGCCAGTGCCTTCGCTGCTGCGTGAATTCTCGGCGCCCGTGAAGCTCGATTATAAATGGAGCGATGCGCAGCTCACCTTCCTGATGCGCCACGCCCGCAACGATTTCTCCCGCTGGGATGCGGCGCAAAGTTTGCTGGCGACTTATATCCGTCTGAATGTCGCGCGCCATCAGCAGGGACAACCGCTGTCGCTGCCGTTGCACGTGGCGGATGCCTTCCGCGCGGTGTTACTGGAAGAGCAGGGCGATCCGGCGTTAACCGCGTTGATTTTGTCACTGCCTGGCGAGAATGAAATCGCCGAGCTATTTGAAGTGATCGATCCGCTGGCGATTTCTGCGGTGCGTGCGGCGCTGGTGCATGCGCTGGCAACCGAACTGAGCGATGAATTGTATGCTGTGTATCTGGCGAATCAGAGTCACGAATACAAGGTTGAGCATGCGGAAATCGGCAAGCGTGCATTGAAAAATGTCTGCCTGAGCTATCTGGCGTTCGCCGATGTGGAGCAAGCAGATAAACTGGTACAGGCGCAGTATTATCAAGCCAACAACATGACGGATGCGCTGGCCGCGCTCTCGGCAGCGGTGTCAGCGCAGTTGCCGTGCCGTGAAGCCTTGCTGGCCGCCTACGACGAGCGCTGGCATCAGGATGGTCTGGTGATGGACAAATGGTTTGTGCTGCAGGCCACCAGCCCGGCGGACAACGTGTTGAGCAAGGTGCGTGAACTGCTGAACCACCGTTCCTTTACCATGGGTAACCCGAACCGCATCCGCTCGCTGATTGGGGCTTTTGCTGCCGGCAATCCTGCGGCGTTCCACGCCAAAGACGGCAGCGGCTATCAGTTCCTGGTGGAGATGCTGACCGATCTCAACACGCGTAATCCGCAGGTGGCGGCGCGCATGATCGAGCCATTGATCCGTCTGAAGCGTTACGATGCCGATCGTCAGGCGTTGATGCGCAAGGCGCTGGAAACCCTGAAAGGGCTGGATAAGCTGTCGGGCGATCTGTACGAGAAGATCACCAAAGCGTTGAATGCCTGATAAGGTAAAAGCCGCATCACGATGATGCGGCTTTTTTTGCTGAACTCGCTGCCACTTCCCTTCGCTGCCCGGATTGGCAGTGGCAGTATCGACTTCGACTAACGCTGCTGGGCGAATTTCAGCGGCTGATCTGCCGGACTGCGCTTCATCACGCGATCCAGCACTTCTGCTTCCAGCTCCGCCAGACGCGCCGATCCGCGGCGACGTGGTCGCGCGAGATCCACGGTTAAATCCAGCCCAATCTGTCCCTCTTCAATCAGCAATACACGATCGGCCATCGCTACCGCTTCACTGACATCGTGGGTGACCAGCAACACCGTGAAGTTATGTTGTTGCCATAGCGATTCAATCAATCCCTGCATCTCAATACGCGTCAGTGCATCCAGCGCTCCGAGGGGTTCATCCAGCAGCAACAAACCGGGTCGATGAATCAACGCGCGAGCCAGCGCCACGCGCTGTTTTTGCCCACCCGATAGTGCCGCTGGCCACTCGTTAGCGCGATCGGCTAAACCCACCGCCTCCAGAGCTTCCAGTGCGGCAGCCCGCCATTCACGCCCCTTTAAACCCAGACCCACATTATCGATAACTTTCTTCCACGGCAGCAGACGTGCATCCTGGAACATGAGACGTGTGTCTTCGCGTGCTTGCGCTAACGGCGCAGTGCCTGCCAGCAGCTCACCGCGCGAAGTGGATTCCAGTCCCGCCAGCAGGCGCAGCAGGGTGCTTTTACCGCATCCGCTGCGGCCCACCACGGCAACAAACTGCCCGGCAGGGATATGCAGATTGATATTGTTGAGGATGGTGCGGTCGCCATACTGCTTACTGACGCCGTTAACGCCAACGGGGGTGCCGCTGTTCAGACGCGACGGGCTCAAAGTTGCGTTGCTCATGCGTTCTCCTTCAATTGATAAGCCGGATGCCAGCGCAGCCATACGCGCTCCAGCAGTTGAGCGGCGACATCGGCCAGTTTGCCGAGCAGCGCATAGAGAATGATGGCGACCACCACCACATCGGTTTGCAGGAATTCGCGTGCGTTCATCGCCAGATAGCCAATGCCAGAGTTGGCCGAGATTGTTTCAGCCACAATCAGCGTCAGCCACATCAGGCCGAGGGCAAAGCGTACGCCCACCATGATCGAAGGCAGCGCACCTGGCAGAATCACCTGAATAAACAGGCTCCAGCCTGAAAGACCATAGCTGCGCGCCATCTCCACCAGACCACGATCGATATTACGGATGCCGTGATAAGTGTTGAGGTAAATCGGGAATAAGGTGCCGAGTGCCACCAGGAAAATCTTGGCTGACTCATCGATGCCAAACCACAGAATCACCAGCGGGATTAATGCCAGGTGCGGCACGTTGCGCAGCATCTGCACAGAGGTATCCAGCAAACGTTCGCCCACGCGTGAGGTGCCGGTGATCAAGCCGAGCACCAAACCGATCGAGCCGCCAATGGCAAAACCAATCGCTGCGCGCCAGCCACTGATGGCGAGGTTTTGCCACAGTTCACCACTCACCGTCAGCTTCCAGAACGTAATAATGATGTTTTCCGGTGATGGCAGAATACGTGTTGAGAGCCAGCCCACCTGAGAGGCAAGCTGCCACACCGCAACCAGCAGCACCGGTAAAGCCCAGGGCAGTAGGGCATTACTCAGCTGTTTTTGAAACTTTGCCATCCTGAACTCCTTAGCTCTGAGACACTTTCTGCGGGGTGAAATCATTGGCTACCGCTTCACCGTGCGCTTGTACCACACGAGGTTTCGGCACTTCTGGGATGGCCAAATCAAGGTGTGGGAACAGTAGCTCACCGACACGATAGGCTTCTTCAAGATGCGGATAACCTGAGAGAATAAAGGTCTCGATGCCGAGGTCGCTGTACTCCTGCATACGTGCAGCCACGGTTGGGCCATCGCCCACCAGCGCAGTACCGGCACCGCCACGCACCAAACCCACGCCTGCCCACAGGTTCGGGCTGATCTCCAGCTTGTCACGGCGGCCACCATGCAGCGCAGCCATGCGCTGTTGTCCGACAGAATCGGTACGGGCAAAGGCCGCCTGCGCTTTGGCAATAGTGGCATCGTCAAGATGAGCAATCAGGCGATCCGCTGCCTGCCAGGCTTCTTCATTGGTTTCACGCACGATGACGTGCAGACGAATGCCAAAGCGCACTTTACGGCCCTGTGCCGCCGCTTTGGCACGCACTTGATCAATTTTCTCTTTGACTAATGCCGGAGGCTCGCCCCAGGTGAGATAAACATCGACCTGCTCAGCGGCGAGATCCTGCGCGGCATCGGATGAACCGCCAAACCACAGCGGTGGACGTGGCTGTTGTACCGGTTTAAACATCAGGCGTGCACCGCGCACTTTGACGTGTTTACCCTCGTAATCCACGGTTTCACCTTCTGAAACGCGACGCCATACGCGGGTGAACTCCGCTGATTCTTCATAACGCTCCCGATGATCGAGGAACACGCCGTCCCCCGCCAGCTCTTCAGGGTCGCCGCCTGTGACCAGGTTAAACAGCGCGCGCCCGTTGGACAGACGATCCAGCGTCGCGGCCTGGCGCGCTGCCTGCGTCGGTGAAATCACGCCCGGACGCAGCGCCACCAGAAAGCGCAAACGTTGCGTCACCGGAATCAGTGACGCGGCCACCAGCCAGGCATCTTCGCAGGAGCGGCCGGTGGGGATCAGCACGCCGCCAAAGCCAAGGCGATCGGCGGCCTGAGCAATCTGCTGCAGATAACCGTGATCGACAGGACGCGAACCTTCGGCGGTGCCAAGATAGTGCCCATCACCGTGGGTGGGAAGAAACCAAAATACGGATATGCTCATGATTCAATTCCTTATGGCTGGGCGGACTGTGGATGCCAGATGCGGTCAGTGATGTTCACTTTTACCGGCATCAAATGATTGGCATAAAACAGGTCGGCCGTTTGCTGTTGGGCCTGCGCAGTATGTGCGCTGACCGGCGTAATCGTGGTGGGTGGACGATGGTCGAGATAGCTGGCAATCACCGGCTTGGGTAAGCCCATCGCTTGTGCCAGCAGATCAATACTTTGCTCGCGTTGGCTGCGGGTGAGCGCGTCAGCATCGCTGAAGGTTTGCAGCACTTGCTGGATAAATGGACCGTTGGCTTCGGCATATTTGCGTGTGGCTAAATAGAAGGAACCGGTCTGGTTGAGCTTGCTGCCATCAGCCAGTACGCGCACGTTGCCTTGCAGTAAGGCGGCAGAGTAGTAGGGATCCCAAATAGCCCAGGCATCGACATCGCCCTGCTGGAAAGCGGCTCGCGCATCGGCGGGGGTCAGATAGGTGGGCTGGATATCTTTAAAGCTCAGGCCAGCCTGCTCCAGCGCACGCAACAATAAGTTGTGTGAACTGGAGCCCTTCTGAAAGGCCACTTTATAACCTTTCAAATCGGCAACACGCTTAATCGGGCTGTCTTTGGGCACCAGAATCACCTCAGCCTGAGGTTTCGGTGGTTCGGAACCGACATACAGCAGATCCGCGCCTGCTGCCTGTGCAAACAGCGGTGGAATATCACCGGTGCTGCCTAAATCAATGCTATCGACATTCAGCGCCTCCAGCATCTGCGGGCCCGCGGGAAATTCAATCCATTTGATCTGGGTATGGGGGAAACGTTGTTCCAGCATCTGGTGAGATTTTGCTAACACCATGCTCACCGAACCTTTTTGATACCCCACACGCAATTGCGCCGGGGCATCAGCGGCAACGGCGTTGGCACTCAGGGCAAATAGCGCAGCAAAGGCTGGCAGCAGTAAACCCGTAAACATCCTTTTCATGATTCTTCCTTTATACCGCTTGAGCGTAAGGTTGATGGCGACGATGCAGTGCATGCCAGAAGGTGTCGAGCGCATCATCAATGCGATCGGCCAGTTGTTGATCCAGCTCTGGCTGGCGGTCGTAATTCACTATTTGCGTATCGGTGGCAAACACCCCATGCAGCACTTCCTGGGCTTTCAGCGCATTCAATACCGGCTTGAGCGCGTAATCCACGGCCAGTAAATGGGATGCACTACCGCCGCTGGCCAATGGCAACACCACTTTGTGTTCCAGGGCACGTTCTGGCAGTAAATCAAGCAGGGTTTTCAGCGCACCCGAAAATGAAGCTTTATAAATAGGGGTGGCAACAATCAGTCCGTCTGCCAGCGCCAGGTCGGCTTTCAACGCGTTGAGGGCTGGGGAGTCAAAGCGCGCATAGAGCAGATCGTCCGCCTGAAAGTTGTGAATATTCCAGGGAATGACTTCAACACCGCGTGCTTCCAACGCGTGTTGGCACAGGCTGAGCAGTGCAGTAGAGCGCGATGGGAAGCGAGGGCTGCCCGCCAGCGTAATAACTCGCATGGTCACTCCTTATAACTGAAAGTTATTGATTATCTGAAATTGAGAACTGATACGTTCAATACTGGCAGAGCGCGCTCACGGGTATAAATGATTTATCTGGCAAACTTAAGCCGAAATATGGGATAGGCGGGAGAGAGATATTTATGAGAATGGCATGCCGTGTTCTGGGCTAAGGATATTCTGAAAACTCAGTGAGGTGAATGCTTCTCACTTAAGCACGGGCGTGAGTATCACTCAGGGGAATGATTAATTTGGATGAAGTTTCTTATTAATAGAGTGTTTGAGAGAGAAAATGAAGGATGAATCAACCTTTCAAACGATAAAAGAATATTTTTCTTTTACGAATGAAAGGGTAGTGGGGGAGCGAACAGACCGAAGTGTTTTTTTTGAGCGGCAAGTCATTTCAGGAGGGGGGGGCACTCTGGTAAATAATGGATTGATTCGTGATTAAGTGTTTCCAAAAGCGTGCAAACATTAAAAACAAGGCATGCCTTACTTCTGTTCTGGCTAAAAATTGTTATCTTTATTCTCGATGCTTTAGCCCTGGTTCAGAAAGTTTTAACAATTATGATTAGGGTGACGTCTGGAAGGCCGATAAAAAATGAATTCTCTGCCCTTAGCCTGTTTATAATCTGTTGAGATTAATTGCGCTAAAAATCTTCATCAGCTTGTCTGTTATTTTTTTTACTTGAGCATTTCATTGGGAAAGGTTCAGGTTTTCATCTTTTATTGGGGATATAAAATATGGAACGCTTTTCTCCGGATCACGATGTGTCTGGCCCAGCGATGAACGCAGGGCAAGAAGATCGACTGATATCAGATTCAACCCTTCGCTGCTATGAGCTCCAATCGGTTATCACCTCTCAACGCTTTAATTTGGTCAATACAGACCCTGACAGGATTGCAGGTTTGAATGAGGATGACTTCTTACTGTTTGCAACCGCTGGCTTTACGCCTGCAGACGCACTGTTGCTGGAGGTCGCTAAATGCAACGATCAGCGTCCTGAGCTAAACTGTTTTATCCAACCTCTGTTCCCTCAGCACACCCTTAAAACGGGATTGCAGTCTTCATTACAACTCTTTCAGCAGTTACAGACCGGGCAGCATTGGTGCCAACATTACCTCGTCATCCTGCGTGTTGCGCTTGTTTACGCCGCAACACCTTTGAATCGCATGCGGGATGTGATGCTTGCTGGGTTGATTAATACGGAGTCCGTCTGGGTACTGGATACCTTAAATAGCGCCAGTGACGAGAAAGAGTGTGCCACGTTAAGCTATCAACAGTTTATGCAAGAGTATGAAAAATTGACCCGAATGACGCATTATCTGCCTGAAAGGAATGCTTATCGGCAAAGTTATTTAAGGGGCGGATTATTGAACCTGATTCAGCAGGACTTAAATCATACAGACAAACTCTCTGATAATGTGCGGCACGCCATTCACTATTTCTCAGAGCAGTTTCCTGCACAGGGTGTCATGGAAAAACTCATGTTGAAACAACCGGACATCTATTTCAATCTGATGAAAGTCAGAAAAACCTCTGTTGTATGAGACCAACGTTGGTTTTAAGAATTAGTCCCGTGTGCGCCGAGCTTTTTTTATGCCACGCTAATTCTCCTTGAGAAAAAACTGACACCAAAACACTTATGTCGATTAAACGTAACGCGATTGCCAACTATGTTGGCCAAATCTATCTGACGCTGTCAGGTATTTTGGTGGTACCACTTTATATTCAACATTTAGGAATGGAAGCCTACGGTCTGGTCGGCTTCTTTTCTATTTTATTGACGTGGTTACAACTGCTGGATGCCGGGGTTTCTACTACCTTGATGCGTGAAGCTGCGCGCTATCGTGCCAATCAAGCCGAATTTGTCTGGTTCCCGGCGCTGTTTGCCACCTTGACGCGATTCTTTCTGATTTCAACGCTGATCCTTGTGGTACTGGGTTGGATTGCCACGCCGTGGATTGCCGCTCATTGGCTAAATGCGCAACATCTGCCAGCCAGGGATGTGGTGATTGCGGTTGGCATTATGGTCATTACCGCGGCCATACGCTGGCGTACCAGCCCGTATCGTAGCGTGATTGTCGGATTTGAACATCAGGTCTGGCTAAATGGCGTTAACCTGATCATCACCACATTGCGTACTTTTGGTGCCGTGGTGGTGATTCAGTTTTTCCCTAACCCTGTGCTGACCTTCTTTATCTGGCAATTGCTGGTATCGATTGCCGAAGCGGCATGCTGTATCTACAAATCCTGCCAACTGGTCCCACGTTCCGCGCGCAAAGAGAAGCGTGATGACCTGAAAGGAGTATTGCGGCCCTTTATTCGTTTTGCGCTCAGCGCGGCCTACTCCAGTGCGGTCTGGACCTTTATTTCACAGATTGACCGACTGGTCCTGTCCAAAACCCTGCCGCTGAGCCAATACGGTTCGTTTACCGTGGTGGCGACCGCGGCTACCGGCATCCTGCTGCTCAGCAGCCCGATCATGCAGGCGATTGTGCCGCGCATGACCGGCATGAAAACCCGTAATGAAGGCGATGCGGAAGCGCTCAAACTCTATCGCTATACTACTCAGGCCGTCGCGATATTTATGGCGCCGCTCAGTATCACCATTGCCTGCTATGCCGGACCGCTGCTTTGGGCCTGGACCCAGAAAACCCAGATTGTTGATGAGATGTCATTTGTGCTCAGTCTTTACGCGCTGGGCAGCGGCATTCAGGCCATCTGTGGCCTGCTGTATCACCTGCAATACATCAACGGCAATCTCAAATTGCATATGCAAGGCTTCAGCGTGTTCGCATTGATTTTGGTACCGCTCAACATCTGGTGCGCGATGCATTTTGGCGCGCTGGGTACCGGATGGTTGTGGCTGGGGCAAAACATCTTCTATTTAGTGGGTTGGGCATGGCTGGTACACCGCCGTTTCGCGCCCGGTCTGCATTTCACCTGGCTCACGCGTGATGTGATGTTGATTTGGGCGGCATCCGCGCTGATGGCCTGGTTAAGCACCTTCTTGCCTATCGACTGGAATCAAAACCGTTGGATCAACCTGCTGTGGTTAGGCCTGATTGGCGCAATCAATCTTGGTGTGTGCTGTTTGCTGCATAGCCTGGTGCTAAAGCGCCTGCGCTTGCCGTTATTCAATGTTGAGGAGAGAGGATGAGAATGTTGACATCTCGCCGCGTGCCGACCGTTTCTGTCATCGTGCCAAACTGGAACTGTGCCCCGTGGCTGCCAGAGGCGATGGGTTCGTTGTTACGTCAATCATCACCGCCCGATGAGATCATTATCATTGATGACGGTTCAAGTGATAGCAGTGTGGCCTGGCTCACCGCTTTCGCTGCTGCGCATCCGCAGATCACTCTGCTGAGCGGTGAACGCGGCGGCGTCAGCGCCGCGCGTATGAAAGGACTCGCCGCAGCCACCGGTGATTTTGTCTATTTCATGGATGCGGATGATTTCGTTTCGACTGAACTGTTTGCTGATTTTCGACGGGTACAGGCCAGGCATCAGGAGATTGATCTGTTCTGTTTTGGCGCGAAGATGTTTCTTGATCTGCCTGTGGCGCAGCGCCAGTATCAACGTATTCATCAACGTCATGTCAGTGGTTTATTGCCCGGGGGCAGGGCAAGTCTGCACATTTTGCTGCAACACCAGTCGGCACATCGCGTGGTGTGGAGCTCGATCATGTCGCGACGTTTAATCGATCAGCTGGCGTTGCAGTTCCTTCCCATTCAGAACCATGAAGATGCGCCCTGGATGTTTGCGCTCTATATGGCCGCGCGTCAAATCTACTGCACCAGCCAAAGCTACTACTACAAGCGCTTCATGCTCAGTTCATTGTCACAGAGCACGCGTGACTTTTCGTGGGTAAAAAATTACTTCATTGCGCGACAAAGCAGCGAGCAGTTTTTACGCGACCAGCAGCAACCCGTTGATGAGTTGTTGTTGGATGATTACTACCAGACGGTGATGAAGGGCTGTCTCGCGCAAATCCGTAAAAATCACATGACCGTGCCCAATGAATGGCAGGCTCCGGTGAATCAAGTGGTAAGTAAGATGCTGCAACAGGATGCGCGCCTGAAGCTGCTGTGGTATTGCCCGTCGATTTACCTCGGATTGCAAAATGTTCGTGAACAAGTCGGGCGCTATTCTGCACGTCGCTGACCGTGATCAATTCTCCCGCTGCTGATTAAATTTACTTTTGCGCCAGAGGCCTTTACCATTCTGGCGCACAAATTTCCGTGCACCCGACTTCTTCGCTTCCGCCATTCAGGAGAGTGCATGTTATATCCTATCGTCCGGCCGGCGCTGTTTAAGCTCGATCCAGAGCGTGCGCACGAACTCACCTTTCAACAATTACGTTTTATCAGCGGAACGCCGCTGGAAGGACTGATTCGCCAGTCGCTGCCGTCACGCCCGGTGACCTGCATGGGATTGACTTTCCCTAACGCGCTGGGGCTTGCTGCAGGCCTCGATAAAAACGCAGAGTGCATTGATGCCTTTGGTGCGATGGGTTTCGGCTTCGTGGAAGTCGGGACGGTGACGCCACGTCCACAGCCTGGCAATGATAAGCCGCGCATGTTCCGTCTGGTGGAAGCGGAAGGGATTATTAATCGCATGGGCTTTAATAATCACGGCGTCGATCACTTAGTCGAGAACGTTAAAAAAGCGCGTTTCAAAGGTGTCCTCGGTATCAATATTGGCAAAAATAAAGATACGCCAGTGGAGCAAGGCAAAGACGATTATTTGATCTGCATGGAAAAGGTGTATGCCCATGCCGGTTATATCGCCATCAATATTTCATCGCCAAACACACCTGGATTACGCACGCTGCAATATGGCGAAGCGCTGGACGATCTGCTTTCGGCGATCAAATTAAAACAAAAAGAGCTGCAGGAACGGCACCTTAAATATGTGCCGGTCGCGGTGAAGATCGCGCCGGATCTTTCTGAAGAAGAATTGATCCAGGTTGCCGACAGTTTGGTGCGCCATGAAATTGACGGTGTCATTGCCACGAATACCACGCTCGATCGTGCTTTAGTTGCTGGACTTAAATATGCCGATGAGATGGGTGGATTAAGTGGCCGTCCGGTACAGTCACGCAGCACTGAAGTGATTCGCCGCTTGTCGCAAGAGCTGCAAGGCCGCTTACCTATTATTGGCGTCGGTGGTATTGATTCACTGGTTTCCGCTCGTGAAAAAATGGCCGCAGGGGCCACATTGGTGCAGATATACTCTGGCTTTATTTATAAAGGCCCAGGTTTAATTAAAGATATCGTGACCCATCTCTAAGACATTTCCCACTTTCCCGCGCCGGGGGGTTTATTTATCCCTTCGGCTCGTTTATATTTTGTCCTGCTGATGTTTTTTTCAGCTTTTCCTTAGAGCTTTATTTTTTCATTGAGCGCCATTTAGCGCAGCGATTAACCACAGGGCACATCATGAAAATCAAACCTGATGATAACTGGCGTTGGTATTTTGACGCAGAACACGATCGTATGATGCTGGATTTGGCCGATGGCATGCTATTTCGTTCGCGCTTCTCGCGTAAAATGCTGACACCGGATGCCTTTAATGTCAGTGGTTTTTGTGTCGATGACGCTGCCCTGTATTTTACGTTTGAAGAGCGTTGCCGACAGAGTGGATTAAAAGGCGATCAGCGCGCTGAATTAGTCTTAAACGCATTAGTGGCGAGTCGTTTTTTAAAACCGCTGATGCCAAAAAGTTGGCATTTCACCAGCCATACCCAGAGCTGGCAACCCGCATCAGGCGATATGGTAGCCGTGACGCTGGCCGATAGCGGCGAACAGGCGCAATTGCTGGTGGTCGAGAGTGGCGAAAATGCGGCGTTGTGTCTGCTGGCGCAAAATACATTATCGGTAGCCGGTAAAGGTATGCAGTTAGGCGATGCCATTAAGATCATGAACGATCGTTTGCGGCCGCATCAGCAGGAACAAAACGCCCACTTTGCGCGGGCGGTTTAAGCGTTTAAGCCAAAACAATATCGCCTGCGGGAATACAGCTACAACTGAGAATCGTTCCGTCTGCGCGCACTGCGCTCTGTTTCAGCGCTTTCACTTCGCCCGATACCAGCGTCACCTTGCAGCTACCACATATCCCGGCACGACACGAGTAGGGAATGCGAAAGCCCTGCATCTCCAGTTGTTCGAGTAGCACTTGCTGGTTGTCGCCGGTAAATTCACTGCCCTGATAGCCAATGATCACTTCTGCCTGTTGGCTGGCAGCCGGTTTGAGGGTTTCCACCACCGCGCCCGCTCCGTAAGCTCGCGGTGTCTGACGAGCCAAAACCGTGAGCTCATCGCCGACGCGGATCACGCCGCTGTTGCGGGCGATCAGATTCAGACCGAAATCGATATCTCCGCTGCCGTCCTGACCGCTGCGGAAACGTTGTAACGTGGCCAGGGGTTCACCTTCGGGATGTTTGCGCCCGCTTTCGGTACCCACGGTGGTGAATACACAGCGGCTGCAGGGCTTGGGCATATCAAAAACAATCTCGCCGATTTTAACTTGCTTCCAGCTGTCTTCATCCCATGCGGCTGCGCCGCTGACCACCAGGTTAGGGCGGAATTGCTCAACGCGAACGCTGGCCGGGCAACGCTGCTGCAGATCCTGCAGTGACGACATATTCACCAGCAGGAAGGGAAAACCATCCGCGAAACTCAGCGATACCTCATCAAATTTTTTCACCCGTCGCGTGGGAGCCACACCGGTCCAGCGCAATTGCACCGGACGCGGAAAGAATTCACTCAGCCAATCATTGATTTCGGCGGGCGCAATATGCGAGGTGAAATGATTCCCCCACACTTCAGTGGGTGACAATTGTGCCGTGAAATCGCTGAAGCGAATTAAGGCCTGGCTGCCATCCGGGGCATTTAAAAATAAGCCATCCGGTAACAGCGCAGGAGTAAAGCGCACCATGTCCGGATACTGTCGCGCAGTAATAAAAGTGCCGTCCAGTTCGGTCACCATGAAGATGCGATCAAACGCCAGACCACTCTCCAGCACCTGTGCATGAGACAGTTGCAAACCGCGCATCGATTTGACCGGATGAATATAGAGGCGAGAAAGCGTAATCATCGAAACTCCAACAGGACAAAAAGAAGCTAACTTTATGACATAGGACTCTGATTCGCTATAATGCGCAACAATTTTAGCAAGAGTAAAAAGTGACGATATGAATTCTCTGTTTGCCAGTACGGCGCGTGGGCTCGAAGAGCTGTTAAAAACTGAGCTGGACGCGCTGGGTGCGCAGGATTTGCAGGTGGTGCAGGGCGGCGTCCACTTCCGTGCCGATGACCGTGTGATGTACCAAAGCCTGCTGTGGAGCCGACTGGCTTCGCGTATTTTGCTGCCGCTGGGAGAATTTGGCGTCTGGAGCGATCTCGACCTGTATGTGGGCGCGCAGAGCATTCCCTGGTCCGAGATGTTCGACAGCAGCACCAGCTTTGCGATTCACTTTAGCGGCACCAATGAGGTGATCCGTAACAGCCAGTTCGGCGCGTTGCGTATTAAAGATGCGATCGTTGACAGCTTTACGCGTCAGAATCTGGAGCGTCCGAGCGTGGACCGTGAACAGCCTGGCATTCGCATTAATGCGTGGCTGAATAAAGATCGTGTCAGCATCGCACTGGATCTGAGTGGCGATGCGCTGCATCAGCGTGGCTATCGTCAGCAAACCGGCCAGGCACCGCTGAAAGAGACGCTGGCGGCCGCGATTGTGATGCGTTCTGGTTGGCAGAGCACCACGCCATTGATCGATCCGATGTGCGGTTCTGGTACTTTACTGCTGGAAGCGGCGCTGATCGCTACCGATCGCGCGCCGGGCTTGCTGCGTACTCATTGGGGTTTCAACCGCTGGAAAAACCATAATCAGGCGGTCTGGCAGGAAGTACTGGCTGAGGCGAAAGAGCGTGCCCGTGTGGGGACGGCGGCCACAACCGCGCGCTTCTTCGGTTACGACAATGACAGCCGCGTGCTGGAATCCGCGCGAGCCAATGCGCGTCGTGCTGGCGTGTTCGAGCTGTTCACTTTTGCCCAGCAGGATGTGATTAAGCTGAAGAACCCGCTGGCGGGCCAGGAGATCACCGGCACCGTGCTGAGCAACCCGCCTTACGGTGAACGTCTGGAAAGCGAACCCGCGTTGATTGCGTTGCACAGCCTGCTGGGACGCATTATGAAACAGCAGTTCGGCGGCTGGAATCTGTCTCTGTTTAGTGCGTCGCCGGAATTGCTGAGCTGTCTGCAGCTGCGCGCCGATCGCCAGTTCAAAGCCAAAAACGGCCCACTGGAATGTGTGCAGAAAAACTATCAGCTGGCCGCAACCAGCGGTGAAGGTAGCGCGCAAATTGCCGAAGACTTTGCCAACCGTCTGCGTAAGAACATCAAGAAGCTGGAAAAGTGGGCGAAGCAATCCAACATTGAATGCTATCGCTTGTATGATGCCGACTTGCCGGAATACAACGTCGCGGTAGACCGCTACGGCGACTGGGTGGTGATTCAGGAATATGCACCACCGAAAACCGTGGATGCCAATAAAGCACGTCAGCGTCTGTTTGATGTGATCAGCGCGACGCTGAGCGTGCTGGAGATTCCGGCCAATCGACTGGTGATGAAAACCCGTGAGCGTCAGAAGGGTAAAAATCAGTATCAGAAGCTGGGAGAAAAGGGCGACTTCTTCGAAGTACAGGAGTTTGACGCGCGTCTGCTGGTGAATCTGACCGATTATCTCGACACCGGTTTGTTCCTGGATCACCGTCTGGCCCGCCAAATGCTGGGCAAAATGAGCGCGGGTAAAGACTTTCTTAACCTGTTTGCCTACACCGGCACCGCCAGCGTGCACGCCGGGTTAGGCGGCGCGAAAACCACCACCACCGTGGATATGTCTCGCACTTATCTGGAGTGGGCCGAGCGCAACCTGCGTCTTAACGGTCTGACCGGACGTCAGCATCGACTGATGCACGCCGATTGTCTGAGCTGGTTGCGTGACAGTGACGAACAATTTGATTTGATCTTCATCGATCCGCCGACTTTCTCGAATTCCAAACGAATGGAAGACGATTTTGACGTGCAGCGTGACCACATGATGCTGATGCAGAATCTGAAACGTCTGCTGCGTCGCGGTGGCACCATTATGTTCTCGAATAACAAGCGCGGTTTCAAAATGGACCTGGACGGTTTAGCCGCTCTGGGCTTACAGGCGCAGGAAATTACCCAAAAAACGTTGTCGCAAGATTTCGCACGCAACCGTCAAATTCACAACTGCTGGCTGGTTAGCCACGCCGGTAAGGAATAAGTTTTATGTCACTGATCAGTATCCATGGCGCTTACCTCTCATTCAGCGATGCGCCGCTGTTGGATAACACCGAACTGCACATCGAAGAGGGCGAACGCGTCTGTCTGGTGGGCCGTAACGGTGCCGGTAAATCCACATTAATGAAAATCATCAATGGCGAACAACCGCTGGATGATGGCCGCATTATTTACGAACAAGATTTAGTGGTGGCGCGCCTGCAACAGGACCCACCGCGCAACATTACCGGTTCAGTCTACGATTTTGTGGCGGAGGGCGTTGCGGAGCAGGCTGAGCATCTGAAAGCTTATCACGCGATTTCTCATCTGGTGATGGAAGATCCGAGCGAGAAAAACCTCAACGAAATGGGTCGACTGCAAACCATTCTGGATCATCAGAATTTGTGGCAGCTCGATAGCCGTATCAATGACGTATTGCAGCAGATTGGTCTGGAAGCTGACACTGAGCTTTCCTCACTCTCCGGTGGCTGGCTGCGTAAAGCCGCGCTGGGCCGTGCGCTGGTGAGCAATCCACGCGTGCTGATGCTTGATGAACCGACTAACCACCTCGATATTGAAACTATCAACTGGCTGGAAACCTTCCTCAAGGCCTTTACCGGCAGCATCGTGTTTATCTCGCACGACCGTTCGTTTATCCGCAATATGGCGACGCGTATTGTCGATCTCGACCGCGGTAAACTGGTTTCCTGGCCGGGCGATTACGATCAATTCCTGCTGGGTAAAGAAGAAGCACTGCGCGTCGAAGAGATGCAGAACGCGGAGTTTGACCGCAAGCTGGCGCAGGAAGAAGTCTGGATTCGCCAGGGCATCAAAGCGCGCCGTACCCGTAATGAAGGCCGCGTGCGCGCATTAAAAGCGCTGCGTCGTGAACGTTCAGAACGCCGTGATGTGATGGGCAAAGCCAACATGCAGGTCGGCGAAGCCGCTCGCTCAGGTAAGATTGTATTTGAGATGGAAAACGTCAATTACAGCGTGGATGGCAAAACGCTGGTGCGCGATTTCTCCACTCAGGTGCAGCGCGGCGATAAGATCGCCCTGATTGGCCCGAACGGCTGTGGTAAAACCACCTTACTGCGTCTGATGCTGGATGAGTTAAAAGCGGACAGTGGTCGCGTACACTGCGGGACTAAGCTGGAGATCGCGTACTTCGACCAGCACCGTGCTGAACTGGATCCGGATCGTACCGTGATGGATAACCTCGCGGAAGGTAAACAGGAAGTGATGGTCAACGGTAAGCCGCGCCATGTGCTGGGCTATCTGCAGGACTTCCTGTTCCATCCGAAGCGTGCGATGACGCCAGTGCGTGCGTTATCCGGTGGTGAGCGTAACCGCCTGCTGTTAGCGCGTTTGTTCCTGAAACCTAGCAACCTGTTGATTCTCGATGAACCGACCAACGACCTTGACGTGGAAACGCTGGAGCTGCTGGAAGAGCTGGTGGATGGTTATCAGGGCACCGTGATGCTGGTGAGCCACGATCGTCAATTCGTCGATAACACCGTGACCGAATGCTGGATCTTTGAAGGCAACGGTGAGATTGGTGCCTTTGTCGGCGGCTATCACGATGCGCAGTTGCAGCGTAGCGCCTATAAGCAAACCAAGTCCGCTACGGTGAAAACCGCATCCGCTGCGCCCAAAGCGGCAGAGAAAAATCAGGAGCCAAAACGTAGCGCGAACAAACTCAGCTATAACCTGACGCGTGAACTGGAACAGCTGCCGCAAAAACTGGAGCAACTGGAAACACGTATCGGCGAACTGCAGGCGAAAATGAGCCATCCGGACTTTTTCAGCCAGCCGCACGACAAAACTCAACCGGTTCTGGATGCGTTAGCGCAGACGGAAAAAGAGCTGGAAGTGGCGTTTGAGCGCTGGGAAGAGTTGGAAGCGCTGAAAAACGGCGCGTAACACAGAGGAAGTCAGTATGTGTGCAACGGATCAGGCGCACCAGTGGATGCTCTGTCCACAGTGTGATTTAACCGTAAAATTGCCTGCCGTGCCGGTGGGCAGTCGCGCGCGCTGCCCACGTTGTCATACCACGCTGACCGCTAACTGGCATGAGCCGCGAAAACGTCCTACCGGGTACGCTTTCGCGGCACTGTTTATGCTGGTGCTGGCGAATCTATTTCCCTTTATCAATATGCATGTGGCCGGGCTGAGCAGCCAAATCTCGCTGCTCGAAATTCCCGCGGTGATGGATCGTGAAGATTACCGCAGCCTGGCGACACTGTTTCTGCTGTTTGTACAGGGGATTCCCGCATTCTGCATGATCACCATTCTGCTGTTGGTGAATCGCGTGCGTATGCCGCACAGTCTGCGCCTTGGGCTGGCGCGTATTTTATTCCAGCTGCGCAGTTGGGGCATGGCCGAGATCTTTATGGCAGGCGTGCTGGTGAGCTTTGTGAAGCTGATGGCCTACGGCGAAATTGGCCTTGGAAGCAGTTTCTGGCCGTGGTGTCTATTCTGTGTATTACAGCTGCGCGCATTTCAGTGTGTGGATCGGCGATGGGTGTGGCAGAGCATGGGTCCACTCCCGGCATTGCCTATGGTGCCGCAAGCCGGAATCAGTGGGTTGAAGCAGGGATTGCGCAGTTGCCCTTGCTGTACCGCTATCTTATCTGTCGGGCAGGCTGAGTGTCCTCGCTGTGGCGTGGTCGCTGCACCGCGACGTAAGCACAGCTTGCAGTGGACGCTGGCACTTTTGATCACCTCGGTGATGCTCTACATTCCCTCAAACATCATGCCGATTATGGTCACCGAAACGCTTGGCTCGCAGTATCCCTCGAACATTATGGCCGGGGTGATTCTGCTGTGGAGCGATGGTTCCTGGCCAGTGGCGCTGGTGATCTTTATCGCCAGTATCATGGTGCCTTCACTCAAGATGCTGGCGATTGCCTGGCTTTGCTGGCACGCCAGTGGTCGCGGTCGACGTGATGATGAGAAAATGCACGTGGTGTATGAGGTGGTGGAATTTGTTGGCCGTTGGTCAATGATTGATGTGTTTGTCATCGCTGTGTTATCCGCGTTGGTGCGGATGGGGCAGCTAATGAGTGTTTACCCTGCGCCAGGCGCGCTATTGTTTGCCATGGTAGTGATTCTTACCATGTTTGCAGCGATGACGTTTGATCCGCGCCTGATTTGGGATCGATTACGGGAAACTGAACGAAAGGAGCCGCGTCTTGACGGACAACCATCACGGGACTGCTAAGGTCGACCAGATTAAACGCTGGTCACCGGTCTGGATCGTACCCATCGTCACGCTATTCATTGGTGGCTGGATCTTATTTTATCATTTCAGCCATCAGGGTCCGGAGGTGACGTTGATCACCGAAAGCGCTGAGGGTATAGAAGCCGGAAAAACCACCATTAAGAGCCGCAGTGTCAATGTTGGCGTAGTGGAAAGTGCAGTATTAACTGACGATCTGCACCATGTGGAGATCAAAGCACGCCTCAATTCTGGGATGGAAAAACTGTTGCATGGCGACAGCGTATTCTGGGTGGTGAAACCGCAAATCGGGCGCGAAGGGATTACCGGTCTCGGCACATTACTCTCGGGTGCCTATATTGAATTGCAGCCAGGTACGAAGGGCGATCAACCGGAGCGCTATCAACTGCTGGATGCGCCACCTCTGGCACCGCCGGATGCCAAAGGCATTCGCATCACACTCGACAGTAAAAAAGCCGGACAGCTTAATGCGGGCGATCCGGTGCTGTTCCGTGGCTATCGCGTGGGTACGGTGGAATCCAGCACCTTTGATACCGATAAACGCATGATGACCTATCAACTGTTCATCGCCGCTCCGTACGATCGTCTGATCACGACCAATGTCCGTTTCTGGAAAGACAGCGGTATCGCCGTCGATATGTCTGCCTCGGGCATGCGGGTGGAAATGGGTTCACTGACGACGCTGTTTAGCGGTGGCGTTAGTTTTGATGTGCCAGATGGCGCGGAGCTGGGGCAAATCGCCGAAAATAAAGCGGAATACCATCTGTTTGACGATCAGCGCAGCATCCAGGATTCGTTATATACCACCCACACCGATTTCCTGCTGTTCTTTACCGATTCGATTCGTGGCTTGCAGGTAGGCGCACCGGTTGAGTTCCGCGGCATTCGTCTGGGTACCGTCTCGCAAGTGCCTTACACCATTCCAGGTGTCAATCAGGCGTTGAATAACGATTATCGTGTTCCGATATTGATTCGTATCGAACCGGATCGCTTTATCAGCCGTCTGGGCGGAGATTTCAATCTTGAGCAGCATCTGCAGGATGGCAAGAAGCGGGGTCTGCGCGCTACGCTGAAAACCGGTAACCTCTTATCGGGTGCGCTGTATATCGATCTGGACTTCTATGACAACGCACCGGCGTATAAAGGTCCAAATGAGATTGCGGGCCTGGAGGTGATTCCGACGGTCAGTGGTGGATTAAGTCAGATTCAGCAGAAGCTCACAGCAGCGCTGGATAAGATCAACGGTCTGCCATTGAACCCGATGATCACCGAAGCGACAGGCACCCTGAAAGAGAGCCAGCGTACGATGCAGCAATTGCAGAAAACCCTGGATAACCTCAATCACATCACTGCCAGCCCGGCGGTGAAAACGCTGCCAGAAGATATGCAGCAGACGCTGCGCGAGTTGAATCGCAGCATGAAAGGCTTGCAGCCGGGTTCACCGGCTTATAACAAACTGGTGGGAGACATGCAGCGACTTGACCAGGTGCTGCGCGAATTGCAGCCGGTGCTGAAAACGCTCAATACCAAGAGCAATGCATTGGTGTTTGAAGCCAAACCGGGCCAGGATCCCCAGCCAAAGAGGGCGAAACAGTGAAAAAAGGGCTGATTATTGGTGCGATGCTGCTCCTGGCAGGTTGTAGCAGCACCATCGAAAACACCTATTATCAACTGCCTGCGGGCAGCAATGTCGCGCGTGTAGACAGCGCATCCAGCGGCAACCAGCCAATGATTTGGGTCGAGCAGGTATCGGTTCCGGATTATATGGCAGGGAATGGTTTGGTGTATCAAACCAGCGATGTAAAGTATGTGATTGCTGCCAATAACTTGTGGGCCAGTCCGCTGGATCAACAACTACAACAGACATTGATCAGTAACCTCAGCAAAGCACTGCCGGGCCGAATTGTTGCCAGTGCTCCGTTAGGTGAGAGCCACGATACTTTGACGGTAAATGTGACCGGTTTCCAGGGTCGCTATGATGGCCAGGTTGTGGTGAGCGGAGAATGGCTCCTGCAACATCAAGGGCGCTTAATCAAACATGGCTTTAATCTGACTCTGCCGCAAAATGAAGATGGCTATGATGCGCTGGTGCGTACTCTGGCTATCGGCTGGCAGCAAACAGCACAACAAATCGCAAAAAGTGTCATTTCGCTAAATTAAGATTTGTTCGATGCTTATGCTAAGTCCCTGATTTGCCGTTGTGTGACGGACATCAAATCAGGGGCTTTTTTTATCGTCTAATCAGCCAGATATACACGGAATTGACAATTATAGATGTCGTTTTAACGTCAAAATGATGACATTGGCGTGAATTTTGCGCATTGATCTTTCTTCTGCCAGGAGTTAGAACATTACTGTGGTTGAACATTATATCGCCACTCTTTCTTTCCACCCAGAATCCACCAGACCTGAAATGAGGGAATCGAGGCATGAAGAGACAGAAAAGAGACCGCCTGGAACGTGCACACTCACGAGGCTATCAAGCGGGTATTACTGGCCGCTCAAAAGAGATATGCCCCTATCAAATGATCGATGCGCGGTCTTACTGGTTGGGAGGTTGGCGTCAAGCCATGGAGGACAGGTCGGCGGTGGCCTAGCACTGTCGGATGTCCATAATTGAAGGAAGAAACCTCCGCTGAATGCGGAGGTTTTCGTTTGGGGAATTAGAAAGCAGAGGTGTCTTTAAACAGACCCACTTTCAAATCTGTCGCGGTGTAAATCAGGTTACCGTCAACGAAGACTTCACCATCAGCCACGCCCATCACCAGCTTGCGGTTGATCACGCGCTTGAAGTGAATTTTATAAGTGACTTTCTTCGCGGTTGGCAGTACCTGACCGGTGAATTTCACTTCGCCCACACCCAGTGCGCGGCCTTTACCTTCAGCGCCTAACCAGCCGAGGTAGAAGCCAACCAACTGCCACATGGCGTCAAGGCCGAGGCAGCCTGGCATGACCGGATCGCCTTTAAAGTGGCAATCGAAGAACCACAGGTCAGGGCGGATATCCAGTTCGGCTTCCACAAAACCTTTGTCAAATTTACCGCCGTCTTCGGTCATCATGACCACGCGGTCCATCATCAACATGTTATCAGAGGGAAGCGGCGGTCCATTTTCGCCAAACAGTTCGCCGCGACCTGAGGCAACCAGGTCTTCTTTGCTATAGGATTCGCGTTTATCTACCATGTTCTCAATATGCCTTCTTTTAGTGAAGCCCGAATATTAGCGAACAGTTGTACGCTGGGCAAATCAATCAGCTGTGGTTAAACCAGTTGAGCCAGCGCAATGGCCACGGACGATGACGAATTTCCTGCTGGTTCAGCTGTGCAATACGTTCCTGAATGGTATTGAGCAGTGACTCGCCGCTCTCACTTTGCCATGCGATACCGGTTAATAAGGGTAACGCTTCATCCACGCTTTCAATTGCCCAGATGTGGAATTGCTCTTGCTTCACCGCATCAACCACAGCTTCGCTGAGGCTCAAATGGCGCACATTACTGGCTGGCAGAATAACGCCTTGTTTACCGGTCAGCTCGCGTGACTGGCAAATGCTGAAGAAGCCTTCGATTTTTTCATTCAGGCCGCCAACAGGCTGCACATTACCAAATTGGTCCACGGAACCGGTCACCGCAATATGCTGGCTTAGTGGCTGATTGGCCAGTGCACTAATCAGCGCGCAGAGTTCGGCCAGTGAGGCGCTATCACCATCCACTTCGGAATAGGATTGTTCAAACACTAACGAGGCTGAGAAGGGCAGCTGTTGCTCGAGTTCAAGTTCAGCGATCAGATAAGCTTGCATAATCATCATGCCTTTCGCATGAATATTACCGCCCAGCTCGGCTTTACGCTCAACGTCAGTGAATTCGCCATCCCCCGGATGAACAACACAGGTGATACGTGACGGCTCGCCCCACGGACGCGGATGACCAGGAAACTCCACTACAGACAGACCGTTAATCTGTCCCACCACTTCACCTTCAGTTTCAATCATAATCTGATTGAGCAGAATTTCGTCACGCATGCGGTCGGCCAGGTAGCTTTCACGCCATTCGCGCGCTTCCAGTGCTTCTTTCAATGCTTCAGCATTCATGACGTCACCGTGCAGCGCGGTTTCCTGCAGCTGACGGCGTAACCAGCGCGGGCAGAGCGGCAGGGTTTCTTGATCGCCCGTGAAGCGAACCGCCTCATTGATCAAGAGCGGCCAGAAATCGGCTGCAGGCTGGTCCAGACCGGCTTGTTCAGCTTGCGTGAGCGTCCACTGGCACCAGAAGGTCATGTCCTCTTCATCAGTGATCTGCAGGTTCTCTTCGAACTCGCTGTAGAGTGCCATTTCATGCACTTCTGCATCCAATTCCTGGAAGCTGGCTAGCGCATCACGATCGCCACAAAGTACCAGGCGCAGTTGCAGCGGCAGGGAAGGGATGGCCACTGGCAACGGTTGGCGTTCGTCCTGCGAATACCAGTCAAAGCGGCCTTGCTCGATGCACTTACGCAGACGCAGCCATAGCAGTGGTTGAGCCAGTAGCGTATTCACGGACAGGATTAAAGTGCCGCCATTGGCTTGATGAATCAATCCCGGCTCGGGCTGAATACGATCTTTGTACTGACGCACACAACCAAACAGCTGTTCTGCTTCAATCCAGTCGGCAAAGTGAACACCGCCCTGACTGGTGAATGGCCGGTTAGCATCGCTGGGCGGCATCAGGCTGACCGTGTCGCCCATGACATGATAGTCACCGCCATACAGCGCAATCTCTTCTGGCTGGAAGCGCTGTGCGGCTTCAGCGATGCACGCGAGATAATCGCTGTTTTCCTGACTGCGTAATAGCAACAGAGGAAAACCTAAGGTTTGATGATGCAAATGCGCCAGCGCATTCAGCAGACGCGGCTGAACCGCGGCAAGACTATCGCTATCTTCCAGTGAGACGTTTGAGAAAATGGATTGGTAGCGGATGCTATCCGGCTGCAGGGCTTGCCACGTAATTTGAGTGCTGGTCAAAATATTCGCATTAGTCAGATTTAGGAAAAGCGCGATTATACAGGAATCAACCTTGTTAAGCACTGCGGAGTTCCAGCCCAAAATGTGATGACCGCTACATGTTTTTCCTTGCTGCATCCGGGAAAAAAGCTGTTATTCTTAGTTTGTTACGTGATCACGATGAGATTCCGATGAAATACCAGCAACTCGAAAATCTTGAAAGTGGATGGAAGTGGAAATACCTGGTGAAAAAGCATCGGGAGGGTGAATTGATCACCCGTCATCTTGAGCTCAGCGCCGCGCAGGCTGCGGTGGATGCCTTACTGGCGATGGAAAATAGTCCAGTTGAGGTAGCGGAATGGATAGCTCAGCACATTCACCCCGATCTCGAGAACCGTCTGAAGCAGACTATTCGTGCGCGCCGTAAGCGGCACTTTAATGCGGAACATCAGCATACGCGTAAGAAGTCGATCGATCTGGAATATCTGGTGTGGCAGCGTTTGGCAGGATTGGCACAGCGTCGCAGCAACACGCTATCAGAAACCATTGTGCAGTTGATTGAAGATGCCGAGCGCAAAGAGAAGTATGCCAGCCAGATGTCAACGCTTAAGCAGGATCTGCAGGCGATTTTGGGTAAAGGCGGATCAGAGAACGAATAGCGCTGATGTGTGCACTATGATGGTGTTGTTAGCCAGTTGAAAAGAGATAAAAAAACCCCGCAAGAGCGGGGTTTTTTATTGCGTGATAACTTAAGCCTGTGGCTGAGTTACAACGTCTTTGATACCTTTCACGTCGATTTCAACGCGACGATCTGGCGCCAGGCAGTCGATCAGGGCATTACGGCCTTTCACGCTGTCACAGGTGTTGCCAGTCACTGGGTTAGATTTGCCCATACCGCGTGCAGAGATCTTGTTAGAAGGGATACCTTTAGAGACCAGGTAATCAACTACAGACTGAGCACGCTTCTCAGACAGTTTCTGGTTGTACTGCTCTGAACCGATACGGTCAGTGAAGCCCAGAACAACAACAGAACCGTCTTTAGGATCCATTGAGCTCAGCTGGCTGTACAGCTGATCCAGAGCCTGCTGGCCTTCTGGTTTCAGAGTCGCTTTGTTGAAGTTGAACAGCACGTCAGACTTCAGAGTGAAACGCTTGGTTTCTACAACTGGCGCTGGAGCTGGTGCTGGAGCAACAACTGGTGCTGCTTCTTCATCCTGACCGAAACGGTAAGACACGCCGACGCTCAGCATGCTGTTGTCTGGACGCGCACCAACGGTACCTGCGTCACCGATGTTGTTAACCCACTGATAGTCCAGGCGAGTCGCCCAGTTTTTGGTCAGTGCGTATTCAACACCAACTGCAGCCAGCGGAGAAACGCCGGTGTCGTGGTTGCTGATGCGATTACCATCACGCAGATCAACTTGTTTAGAGTCTGCACGCCATACCATGCCGCCCAGACGGGTGTACACGTCCAGATCGTCAGTGATTGGGTAGCTCAGTTTAGCTGCCAGCTGAACGCCTTGTGCTTTGAATGCGCCGTTAACTTGGTCGCCTTTGTTAGGCATGCGGCCTAACCAGTCGTAGCCCAGCTCGAAGCCCAGGTATGGGTTAGCCTGGTAGCCCAGGAATGCACCAGCACCAAGCTGAGATTCGTGAGTTGGACCGTCGTTGTTCTCGTAACCGTTACCGTAGTAACCAGTATCGTGATACTGAGACCAGCCCAGTTTAGCACCGGTGTACCAGGTGTTATCTTTAGGAGCGGCCTGCGCTACGGTAGCGAAGCCAGCCAGTGCCACTGCAATTGCGATAGCTGTCTTTTTCATTTTTGCGCCTCGTTATCATCCAAATAGGCAATGAGCAAAAAGGTTGCTCTTTGTGTTAATCCTTCGCCGGGTCTAAACGCTCGCTTTTGACTCTACCGAAAAAACGGAGGTTATTGAGCACCCTGGCGAGATAAAGTCTACAACGAGATTGGAAAGTTACAAGTATGATGTGAGGCCAGCCAGCAAAAAAACAGGGATTTATACACACATTTTAACAAATCACATGGCAAAATCTTCGCCAGCGAATTGAGAAAATGCGGCTAAACCATTGTCAAAGCTGGCGGGAAAAGAATCAGTGGCTTAGCAGCATCCTTAAGAAAAAAAAGCGTGAGAAAATTCCTGGTTTTACTTAATGAAACAAATCCGACGGAATTTTTGGCGTATTTGGTTGTCTTGACAAGACGCGATCGTGACCTTGCGGACGCATAATTAAACCTAGTGCTTCACCTTCTGCCGCTGCCATTTCAAGTTCAAACCGCTCTTCATCATTCAATTCGTACGGTATCCAGGCCAAAACCACACTATAATTTCCCGTGCGCAGAGCCTTCACCATACTTTCCACTGTCGTGAGTCGTTCAGATTCGGTGATATGCATACTTTTCTCAAGCGGTAATCCTGACTGCTGCATCCAGTTGCGATTCAGCTTATGCGCAGGTGTTAACCACAGCTGCCAGCGGGACTGTTCGCTGAGTTGCTTTAACACCGGCAACAGCAGTAACTGCATCATGCCAGGTTGTTCGCTGTAACGTAGTTCAGTAATTCCACCCAGAGAAGGCTGCGTCAGGCTTGTAGAAGCAAAACGTTGAGAACGATCAGCAAGGCCAGAGAATTGAGTACGCATGTTTTAATCACTCAGTAATGAACTGTATGGATGTACAGTAATGTCTTCCTGGATAAAGATCAACCTCAATTTCTGAAAACACCTCGCAAATTGTGCACATCGCACACAGCAAATGCTTTTATTCGTTGAACAGCTAATGGGTTTTTTCTATCTTCTAACCAGATGAAAACCCAGGATTTTAAGGAATTTTCTCGAATGAGAATTCACGGAAAGGAGCTGTAATGAAAACCAACAATCCACTCGTTAAACAATCCAAAACACAGCTGGCACCGCTGGGAAAGATCGAATCCCGAACGCAATTTGGTGGCTATGCTCTGACAGTAGAAAAGGTCATTTTTGCGTATATCAATGAAGACGCGCTTTACCTGCGTGCCAGTGAGGCATTGCAGACTTACCACACCCAACGTGCTCTTGAACCGCTGGTTTATCGCAAACGCGGCATCCCAGTGCAACTGAATTACTTCAAGGTGGATGCGAAGCTTTGGCAGGATACTGAGCAACTCTTGCGGTTGTCGGCCAGTGCACTGCACGCAGCACAGCATGAGTTAGCAAACCGGACAGTGACCCTACGGTTGAAGGATCTGCCTAACCTTAGCCTGCGCATGGAGATGATGCTGCATAAAGTTGGCATCAGTTCGGTGAAAGTGCTGCATGAAATGGGATCGCGCCAGAGCTGGCTCAAACTGCGTGCCGTTAACAAACATATCGGGCTGAAAACGTTAATGGCATTGGAAGGGGCGATTTCCGGACATCACCAGGCTGCATTGCCTGCGGCGATCAGAGAAGAACTGCATGCGTGGTATGTCAAAACGCTCCACCAAAAAAACATGGTGGAGCCGAGTTAACTTAATGACTGGATAGTGTGCGGCGCAGGCGGGCAATTTCCGGCAGCAGGGCAATCAGTAATCCTAGCTGCTGCATCACCAGCGGCGCCTGCACGTCCGAACTGTTTTTAACTTCACTTAATTGTTGCATTACCTGCTGCTGCATGGCTAATGCCTGCTGGTCGTCAACGCGTTCAATCTGCAGCACATCCTCAACAAAACAGACTGCATCATCTAAAACTTTGAGCAGTGCAGGGTCAGAGAGGCGTTCGCGATGAGCGCCCAGCGCCGAGATGTAGCTCAGGAAGGAGTGATTCAGGCACAGCAACCGGAACGCGTTTTCACGCAACGGTTGCTGAAGCTTGAGTTCGCTGCTCATATTCGAGACCACAGATGCTAATTCAGCATCGGCATTGTGAGCATCGCGGCGTGCCACGCGATAGGGCAGACGATTATCTTTGCCCTGATGATATTGCTCCAGAATGGCATCGAGATAGCGACAATTGGCATTCAGTGTGCGATCCGCAACGGCGCTAATCTTGCGGAATTGCCAGTCGGGCCAGACAAATGCCACGGCCAGCCAGGCCAGACCGCACCCTAGCAACGTATCAACAATACGCGGCAGCGCCACCTCAAAGCCTTCGCCCAGCAGGTTAAAGCAGAGCAGTACCAGTAAGGTGATAAACAGTGTGGCTTGCGCATACTGAATCTGGCGAAAGGCAAAAAACAGTACGCCGCTTAGCACGATTAAAATCAGCTGCCCTTCGATGGAGGGCACCAACCACAGCACTGGCAAGCCGATGGCGATACCGGCCAGCGTCCCGCCAATACGTAAGGCGAGTCGGCGGCGCGTGGCGTTGTAATTAGGCTGGCAGACAAACAGACTGGTGAGCAAAATCCAGTAGCCGCGATGAAGACCGGTAATTTGAATAAAAGCGTATCCGACACAAAGTACCAGAGACATACGCACAGCATGACGGAACAGCGCCGACCCGGGGCTCAGATGACGGCTCAGCCGTAGCCGAATGTCCGCCCATCCACTCAGCCCTTCACGAGAAAGATGGTTATCTGCGGAGGAAGTCGGTTCGGCCAGCGCTTGTTCAGACTCAATCGAGGCTAGTTGCGCATCAATCGCACGCAAATTGCGTAGCAGCCAAAACAGCGCACGATTGTGAGGGTCCTGCGGGTCATTCTGCTGCAATCTCTCCAAAGCCGTTTCCAGCCGGGAAAAAGTGCGTTCAAAGCTGCTGTCATGATGCCACGGCTGTCTTAACAAGATGCTCTCAGCCAGCTTGCGACAGGCCTGAGCTTGCATATTCAACAGGCGCTGGAAGCGGAACAGCACTTCGTTATAGCGCCAGTTATCGCGCAGCAGGTGATATTGAAGATGGGATGAGCTGGCGCGTTCATGAATATCCTGCGCAACGAAATAGTAGTGCAAACTGCGACGTGTGCTGCGCGATCCACGGTCGCCGCGCAAGCGACTCTGAATGGTGGTTTTCGTCTGATTAAGTTGCGCCACCAACTGGCTGTTCACCATCGCCGTGGCAATGGTACTGGCATCATCCTGTTCACCGGCATCCGGATCGAACAGATTCGCCTTGGCCTCCAGATAACTTGCCAGCTGAGCAAAACTGGCTGCCAGTTGCTCCTGCACCGGTCGCACCGGGAAGATCAAATGCCCGATAAATGTCAGCAGGTTGTACCACAGAGCACCAATCAGCAGCAGGGCGGGTTGCATCCACCACTCAGGGAACAGGCCAATCCCCAACATGGTATAAACCGCAATCAGCAGCGCACCAAACGCGATGGTGGCATAACGCTGTCCCAGAGCGCCAAGCAGAATGAAGCCCCAGCTGGAGAGCGCCAAACCGATGGCAAATGCCCATGGGTAGGGAAATAACAATTCAACCGATACCGAAGCGATGCAAAAGCAGACCAGCGTAATCATCAGATTGCGCAAGCGCCCGGTCCATCGGTCATCCAGGTCGGCCAGCGCAGCCGCCACCACGCCGAGCGTTAAAGGTATTGTCCATTCTATCTGCTGCAACCACCACGGAACGGCGGCGCAGCCTGCCAGCGCGAAGAAGATGCGCAGTAAATAACGCAGACTGCTATTAAACAGATAACGTCGCCATCCCGGCATCGCGTTAAGAAGCATCAATCGTCCGCCTTAGTAACGACGGCGCGCATTCGCTTCACGCGCGGCCTGAGCCTCTTCCACCGAAACCACACGGCGACCCACTGGCCAGAGTGCAATAGCGGCAATTTTAAAGTTAGCGATACCGACGGGGATACCGATGATGGTCAGGCATTGGATGATGCCGGCAGAAATATGCATCAGACACAGCCACCAGCCGAAAAACACCAGCCAGAAAATGTTGAGGAAGGTTCCGCCAGCATTCAGCACATGGCTTTTACTGTCAGGTCGCAGCACATCGACATGCACCGCTTCATTACCAAAGGGCAGAAGTGAAAGTTTAGTGATTTCCCAGCAGGATCGCGTTAAAGGCAGGGTAAAGATAAGCACGATGCTGACAAGCGTGGCAAACAGCCAGCTTAGCGTGGTGAACACGCCACCCAAAACGAAGTTAAGAATATTCAATACGGTGCGCATAACACGATTTTCCTTTTGCAATCCGCAATATGTGTCGCCCAGTTTAGCCTGTTTTAAGGCTGGAGCGCCAAGAGTCTGACAGGTAAACTGCGCGATAATCGAATTCCACAAGACGGTGCGGACATGGAACTGAAAGCAACATCAATGGGCAAACGTCTGGCTCAGCATCCCTATAATCGGGTGCGTCTGCTGGCCGCTGGCGTGGAAGTCAGTGGCGATCGTCACGAATATCTTATCCCGTTCAATCAGTTAATCAGTATTGCTTGTAAACGCGGCATGGTTTGGGGAGAGCTGGAATTTCACTTGCCAGAAGATAAGGTTGTACGCCTGCACGGCACGGAATGGCAGGAGACGCAGCGTTTTTTCCATTACTTGCAGCATGCCTGGCAGCAGTGGAGCCAGGAAATGAGCGAAGTCAGTGCACAAGTCCTGATGGCTTTGGAACAGGAGATTATCGCCTACACGCAACAGGATCGCTGGTTAAAGCGCAGCGAACTGGCTACGGTAAAGGAGAGCATTCAACGCCAATTTTCCGCCTTACCGCTGCCACTTTCGCGCCTGAATGAGTTTGATAATTGCCGTGCGCGCTGGCAGTTTTGCCAGCAGTGGTTAGAACAAGGTGAAACCGCCATTCGCCAGCGCAACCGTGAATGGACGACGAAGGTCATCAAGGACTACCACGAATTTTTCTCCACTGTCGAAACTACACCGCTTAATGCTTCCCAGTGCGAAGCGGTGGTCAACGGTGAAGACGCCTTACTGGTGCTGGCCGGTGCGGGAAGTGGTAAAACCTCGGTGCTGGTGGCACGCGCCGGTTGGTTGCTGAAACGCAAGCTGTCACAGCCGGAGCAGATTCTGCTGCTGGCATTTGGTCGCCAGGCGGCCGAAGAGATGAACGATCGTATTCAGCAACGCTTAGGTGAGAGTGCGATTCAGGCGCGAACGTTTCACGCGCTGGCATTGCACATCATCCGCGAAGGCAGCAATAAGCAGCCGGTGATCAGCAAGCTTGAAAGTGACAGCAAGGCGCGGCGGCAACTGCTGATCGACACCTGGCGCGAACAGTGCAACAGTAAAAAAGCGCAGGCGAGCGGTTGGCGTCAATGGTTGCAGGAGGAACTGAAGTGGGAGGTCGCTGAAGGCCCATTCTGGCAGGATGACAAGTTGGCGCAACGGCTGGCCTCACGCATGGAGCGCTGGCTGGGACTGATGCGCATGCACGGCGGTGCGCAGGCGGCGATGATTGCCGATGTACCAGAAGATTTCCGCGATAATTTCAGTAAACGCGTCAAACTGATGGCGCCGCTATTAAAAGCCTGGAAAAGTGCGTTGAAAGAGGAGGGGGCAGTCGATTTCTCCGGACTGATCCATCAGGCGATTGCCATTCTCGAAAAAGGGCGCTTTATCAGTCCGTGGAAGCATATTCTCGTGGATGAGTTTCAGGATATCTCGCCACAGCGTGCCGCTTTATTGACTGCGTTACGTCAGCAGAATAAGCGCACCAGTTTGTTCGCGGTGGGCGATGACTGGCAGGCAATATACCGTTTCAGCGGCGCCGAGATGAGTCTGACCACGGCTTTCCACCACTACTTTGGTGACGGCGATCGCTGTGTGCTGGACACCACCTATCGTTTCAACGATCGCATCGGTGAGATTGCCAACCGCTTTGTGCAGCAGAATCCACATCAGCTGCGCAAGCCGCTCAACAGTCTGAGCAAGGGGAATAAGAAGTCAGTCACGCTGCTGCCGCAGGAGCAACTGGAACCGTTGCTGGATAAATTAAGTGGCTATGCGAAACCGGAAGAGCGTGTGCTGTTGCTGGCGCGCTATCACCATTTGCGTCCTGCCATCCTCGATAAAGCCAAAACGCGCTGGCCGAAATTGCAGATCGATTTTATGACCATTCATGCCAGCAAAGGGCAGCAGGCAGATTTTGTCATTATGCTGGGCCTGCATGAGGGGCGTGATGGCTTCCCCGCTGAGGCGCGTGAATCGATTATGGAAGAGGGGTTATTACCCCAGCCGGAAGATTTCCCTGACGCTGAAGAGCGACGGTTGGCCTATGTGGCGATTACCCGCGCACGTCAGCAAGTGTGGATGCTGTTTGATAAAGATCGGCCTTCCGTTTTTGTCGAACACTTCCGCGAATTGGGCGTGCCGCTAAGTCGGAAGGCCTGAACATTACGCTTTCAGGCGGTCGGCAAGATAGCGCTGATAATCGGGGATTTGGATCTCAAACTGCTGGGCAAACATCGGTGCCTGAATAATGAAATCCGCGGTGGCGCGATTGGTCGCCACCGGGATATTCCACACGGTGGCCAGACGTAACAGGGCTTTGACATCGGGATCGTGCGGCACCGCATTTAACGGATCCCAAAAGAAGAACAGCACATCGATTTTCCCTTCGGAAATCAAAGCACCCACTTGCTGATCGCCACCCATCGGGCCGCTTAGCATGGCGTTGACGTCTAAACCGGTGTGGCGATTAATCAGATTACCTGTGGTGCCGGTGGCATAGAGCACATGCGGTTGCAGCGCGCTCTGGTTGGCTTTAACCCACTCCAGTAGCGTCGCTTTACAGTGATCGTGGGCAACGAGGGCAATGTGTTTCTGAACGTTAAGGGTACGAACGGTCTGCTCCATAGGGCTTCCTGTTTCTTCTCATGCATTAATTTTAAGGCATGAGTGTACCCCTGACATTTCAACACTATCAACTTGCGCGTAAGGTTTTCATCCAACTGATAAATCTCAGGCGTGTAGCAGCATCGAAACGCTGAAACCACTGTTGCAGATAAGGTAACTCTCCCGCATCCTGCCAGGCAAAATCGAGACTCATCTGGGCATCCGGCGCACTCACCGATTGCAGCGCAAAGCGAGGAACCGATGCCGCCTGTGCAGTACGGTTATAATTCAGCATGGCCTTTTCCAGATCGCTATCGCTACCCTGTGGTAAGCGATCGCGCACGCTGGTGATTTCATTCCCTCGTTCATCAACGAGCTGGAAATTTAGCGCCTTATCGAACGTGCTGCGTTCTCGGCGGTTGGCCAGAACGGGTAAACGAATCGCGACTGAGGTGGCGCTGGCATTGAACGTGACGATCATCGGCACCGACTGAAAATGCGTGGCATCCGCACAAGGTTTTTCAACGCGAAACAGGAATTGATGCTGCCCACGCTCCAGCTCCAGGCTGTCCGCGCCTTTCAGCAACGAGCCTGAGATTTTGCGACCATCGAGCACCAGCAAGTCGATTTCAGGATCGAGTTTGAGGGTAATGGCATGGCAGGATGCCGATACGAGTAACACGAGTAAACTCGTAACAGCTAAAGACAGCTTCATTTCAACTCCCGGAGGATGGGGATTAAGGGTGATGTGTAGCAAATTATTACATTATGGCAGTAAATTTACATTTTCACATATTTATTCGTGCTGAGGCGCAAAGTTTTTATCTGAGGGGCTTGCACTGTGTCACGAAATGGCAACTACACTCAGGCGAACGAACAAGGAGAAAAAAATGAATGATCAAACGATTCGTGATGTATTGAGCCGCACCAAACGCATTGCATTGGTAGGGGCGAGCGATCGCGCCGATCGCCCAAGCTATGGTGTGATGAAGTTTTTGCTTGATCAGGGTTATGAGGTTATTCCGGTGAGTCCAAAACTGGCGGGGCAGCAGTTGCTGGGGCAGACCGCTTACGCCACGCTGGCAGAAATTCCGGGTAAAGTGGATATGGTAGATGTGTTTCGCAATGCTGAGGCCGCGTGGGGTGTGGCGCAGGAAGCGATTGCCATTGGTGCCGATACGCTGTGGCTGCAATTGGGCGTGATCAATGAGCAGGCGGCAGTGCTAGCGCGCGATGCGGGCATGACGGTGGTGATGGATCGTTGTCCTAAGATTGAAATTCCGCGTCTGGGTATTCCGCCCATCGCGTCGTAAAGCTGAAACGGCGACCGAGGTCGCCGTTGTCATTAATGGCGCAGGCTAGGTGCCTGCAACTGCTGCCGGATGGAAGCAGCAAGTTCATCCATCGAAGGTTGCTCAGGATGCTCATACGACGTTTCACCGGCGAGTTGAATTTCAGCAACATAGGTGTGCACCTGTTCGCCTTCTTCATCTTCCATCACTACGTGATACCAGGGTGCGGCGCGCAGCGTTTCACTGGCCGCCACATCATCCTGCTCGGGTTCATCGAGCGAAAACTCCGGATCGACATCCACAATAACGCCGAGCACCCCGGAGAGACGGTGACGGACCTGCTGTCCAATGCCAAATTTACTGGTAATCATGGTGCCTCCCAAAACTGTGCCCTGTCTCTAATATGGAGGCAGGGTACAGATTTTCAAGTCACAGCACGCGGCAGGCAAAACCTTTCAGATAAAGACCTTCAGGATAGCTGGCGCTCACTGGGTGATCGGCTGCCTGACGGAACTGCTCTACAAATTGTACATCACGACCCGCATCCACTGCGGCATCGGCGATAATTTTCTGGAACAGATCGGTGGCCATCAGTCCTGAGCAAGAGAATGTCAGAAGAATACCGTTAGGATTGAGCAACTGCATCGCCAGCATATTAATATCTTTATATCCGCGGCAGGCGCCCATCAGCTGATTCTTGTTCTCAACAAATTTCGGCGGATCCATCACGATCACGTCAAACTTTTCGCCGCTGTCACGGTAGCGACGCAGCAGTTTGAAGACATCATCACGCACGAACTGTGCACGAGACAGATCGAGGCCATTGAGCTCAACGTTCTGTTTCGCCACATCCAGCGCATCCTGTGACGTATCCACGCTAATCACTTCGCGGCAGCCACCCATCAGAGCCGACACGGCAAATCCGCCGGTGTAAGAGAAGCAGTTCAGCACGCGAGCGTTTTCAGCGTAGCGGCGCGTGGCAAAACGGCTGTCACGTTGATCAAGGTAGTAACCGGTTTTATGGCCACCCTGAATATCGACCAGCAATTTCATGCCATGTTCGGTAATCGGCAGTAACGGCGGCGGCAGTTCACCAGTGACTGGGCCTTGTGTCAGTTCCAGTCCTTCTTTTTTGCGCACGGCAACATCAGAACGATCGTAAATCGCGCAAGTTGGGAAGCACTGCTGTAAGGCAGAGAGAATCGCCGGGCGTTGATATTCAGCACCGGCGGACAGGAGCTGCAGCACCATAAAGTTGCCGAAACGGTCAATGGTCACGCCAGGCATGCCATCCGACTCACCGGCAATCAGGCGATAGCTATCAAGGCCATCACGTTGCGCCAACCATTTGCGCCACTGCTGCGCTTTTTCAAAAGCGCGGACAAAGAAGGCGATGTCGATTGACTCATCCTGCTGCCAGCTCCAGACGCGCGCGCGAATTTGTGACTGTGGAGAGTAAGCGGCACGGGCCAGCCATTTACCATTGCTGTCGCAGACATCAATAGTTTCACCAGACTGGGCTTTACCTTCCATACGGGCAACGGCACCTGAGAACACCCACGGATGGCGGCGGAGCAGGGATTTTTCACGTCCCTTAGCGAGAATCAATCGAACGGTCATGTTTGCTATGCTTACCTGAAAAAATGAGGCGCCATTTTCCGGTGGATGGCGGCAAATTGCAACGCACAATGGGGAGATAGCCATGGCGAACACGTGCTACAAAATCTGGGTGCACGGTATGGTGCAAGGGGTAGGCTTTCGTTATTACACCCAGTCACAGGCCAATAAACTGGGCGTTACCGGTTATGCGCACAACCTGCGCGATGGCAGTGTTGAAGTGCTGGCCGCTGGCGATGAACAAAAAGTGGAGGCGCTCATCACCTGGCTAAAAGCAGGTGGGCCAACCAGTGCACGGGTCGATAAGGTGCTGGTGGAACCTCATCAACCCACGCCGATGCCCACGCGATTTACCACTGGCTGATTACAGACACTTGGCAGGTTTTGGCAGACCGGCAATTTTAGTGGCTTGTTTTGCCGGACCTTCAGGGAACAGTCGGAACAGGTAGCGGCTATTGCCTTTTTCCTCGCCATATTTCTGCGCCATGGCTTTCACCAGCATGCGCACCGCAGGGGAAGTATTGAACTCCTGATAGAAGGCGCGCACAAAGTGTACCACTTCCCAGTGAGCCTCACTCATCACAATGGCTTCATTCTCAGCAATCACCGCAGCGAGTGCTTCGCTCCAGTCCGCACTATTTTTTAAGTAGCCTTCCGCATCGGTGGCGATCTCTTTACCGGCAAAAATCACAGTCATTCCTCACAGCATCAATCGGCGTATTGTAAGTTCGCCAACGGCTAAAAAGCAAAAACCCCGCCGAAGCGGGGTTTTGGACATTTATGTCTGCAGCTTAATCTTTGCTGGCGAAGCCTAACAGGCTCAGCAGGCTGACAAAGATGTTATACAGCGACACATACAAGCTCACGGTGGCGCGGATATAGTTGGTTTCGCCGCCATGAATGATGTTACTGGTTTCCCACAGAATCGCACCCGCTGAGAACAGGATAAACAGCGCACTGATCGCCAGATGCAGCGCTGGCAGTTGCAGGAAGATATTCGCCACGACCGCAACCAGCAGCACCACGAAGCCAGCCATCATCATACCGCCAAGGAAGGACATGTCACGACGCGTGGTCAGGACGTAGGCCGAACAGCAGAAGAACACCAGCGCCGTACCGCCCAGCGCCATGGCAATCACATCGCCCATGCCTGCCGCAAGGAAGGAACTTAGGATTGGGCCAAGGCAATAACCGAGGAAACCAGTAAAGGCGAAGGCCGCCAGAATACCTGCCGGGCTATTCGCCAGACGGTAGGTCAGGAACATCAGACCGTAAAAACCGACCAGCATCAAAATCAATCCGGGAGAGGGCAGAGCAAAAACGGTGCTGAGCGTGGCAGTGACCGCGGAGAACGCCAGCGTCAGGCCAAGTAAGAAGTAGGTATTGCGCAGCACTTTGTGGGTGCTGATCAGCGATTGCTGCTGTGACGAGCTAATTATTCTATCCATCATGCGCTCCATTATAGAGAGAGAACACCAAATATGGCCTGAGGATACGCAACGGCTACCAGACAGCAAAGTCGTTTTACCCATCTTTACGCGATAAATTGCTGTTTCACTGAGCAGAATGGTGATTTTGACAGCGAAAAAATGGATTTTGGCTGTTTTTCAGGCGAACGATTCAATCCGCGCTTTACATCGTTCGGGGGGATGTTTATAGTGCGCCTCATTGCGGAGGGGTGGCCGAGTGGCTTAAGGCAACGGTCTTGAAAACCGTCGATGGGAAACCATCCGAGAGTTCGAATCTCTCCTCCTCCGCCATCACTCTTGCAGAGTGAAGTGACAAAAAGATTTCCGGAGGGATGGCCGAGTGGCTTAAGGCAACGGTCTTGAAAACCGTCGATGGGAAACCATCCCAGAGTTCGAATCTCTGTTCCTCCGCCATATTAAAGAAGCCCGCAGAAATGCGGGCTTTTTGCTTTTCTGCGTTCCGGAATTCCGAAAAACATCCCGTTGCTTTTCAATCTGCTGCCGTTACCCGACGGCACCCGTGTTTACTGCTATATTCCATTCACGGTTTTTGTAAACATCTGGCGATTTTCCGAGGCAAGCTGGGTTACACTGTGCGGTAATTCGCTCAATGGCGAGCTAATCGTTTGAATGCCAGAGTGTTTCACTGATGAATTATGGAATAGGCACAATGATCAAGAAACTGAGTCTTTGCGCGTTGTCAGTTATCGCTGCGCTCCCGATCGGTATGTCTGCTTACGCGGCAGATGGAGATATGCAGTTACAGCAAGTGCTGATGCTGAGCCGTCACAATCTGCGCGCACCGTTAGCCAACAACGGCAGCGTGCTGGAACAATCGACCAAGAAGAATTGGCCGCAGTGGGATGTGCCCGGCGGCGAGTTAACCACCAAAGGCGGCGTGCTGGAAGTCTACATGGGTAACTATACCCGTCAGTGGCTGTCACAGCAGGGCCTGGTGGAAAGCGGCACCTGCCCGGACAGCAGCAACATCTTTGTCTATGCCAACAGCCTGCAACGTACGGTCGCCACCGCGCAATACTTCATTACTGGCGCTTTCCCGGGTTGTGATATTTCCGTGACGCATCAGGATGCGATGGGCACCATGGATCCTATCTTTAATCCGGTGATCACGGACGGCAGCGACGAATTCAATAAGAAAGCGCTGGCGGCGATGACGGCTGCGAATGAGAAGCTGGCGCTGAAACCGGCTTTCCAGCAGTTAGAAAAAATTGTTGATTACAAATCGGCACCGGCCTGTAACGGTAAAAAACAGTGTGATCTGAGCGGCGGTGACAACACATTCAGCGCAGAAAATGGCAAAGAGCCTAACGTGAATGGACCGTTGAAAATCGGCAATTCGCTGGTTGATGCCTTCACGCTGCAATATTACGAAGGTTTCCCGGCCGATCAGGTGGCCTGGGGCCAGATTAAAACTCCTGAGCAGTGGAAATCCCTCGCGGCAATCAAAAATGGTTATCAGGATGCGCTGTTCACTTCTCCCGATGTCGCGCGTGAAGTGGCCGCACCGCTGGTGGATTACATCCGCAGCCAGTTAGTGGACCAGGACAAAGCGAACGCACCGAAAGTCACGGTGATGGTGGGGCACGATTCGAATATTGCCTCACTGCTGAGCGCATTGCAGGTTAAGCCATACGAGCTGCCGGGTAACGATGAGAAGACGCCAATCGGTGGTCAGGTGGTGTTTGAGCGCTGGCACGATGCTAAAAACAACAAAGATCTGCTGAAAGTGGAATACGTTTATCAGACAGCGGAACAGCTGCGCAATGCTGATGTGCTGAGCCTGAAAAACCCGCCGAAGCGTGTCACGCTGCAACTGGCAGGCTGTGATGCCGATGCTAACGGCTACTGCAGCTGGGATCAGTTTGCTACCGCGTTGAATACTGCACTGCAGGGTACCCCGCTGCAGCCGGCTGCTCCGGCTCCAGCAGCACAGCCAGCGGCACAAACAGCGCCTGCTGCCGCCAATGACGACGCTAAAGCGAAAGCGGATCAAGCCGCTGCAGATAAAGCGGCCGCCGACAAAGCCGCAGCGGACAAAGCAGCTGCGCAGAAAGCGGCTGATGCTAAAGCCGCTGAAGAGAAAGTGAAGGCTGACAAAGCGGCTGCCCAAAAAGCAGCTGAGGATAAAGCGAAAGCTGAGAAAACCACTGCACAGAAAGCGGCGGAGGACAAAGCGAAAGCTGATGCCGCTGCAGCGCAGAAAGCGCAGTCAGATGCGACGCCAGCCAAGCCGGAAGGTGAGGCGGCAAAAGCCGCTCCCGCCAGCAACTAACGTCGCTGTAATGAAAAAACCCCGCCTCGACGTAATGCTTGTCAGTTAAGATCTTAATGGAGGCCGCAGCGGATAACGTTGCGGCTTCTTTTTTACCGCCCTTGGGTAATGCCGCACTCTTCTTTCCGGCAGCACCAGCCCTGGCGCCATCGCCATTATCTCTTCCATTATCCGCGGTATTTTTCCCCCTGAGATGCCCGGTAGCAGGCTCAGATGACTTCTCAGATACAGTGCGGACTGCTTAAAACTCATCTGATAAGGTTCCACGCCTTTCAGGCTGTACGCCATCTGCGCCATCATGAACCTCAGAAGGTTATAGGCCAGGACCACGCCCCACAGCTCCTGACGCACAAGTTCTGGCTTTTTGCTTCTCAGCGTCA
>NZ_OBEC01000027.1:0-5544 GCF_900215395.1 Pantoea sp. GL120224-02 | reverse complement strand
TCGGTCCCTATCTGCCGTGGGCGCTGGAGAATTGAGGGGGGTTGCTCCTAGTACGAGAGGACCGGAGTGAACGCACCACTGGTGTTCGGGTTGTCATGCCAATGGCATTGCCCGGTAGCTAAGTGCGGAAAAGATAAGTGCTGAAAGCATCTAAGCACGAAACTTGCCCCGAGATGAGTTCTCCCTGACTCCCAGAGAGTCCTGAAGGGACGTTGAAGACGACGACGTTGATAGGCCGGATGTGTAAGTGCAGCGATGCATTGAGCTAACCGGTACTAATGACCCGTGAGGCTTAACCTTACAACGCCAGAGGCGTTTTTGAAGAGACGCAGTAGATTTTCAGCTTTGTTCAAACGGATTGGTTCGCGTGGTGACGATTGTCACGGCGTGAATAAACAGAATTTGCCTGGCGGCTGTAGCGCGGTGGTCCCACCTGACCCCATGCCGAACTCAGAAGTGAAACGCCGTAGCGCCGATGGTAGTGTGGGGTCTCCCCATGCGAGAGTAGGGAACTGCCAGGCATCAAATAAGTGAAGAAACCCTGAACGAAAGTTCAGGGTTTTTTTACGTCTGCAAATTGGCGAAATCAGGGCTAAAAGCCACGAAAACATCCCACCCGTGACTAACTGATCGGGTAAACTACGGCCAGATAAATCAGTAAAGGCCGTGAAATGTCCAGCCCCCACACTTCTCTAAAAGTTTTCAACACACTGGGTCTCGAAGTCAGTGCACAATCGCTGTATATCGCAGACACATCTGAAGCCATTGTTCGCGCATGGCAAGCGACTCAACAGGCGAATCAACCTTTCATCGTATTAGGTGAGGGCAGCAATGTGCTTTTCCTGGAAGACTTTGATGGTGGCGTGATCATTAATGCCATCAAAGGTATTTCACTTGAGGAAGAGGCTGAAGCATGGCATTTGCATATTGGCGCTGGTGAGAACTGGCACCAGTTGGTTGAGCATACTTTAAAAAAAGGTATTACCGGCCTGGAAAACCTGGCGTTAATTCCGGGCATGGCCGGTTCAGCACCTATCCAGAACATTGGCGCTTATGGTGTTGAATTTAAGGATATTTGCCAATACGTTGATGTGCTGCATCTGCCCACACAAAAAATCAGCCGCCTGAATCGCGAAGCGTGTCAGTTTGGGTATCGTGACAGTATTTTTAAACACGAGATGAAGGATAATCACGTCATTATTGCTGTTGGGCTCCGTCTGGCTAAGCAATGGAAGCCGGTGCTGAGTTACGGCGATTTAGCGAAACTGAATCCAGCCACCGTATGCGCATGGGATGTGTTCAATGCAGTTTGCCAAATGCGTCAGAGTAAACTGCCCGATCCGCGGGTAACGGGCAATGTAGGTAGCTTCTTCAAAAACCCTCTTATCACACGTGATTTGGCCAATGAGCTGTTAGAGGCATGGCCGGGGATGCCACATTACCCGCAGGCAAATGGAGACGTCAAATTAGCAGCAGGCTGGTTGATCGATCAATGCCATCTCAAGGGATACCAGATTGGCGGCGCTGCGGTACACCGCCAACAGGCGCTGGTATTGATCAATGAAAACCAGGCAATGCCAAAGGATATCGTTGCTTTAGCGCACGAGGTGCGGAACCACGTGGGTGAAAAATTCAATGTTTGGCTCGAGCCAGAGGTTCGCTTCATTGGTGCTCAAGGCGAACGTAACGCCGTTGAGGTCATTTCATGAAAGATAATAGTGTTCCGCTGAAATTGGTCGCGCTGCTGGCTGATGGAGAATTCCATTCAGGCGAGCAGTTGGGTGAAGCATTGGGTATGAGCCGTGCAGCCATCAATAAGCATATCCAAACCCTGAAAAGCTGGGGTCTGGATGTCTATACCGTCACAGGAAAAGGATATAGCTTGCCTGCCCCCATTCAATTGCTGAATGAAGCCGATATTCTTTCGCATCTGCATCAACCAGATTTAGATGTCATCCCTGTGATTGATTCTACCAACCAGTATCTGCTGGATAGAATGGATCAGTTGCCTTCTGGTCATGCCTGTATTGCAGAATATCAGCAAGCAGGCCGTGGCCGCCGTGGCAGAAAGTGGTTTTCTCCTTTTGGTTCTAATCTCTATCTGTCGATGTACTGGCGACTTGAGCAAGGTCCCGCTGCAGCAATGGGACTCAGCCTGGTGATTGGTATCGTGATAGCCGAGGTGATTCAGTCATTGGGTGCACCTGATGTGCGCGTTAAATGGCCCAATGATCTCTACCTGAACGACCGTAAATTGGCCGGGATTCTGGTTGAACTAACCGGCAAAACAGGCGACGCAGCGCAAATTGTCATGGGGGCTGGTGTCAATCTGGTGATGCGCTCAGAAGGAGCCGCTGAAATTAATCAGGGGTGGATTAATTTGCAGGAAGCCGGAGTTGAAATCGATCGCAATGAGTTGGCTGCAAAAATTATCAATAACCTGCGCGAAGCACTGCCGATTTTCGAGCGTGACGGATTGGCACCGTTTGTAGAGCGTTGGGATGCTCTGGACAATTTTATCAATCGCCCGGTTAAGCTGCTGATTGGCGACAGGGAAGTTCATGGTATAGCACGTGGTATTGATAAGCAGGGTGGTTTATTACTGGATCAAGATGGCGAAGTAAAGTCCTGGGTGGGTGGTGAGATTTCGCTGCGTCCTGGCAATTAATGCGAATTGACCTGAGAAATTAAACGCCCAGGTAAGTTAGGGCGTTTAAATATGAAACGTTATTTTCTCAGGCGAACACTTTGCACGGCATGATCTGCAGACTTTGTCATTATCAGACTGGCGCGCTCCCGGGTTGGGAGGATGTTTTCGTTAAGATTCAGCCAGTTAATTTCTTTCCATAATCCGCGAGCAATATTTTCCGCCTCTTCTTTAGGCAATTGAGAATAATGGTGGAAATAAGAATCGGGATCGCTGAAGGCACCTTCACGGAATTTTAGGAAACGATTAACGTACCAGCGTTCTAATAATGTTTCAGGTGCATCGACATAAATTGAGAAGTCGACAAAATCAGAAACAAATACATGATGCGGATCGTGGGGATAATCCATCCCACTTTGCAGCACGTTTAAGCCTTCCAGAATCAGAATATCAGGCTGTTGTACCACCTTATCGCCATCCGGGATCACATCATAAATAAGGTGTGAATAAACCGGCGCCGTGACCTGGCTAGCGCCCGATTTCAAATCGGAGACGAAGTTCACCAGACGATGCATATCGTAAGATTGCGGGAAGCCTTTCTTCTTCATTAGCCCCCGTTCTTTCAACACTGCATTGGGGTGTAAAAAGCCGTCAGTTGTAATCAACTCGACTTTACGATGTTCTGGCCAGCGACTAAGCAGCGCCTGCAACACACGCGCGGTTGTACTTTTACCTACAGCAACACTGCCGGCAATACTGATGATATAGGGAATCTTTTGCCCGTTAGTGCCAAGAAACTGCTCCAGCACGGCCTGACGGCGCAGATTAGAACTGATATAGAAGTTAAGCAGACGTGAGAGCGGCAAATAGATTTCAGCAACCTCTTCTAAGGAGAGATCTTCATTGATACCGCGTAGTCGTTCAATTTCGCCTTCAGCGAGCGTCATTGGCACTGAGTCGCGCAGGGCGGCCCATTGCTGACGGTCAAACTGCAAATAGGGTGTAGTGAGTGGTGTCGTTTTTTTACTCATAAGTATGCATCTGACCGCAAATCCCGGCTCATCAACATCTTGTAGCGTCTGGCATACAATGATGCGTCGAGCTCAGTTGCACGTCATAGGGGGTAAGTAACGAGAACAATGGGCTGGAGGGTAACACCAGTGTCACTTTAAAAAGAAGCAAATTGATAAACCTGAGCACGCTTTCGTAAGCGTGCCCGCATTTTTATTATTGCTTAGTCGCTTATTACAATCGATTTTGCTGTAGCACCGCGTAAAATCTTTTCAGATTTTCCATCGCTGACAACGTTGAGCCGTCTTCAGACAATCAATAATGCCTCCCTCTTTAACACGCCGACAGTGGCATCCGTTAACGAACAATCCCGTCTTGCATTGTGTTAGTTGAAAAAATGTTCAATCAAACCCGATCCAATAAAAAAAGTTGCGCAGTTTTAAATGAAAAATGGCGTTGTGCTTCTGGCGTGCGACGACCAAACCACGATAAGCCTCTGTAAATCACTTAGTGCAGCGGCGTAAAAACACACTGCATTTGGACGAAAATACTGCAAATGATGAGCGGTTTGCGATGTTTTGCACAAATAGTAAGCGATAGAACAATTTTGGCAATTTTTTTGTTGCATCCTGGGCTCGGTCTTCCCATAATGCGCTCCACTTGATGCCGGCTTAGCTCAGTTGGTAGAGCAACTGACTTGTAATCAGTAGGTCACCAGTTCGATTCCGGTAGCCGGCACCAATCAAGTAGGTGGGATTCCCGAGCGGCCAAAGGGAGCAGACTGTAAATCTGCCGTCACAGACTTCGAAGGTTCGAATCCTTCTCCCACCACCATCTCAACCACTTGGTTGAGCGTCAGATAAAATCTTTATCTGGCGGGTGAGTTCATCTCTCTCACCTTCGAATTCAGATTGCGGATTTTCGCAATCAAAGTCAGCCAGAAACTCTGGCAGGCTCGAATAATAGAAGGTCTTCTTTTATTATTCATAAGCTACAGAAAGAACAGGTAGCCGAGTTCCAGGATGCGGGCATCGTATAATGGCTATTACCTCAGCCTTCCAAGCTGATGATGCGGGTTCGATTCCCGCTGCCCGCTCCAGATGTGCTGATATGGCTCAGTTGGTAGAGCGCACCCTTGGTAAGGGTGAGGTCCCCAGTTCGACTCTGGGTATCAGCACCACTTCCTTTATCTCTCTCCTGATTCTCTCTCTGTAAACCAAACAGTCAGGCATTGCCTGGTTGATATGACGATATCTTCGATATATCCGTGTCTTAGAGGGACTAGCGATGGCTAAAGAGCAATTTCAACGTAACAAACTGCACGTAAACGTGGGCACCATCGGTCACGTTGACCACGGTAAAACCACCCTGACTGCTGCAATCACCACCGTTCTGGCTAAAACCTACGGCGGTAAAGCAAGCAAATTCGATGAGATCGATAAGGCGCCAGAAGAGAAAGCACGTGGTATCACCATCAACACTTCTCACGTTGAATATGAAACCCCGACTCGCCACTATGCGCACGTTGACTGCCCTGGCCACGCCGACTATGTGAAAAACATGATCACCGGTGCTGCGCAGATGGACGGCGCGATCCTGGTTGTTGCTGCGACTGATGGCCCAATGCCACAGACCCGTGAGCACATCCTGCTGGGTCGTCAGGTTGGCGTTCCTTACATCATCGTGTTCCTGAACAAGTGCGACATGGTTGATGATGAAGAGCTGCTGGAACTGGTAGAGATGGAAGTTCGCGATCTGCTGTCAGCTTACGACTTCCCAGGCGACGATACTCCAATCGTACGCGGTTCTGCTCTGCAGGCACTGAACGGTGTTGCTGAGTGGGAAGAGAAGATCATTGAGCTGGCTGGTCACCTGGATAACTACAT
>NZ_OBEC01000011.1:0-188411 GCF_900215395.1 Pantoea sp. GL120224-02 | reverse complement strand
GACCTGGTCTGCGGAGCCCGTCAGACGACGGAAATCGGTGATATAACCGTGAACAATCTTCTGCGATTCGAATTTCTGCAGAGGTCCAATGCCCATAATCAGCGTCACCGCTTTGCGCAGCATCCGGTCTGGTGAGATGTCATTATCCGGGCTGGTGAACATCACGCTGTAAAGGTAGTTCTCGCTCAGCGCTTCCATGCCCGTAAGATTTTCCACATCAATCGGAGAATTACAGGCTGGAATCAATAAAGAATATCGATTGAGCGTAGAGGAAATTACCGATGCTTTTTTTTCTATTAGGCCAGAGGGGATCATTGTCATTCTCTCCTTGATGACGAATTGTTATGTCTCCCACTAATTGCAGAGAGAATAACGTCAGTAATATTTTTATTTCTTGATTGCCGATAATGACTTCTTTGTCAAGCTATCAGGGATTAACGTCACCGATATCGCATGCTTTTCCATAGGGAAAAACCGCCCCCCAGTGATTGTTATACGGCTGCTGCGACTACTAAATTTGATAAATTCTCACTCTGTTTCAGGCACGCTACCGCCCCTGGCCGTTAACCGAGGCCTATAAGGTCTGAGGCATCTGTAAATCGGTATATTTTCAGAGGCGTATCTGCGCGCAGGCGAACCTCTGAAAAAGCGGACAGTGAACCACCCACACTGGCTTACGCGAAGGCGCGTTCGTGCAATGAATTGGAATGAATGATTTTGACATCCTTGTAAGTCCAGGTTTTTACTCGCTGCGCAATTCAATCTGCTTCAGGTAGTTGCGCTTCTTTTTATAAGTGCCCTTGATGTCGTGCATCACAGAGTTAACCTTCACCACCCTTGCGTTCTCCTTATGAACGAGAGAGGAAGCTCGATTGACTTATGCGCCCCTGCGGTGTGCAGGCACTGGCGTAAATTGGAACGGACTTTCAAAGCCCCTGTTCGATAATCCACACTTATGATTCAATCGTATAAATAGTGGAGAAAAGCATTAAGACCCGACTTTTCCTGTAAGTCCGTGCACGAATATAAAGTAATCAATGGACCTAAAGCAACAGCCTGACACGATCTCTTATTGCTGATTTATATAAGGAAATTCTTAAATTTGGCTTTAAGTCATTGTTAGATGGCTCATAATTTAGCCAGAAATATCTGAAAAAAATTTTTGAGAAAATTTATTCTCAGGCGGTCACTTCATTCAAATGAGGAAAAACCAGTAAGCAAATATAACAACTTTCTCCGAGGGATTATTTTGGAGGGGCGATTGCCGTGATCGTTGCGCCCGGTACACATTGCCGAGGTTGAGGGGGGGAAAAGCGCCACCGCTATCTCTGTTTCACAAATAGCACTCAGTTTGGGACACATTTTCCTCTCTATCAGAGATGCCGGCAGATCTGGGCTTTAACCGAAAGGATATAATCCATTGCATTAGCGGGTTGCTATTAATGGAAAAAAGCAAAAGTGGTCATGTAGAATTATAAGAAATCGTCCTTAAGCTAAAACCTCATGACATTAAATAATGGTTATTTAGGACTTTACCATCCTAATTCGACGCCAAAACCGAAGTCTGAGTCCATGCCGATAACGGATCGCAATCTCGCGCTCTGGTATCGGCAGTTTGGCGATCCTGTTGATGTACTGACGCTGGAATCCTCCTCTTTAGCCCCTTGTTCCGCTGGCCTGCTGCGCGTGCAAATGCACTATGCGCCAGTGAACGCGTCTGATCTGATCCCGATTACCGGTGCTTATCGTCACCGTGTCGCGCCGCCACAGGTCGCTGGTTACGAAGGCGTGGGCACCGTGATCTCCGCGCCCTCTGCTTACTCACATTTAGTGGGGCAACGCGTGTTACCACTGCGTGGCGTGGGCTGCTGGCAACATTATGTGGATATCGATCCACAGCTCGCTATTCCGGTACCAGAGGATATTAAGAGTACGCTGGCTGCGCGCGCCTATATCAATCCGCTAGCCGCTTTGCTGATGCTGCAGCAATGGCCGGTCAGCGGTAAAAATGTCCTGATCACTGCCGGTGGTTCCGCCTGCGCACTGTTGCTGGCCCAGTGGGCTAAGCTGCGCGGTGCACGACGCGTGGTGATGGTGTATCGCTCGTCAGCACATGCAGAAAAGTTGCACGCCCTCGGCCTGAGTGCGTTGCAGGAGACTGCGCGGGACGCGATTGAAGCAGTGAGTGCGCAAACCGATATCGTGTTTGATGCGGTCGGCGGCGATGTGGGGCAGTTGATCTGGCGAACGCTACCTGAGCACGCGCACTTTGTGGCTTACGGGGTATTAAGCGGCGCGCCGGTAAAAGTGAATGCCGCCCGTCCAGCACTGCACTGGTTTCATGTGCGGCACACCTTGGGCGATATTGGCGCGGCACCGTGGCAACAGCTTTTCTCAAAGATCTGGCCGTTGCTGCGCGACAGCGAGTGTGGTGAGGTGGAAATTTTCCCATTGAAAGAGTGGCGCGCGGCAATCGAAAGTTATCACCAGTCGGGTCGTGCGCGTAAACCCCTGCTGTGTCTGGACGAGTAAAGAGAGGCGAAGCAGCCTCTCTGTTCAATCAATTATTTAGCCGCAGCCTGCAGCCAGGCGACCACCAGCGGGGATAGCCGATTTTGCAGCGCCGCCCGTTCTGACTGGAACAGCGTCGCGACAAAGAACGGATGATCGGTCAGTTCAACACCGCGTACGTCACGATCCAAATCCCATGAAGTAATCTTCAGATTATTGGTTGCCAGCGCGTCACTGAATTCCGGGTTCACGCCGAAATTACAGTGATACCCTTCATCACTTTCCAGCGCGCCGTAAGCTTGTGCAATCTTTGAACCCGCTTCGAAAGTCACCGTGCCACGCTGTTCCACCAGCGAACAGGTCAGCGGCGCAATCACCCAGCGCCCACTTTCATCGGTTTCCGCATGCCCGGCATCTTCCCAACCCAGCACATTGCGGGCGTACTCTACCACCGCATACTGGAAACCGCCACACGAACCGAGGAACGGTTTGTGGTTTTCACGCGCCCAGCGGATCGTTGCAAACACAGCTTCGTCGTTGAGATACGGGCTGCCTGGCACGACCCAAATGGCATCGTAATCGTTCCAGTTGTGTTGATGGATGTCGGGAGTGGCGATCCAGTCGGCGGTAACGTCGAGCGAGAGGGATTTTGCGGCAAACTGTACAGCAGGAGGAATGGCTTGATGTGCAACAGCATTGGCACGGAAATCGCCAACAAGGGCGACACGAACTGACTGCGTCATGGCTACGTCCTTTTAGGGAAAAAACGAGGTTACAGCAAACATCTCGACCTGTCTAAGCGCATTTCAGCGCGATATCACTCACTTTCGTTTGCGCGCATTTTGGTTATAGCCTGCTGTTTACACGGCTAAACATTCCTCTTTGTGGTGATTAACTCGACGGATGTTGACCACGCAATCGTTTACTTCTTTTACGGTTTTAATTAATTCGTAATTTTGTGCGCAGGATCAACAAATTAGCCATTTGGAAACTTTAGTCAGCCTATTACGCTCAACTATCAAGCAATTGTGCTTGGTAAATGTACATTCACGGTCTTTATATTGGTATAAATTATCATCTATAGCGTTATGTTCTGTAAAATACACCTTAAGCGGTTTATATCAGGAAAATGATCCTAAGGATCTCCAGTTAGCACGATTATTCTGATATAATGCCACACAGCAATATTTAACACTGATTTACAACTTCTTATAACGGCATTAACCCTACCTGTTACAAGTATTTCAGCGTGCAAAAAATGCTTGCCCTGTTGGCCTGATTCAGCCAAATTAGGCGCCGTTTTTCCTTTCTAATAACAATGTTGCGCGGGATTACTCAGCCCGACGCAGACTTAATTCCTGTCGTAAAACAGGCTATGTATAAACTGAGGTACACGTGTCAACTGCAAACAAACACACTGACGAGGCAGTAAGCCTCAACGCGTTCAAGCAACCGAAAGCGTTTTATCTGATCTTCTCCATCGAACTGTGGGAGCGTTTCGGCTACTACGGTCTGCAAGCCATCATGGCCGTTTACCTGGTGAAACAGCTGGGCATGTCCGAAGCGGACTCCATTACCCTGTTCACCTCGTTCAGCGCCCTGGTTTACGGCATGGTCGCGATTGGCGGCTGGCTGGGCGATAAAGTATTGGGTACCAAACGCGTGATTGTGCTCGGCGTGATCGTGCTGGCGCTCGGCTATGCGCTGATCGCCTTCTCAGGCCATGACACTGCGATGGTGTACGTCGGCATGGCAACTATCGCCGTGGGTAGTGGCTTATTTAAAGCCAACCCCTCTTCTCTGCTGTCTACCTGCTACGAGAAAGATGATCCGCGCATCGACGGTGCGTTCACCATGTTCTATATGTCGATCAACATCGGTTCTCTGTTCTCGATGATGCTGACACCGTGGTTGGCTGCACATTACGGCTGGGGCGCAGCGTTCTCGCTCTCCGTGGTGGGTCTGGTGATTACCTTACTGAACTTCCTGTTCTGCCAGCGCCTGGTGAAAAACTACGGTTCTAAACCGGACTTTGCGCCACTGAATGTCAGCAAATTGCTGATGACGCTGGTAGGTGTGGTGGCGCTGGTTGCCATTGCCGCCTGGTTGTTGCATCACCAAAGCATTGCGCGTATGGCACTGGGCGTGATTGCCGTCGGCATCGTGCTGGTGTTCGCGAAAGAAGCCTTTGCCCTGCAGGGTGCAGCACGCCGTAAAATGATCGTCGCCTTCCTGCTGATGCTCGAAGCGATTGTGTTCTTCGTGCTCTACATGCAGATGCCAACCTCACTGAACTTCTTTGCTATTCGTAACGTTGAGCATGCCATTCTGGGCATTACCTTCGAACCAGAACAGTTCCAGGCACTGAACCCGTTCTGGATCATGCTGGCCAGCCCGATTCTGGCAGCGGTTTACAACAAGCTGGGCGACAAACTGCCTATGCCACACAAGTTCGCGATTGGTATGGTGCTGTGCTCTGCTGCGTTCCTGGTGCTGCCATTTGGTGCCAGGTTCGCTAACGATGCCGGTATTGTGTCTGTGAACTGGTTGATCATCAGCTATGCACTGCAGAGTGTGGGCGAACTGATGATTTCCGGTCTTGGCCTGGCGATGGTGGCGCAGTTAGTCCCACAGCGTCTGATGGGCTTCATCATGGGTTCCTGGTTCCTGACCACGGCGGGTGCTGCAATGATTGCCGGTAAAGTGGCGAATCTGATGGCCGTACCGAATGATGTGACCGATCCGCATGCTTCACTGGAAGTTTACAGCCATGTGTTCCAGCAGATTGGTATTGCAACCGGTGTGATCGCTATCCTGATGTTGATCACCGCGCCACTGCTGAACCGCATGACGCAGAGTGATGCTTCACAGCCTGAACTGAAAAGCGCTAACGCCAATCAGTAATGCAGGTGATGTGAATAAGCCGGGCAAACGCCCGGCATTTTTATTTCCTATTACTCATTTCTTTCCATCGCTTTAACGTTTCCTGCTGCCAAAGCTTCGCTTTTTATCCACTTCCCCGCATGATGACGGCTTCCTGTTAAACGTGCTGGAATCATCATGGATAAATTTGAAGAACTTCAGGTATTTGTTGCGGTGATTCAGCAAGGCAGCCTGGCCAGTGCTGCACGTTTTTTACAGCGCTCCCCTCCCGTTATTACCCGCACATTGAATGCCCTCGAGTCCCGGTTGGGCACGACCCTGATTGAACGCACCACTCGTCAACTGGCGCCCACAGAAGCGGGCTGGCAGCTGTTCGAACGGGCTCAGCAAATATTAGGTGATTATCAGCACGCGCTCGATAGCGCGCATCACAGTGGCCTGCAGGGGCTGCTGCGCATCACCGCACCCGTGCCTTTCGGCCGCCGCCATATCATGCCGCTGGTGAATGCATTCTTACAGCAACATCCCGAGATGCAAATCGAAGTGGTGCTGAGTGACAGCTATCAGGATTTAATTGAGAACGGGTTGGATATCGCGCTGCGCATTGGCGAATTACAGGATTCTTCAATGGTGGCACGCAAAGTAGGCAGCGTGCGTTCGACGTTGGTGGCGAGCCCGGAATATCTTCGGCTTGCAGGTGCTCCCGCCCATCCGGCAGAGCTGCAGCAACATACGGTGATCACCAGTTTGCGTCACACACGTGAATGGCGCTTTGCCCAGGATTTACGCGTGCGCATTTTGCCTCGTCTGCGCGTCAACGATATTGAAAGCCAGCTGGAAACGCTGCGTGGCGGTCAGGGGATTGGACGTTTGCTGTCGTACCAGGTGCTGGATGATATTCGTGATGGCAAACTGATCCGTTTATTACCCGAGTGGGAGCCTGTCCCCTTGCCGGTACAACTGGTCACACAGCGGGTTAAAAACATGACGCCTAAGGTGCGGCAGTTCTGGGACTATGCGCTGGAACAATTGCCTGCGCTACCTTGTTTTACGCAGGAAAAGTTTAAAGCGGACCGTAATTCCTGATCGCGGTCACTGGTAAAAAATTTTCGCAGATTTATGCTAATTCGATCACAACCACACTTCCAGGAGAAGCCATGATGAAACTCTATTGCAAGCCCGGTGCCTGTTCGTTGTCACCGCATATTGTTGCGCGTGAATGCGGGCTGGACTTTACCCAGGTCAATGTCGATCTGCAGAAAAAGGTCACCGAGCAGGGAGAAGATTACTGGCAGATTAACCCCAAAGGACAGGTTCCTGCGCTGCAGTTTGATGACGGCAGCTTGTTAACCGAAGGCGTTGCCATTGTGCAGTATCTGGCGGATCTGAAGCCGGATCGCAATTTACTGGCACCGACCGGCAGCCTGACGCGCTACCACACCCTTGAATGGTTGAGCTTTGTCAGCAGTGAACTGCATAAAACCTTCTCGCCGCTGTTCCGTCCGGACACGCCGGAAGAGTACAAAGCGATTGTGCGGGCGCAGCTAGAGAAAAAATATCAGGCGGTGAATGAAGCGCTGCAGGATAAGCAGTGGCTGATGGGACTGCGTTTCACCGTGGGCGATGTCTACCTGTTTGTGGTCACGCGTTGGGCAAAAGCCATCAAGCTAGATTTGAGCGGGTTAACGGCGCTTGAAGCCTGGTTTGATCGCGTGGCGGAGCGCCCTGCGGTGCAGGCAGCATTGAAAGCGGAAGGTTTGGTTTAAGCCGATTCAGGCGCACCCTGTGCGCCTGTTTTGCATCGTGTCTGCAGGCCACCGGGTGGTCGCCTGCAGATTTCGCAGCCGTTACAGCTTCTCAGCAGCAAAGTGCTGAGTCGGTTGCGCAATCGCGTCCTGCGCTGCCACCAGTTGCAACTCGTACTCGCCCATCTCGTGAGTTTTCAGCATCACTTCATACACTGCAGCGGTAACGTGTTCCAGTGCGTCCTGTAACGATTTACCGTGCAGCAGATCGACCAGCAGCAAACCACTGGTGAGATCGCCCACGCCCACCGGCTGACGAACCCCGAAATCCACCAGCGGACGGCTGATATGCCAGCACTCGTCAGCGGTGACCAGCAGCATCTCAAAGCGATCGCTGCGACGTCCGGCACGCGCCAGATGTTTCACCAGCACCACTTTCGGTCCCTGCGCCACTAACGCGCGTGCCGCCACTACCGCCTGCTCAATATTCGCCACTTCGTGGCCGCTGAGCATTTCCAGCTCCAGCAGGTTCGGCGCGATGATATCGCTGGCTGGCATCGCCATCTTGCAATGAAACTCCGCGACGCCAGGCGCCACAATGCAGCCCTTTTCAGGGTGGCCCATCACCGGATCGCAGAAGAACCAGGCGTTGGGGTTAGCGGCTTTCACCTGACGCACGATCTCCAGAATCTGCTCGCCCTGCTCAGCAGACCCTAAATAGCCGCTCAGCACCGCATCACAGGTCTTCAGACGGTCAATCGCCGCAATGCCTTTGACGATGTCGGTCAAATGGGTCGCTGGCATCACGGTGCCGGTCCAGTGACCGTATTGCGTGTGATTAGAGAACTGTACGGTGTTTAACGGCCAAACGTTTGCGCCCATACGGCGCATGGGGAATTCGGCGGCGCTGTTACCGGCGTGGCCGTAAACCACATGAGACTGGATTGCGAGGATATTTTTCATTATTGCCCTGTACTGCCTTGCCATAAAAAAGGGCCGGAAACCGGCCCTCGAACCTTACTGCCAGTTAATCAGGCAGTAGTGTTTTTTACCGCGACGCAACAGCGTGAAGCGACCAAACAGTTTGTCGCTGTCGCTGAAACGATACTCGGCGTCAGATTGTTTTTCACCGTTGAGAGAAACGGCGTTGGAACCGATCATGGTACGCGCCTGACCGCGCGAAGGTACCAGTTCAGCCGCCACCAGCGCCTGCTGCAGATCGTCTTCCGCTTTCAGGTTAATCACTGGCATACCGTCCTGCGCTAACTGCTCGAAGTCCGCTTCGGTCATCTCGGTCAGGCTGCCTGAGAACAGGCTGTCGGTAATACGTTTTGCCGCCGTCAGACCCGCTTCGCCGTGCACCAGACGTGTTACCTGCTCTGCCAGCACGTATTGGGCGCGTGGCGCTTTACCGCTGTTCTTGTCTTCTTCTTCCAGCGCATTGATCTCTTCAATGCTCATAAAGGTGAAGAACTTCAGGAAGCGATACACGTCTGAGTCAGCAGTGTTAATCCAGAACTGGTAGAACTTGTATGGGCTGGTTTTCTTCGCATCGAGCCACACTGCGCCACCTTCGGTTTTACCGAATTTGGTGCCATCAGATTTGGTGATCAGCGGAACGGTCAAGCCCCACGCCTGCTGCTGATGCAGACGGCGCGTCAGATCGATACCTGACGTGATGTTGCCCCACTGGTCAGAACCGCCAATCTGCAGCACCACATCGTGACGCTTGTTCAGTTCCGCAAAGTCGTAACCCTGCAGCAGGTTGTAGGAGAACTCGGTGTAAGAAATACCCTGATCTTCACGGTTCAGACGCTGCTTCACCGCTTCGCGGTTGATCATCTGGTTCACCGAGAAGTGCTTACCGATGTCACGCAGGAAAGTCAGCACGTTCATGCCGCCAAACCAGTCGTAGTTGTTCGCTGCAATAGCACTATTATCACCGCAGTCGAAGCTGAGGAAAGGCGCCACCTGGTTGCGGATCTTCTCAACCCATTCGCCCACGGTATCCGCGGTGTTAAGTTTACGTTCTGCTGCTTTAAAGCTGGGATCGCCAATCAGACCGGTGGCACCACCCACCAGCGCGACCGGCTTGTGTCCGGCGTCCTGAAAACGTTTCAGGCAGAGCAGCGGCACCAGATGGCCCAAATGCAAGCTATCAGCGGTCGGATCGAAGCCGCAATAGAGTGCAATTGGCCCTTGCGCCAGTCGCTCTGCTAACGCTTCCTCGTCCGTTACCTGGGCGACTAAGCCCCTTTCTTGCAATTGTTGTATCAGGTTACTGCTGGTCATCACTGACTCCAAATTGATCAGACTGCACCTAGGCTGGTACACAGCTTTCCGCTGAGATGCGGATACGAAAAAAATGAGGGCTATAGCATAAAGCGCTGACGCCAACTGCGCCAGCGTTGAAAGGGGGTAAAACGCAGTTTTACGGCGCTAAACGGTCAATCGTCCAGCCGTTGCCTTCACGTTGGTAGAGGAAGCGGTCGTGCAGGCGATGTTCGCCGCCCTGCCAGAACTCCACGGTATGGAATTTGACGCGATATCCGCCCCAGAAACTGGGTAAAGGCACTTCGCCTTGCTGGAATTTTTGCTTAAGTTCAAGGAACTTGCCTTCCAGCACACCACGCGCCGAAATACGGCTTGATTGCTTTGACACCCAGGCACCGATCTGGCTATCCCGTGGGCGGCTGCTAAAGTATTTCAGCACTTCCAGTGGCGACAGTTTTTCCACTTCCCCTAATACCATCACCTGGCGCTCAAGAAAGTGCCATGGGAAATGCAGCGAGATGCGCGGATTGTCCGCCAACTGCAGCGCTTTGCGGCTGCCCAGATTGGTGTAAAACACCATGCCTTGTTCATCGTAATGCTTCAGCAACACAATACGCTGATAAGGCTGGCCGCTGCTGTCAACGGTGGCGACGGTCATTGCTGTAGGATCGGGCAGTTGGGCATCGCACGCCTGCTTGAGCCAGTGTTCAAACAACGCCAGCGGATTGTCTGGCAGATCGTTACGTCTAAGCCCGCCGCGAGTGTACTCACGACGTAAATGGGCAATGTTTTGCAAGCTGTCACTGTCGCTCATGCTGATTCTCTTCGTTACTGGGCGGACGTATCCGCATTTTGCAATTCACAGTCATTAATCACGATTTTGTCATTACGCTCAACAAAAGCGCCATTGCCTTTCGACCAGAAGACATAAGTGCCGTCGCTGTAGCGCGCGCCGGAAGCTGATACGGTTTGGGTTAAGGTGAGCGGTTTACCATCCAGAATAAAGCTCACCTGCTGCTTCGGATTGTCCAGTGTCACCGTTAACGGTAACGTGCCGCACTGATAGCGCAATGTCTGTGGTGTAGGCTGCTCTTTGTGCATCATGCCGCAGCCACTCATCGTGACGACACAGCTCAACAGAATAACGATTTTTTTCATCTTTCACTCCTTAATGTGTCAATCGGGCATTCGCCGGATAAATGGCGCCCAATACACTCATTTCCCGTGCACCGGTGACGGCAGGCAAATTGCCTGGCAAACCGGACAAGGTGCGAAACGCCAGCCAGGCGAAGGCCAACGCTTCCATATCATCACCACTGATCCCGGCGTCATCCGTCGTCCCCACTTCTGTACCCGGCAAATGGGCCGCCAGCCGCGCCATCAGCAATGGGTTGCGACTGCCGCCACCACACACCAGCAGGCGATCGCAGCCATCGTTGAGCTGAACTTGTTGAGCAATGGTCAATGCGGTGAGTTCGCTGAGTGTGGCCTGCACATCCTGCGGTGCCAGCGCCGGGAAACGCTGTAATTGACGTTCAACCCAGCCGAGATTGAAGTATTCACGACCGGTACTTTTCGGTGGTGGCAGCGCGAACCAGGGGTCGTTGAGCATTTCCTCCAGCAGTGCAGGCACCACCTGACCACTGCGCGCCCAGCTAGCATCCTTATCATAGGGCACGCCCTTATGACGCCAAATCCAGGCATCAATCAACATATTGCCAGGCCCGGTATCAAAGCCACGCACAGGCTGACCGGGGATCAATAATGACAGATTGGCAATACCGCCAATGTTGAGCACCATGCGCCGTTCAACGCTGTCCATCAGCAGCGCCTGATGGAACGCGGGAACCAGTGGCGCGCCTTGTCCGCCTAAGGCCATGTCGCGACGACGAAAATCGGCCACCACGGTAATTCCCGTGGCGGCGGCGATTTGATTGCTGTCCCCAATCTGTAGCGTATTCGGGGTGTCGCTCTGCGGCTCATGCCACACGGTCTGACCATGACAACCTATTGCCATGATGTCGCTGGCTTCCAGCGATTGCTGCTGCATTAGCGTTAACACCGCTTCGGCAAATAGCTTGCCCAGCCGTGTATCCAGTTGGCCGAGTTGCGACAGCGTCAGCGATTGCCCCTGACAGATTGCCAGCACCTGTTGCCGAATCTCCTGCGGCATCGGGTGACAATAGCTGGCCTGCTGCGCGACCATATGATTATCAATCACCGCCAGTACCACATCGACACCGTCGAGGCTGGTGCCGGACATCACACCAATATAGCGTCCTGATTTCATAGCGGTTCCTTACTCACGCGCGAGTCTTCAATTCGATTCTGTTTAGCCTGGCAAATATCAGCGGCTAATTCTATGATAAAATTCCGCTTTTCAACCGCACCGCACACGGCATTTCAGCGATAAAATATTTTCAGCACGAAATTGAATTTTTGTTGAGGGGCAATGGTCTATCCTTCGCCTCAGCCGCGTATTATTTGGACATAGAGTCAATTGCCAGCTTTCTGTCTTATACTCTTGCTGTAGAGGACGAGAACATGGCGTTTTTTTGCATTAAGGAGCTTTCTGATGATTAAGCGTTTTGTAGCCGTGGCACTGACCGGCCTGACGCTGGCAGGTTGTGTCAGCAATGACACCCTTTCCGGTGATGTGTATAGCGCCAATGAAGCCAAACAAGTACAAAGTGTCTCATACGGTACTCTGGTGTCGGTTCGCCCGGTTAAAATCCAGGGTGGCGATGAAAATAACGTGATTGGCGCGATTGGTGGTGCGGTGCTGGGTGGTTTCCTCGGTAACACCATTGGTGGTGGCACCGGTCGCAGCCTGGCCACAGCAGGCGGTGCGGTACTTGGCGGCGTAGCAGGCCAGGGCGTGCAGGGTGCGGTCAACAAGTCTGACGGTGTTGAGCTGGAAATCCGTAAAGACGACGGCAACACCATTATGGTGGTGCAGAAGCAGGCCGCAACCCGTTACTCAGTGGGTCAGCGCGTCGTCATGGCGTCGAATGGCAGCCAGGTGACCGTTTCACCACGCTAAGCGAACAGATAAAAAAAACCGACGCCAGCGCGTCGGTTTTTTTATTTCTCGCGGTTTTGGAACTCGAGAATGTTTTTTTCCAGTCGAGCAATCAGCGTGACCATTTGATTAATCTCTTCGAGGCTGATGCCCGAAAGGATGTCATCCCGGGTCGCATCAATCACATTTTCAACCTGCTCGATAATCGGCTCGGCCTGCTTCGTCAACTTAATGCGTTTGGCACGACGGTCGTTAGCACAGGTGGCACGCGTGATGAGTCCCTTCTCTTCCAACTGATCCAGCGTACGCACCAGCGAAGGTTGTTCAATACCAATGGCTTTGGCCAGCTGGATCTGCGACTGCTCTGGCGGAAGTTGATGAATATTGTGTAACGTCACCCAATGCGTTTGTGTCAACTCAAGCGGCTTCAAACGCTGGTCAATCAAGGCACGCCAGATGCGTACCAGCCGAGACAGGTCTGTACCGAGGGGCGTATCCATTTCATCTCCTTATAATTAGCTTGCTAGCTATCAAGCCAGATTTTACACTATTCTGCGAGTTTACAGGACAAATTACAAATCCCAGGCCAGACGGCACGCTCTCTTCTACGCTAGTTTGAGAGAGAACCTGGGACAATGAAGGATGAAGACACGTGTCCATTACCGCACTTTCCGCCACCGCTCCGCTTACCGACCTGGTATTTGGTGCCTCGCTGTTCTTTCCGCCGCTGTTTAAAGCTGTGCTGCTGGGTTTCTTTTTCTGGTTACTGATTCACCCGTTGCTGCGCGGCTGGATGTACTCCGGCGACATCTGGCATCCCACCTTAATGGATCTTTCCCTGTTTGTTCTGTGCGTCACTGGCGCACTGTGGATACTGAGCCTCGGATAAATCACCATGAAATTCAACCCTTTTAAATACTTTTCAACACTGGTGGTGTTTGCCCTGGCCCTGATTGCCGGCTGGTGGATGTGGAACTACTACATGCAGTCACCGTGGACACGTGATGGCAAAGTGCGCGCTGAGCTGGTGGATATCACACCGGAAGTATCGGGCCGCATCATTGATCTCAAGGTGCATGACAACCAGTTTGTGCATAAAGGGGACATCCTTTTAAAGATCGATCCCGTGCCCTGGCAAATTGCGCTGGATAATGCGGATGCTCAACTGGCGAAGGCGCAATCCGATTTGGCCAAAGCCCAACACGAAGCCAATCGTCGTGCCAGCCTGCCACGTAATGTGATCTCAGCAGAAGATATGGATGCCGCACGACTGACAGCAAACGCCGCCGCAGCAACGGCTAAAGCGGCACAGGCGAGTCTGGATCAGGCGCGCTGGAATCTGCAACAAACCACGCTTACCGCGCCCACCGACGGTTGGATCAGCAACCTGACGCTGCGTCCCGGCAACTACGCCACCGCCGGAACACCGTTGTTCGCCCTGGTGGATAGCCACTCCTATTATGTGATGGGCTATTTCGAAGAGACCAAACTGCGTCACATTCAGCCCGGCGCCGACGCGCAAATCGTACTCTACAGTAATGGCACTCGCTTGCAGGGAAAAGTGGAGAGCATCGGGCGCGCTATTTACGATCAGAGCGTTTCAACCGATGGCGGTTTAGTGCCAGACATCAAACCCAACGTGCCTTGGGTGCGCTTGGCACAGCGTGTGCCGGTACGCATTCGTTTGGATGCGATTCCGGATGATGTTCCGCTGGTGGCGGGCACCACCTGTACGATTTCCATCGCACATTGAGGCCGTCATGAATCTGCAGTGGCTGGCCTGGCAAAATCTGCCGTGGATTAAAGCAACCGGCGGCGAATGGCGCTATGCCTTGCGTAATGCGATTGCGATGTGTCTGGCGCTCACCATCGCCTATGCGCTGCAACTGGATGAACCCTATTGGGCGATGACCTCCGCCGCCGTGGTGAGTTTTCCCACCGTGGGCGGTGCGATCAGTAAAAGTCTGGGGCGTATTGTCGGCAGCCTGCTCGGTGCCACCGCCGCGCTGCTGATTGCCGGGCATACGCTCAACGAACCCTGGCTATTTGCCTTTTTTATGGCCGGCTGGCTGGCGTTTTGTACCTGGATCGCCAACCACTATCAAAATAATGTCGCCTACGCATTCTCTCTGGCCGGGTACACCGCAGCGATCATTGCCTTTAGCAGCGTCAATATTACCGATGTGACCCAATTGTGGGTTATCACTCAGGCGCGCGTTTGCGAGGTGATTTCAGGCATTTTATGTGCCGGACTGATGATGATGGTTTTGCCCAGCACGTCGGACGGCAACACCTTGATGAATTCGCTGCGGCAAATGCACGCCCGTCTGCTCGACCATGCGGTTTTACTGCTGCAACAAAGCAGTACTGATAACGTGCGCACCGCGCATGAGAATGTCATCAGCCAGATTCTCACCATGAACTTACTGCGCATTCAGGCCTTCTGGAGCCATTACCGCTATCGCCGTCAGAACAACGTGCTTAACTATGTTTTGCACCAGCAGTTGCGCCTGACCAGCGTTCTCTCCAGCCTGCGCCGCATGCTGCTGAACTGGCCGGATGCACCACCGGAACTCTACACCGCCATTCAACAATTGTTACACGAACTCGCATTGCCGCAGTGTGATAAGTATCGTCTGGCGCGCATACTGCGCAGTGTGACACCGGACGCCACCGGCGATTATCGTCAGCGCGCGTTTGTTCAACGTTTACGTTATTTCTGCTGGGTTTACCTCAACGTTAATCGCTGGATACGTTTGATTGAGCGCGCAGACGCCGATACGCGCTTTCAACCGCCAAAAGTGCCCTCTCTGGCACGTGAAAGTGACAGCGCTGAAGCCGGCTGGAGTGCGTTGCGCACCTTTAGCGTGATCATGCTGGGCTGTGCTTTCTGGATTGACACACAATGGGATGCAGGTGCAGCAGCCCTGACGCTGACCGCGATTGCCTGCGTGCTCTACTCTTCCGCTCCCTCCCCCAGTGGCAGCGTGTCACTGTTGCTGAAAACCCTGCTATGGCTGTCGGTGTTTAGTTTTCTGCTGCAATACGGTTTGATGGTACAAATCAGCGCCCTGTGGCAGTTTCTGCTGGTGCTGTTTCCGCTGCTGATCACCTTGCAACTGTTTAAGCTGCAGCAGAAAAAACGCGCGGGGATGTGGGGACAATTTATTGTGTTTATGGGTTCATTTATTGCCGTCACCAACCCGCCAGACTGGGATTACCAAAGCTTTCTCAACGATAATCTGGCCAAAGTGTGTGGCGTGCTGCTGGCATGGATGGCTTTTCAGGTACTGCGCCCCAGCTCCGATGCGCGCCGTAGCCGCAGGCATATTCGCGCGTTACGCCATGCATTTCTTGACCAGTTGCGACGCCATCCACGTCTCAGCGAAAGCCACTTTGAATCGCAGATCTACCATCACATCAGCCAGCTGAGTAGTAGCCGCGATGAACAAGCGCGTGTCTGGTTGCTGCGCTGGGGCGTGGTGCTGCTCAACTGTTCCCATATTGTCTGGCAATTACGCGAATGGCGGCCAGCCTCAGCCACTTTGGCGCAAATGCGCGATAGCAGTTTGCAGGATCTGCAACGGATTATGAGCCTGCGCGGCGTGCGTCATACTTCGTTGCAGGCCACGCTGGATGAGCTGGAAGGGATGATTGCGCAACTGCAGCAGCAGCCTGATAGCGAAGCCAATACGCTGGCGGGCATTTTATGGCGCCTGCGCTGTTCGTTAGCACAGTTAAGTCAGGCGGTGCCGGATTAATTACTGGCAATATTGTGTGGTCTGGCGGTTAAAATCGTCCTGCAACTGCTGCAAGGTTTTATGCCCTTCAAAACGGGTTTTGTCTTGCTCGGTCATCGGTTCAATCACCAGGTATCGCTCCTCATACGAATAGATAAAGCGACGATCGAGAAACGTGCCGGTGAAACTTTTCCCCCGGATTGAGCCGCAAACCGTGGTTAACGTGCGGTGAAAAAACTCGGTGTGCAGGAAATTGGTTTCGGTGGCGCTGCGCAGCACATTCTGACAGCCCTGTGCCTGTAACTGTTCGAGCGTGTGCGGGGTAAGCCACTCCCGTCCGCGAGCGATATCTTCACAACTTGCACGCAGCGGGTTGGTATCAATGGTGCGCTGTAACTGGCGGCTGGTGTCTAACCTCAACTGCGTTTCGTTAGGTTGATCACATCCCGCGAGTAATACACATAACAGCAAAATCCCACGCGTTTTCATTCCTGCCCCTGAGAGGTTTTATTCCTGAATCAACATCATAGGACGGATAGCGTGCGGAGTGTAGCGGGAAAGTGGGTCAGAATTTTTCCGGCAGTGAAAAGATGCAGACGGCAGATTGCCTGCCGCCTAAGAGTTTAAATCACACCGCAGGCAAATCGCGCACCGCCTCCCCCTAACGGCTGCGGATGATCTGCATGATTATCGCCACCCACATGAACCATTAACGCCTTCCCTTTCACTTCGCTCAGCGATTTTATACGCGGCGCCACCACCGGGTAATCGGCCTTGCCATCGTCAGTGACATACAGAGCAGGCAGATCGCCCAAGTGACCCTCTGCGTAAGGCCCGAGATGTTTGCCGGTGTTTTGTGGATCCAGATGTCCACCCGCTGCGCCGGCCGCAACAGTTTTGCCATCCGATTGACCAGGCTCACAACTGCCTTTGGCATGCACGTGGAAGCCGTGAACACCCGGTTTCAGGCCGGTTAGCGCGGGGGCGAACTGCAAACCATATGGCGTTTCACTGATGGTGACTTTGCCAATGGCGGCGCCGATACCCTGTGCGGTGACCTCATGCAATGTCACCTCTTCAGAGGCGGCCTGAGCGCCAGCAGCACAGACCAGCGCCAGTGTGGCGATGAGAATTTTTTTCATAACGTCTCCTTACGGTTGAAATGCCCTGTAAGCCTGGACCGGAATAGGCCAGGCTGCCGTAATTTGACGTAGTTTTACGCTTCAGGGCACATCAAAACCGAGTGCCGCTTTGCGAATGCGGAACCACTGCTGACGATCGAGCGTCAGTTGGCAAGCGCCTGCCGCTTCGCTGACGCGCGTGGCTTTACCGGATCCGATGATTGGCAGTGGGCGGCTTGGCAATTTCATCACCCACGCATACACCACCTGTTCAATGCTGCTCGCGCCGATTTCCTGTTTTACCTGCTCAAGCTCATCACGCAGCGGCTGATAATGCGCATCGTTAAACAGACGTCCACCGCCTAAACAGGACCATGCCATCGGCCGGATGCGCACCTGCTGACACTGATCAAGCGTGCCATCGAGCAGCGTTGACTGTTCCAGCGGTGAGATTTCCAGTTGGTTGGTCACCAGGCTAAACGGCAGGCGAGATTGCAGCAGCGTGAACTGGGAAGCGGTAAAGTTTGACACGCCGAAGTGATGCACTTTGCCGCTCTGATGCAGTGCCATAAAGGCTTCGGCCATTTCATCTGCATCCATTAAAGGATCCGGGCGATGAATCAGCAGCAGATCGAGATAATCGGTGTTGAAGTAACGCAGGGAATTTTCCGCACTGTGCAGGATGTGGCTGGCCTCGGTAATGTAATGGCCAATTTTATGTTCCGGTTTGGCTCGTGTTGCAATGCCGCATTTGGTGACAATCTGCAGTTTTTCACGCAGCCCCGGTGCAAGACGCAGCGCCTCGCCAAAAGCGGCTTCACAACCGTAGTTACCATAAATATCGGCGTGATCGACAGTGGTGATGCCCAATGACAGATGATGCTCGATAAAAGCCACTAACTGCTGCGGCGTCATGCCCCACTCCAGCAGGCGCCAGTAGCCAACGATCAGCGGTGAGAATTGAGGTCCCTGCGGGGCGATAGTTTGCGGTTGTAACATCGGTAAACTCCCTTGAACGCGAAAGCGGAAAGCGAAGCTGGGAGTATAACGGAAAGGCAAATCATCGTTTTCTTAAAACAGTGAGGGTTGTTCCGGATCATGATTCTCATCGACTTTTTGTTGTCGATGCAGGCGCAGCCAGCGTTGGCGACATAACCGCAACACATCACGTTTTTGCGCATCGGTAAACTTCATCCAGTTAAAGCGTTCCTCACGGCTACGCAGACAGCCGCGACAATAGCCGCGCGCATCACTCTGACAGATGCCGCGACACGGGCTGGGAACAGGAAAGAACTCTAATTGCTCGGCCACATCCACTCCGGTTTAACAATAAGCTTTATATTGATAACAGCTTAGTGACATTGTGCAAAGCGTATACGTAGTTCGCCCAGATTTCATCCAGCCATCACCACGGAAATGGATATTTACCATTGTTCTCAGCGCAAGAACCTTTGGTTGGGTACTGTTTAATAAGCGTTAAGGTTTTCCTCATATTGAATTCATACGATTGTCACATTCCATCCTGCTACTGAGTTTTCATGAAATTCACGAACAAGTTACAGTGCCATGCCAGCAGTTTTAATCTGATTGCCGCCCTGTTTTTTACCCTCGTGCTCAACGCCCTGTTTCTACTGCGGGCGTGGGAAATTATCCCTTACGATCGCCTTCACGATTACCTGTTTGCTGCCAGCATTCCGGTGGTGCTGGCCTCTGCGTTCTATCTGATTTTCTCGTTGCTGGCATGGCCCTATGTTCGCAAGCCGCTGCTTATTCTGTTGGTGATGGCCAGCGCCGCCGCTAACTACTTTATGCACAGCTTCGGTACGGTGATCGACACCAACATGATCGAAAACGTGTTTGAGTCGGATGCTCAGGAAGCTGGAGCATTGATCAGCAGTGGTTATGTGGTGTGGATGATCTTGATGGGGTTGGTGCCCGTCGCCGCCATTTGCATGGTGCGCATTAAAACGGGCCAACGCTGGTGGTGGAGCCTGCTGCAACGTCTGGCCGGGGCGCTGGGTGCGATTTTGCTGATTCTGCTGATGGCGGTGCTGTTCTACAAAGATTACGCTTCGCTGATTCGCAACAATAAAGGGCTGGTGAAGATGATCACCCCGGCCAATATTGTCAGCGGCACCGGTCATTACGTTGATCAGCGTTATCTGCAAGGCAGCCAGGCGCTGGTCAAAATTGGCCTGGATGCCAAAAAAGGCCCGCTGATCACCGCGGAACCGAAGAAAACGCTGGTGGTATTAGTGGTCGGCGAAACCGGACGTGCTGAGAACTTCTCTCTTGGCGGCTATGCGCGTGAAACCAATCCTGAACTGAAAAAACAGCAGGTTATCTACTATCCCGACGCCAGTTCCTGTGGCACGGAGACCGCCATTTCAGTGCCCTGCATGTTCTCCAACATGCCGCGAGAGCATTACGACGCCAACCTGGCGCATCATCAGGAAGGCGTGCTAGATATTCTCGCCCACGCCGGGGTCAGTGTGTTGTGGCGCGAAAACGATGGCGGCTGTAAAGGCGCCTGCGATCGCGTGCCACACACCGATATGACGCAGTGGAATTTATCGCAATATTGCCACGATGGTTTCTGTCTCGATGATGTTCTGCTGCATCGTTTTGATAACTATGTGGACAGTCTGCACAATGACGGGATTATCGTGTTACATCAAATGGGCAGCCACGGTCCGGCCTATTATCAGCGTTATCCGGCGGAATTCCGTCGCTTCACGCCAACCTGCGATAGCAACCAGATTCAGGATTGCGATCATCAGGCGTTGGTGAATACCTATGATAACTCTCTGTTGTACACCGACGATATGGTGAGCCGCACCATTGATAAACTTAAAGCTTTGAGCGATCGCTTCAACGTAGCGCTGGTCTATCTCTCAGACCACGGTGAATCACTGGGTGAACACGGTATGTATCTACACGGTGCGCCTTATATGTTTGCGCCCTCACAGCAGACACATATCCCACTGTTGATGTGGATGTCACCAGGCTATGCGTCGGCGTTCCACATTAACGAGACCTGTTTACGCCAGCAGGCCGCGAGTGAGAAAGTGTCGCAAGACAATCTTTTCCATACGGTTTTGGGCATGTTCAACATCCAAACGCAAGAGTACCAACCGCAACTGGACATGATCAGATCGTGCCAAAATGCCGGATAAGGTTTGCATTAGACCGACTGGTCTAATACTGTGTGGCTCATGAACAAGACTGTGCAACGCAACGAAACCCGTGAACATCTGCTCGCTACTGGCGAGCAGGTTTGTCTGCAACGCGGTTTTACCGGCATGGGCCTGAGCGAAATGCTGGCGCTGGCGGAAGTGCCCAAAGGATCGTTTTACCACTACTTCCGCTCCAAAGAAGCTTTTGGCGTGGCGTTGCTGGAACGCTATTTCGTTAACTACCTGCAGCAGGTCGATCAACAGTTAAATCAGCCGGGCTTGTCAGCACGGGAACGTTTGCTGGCCCACTTCCGCTATGGCGCCACGCTATTTATCGAGCAAGGCCATATCGTGGGCTGTTTGGGTGTGAAGTTATCGGCGGAAGTCTGCGATTTATCAGAACCGATGCGTGATGCCTTGCAGCATGGTGCCAGCGCTATGATCGCGACTTATGCCCGCTGTTTGAGCGAAGTCGCCGCTGAACAGCCGCTGCCGTATGGACAAACGCCCGAGCAACTGGCACAGCGCTGTTACCTGTTGTGGTTAGGCGCCAGTTTGCAAAGCAAAATTTCGCGAGAGTCAGGCCCGATTACCCTGGCACTTGAAACCATTGAACAGTGGCTGAATGGCCGCTGATTTTTAAAAACCGCAGTTTCTAGACGACCGGTCTACTTATAGGAGTCATCATGGCGAGTAAACAGCTGTTTTCCCCACTCAAAGTGGGCGCGATTACCGTACCTAACCGTGTATTTATGGCACCGCTGACGCGTCTGCGCAGCATTGAGCCGGGCGACATCCCAACCCCGCTGATGGCGGAATATTATCAGCAGCGCGCCAGCGCCGGTCTGATCATTACTGAAGCAACGCAAATCTCTTTCCAGGCGAAAGGTTATGCTGGTGCACCGGGTTTGCATACTCAGCAGCAAATTGCCGCGTGGAAAGTGATCAACGAAAGCATTCATGCGGCGAAAGGTCACAGCGCGGTGCAACTGTGGCACACCGGCCGTATCTCGCATAACAGCGTTCAGCCGGAAGGCAAAGCGCCTGTTGCACCCTCAGCTCTGGCTGCGGGCACGCGTACCTCATTGCGTGCTGAAGATGGCACTGTTTACCGTGAAGATACCTCCCTGCCGCGTGAATTGAGCGTGGCGGAAATTCAGCAGATCGTAAAAGATTTCGGTCAGGCGGCGGCAAACGCGCGTGAAGCCGATTTCGACCTGCTGGAGCTGCATTCTGCCCACGGCTACCTGATGCACCAGTTCCTGGCACCGGGTTCCAACCAGCGTACCGATGAATACGGTGGTTCGATTGAGAAACGCGGTCGATTCGCGCTGGAAGTGGTGGATGCGGCGATTGCTAACTGGTCTGCCGATCGTATCGGCATTCGCATCTCGCCAATCGGAGCCTTCCAGAATCTGGAAAATGGTGCCGATGAAGAAGCTGCCGCGTTGTGGTACATCTCCGAGCTGGGCCAGCGTGGTCTCGCGTATCTGCACCTGTCTGAACCAGACTGGGCCGGTGGCCAGCCTTACAGCGATGCTTTCCGTGCAAAAGTTCGTGCGCTGTTCCCAGGCGTAATCATCGGTGCGGGTGCTTACAGCGTTGAGAAAGCTGACGACCTGATTGCACGTGGCTTGATTGATGCCGTGGCCTTTGGTCGCGACTTTATTGCTAACCCGGATCTGGTTGAGCGTCTGCAGCAAGACGCACCGCTGAATCCACAGCGTCCGGAAAGCTTCTACGGCGGCGGCGCTGAAGGGTATACGGATTATCCAAGCCTGTAAGAATCAAGCTGCCGCACCGGATGTGCGGCAGTGCTGTTTCTTCAGGGCATTAACTGGCTATACTTGCTAGTCTTTGTCATTCCCTGATGACTTTTCAAAAGAGGATGTTATGCGTTTACTTCACACCATGTTACGCGTTGGCGATCTGCAACGTTCTATCGATTTTTATACCCGTGTGCTGGGCATGCGCGTACTGCGTCAGAGCGAAAACACCGAATACAAATACACCCTGGCTTTCGTTGGTTACACCGAAGAGAGTGAAGGCGCGGTGATCGAACTGACCTACAACTGGGGCGTGGACAAGTACGACCTCGGTAATGCTTATGGTCATATCGCGCTGGGCGTCGATAACGTCGCTGAGACCTGCGAGCGCATCCGCAGTGTCGGTGGCAACGTGACGCGTGAAGCCGGTCCGGTAAAAGGCGGCACCACCATTATTGCCTTTGTTGAAGATCCCGATGGCTACAAAATCGAGCTGATCGAAAACAAACACGCTGGTCACGGCCTCGGTCACTGATGCCGTTAGTCAGTCTGCTAATTTGCAGGCTGACTTCCCTCGCCTGCTGCACCCTCCTGTAATTTTTGCCATAATGCGCGCTGCCCCATTTCTTGCTATGAGATCCTGATGTCTGAATCGAACGCCTTAAACGCTCTTCATCAACGCTTCCGTGGTTTTTATCCTGTGGTTATTGACGTCGAAACCGCCGGCTTTAACGCGCAAACCGATGCACTGCTGGAAATTGCGGCCACCACGCTCAAGATGGATGAGGACGGTTGGTTACACCGTGATGAAACCCTGCACTTTCACATTGAGCCGTTCGAAGGCGCGATCCTGAATCCTGCGGCGCTGGCGTTTACCGGTATCGATCCCTCCAACCCTTTACGCGGCGCGGTGAGCGAATACGAAGCGCTGCATGCTATCTTCAAGATGGTGCGCAAAGGCACCAAAGATCATGGCTGTAATCGCGCAATTATCGTGGCGCACAATGCGACTTTCGATTTGAACTTTGTGATGGCCGCCGCCGAACGTGCCAGCCTGAAGCGTAATCCCTTCCATCCGTTTGCGACCTTTGATACCGCGGCACTGAGCGGTTTGGTGTTGGGACAGACGGTATTGGCAAAAGCCTGCAAAGCGGCGGGGATGGAGTTTGATAGCACGCAGGCGCACTCCGCGCTGTACGACACCGAGCAAACGGCCACGCTGTTCTGTGAGTTGGTGAACCGCTGGAAACGTTTGGGGGGCTGGCCACTGGCTTTCAGTGAAGAACAGACTGAAGACGATGCCTCTGCCTGATGGGTTGATTGGCTGATTGGCTGATTGGCTGATTGGCTGATTTCCGGAGGAGTACGCAAAGAAAAGGCCGACATGTGTCGGCCTTCGCAATTATTCCGCTTCTTTATACTTCTCAGCGGTTTCTTTCACCAGCGGCTGCAATTCGCCACGCTGGAACATCTCAACGATAATGTCGCAACCGCCGACCAGCTCGCCATCCACCCACAATTGCGGGAAAGTCGGCCAGTTAGCGTATTTTGGCAATTCTGCACGGATATCCGGGTTTTGCAGAATATCCACATACGCGAAGCGCTCACCACAGGCAGAAAGCGCCTGCACAGCCTGTGCAGAGAAACCGCAGCTTGGCAGTTTCGGGGAACCTTTCATGTATAACAGAATCGGGTTTTCTGCGATCTGGCGCTGAATTTTTTCAACAGTACTCATTATTGCCTTCCTTAATCCTTCACTTCGTGTTTGTTTATTGTAGCGACTTCAGCCCCGCACTGAAAACGGGATTTTGCGTTACCGACCGGCTGATCGCCATGTTTGTTAAGTGCTGAGTGTACAGATAACATTTTCCTATCATTAGTAAGCATGAACAAATTAATAATTAGCAATAATTTCGCTGCGTTAAACAGCTGAAATCGCTCAATTTAGCGACATTATTTGCCTGGTAACAGATTAATAGAAAAAGGCCTTACCTTTTCGAAAAAAAGTGGATTAGAATTGCTTCGGCGCTGATCGTTGATCAGATTTCTCTTACTCTGCCGCAGCCTGCTTTTTGCCAGACTGCTTAACCTGTAACCGGACTATGCGTTTACTGATTACGCTTTTCATACTGGCTTTTGCCCAACTGTTCTTTAACGTGGCTTCTGCTTCTCAGCATGCCCCGATTAATGCCAGTTTGCATAATGCTGAGAAAAAAAGTGCGCGTGAAGATGAGCGCCGCAAGCGACGCCCGGTTAAAACAACGGCTAAAAAGTCTCGCCTGACCACCGTGCAGAAGCTCAAGCTGAAAAAGCAGAGTAAAACCGAAACCGCCTTAAACAAATCCAGCCGCAAAAAATCCCTGCTGAAGTCGCCATTGAAAAAGTATGGCCATCAACGCCTCGCGAAAAAGTCCCCAGATGTGGACGATGAAGTTCAGGGACTCACTGGCATCAAGATGAGCAAATCCCACCGCCTGCGCTACCAAAAGGCACGCGAAACCGCGATGACGAAGTTGATGGGACAACTGGGCAAGCCTTACCAGTGGGGTGGCACCTCACCCCATACCGGTTTCGATTGCAGTGGTTTGGTCTGGTATGCCTATAAAGATCTCGTCAAATACAAATTCCCACGCACGGCGAATGAGATGTATCACCTGCACGATGCCGCGCCCATTAAGCGTGAGATGCTGGAGAAAGGGGATTTGGTATTCTTCCGCATCAATAATCGCGGGACTGCCGATCATGTGGGTGTTTACCTCGGCAAAGGTAAATTCATTCAGTCACCCCGCACCGGTAAAGACATTCAGATTAGCGCATTGGGCGAAGACTACTGGCAGAAACACTATGTCGGTGCGCGCCGTATGATGACTCCAAAAACTATTCGCTAATTGTTGCGCAACATCCTGTGGCTCTCGCCACAAAAAAAGCCGGACGCTTAATCAGTGCCGGCTTTTTTTATTGATGCGCTTTGAATTAATGAAGAATGGCGGTGAAGCTAAACGCAATAATCATCAACAGTGCGCCAACCGTGGTCATTAGCGCCAGCTTTAAATCTGTACTCATCACTACTCCTTAGTCACACATTTATTAGGGTTAAAACAATTTTCGCACAGCGGTGGGCAAAAATCTCGTCTTATCCGCGCTGGCTTGCTAGAATCGCCGCCTTTCGTTGCGCAACTGATTTTGCGCATGCTGTATTTACAGCCTGCTGAAGTGATTTTCCCTGCCTGAAACGGCAGATTTGCCCCCCTTTTAGGGCATAAAACCCTTCGCAGACGCAAACGTTTAACAATATACTTATCAGTAAGTTGCGATAAGCCGGGGAGTACCTTTTTCATGGCAACAATTAAAGATGTAGCGAAACGCGCGGGTGTATCTACCACCACCGTTTCGCATGTCATCAACAAAACGCGTTTTGTTGCAGAGGAAACGCGTAACGCCGTATGGGAAGCGATTAAAGAGCTGCACTATTCGCCGAGCGCCGTTGCGCGTAGTTTGAAGGTGAATCACACCAAAACGCTGGGACTGTTAGCCACTTCCAGCGAAGCGCCCTACTTTGCCGAAATTATCGAAGCGGTTGAGAACCACTGTTTCGAACGCGGCTATACCTTGATTCTGGGCAACGCACATAACGATTTGCAAAAGCAGCGCGCTTACCTGTCGATGATGGCGCAAAAGCGTGTGGATGGTCTGTTAGTCATGTGCTCCGAGTATCCTAACGATTTGCTGCAGATGCTGGAAGACAACCGCAACATTCCGATGGTCGTGATGGACTGGGGCGCATCTCGCGGCGACTTCACCGATACCGTACAGGATAACGCCTTCCAGGGGGGTTACCTGGCTGGACGCTACCTTATCGAGCGCGGTCACCGAGATATCGGTGCGATTCCGGGTCAAATGGAGCGCAACACCGGCGGCGGGCGCCATGCGGGCTTCCTGCAGGCGATGAGCGAAGGCGGTGTGACCGTGCGGCCTGAATGGGTTGTTCAGGGCGACTTCGAGCCAGAATCGGGTTATCAGGCGATGCAGCAGATCCTTAATCAGAAACAGCGTCCGACCGCCGTGTTCTGCGGGGGCGATATCATGGCGATGGGCGCGATCTGTGCCGCCGATGAGATGGGACTGCGCGTGCCGCAGGACATCTCCGTGATTGGCTATGATAACGTGCGCAACGCGCGCTACTTCACCCCTGCGCTCACCACAGTTCACCAGCCGAAAGCGGAGTTGGGCAAAAAAGCGCTGGAAATGCTGCTGGATCGCATCACCAGCAAACGCGAAGAGCCGCAAACCATTGAGGTCCAGCCTACACTGATTGAGCGGCGCTCCGTGGCGGACGGCCCGTTCCGTGATTACCGCCGTTAAAGCTGATTTTCGCTGAGCCACTCGTGGTTCAGCGTTTCAGCATCGCCAAGATAGACGAGTAACCACTCCAGCGCGGGTGACGCACGCTGTTCTGACCAACTGACGCAGCAGGGACTTTCCGGAAACGGCTGCGGCAGTGATAGCTCGACCAACGCACCCTTATCCAATAATGGCCGCGCCAGGTGGCCTGGCACCATGCCCACGCACAATCCCGCCTGCAAACAATCCATCCCTGTTTCCCACTCTGGCACCACCAGACGTCGCTGATTATCCAGCGTCCAGGTCATGCGTCTCGGTAATGCGCGGGACGTATCTTCCAGCACCAGCGATGGCCAGGCACGCAACACTTCTTCATTGAAGTCGGTACTCGCGGCCAGAGGATGGTCGGGACTGACCACACAACGCCAGTTGAGGGCACCCATATCCTGAAAGGCAAAACGTCCACCCACCGGGATCGCCTGGGTGGCGCCAATCGCCACATCGACCCGCCCGTCCGCTAAGGCATCCCATACACCGTTAAATACCTCGTAGCTGATGATCAATTCCATATCCGGGAAATGACGGTAAAAATCCTTTACCAGTTGTCGGGTACGCTGGGGTTTTACAATGCAATCCACGGCAATACTTAGCTGTCCGCGCCAGCCATTCGCCAGTTGCTGGCATTGCCTGCGGGTTGCCAGCATTTTTTTGATAACAGATCGCCCTTCACGCACAAAATGCTCGCCCGCAGGGGTTAACACCACCTCACGGTGCTGACGCTCAAATAACGGCACGGCCAGCCAGGTTTCCAGCTGACGCACCGTATAGCTGACGGCAGAGGGCACGCGATGTAATTCCTGCGCCGCTGCGCTGAAACTGCCATTGCGCGCGACGGCGTCCACTACTTCCAGCGCATACTCAGACCACATACTTTTGCCTTCAAAAATTTTAACAGCACTGCGCAAATATTAGCGTTTCACAAAGAATGACGCACTCTTTTACACTCCCCGACGTTCAATCTGCCAATGAGAATTACTATGTTGTCGTCAAAAGGATTTATGCCCTATCTTGCCGTGCTCAGCATGCTCGGCTTCCTCGCTACGGATATGTATCTGCCTGCTTTTGGCGATATGCAGCGTGACTTCGCCACCGCGCCGGGCACCATCAGCGCCAGCCTCAGTCTATTTCTCGGTGGTTTTGCCTGCGCCCAGGTATTCTGGGGACCGTTGTCAGATCGCTTTGGACGTAAACCCATTCTATTGGCAGGTTTGACGATTTTTGCCCTGGGTTGCCTGGGGATGTTATGGGTGACGGACGTCAATATGATGCTGGCACTGCGCTTTGTGCAGGCGGTTGGCGTGTGCGCCGCCGCGGTCAGCTGGCAGGCACTGGTGGTCGATCGCTACCCCAAAGCCCAGGCCAATAAAGTTTTTGCTACCATAATGCCACTGGTTGCCCTTTCTCCTGCGCTGGCACCTTTGTTAGGTGCATGGCTGATGGGCCATTTCCACTGGCGCAGTATCTTTGTCGTGCTGACGATCATTGCCGTGCTGCTGGTCATCGGCACGCTGCAGCTTGCTGCGCCTAAAAAAGCCAAAGCAGATAATGCTCCGCAACCCGGCTGGCTGAATCTGCTCTCCACACGTGTCTACAGCGGCAACGTGCTGATCTACTCTGCCTGTTCTGCCAGTTTCTTTGCCTGGCTAACCGGTTCGCCGTTTATCCTGGCGTCTGCGGGTTTAACTCCCGCCGATATTGGTCTGAGCTATATTCCGCAAACCATCGCCTTTTTGATTGGTGGCTTTGGTTGCCGCGCGATGCTGAGCCGATATCAAGGATCGCAACTGCTGCCGTGGCTGTTGGTGCTTTACAGCCTGAGCATATTAAGTCTGTTTGTCGTCGCGATGCTGCCTGCGCCTTCGTTGATTGCTCTGCTGCTGCCTTTCTGTGGCATGGCACTGGCCAATGGCGCCATTTACCCGATTGTGGTTTCCAGCGCATTAGCGCCTTTTCCGCACGCCACGGGCAAAGCCGCAGGTTTGCAAAATCTGCTGCAACTGGGTTTGTGCTTTATCGCCAGCCTGTTGGTCTCTGCCGGATTACAACAGGCGCTCTATAACACCACACTGGTGATGGTCGCCACTGTCGTGCTGGCCTGGGCTGGCTTCATCTGGCAACGCAGCTTAAACGCACAAAGTGATATTGCTCACACCTCCCGTCCCTGCGAAGATAATCACTGATGCAACGATTATCGTTAGCAAACTAACGATAACCCGTTGAATATTGACCCACGTGAGCATATACTCAGTGGGTCAGCATTTCTGCAATAAATCAATAACATAATTGCATTAATTTTAAGCGACCCTGTCGCTGGGATGGCGTCTGCACGATCTCCTCTCCTGATTGGTGCCAGACATTTCTATTCAGATTCATGCCTCTGTAAAACGTCGGATATCTGGCGCACGGATTTTCCGTGAGTTCTCTCACAGGCCTTAGGAAATTGACTATTATTTCCACAGGTTCAAATCGGAAGGGTGATGGAGAAGCTATGAGTTCATCGTGTATAGAAGAAGTGAGCCTTGAAGAAAACCACTGGTTTCGCATCGTCAACGAATTACTGGAACGCGCTGATGTTGCAGTCAATGGCACACGCCCCTGGGATATTCAGGTCAAGCATCCGGATTTTTTTAAACGTGTTTTGCAGGAAGGATCGCTAGGTCTGGGTGAAAGTTATATGGATGGCTGGTGGGATTGCGAACAATTGGATGTCTTTTTCCATCGCGTTCTGCAACAACATCTGGATAAACAACTCCCACGTCATTTTAAAGATACCTTGCGTATTGCGGCCGCGCGTTTAACCAATTTACAGTCTAAGAAACGCGCCTGGATTGTCGGGAAAGAACATTACGATCTCGGTAACGATCTTTTTTCACTGATGCTCGATCCCTTTATGCAGTACTCCTGCGGTTACTGGAAAGACGCTGAAACACTGGAACAGGCTCAGTATGCCAAGCTGGATATGATCTGCCGCAAATTGCAGCTTGAACCCGGCATGACGTTGCTGGATATCGGCTGCGGCTGGGGCGGACTGGCTGAATTTGCCGCGCGCAATTATGGCGTCAAAGTGCATGGCGTCACCATCTCGGCTGAGCAGCAGAAGTTAGCTCAGCAGCGCTGTGAAGGGCTGGACGTGACCATTTTGCTGCAGGATTACCGTGATTTGAATTTGCAGTTCGATCGCATTGTATCCGTCGGCATGTTCGAACACGTGGGGCCGAAAAACTATGCCACTTATTTTGACGTTGCCGATCGCAATCTCAAACCAGACGGCATATTTTTACTGCACACCATTGGTGCCATCACCACCGATATGAATGTGGATCCCTGGATTGATAAATATATCTTCCCCAACGGGTGTTTACCGTCTGTGCGTCAAATTGCTGATGCCAGCGAGAAGCATTTTATTATGGAAGACTGGCATAATTTTGGTGCGGATTATGACACCACCCTGATGGCATGGCATGAACGATTCCAGAAGACCTGGCCGCAACTGGAAGAAAAATACGGCGATCGCTTTAAACGGATGTTTAGTTATTATCTCAATGCTTGCGCCGGCGCTTTCCGCGCGCGTGACATCCAATTGTGGCAGGTGGTATTCAGTCGCGGTAAAGAAGGTGGTTTACGCGTTGCACGGTAATCAAAGATGAGAATTTAAAAAGGCGCCGCGGCGCCTTTTTTTATTGGATTACTCAGCGTCTGCGGCTTGCGCCAGCGCGATAGCCGCGGCTTCACGTTGGGCCAAAACGCGTTCCACCGTCTCGACAATCGCCTGAGTATGGGGATCGATCTCAATGTTCACTTTGTGCCCCAGTTTTTTCGCACCCAGCGTGGTGCGCTCCAGCGTTTCCGGAATCAGGTGCACACAGAATTTGCTTTTAGTGACGTCACCCACGGTCAGGCTGATGCCATCGATACCGACGAAACCTTTATGCAGGATATATTTGATCTGAGAAGCATCCTGTAATTTAAACCACACTTCACGGTTATTTTCAGACTGGATGATTTTGCAGATTTCTGCTGTGGTCATAATATGGCCAGACATTAAATGTCCGCCAATTTCGTCACTGAACTTCGCCGCGCGCTCAATATTCACCACATCGCCCACCGCTAATTCACCCAGGTTGGTAATGCGCAGGGTTTCTTTGATAAGGTCGAAGCTCACGCGATCGCCCTCAATCGCCGTCACCGTCAGGCAGCAGCCGTTGTGCGCCACCGAGGCGCCCAACGCTAATCCCGGTAAAAGTTCTTCCGGCAGACGTACGATATGGGTACGAAACAACTCTTTTTCTTCTACGGCGATAATTTCGGCCGTGCCCTGCACAATTCCAGTAAACATACTCTCAGCCTCTGCGAAGTTTGCGCCAGTTTATCACAGCTTGAGCAGCGCGGTTTAATTTGCCGGAGTTCAAACTTTACACAATTAACTTAACAAAATGCGATCAAAGTTTGGTGGAACGCAGCGCTACCGCTACACTAGCCGCGCATTCTTTGGGGATATCTCCCCTCTTCTCTTCTTAATTTAAGCAGGTGTTACGTGCAGAAGTATTTAACAGAAGCGCGTCAATTGCTGGCCCTCGCGATCCCGGTCATCCTTGCTCAGGTGGCTCAGACGGCGATGGGTTTTGTGGATACCATTATGGCCGGTGCGGTGAGCGCCACGGATATGGCCGCCGTTGCTGTCGGCACCTCTATCTGGCTTCCCGCCATTCTGTTTGGTCATGGTCTTCTGCTGGCGTTGACGCCCACCGTTGCGCAATTCAACGGTTCAGGACGCCGCGAACGCATCGCGGAACAAGTGCGTCAGGGTTACTGGCTGGCACTGGCAGTCGCATTGCTGATCATGGTGGTGTTGTGGAATGCCGGCTATTTGATTCATGCCATGCACGATATCGATCCGCAACTGGCGGCTAAAGCCGAAGGCTATCTCCATGCATTACTGTGGGGTGCACCCGGCTACCTGTTCTTCCAGGTGGCGCGTAATCAGTGCGATGGTTTATCAAAAACCAAGCCAGCCATGCTGCTGGGCTTTTTAGGTTTGCTGGTTAACATTCCCCTGAACTACGTCTTTATTTACGGTCATTTCGGTATGCCCGCACTCGGGGGCGTAGGCTGTGGTGTTGCCACCGCTTCGGTTTACTGGGTGATGTTTATGGTGATGCGTTTCTGGCTGAAACGCATGGCAATCATGCGCGATATTCGCATGAACAGCCGCTGGTCACCACCCTCACGCGTCATCTTGTCTCGGCTGTTTACCCTCGGGTTACCGGTGGCGCTGGCACTGTTCTTTGAGGTCACCTTGTTTGCGGTGGTGGCACTGCTGGTCTCTCCGCTGGGGATCGTCAAAGTCGCGGGTCATCAGATTGCGCTGAACTTCAGTTCGCTGATGTTCGTTCTGCCACTGTCACTCGGTGTCGCGACCACCATCCGCGTGGGCTATCGTCTTGGGCAGGGGTCAACTGAACAGGCGCGCGTGGCGGCATGGACGGGACAAGGTGTCGGTATCAGCATGGCCGCTATCACAGCGATCTTCACCATCACCTTCCGTGAACATATCGCCGCACTGTATACCGCCAATCCAGAAGTGATTACGCTGGCCGCCCAGCTGATGCTGCTCGCTGCCATCTATCAGTTCTCAGATTCCATTCAGGTCATTGGTAGCGGGATTCTGCGCGGCTACAAAGATACGCGTTCCATCTTCTTTATCACCCTGATTGCCTATTGGGTACTGGGTTTACCGGTGGGTTATATTCTGGCGCTGACCGACTGGGTGGTACCGCAACTCGGTCCGGCGGGATTCTGGTGCGGATTTATTGTCGGCCTGACGTCTGCTGCCGTGATGATGATTTGGCGTATTCTTCGGTTGCAACGTTTGCCGGCGCAGATAATTTTGGCGCGCGCGGCCCGCTAAGTCGCTGAACAGGCCGTTATTTGCCCCCGCAATGCCTAAAAAAACAGCGGGTCGCACAGATGCTGGTCAGTCGTCATGGAAAATCATTTTTTCCCTTGCCAGCATCGCGGCCTGCCGTTAATATTCGTCCCCGCTGTCGCCCTGACAGCATGTTGCGCTCTTAGCTCAGTTGGTTAGAGCACCACCTTGACATGGTGGGGGTCGATGGTTCGAGTCCATTAGAGCGCACCAAGTGCGTCCGTAGCTCAGTTGGTTAGAGCACCACCTTGACATGGTGGGGGTCGGTGGTTCGAGTCCACTCGGACGCACCAAATTTCTAAAATGCGCTCTTAGCTCAGTTGGTTAGAGCACCACCTTGACATGGTGGGGGTCGATGGTTCGAGTCCATTAGAGCGCACCAAGTGCGTCCGTAGCTCAGTTGGTTAGAGCACCACCTTGACATGGTGGGGGTCGATGGTTCGAGTCCATTAGAGCGCACCACTCTTTGTTTTCTCTCTCTTTGCGCAACACCCCTTTCCTTGATCTGCATCGTTTTCTCTCTCAGCTTTTATATTGGTTTTCGCATACTTAGCGTCTATACTATGCCGCGTTGTCCACCTGAAAGGTTTCAGCGCTAACGTGCCTATGCCAACAACTCAAATGATTTGCGCAACACTGCTCTGCCAGTTCCCTCGCGTACTGCATAACTTCTCTGCACGCTTAGCCTCTGTCACCTATTCTTACTCCTGTACGATCCAAACCAACACCATACACATTTTCACTTCGCTGCCAAACGCCGCGAATCCCGACCTCTATCATCCATCACAACTTACAGAAAACCTGACATGAAAAAGACCAAGATTGTTTGTACTATCGGTCCGAAAACCGAATCTGAAGAGATGCTGACTCAACTGCTGGAAGCGGGCATGAACGTCATGCGCCTGAACTTCTCACACGGGGATTATGCCGAACATGGTCAGCGCATCACTAACATGCGTGCCGTCATGGAAAAAACCGGTCGTCAGGCCGCAATTCTGCTGGACACCAAAGGTCCTGAAATTCGTACCATGAAACTGGAAGGCGGCAACGATGTTTCATTAAAAGCCGGCCAGACTTTCACTTTCACCACCGATCAGTCAGTGATTGGTAACAGCGAACGTGTTGCTGTGACCTATGCAGGCTTCACCGAAGACCTGAAAATCGGCAACACTGTGTTGGTCGATGATGGCCTGATTGGCATGCAGGTTACTGAAGTCACAGAAAACACGGTCGTTTGTAACGTGCTGAACAACGGCGACCTGGGCGAAAACAAAGGCGTTAACCTGCCTGGCGTTTCCATCCAGCTGCCAGCGCTGGCTGAAAAAGACAAACGTGACCTGATCTTCGGTTGCGAGCAAGGCGTTGATTTCGTCGCGGCTTCCTTTATCCGTAAACGTTCAGATGTGCTGGAAATCCGTGAGCATCTGAAAGCCCACGGTGGCGAGCATATCCAGATCATCTCTAAAATCGAAAACCAGGAAGGCCTGAACAACTTCGACGAGATTCTGGAAGCGTCTGACGGCATCATGGTTGCACGTGGTGACCTGGGCGTTGAGATCCCGGTTGAAGAAGTGATCTTCGCGCAGAAGATGATGATCAAGAAATGTAATAAAGCACGCAAAGTGGTCATCACCGCGACGCAGATGCTGGATTCGATGATCAAGAACCCACGCCCTACCCGCGCGGAAGCAGGCGACGTGGCGAACGCCATCCTTGATGGTACTGATGCGGTTATGCTGTCGGGTGAAAGTGCTAAGGGTCGTTACCCGCTGGAATCTGTGACCATCATGGCCACTATCTGCGAGCGTACCGACCGCGTGATGAAATCTCGCATTGGCGAGCTGCAGGATTCACGCAAACTGCGCATCACCGAAGCGGTGTGCCGTGGCGCAGTGGAAACAGCAGAAAAGCTGGAAGCCCCAGTAATTGTGGTGGCGACCGAAGGCGGTAAGTCTGCCAAAGCGATTCGTAAATACTTCCCGGATGCCACCATTCTGGCGCTGACCACCAATGCGACTACCGCACGCCAGCTGATTCTGAGCAAAGGCGTTGAGACGCGTCTGGTGACTGAAATTGCCTCAACGGATGATTTCTACCGTATTGGCAAGGAAATGGCGCTGGAAAGTGGCTATGCACAGAAAGGCGACGTTGTGGTGATGGTATCAGGTGCACTGGTTCCAAGTGGCACGACCAACACCGCTTCAGTCCACGTACTCTGATTTTTGCCTGAAGTTTTATTTAAAAGCGCCTTTACGGGGCGCTTTTTTTATTCTTGCGCTAATACAAAATCCAGATTTTTCCAATCGATAATAACTATTCAATATCCCGCACAATTAAGGTTAGTCCGATTAAATCTCTCTGTTTTAGCTAAATATTTTCATCATCTTCTGCGAAACGCTGCTTCTTTGAGCGAACGATCAAATTTAAGCATGTTCTCATCAAAAATTTATTCTCAACTCAAAAAGCTTTGTGTAATACTTGTAACGCTACATGGAGATTAACTCAATTCTAGAGGGTATTAATAATGAATCGTACTAAACTGGTACTGGGCGCGGTAATTCTGGGTTCAACTCTGCTGGCTGGTTGCTCAAGCAACGCTAAAATCGACCAGCTGTCTTCAGACGTTCAGACTCTGAACGCTAAAGTTGACCAGCTGAGCAACGACGTGAACGCAATCCGTTCTGACGTTCAGGCTGCTAAAGATGACGCAGCTCGCGCTAACCAGCGTCTGGACAACCAGGCTCACTCTTACCGTAAGTAAGAGTTCTGGTTTGAAAAATGGTGCCCATGTGGCACCATTTTTTTTGTCCTGATTTTGCCCCTCCCTGAATCAGGGTTTTGCGCCGCTCTCACCCATCGCCTGACTGATGGTCGCTTGTCCTGCGCCATCCTGCTGCGTTTGAAGCACCGCGGGTAATGCTGTTTCCTGCGTGATGGGCTCACCGCTGCTCACCAGCACTGGCATTCCTGAACGACGCACCATCGCCTCTTTGATCAGTGCGGTATCACTCTTCTGACTATTGATAAACGCCTTAGATTTCGCAGTCAACGCAATTGGCATGGTTTGCGGATCGTCCTTCTCATTGCGCGACAACGGCTGATGCACCTCAACGTAACGCTTGCCATCCGGTTCCACCGCATACTTGATCGGCTCGTTAACGATCTGCACCCTCGTTCCCTTTGGCACGCTGTTGAACAGCGCTTCGATATCATCCGGACGCAAACGAATACAGCCTGAGCTCACGCGCATCCCAATACCGAAATCGGCGTTGGTGCCATGGATCAGATACTGGCCGGTACCACGCGCCAGACGCATCGCAAACAGGCCCATCGGGTTATCTGGCCCGGCCGGAACGACACCCGGTAAGGTGATGCCCTCTTTCGCGTAGCGTTTGCGGATATTGACGGTAGGCGTCCAGGTGGGATTGGGGATTTTCTGGCTGATGCTGGTGACCATGCTCGGTGTTGCAGCGCCCAACTGGCCAATACCGATTGGATACACCACCACGCGATTCTCCCCTTTCGGATAGTAATACAGACGCAGTTCAGCAAGGTTGATGACGATACCTTCACGGGGTGCATCAGGCAGCAGCATTTGTAATGGAACCGTCAGTTGCGTCCCCGCTTTGGGCAGCCAGGGATCGACGCCAGGATTGGCCTCCAGCATGCCGAGCATCCCAATCTTATAATGCGCTGCGATGCTCTCTAAGGGCCGTTTGTCGTCAGGGACAGTGGTCAGGGTATTCTCGCCAATTAAACGGCTGTTATCGGCTGGCAGGGGATATTCCGTTGCAAATGCAGGTGCAGAAAGTCCGAAGCAGGACAACAGCAATGCACCGGCTAAACGTAACGCTGGTTTCATGCAATTTTCTCTTTGTCGGATGGAACAGACCCCGGTCATGCCGGGGTCTGGAGAGTGTAACTTAGCTGAGGCTTTGAGCGTTATGACGGATCGCGCGAATCATCGCTTCCAATCCTTGAGAACGTGTAGGAGTGAGGTGTTGAGTCAACTCTAATTCTGCGAACCAATGACCGACATCCAGCGCGAGAATCTCCTGCGCTTGCAAGCCCTGATAGAGGCTAAATACTACCGCAATCAAACCTTTAACAATGGCGGCATCACTGTCGCCTTCAAAGGCGATGGTGCCATCAGCTTGTGGGGTCATGCGGATCCACACCTGACTCTGACAACCCGAAATCACATACTCTGGCTGCTGTAAGCTTTCAGAGGATTCTGGTAATTTCGCACCGAGTTCAATGATGTAGAGATACTTCTCTTCCCAGTTTGCGCAACGGTTAAAGTTGCGCACCAGCTTCTCTTTTTCTGGCAAATTCGCCATGGATAACTCCTGATATCTGCTCAACCGCCCAGCAGACTATGAATACGCGTCAAACCTGCTGCCAGGCGATCGGCTTCTTCTTCACTGTTATACAGCGCAAATGAGGCACGACACATTGCGGGCACCGCATAGTGGCGCATCAGAGGCATAGCGCAATGATGTCCGGTGCGGATGGCAATGCCGTATTGATCGAGGAAACTCCCGACGTCAAAGGCATGATGCTTACCAAGGTTGAATGCCACCACGCCACTGCGTTGTGCCGGACCGTAGATAATCAGGTCGGGTACCGACGCGAGCTTATCTAATGCGTAACGCATCAGAGAGGTCTCACGTTCGTTGATGACATCCAATCCCAGCTCACTGATCCAGTTCAGCGCCGCGCCTAAGCCGATGATGCCACCGGTATTCGGTGTGCCGGCTTCAAAACGCCACGGGGCAGTGTTCCAGGTGGTGCCGGTTGGCAGCATCACCTGATCGATCATTGAACCGCCGCCTTCCCAGGGAGGCATGATCTCCTGTAGCGCTTTACGCGCATACAACACGCCGATACCGGTCGGGCCATAAATTTTATGGCCAGAGAAGACGTAGAAATCGCAATCGATATCCTGCACATCCACTTTGTGATGCATCACCGCCTGCGCACCGTCCACCAGCGTGACAACACCCGCGGCTTTCGCCTGCGCCACGATGGCTTTCACCGGATTGACTGTACCGAGGACGTTAGAAACGTGCGTCACTGCCAGCAGGCGCGTGCGGCTATCAATCAGCCCGCTCAGCTGCTCAACAGCCAGTTCGCCCTGCTCGTTAAGCGGCAGAACGCGAATTTCAGCCCCGGTGCGCTGCGCCACCATCTGCCACGGCACGATATTAGCGTGGTGCTCCATCTCCGTGATGATGATGTTATCGCCCGATTGCAGCTGACTGCCGCCCCAGCTGTTGGCTACCAGATTGATGCCTTCAGTGGTGCCTTTAACGAAGATAATCTCTTCTGGCGATGCCGCATTGAGAAAACGCGAGGCTTGGGTGCGCACGTTTTCCATATCGGTGGTGGCTTGCGCACTGAGCGAGTGAATGCCACGGTGCACGGCTGCATAGCCGTGCTGGTAAAAATAACTTTCCGCATTGATGACCGCGAGCGGGCGCTGAGCGCTGGCCGCGCTATCAAGGTAGGCCAGCGGATGTCCGTTGACCTCACGTTTCAGAATCGGAAATTCCGCTCTGATTCGTTCGAGATCGAAAGTCATAACTCAACTCCAGGGAAACGCGCACTAATGCGTTCCAGCACCAGCTGGCGCAGCGGTTCTTCTTCCAGCAGTTCGGTCAATTCAGCCGCGAACGCATGGATAATCATCTGCTGTGCGGCATCTTCAGGGATACCACGCGAGCGCAGATAGAACATCTGCTCATCGTCGATACGGCCGATGGTCGCACCATGGCTACACTTCACGTCATCCGCATAGATTTCCAGCTGCGGCTTGGTATCCACTTCCGCCAGGCGACCGAGCAACAGGTTGTTGTTGGTCATCTGTCCGTCGGTTTTCAGTGCATGCTTCGCCACTTTAATGTGACCGTTGAAAATCGAACGGCCTTTATCGCGCGAGATGGTTTTGTGCAGTTGACGACTCAGGCAGTAGCCTTTGTTGTGTTCAAGATAGCTGCGGGTATCCGCCACTTCTGCGTTGATCGGCAGCACCAGACTGTTCAGTGACAGCTGGGTGTTTTCACCGTTGAGCTGCACGCTGGTGTTGTGACGAGACAAGCCAGCACCCAGCAGGAAGCTGGTGCTGCTGACCTGTGCATCACGACCAATGACGATGTCATTGTGTGCAAAGTGATAGCTACTGCTCTCTTCGAACGCCAGCTTGATGTGTTTCAGCTGGGCATTGTCGGCGACAGCAAAGGTAAAGCGTGCACCGGTAAAGTGGGCCGCACCGTTCAGCGTCACGTAATGCTCAATCACTTCAGCTTCGGCGCTCTGCTCCAGCTCAAGATGATGGCGGTGATGAACGGTGTTCAGCGCATCGGCTTTGCCGCTGGTGATGTGCAGTAAATACAGCGGACGTGCCGCCGATTTGCCGCGCGCCAGACGAATGGAAGTCACTTCTTCCGCCAGGCTTTCGGTGAGATGCAGGAACACTTCTGGCTGCACCGCAGCCGGCAACGGGCGGCGTTCAGCCGCACGGCTGTGCTGCACGTCAAACAGATCGGTGTCGCGCGCGCTCAGCTCAGGCTGGAAGCGGCCATCAACAAACACCAGACGCACCGCATCCACCGGTAGCGCCAGCTCAGCAACCTGTTCCGCCGTCACGGTCTGCGCTTCTGGCAACACGAACTGGTTGGCGAACAGGCCATCCAGCGCGGTGTATTTCCAGTTTTCATGCTTACGGGTCGGCAAGCCGACACGCATTAATTGCTGCCAGTGCTGCTGTGCCTGCAGAGAACGCACCTCACCGCGCGATTCAAACAGGTGATGCCACTGTTGCAGGGCGTTATCACTCTTCGTCGGTAAGCCAGCCATAGCCTTGCTCCTCCAGCTGTTTAACCAGCGAGAAATCGCCAGACTTAACGATTTTGCCCTGATACAGCACGTGCACGTGATCTGGCTTGATGTAATCCAGGATACGCTGGTAGTGGGTCACGATAATGAATGAACGCTTACCGTCACGCAGGCTGTTAACGCCTTCAGCGACGATTTTCAGCGCATCGATATCCAGACCGGAGTCGGTTTCATCCAGGATGCACAGTTCTGGCTCAAGAGCAGCCATCTGCAGAATGTCGTTACGCTTCTTCTCACCACCGGAGAAGCCGACGTTCACTGAACGGGTCAGCAGATCTTCAGGCATCTTCAGCAGTTTAATTTTGTCTTCGATGAAGTCCTGGAAATCAAAACGATCCAGCTCTTCCTGCTCACGGTATTTGCGCACTGCATTCACAGAGGTCTGCAGGAAGAATTGGTTGCTGACGCCCGGGATTTCAACCGGATACTGGAACGCCATGAAGATGCCTTCGCCCGCGCGCTCTTCTGGCTCCAGCTCAAGCAGGTCTTTGCCATGGAAGCTGACAGAACCACCGGTCACTTCGTAATCTTCACGACCTGCCAGCGTTGCAGACAGGGTACTTTTACCTGAGCCGTTAGGGCCCATGATGGCGTGGACTTCGCCTGGTTTCACTTCAAGGTTCAGACCGCGCAAAATCTCTTTGTCTTCAACGCTAACCTGTAAATCTTTAATGCTTAACATACTCTTTCCTTCACATTGCTTCCGGCAACGCGTGTGGCATCAGCCCACACTGTGCTCAAGGCTGATAGCCAACAGTTTTTGCGCTTCCACGGCGAATTCCAGTGGCAGCTCGGAGAAAACGTCTTTGCAGAAGCCGTTGACGATCATTGAGATCGCATCTTCTTCGCTAATGCCGCGCTGCAGGCAGTAGAACATCTGGTCTTCACCAATACGCGAGGTCGTGGCTTCATGTTCCAGCTGTGCCGTGTTGTTGCGCGTTTCCACATATGGGAAGGTGTGCGCACCACATTCGGCACCAATCAGCATCGAGTCACACTGGGTGAAGTTACGCGCGTTGGTCGCGGTTGGCATGATTTTCACCAGACCACGATAGGTGTTCTCACTCTTACCGGCAGAGATCCCTTTCGAGATGATGGTCGACTTGGTGTTCTTACCAATGTGGATCATCTTGGTGCCGGTATCCGCCTGCTGACGGCCGCTGGTCAGCGCCACGGAGTAGAACTCACCCACGGAATAGTCACCGCGCAAAATGCAGCTTGGGTATTTCCAGGTGATGGCTGAACCGGTCTCAGACTGCGTCCAGGACATCTTGCTGTGGTCGCCTTCACACAGCGCACGCTTGGTCACGAAGTTGAGGATACCGCCCTCGCCTTCACCGCCCGGGAACCAGTTCTGTACGGTGGAGTATTTCACTTCGGCATTTTTGTGGATGATCACCTCAACCACTGCGGCGTGCAGCTGGTAGGTGTCACGCACCGGGGCTGAGCAGCCTTCGATATAGCTGACATAGCTGTCTTCATCGGCGATCAGAATGGTACGTTCGAACTGACCGGTTTTTGCCGCGTTGATACGGAAATAAGTCGACAGCTCCATCGGGCAACGCACGCCTTTAGGGATGTAGACAAAAGTCCCGTCTGAGGCCACAGCAGAGTTCAATGCCGCGAAGAAGTTATCGTTGTGGGGAACCACAGTACCGAGATACTTCTGCACCAGCTCTGGATGATCGTGAATCGCTTCGCCGAATGAGCAGAAGATAATGCCTTGCTCAGCCAGTTTGTCACGGTAGGTGGTGGAAACGGATACGGAGTCAAAAATCGCATCAACCGCGACTTCACGTCCTTCACGTACCGGAACACCCAACTGATTGAAAGCGTCTTCCACTTCTTTGGTCAGGTAATCGCTTGACGCGACGCTGCCAGAGGTTTGCTTCGCACCCGGTTCAGACGCGCAGCTATCATCGCAATTGCCGCAAGACGGCGCGGAATAGTAGCTGTAGTCCTGATAATCGAGTGAGGCGTAGTTAGCTTTCAACCAGTGTGGCTCTTCCATCTCTAACCAGGCACGGAAGGCCTTGAGGCGGAATTCCAGCATCCACTCAGGTTCGTTACGTTTGGCCGAAATAGCACGCACCACATCTTCATTGATGCCGTGTGCCAATTCGTCGGTTTGCAACTGGGTAAAGAAGCCTTCTTTATAATTCAGGCTACCTTCCCACGTTTGTACATCGTCAGATGCTTCGCTGTGTCGTGACATTTTACTTACTCGACGCCAAAGCTCTCACCGCACCCGCAGGCGTGCTGAGCTTTAGGGTTGTTGAATTTAAAAATCTGGTTCAGGCCTTCACGGACATAATCCAGTTCGGTACCGTCAACAAACGGCATAGCCTGAAGAGGCACAAATAATTTTGCGCCGAATTGCTCAAACGTCAGGTCGTCATCGGCTGGCTCTTTTGTCAGATCCATAACGTACCCAAAACCGGCACAGCCGGACTGCTTCACACCCAATCTAAGGCCCTTAACTTCAGGATCCGCCTCAACCAGGTTAAGAATCTGTTTCGCTGCCGATTCGGTCAGCGTAAGCCCTTTCCAGACGAAATCGTCGGGTGAAAAGGAAGCTGCATTTACTGATGACATAGTGCTACCTCGTAAGTCTGGGCCTTTTCAGGCTATCCCCCTATGGTAGTGATATCAGATACCACTTCAACCTCTTGTTTTGCAGGGATAATCATCTCGTGCTATTTTTTACTGTTGCTTTATTAAGCATAGTCTCTTCAATCGAGCTTGTGAGCGGCATTCCCGTGCGCGCCACGCCCGCGTAACCCGTTAAAATGACGTAAAATTTAGAAATTCAACTTTACGACATCGTCATGATTGATAGGTTACGCCTTTCTTCAATGTAAAGGGATTGTTATTGCCGATTTTAGTAACAGGCAAAGGAAATCAATAAAATTTCATTGCGGGAATTGCATTCCTGACGCGGTTGAATATGATAATGATTATCATTAACCCATTTAAGGTAGCGACATGACGCTTACCGTCTCAGCCTGGTTACAACACAAAATCGATGAATATAAGTTTTCAGTGCGTGATATCACCGTCGACTTCTACATGGCTCAGGCTAAGCTCAACCGCACCGATTGTACTATTGACCAACTGCGTCGCTTTAACGACACCTGTCTCGACATGGCAGAAATCTGCGAGCTTAACGGCGACGACCAAAGCTATCTGCATGCCATGGGCAAGCTCCATCACCGCTTAGTGCAGGAGATGGGCAATGCCGATCGCGACCGTTTATTCCGTATTCAGGCCTATCAACTGGCGCGCCTGTCGTTGACACGCTTGTGTCATCAACTGGCGCTCAGCGGCGAGTGGGATAAAGCCACCAGCCTGCAGAGTGATTTCGTCCGTCACGCAGGCTGGATATTCTAATCCAGCTTTGTGACGACTCCTACAATTTGTTTACATCATTTCCAGTAATGCCTGCAGCGGATGGCGCATGCCATTGCCCTCGGCGCGTTTAACCTGGCTGCGACAGGAGAAACCTGTCGCCAGACAACGCTGACGTGGCAGTTTCTGTAGCTGCGGATGCCATGAGAGTTCGTAGATGCCGAGCGAATTTTCGAGGTTCTTGCTCTCATGTCCGTACGTCCCCGCCATCCCGCAACACCCGACATTGACGTTCTCCAGCTTCGCACCGAAACGCGCGAAGATGTCCTGCCACTGATTCGGCGTTGAGGGCAGCGCAGTGACTTCAGTGCAGTGTGCAAACAGATACCAGGCCTCGCCGCTGGCAGTCTGCACCGCGCGCGCATCAAGGGCCTGCTGCAACCATTCGTGGACCAGTTGCACCTTGAACTCACCGCGCTGCTCACCCAGCACTTCCTGATATTCATCGCGATAACACAGTACCGTTGCGGGATCGACCCCAACCATCGGCATTCCCAATTGGGCGACACGATTAAGAAACTCGGCGGTTTTGCCGGCAGTGCGCGCAAAGCGCTGCAGGAAGCCTTTCACATGTTGTGCTTTGCCATTAGGTGAGAAGGGTAATAACACCGGGCGGTAACCCAGCTTCTCAATCAATTTGACGAAATCGGTCACCAGCTGCGCTTCGTAATAGCTGGTGAACGGATCCTGCACCACCAGTACACAGTTTTCACGTTGCGCACTATCCATCGCTTCAAGCTGTTCCAGCGTCAAACTCATCGCCGGATGGCCGCCGAGCTGCTGTTTCAGGCTTGGAGAGGAGAGCAATGGCAGATCGACCATACCAATGTGGGTTTTACTCAGATCGCGCACCCACGGCTGCTTGAGGAAGAAGTTGAACACCTTTGGCGCTTTGGCCATCAAAGGCGCATAACTCTCTACCGTTGCCACCAGATGATCGCTCATCGGACGCAAATAGCGCGTGTGATAAAGCTGCAGGAAGCGCGAGCGGAAGCCCGGTACATCAATCTTAATCGGGCACTGCGTCGAACAGGCTTTGCAGGCTAAACAGCCTGACATCGCCTCTTTCACTTCATGAGAAAAGTCATACTCGCCCTGCTTCGCGTGCCAGGAGTTACGCGTGCGTTGGATCAGTGTGCGCAGGCTGGCACCCTGTTTAGGCAGCGCCTGTTCCAACTGCGAGGGATCAACGCCCTGCTCTGACAGCAAACGCAACCATTCACGCGTTAGCGTGGCGCGGCCTTTCGGCGAATGGATACGGTTGCGGGTAATCTTCATCGACGGGCACATCGGGCTGCGCGCATCAAAGTTGAAGCATAAGCCGTTGCCGTTGCACTCCATGGCACCGCGCCAGTCAGTTCGCACCGTGACCGGAATCTGACGATCGTAAGTGCCGCGTTTCACCGCATCCACCTGCATCATCGGCTCGTTGCTGCCCAGCGGGGTGCAAATCTTGCCGGGGTTCAGGCGATTATCAGGATCGAAGGCGGCTTTAATTGCGCGCAGTTCGTTGAACAGCGTCTCGCCAAAAAATTCCGGGCTGTACTGCGCGCGGAATCCTTTACCGTGTTCACCCCACAGTAATCCGCCGTAGCGTGCGGTCAGCGCCACCACTTCGTCGGAGATTTGCTTCATCAGCATCTCTTGCTGCGGATCGCACATGTCGAGCGCAGGACGGACGTGCAGAACACCGGCGTCCACATGGCCAAACATGCCGTAACTCAGGCCATGGCTATCGAGCAAGGCGCGGAAATCGACGATATAATCCGCCAGTTGTTCTGGCGGAACTGCCGTGTCTTCCACAAACGGAATCGGCTTGGCGCGCCCTTTGGCGTTACCCAGCAAGCCCACCGCTTTTTTGCGCATATTATAGATGCGCTCGATACCGCCTAAATCATTACACAGTTGATAGCCGATCACACCGCCCTGCTGCTGCGCCATCAGCTCATCCAGTCGACCGCACAGGCTGTTGACCTGCTGTTCAATCAATTCGCCGTTGTCACCGGCAAATTCAACAATATTCAGGCCGAGCATTTCCTTGTCCGGCACATCGGTAATCAGCTCTTTTACCGAATGCCAGACAATATCCTCACGTGCCAGATTCAACACCTTAGAGTCCACGGTTTCCACTGACAGCGCTTTGGCTTCCACCATGAAAGGGGCATTACGCAGTGCAGAGTCAAAGGAGTCGTACTTGATGTTCACCAGACGACGCACTTTCGGGATCGGCGTGATGTCCAGACGCGCTTCAGTAATAAAGGCCAGCGTCCCTTCTGCACCGCATAACAAACGCGTCAGATCGAAGGTTTGCATGTCATCGCTGAACACATGACGCAAGTCATAACCGGTCAGGAAGCGGTTAAGCTTAGGGAATTTATCCAGAATCAGATCACGCTGATCACGACAGCGATTCAGCACCTGATGATAGATACGCCCTTCTGCTGTCGGTGTTGTTGCTAATTGCTCAGCCAGTTCGGTGGGCATCGCGCGGGTATCCAGGATATCGCCGCCGAGCAGAACCGCCCGCAATCCCTCCACGTGATCCGAGGTTTTACCATACACCAGCGAACCCTGCCCGGATGCATCGGTATTGATCATGCCGCCTAAGGTAGCGCGATTACTGGTGGAGAGCTCCGGCGAGAAGAAGAATCCATAAGGCTTCAACCAGGCATTGAGCTGATCTTTCACCACGCCCGCTTCCACACGCACCCAGCCCTGTTCAGGATTGATTTCAAGGATGCGATTCATGTAGCGCGACATGTCGACCACAATGCCCTGATTGAGTGACTGACCGTTGGTACCCGTTCCGCCGCCGCGTGGGGTAAACACCAGGCTGTTAAACCGCGTTTCGCCCGCCAGACGAGCGATTAACGTCACGTCCGCCGTCGAACGCGGAAACAGCGCGGCATCGGGTAACAGCTGATAAATGCTGTTATCGGTAGAAAGCGAGAGACGATCGGCATAACTGGTGGCGACATCGCCGGTAAAGCCTTGTTCTTTTAATGACTGCAGGAATGTCAGCACCAGTTGAACGAGGCCTGGCGCCTGGGAAATCTGTGGGATCATTATTGCGTGACCGAGATGTTGTAAACGTTTGCGTGGTTATTTTTTTCAACCACTGGTTTTATCATACTTTTTTAATGGCTGCTGTTTTTTCAGGAAAGACCTCCGCGACACCTGCTTTTTTCTGTTTAATTTTCAGGAAATAGCTCATCATTGATCAGGGCCCACGCGGTCCACCACGAAGGATTAAATGAGGTCAAAACGTTGTGATGAAAAGCCTGCAACGCGGTATGGATCTACCGCAACTGCTGTTCTCGTTGATGTTCATTCTCATCATGATCATCGCCTGCCTGTGGGTGGTACAACCCTTTATTCTGGGCTTTGCCTGGGCCAGCATGGTGGTGATTGCGACCTGGCCATTGATGATCCGTTTGCAGCATTTGCTGTGGGGACGACGATCGCTGGCGGTGATCGCCATGACCATTCTATTACTGCTGCTGTTCATTATTCCCATTGCCCTGCTGGTGAGTAGCCTGATCGACAACAGCGCGCCGGTGATTGCCTGGGCCACGCAGCGTCATCTGGTTTTCCCGGATTTTGTCTGGCTGCGCGAAATTCCGTATGTCGGCAACAAAACCTACTCCAGCTATCACAAAATGGTCGATGGCGGCGGGACGGCGATTTTAAATCAGCTACAACCTTACATTGGCCGCACCACCGGCTTCTTTGTGGCGCAGGCCGGCCACTTCGGCCGCTTTATGATCCACCTCGCCGTCATGCTGCTATTTAGCGTATTGCTCTATTGGCGCGGTGAGCAGGTCGGCCACGGCATTCGCCACTTTGCTTATCGCATGGGCGGACGTCGCGGCGATGCGGCGGTGCTGCTGGCTGGGCAAGCGATTCGTGCCGTGGCGCTGGGTGTGGTGGTGACGGCGCTGGTGCAGGGTGTGCTGGGCGGCATTGGCCTGGCGATTTCCGGCATCCCTTATGCCACCTTGCTCACCGTGCTAATGATTCTGACGTGCCTGGTGCAGTTGGGGCCCTTGGTGGTGCTAGTACCGGCTATCATCTGGCTCTACTGGAGTGGCGATACCACCTGGGGCACGATATTACTGGTGTGGAGTTGTGTAGTCGGTACGCTCGATAGCGTGTTGCGTCCGATGCTGATTCGCATGGGTGCGGATCTGCCGATGATTCTGATCCTTTCCGGAGTTATCGGGGGATTGATCGCCTTTGGCATGATCGGACTGTTTATTGGCCCGGTGGTGCTAGCGGTATCTTATCGTTTGGTTTCCGTGTGGATGCATGAAGCACCTGCCCCGGATGATGACCCGCAAACGGCCATCGAAGCTCTTGCCGAACATGAGGAAGAGCAACCTTAAAGCTGACCTTTTCCGCGAGCGGTGCAGATAAATGCACCGCCTTCTTCTCCCACGTCTGATTTGCCTTACCTACTGCGCTGAAAGCAACTTAATCGCTGTCACATAATTGCCTACACCACCCTTTATTTTTCATAAGCGATTTTTAAGAAAAAACGCAGATTTAGGCGCTTTAGGTGGATTTCGCTAACGGAATGATTATTTTTCGAACTGAATCATCAGGCGCAACCGTTAAAAAAGCTCAGAAAAGATTATCAGCTTTAAACTAATAAGAGGATTCTTAAAGACGCCAGCAAGCCTGATGAATAACATGAATCCTATGTTTGAGATCAAACCACTGATTTTTAAACAACCTTTTTCCCCTGAGTAAAGTGAAGAATTGCTGTGTGTAGTCTTTGCCCATCCCCTGTGATGGGCTTTTTTTTTGTATTTTTTATGGATAAAAAAAAGGCCAGCAACGCTGGCCTTAATGATTTCATCAGGGACGCTTCAGATTTACCCCGAACGCGCCCTAATTGATGTCTGATTACTGCTTAGCCGCATCCAATTCCGCCAGATTTAACCAGGTTTGCACCACGGTATCTGGGTTCAATGACAGGCTATCAATACCCTGCTCCATCAACCACGCAGCGAAGTCTTCATGATCTGAAGGACCCTGGCCACAAATTCCAACATATTTGCCTTGTTTCTTGGCGGCCTGAATCGACATCGACAGCAGCGCCTTCACCGCTTCGTTGCGCTCATCAAACAGTGCAGACACCACGCCAGAATCGCGGTCCAGACCCAACGCCAGCTGTGTCATGTCGTTCGAACCGATAGAGAAGCCGTCGAAATACTGCAGGAACTGTTCAGCCAGCAAGGCGTTTGACGGGATCTCACACATCATGATCACCTTCAAGCCGTTCTCACCGCGCTTCAGACCTTGCTTGCCCAGTTCTTCCACCACGGCAGCCGCCTGGTCAACAGTGCGCACAAATGGAATCATAATCTCGACGTTAGTCAGACCCATTTCATTACGCACACGTTTCACGGCTTCACACTCCAGCGCGAAGCAGTCGCGGAAGCTGTCTGCCACATAGCGCCCCGCGCCACGGAAGCCCAGCATCGGGTTCTCTTCTTCTGGCTCGTAACGCTCGCCGCCCACCAGATTGGCGTATTCGTTCGATTTAAAATCAGAGAGACGCACAATCACGCGCTTCGGCGCAAAGGCCGCGCCCAGGGTGGCGATGCCTTCGGTCAGACGCGCAATGTAAAACTCAACCGGATCATCGAAGCCCTTCATCATTTGACGAATCTGCTGCTGCAATTCTGGCGTCTGCTGGTCAAACTCCAGCAGCGCTTTCGGGTGCACTCCGATCATACGGTTGATGATGAACTCCAGACGCGCCAGACCAACACCTTCATTTGGCAGACAGGCGAAGTCAAAGGCGCGATCCGGGTTACCGACGTTCATCATGATTTTCAGTGGCAGGTCCGGCATGGTATCCACTTGCGAACTGGTCACTTCAAAGTCCAGCAGATCCTGATACACATAACCGGTGTCGCCTTCAGCACAGGAAACGGTCACCTTATGCCCATCTTTCAGGTAATCGGTGGCATCGCCACAGCCAACGACGGCAGGAATGCCCAGCTCACGTGCGATGATCGCCGCATGGCAGGTACGGCCACCACGGTTGGTCACAATCGCGGAGGCCTTCTTCATGATCGGTTCCCAATCCGGGTCGGTCATGTCGGTGACCAGCACGTCACCTTTCTCGATGCGATGCATTTCGCTAATGTCATGAATCACTTTCACTTCACCCGCGCCAATGCGATGGCCGATGGCACGGCCTTCGACCAGCACCTTGCCTTTCCCTTGCAGGTTATAGCGCTCCATCACCTGACCGTTAGAGCGCACGGTTTCCGGACGCGCCTGCACAATGAACAATTTGCCGGTGTGACCATCTTTCGCCCACTCGATATCCATTGGGCGCTTGTAGTGCTGCTCAATCAACACCGCCTGGCGCGCCAGATCCTGCACTTCGTCATCGGTCAGGCTAAAACGGTCACGCTGCTCCTGATCGACATCTTCAATGCGCACCTGCTCACCGTGCTCCTGAGAATCGGCATACACCATGCGGATCTTTTTGGAACCCATAGTGCGACGCACGATAGCCGGGCGATTGGCTGCCAGTGTGGGTTTGTGCACGTAGAATTCATCCGGGTTCACCGCACCTTGCACCACCATCTCACCAAGACCGAACGCCGAGGTGATAAAGACCACCTGGTCGAAACCGGATTCGGTATCAATGGTAAACATCACGCCAGAAGACGCGAGATCGGATCGCACCATGCGCTGAATACCCGCTGACAGGGCAACGCCACGATGGTCGTAGCCCTGGTGCACGCGGTAAGAGATCGCACGATCGTTAAATAAAGAAGCGTACACGTGCTTCACGGCCACCAGCACCGCATCAAAGCCCTGCACGTTAAGGAAGGTCTCCTGTTGCCCCGCGAACGAGGCATCGGGCATGTCCTCAGCGGTGGCGGATGAGCGCACCGCAAAGGAAGCGTCGGCATCATCAGAGGAGAGTTGCTCATAGGCAGTACGCATCGCCTCTTCCAGCTCAGGCAGGAATGGCGTGTCCACAACCCATTGACGAATTTGTTTACCGGCCTTAGCCAGTTCTTCAACATCATCAATATCCGTTTTGTCCAGCAAATCATAAATGCGCTGGTTCAGTCCGCTTTGATCGAGAAACAGATTAAAGGCGTAAGATGTCGTGGCATAGCCGTTAGGCACGGAGACGCCCAGTGACGACAAGTTAGTAATCATTTCTCCCAGGGAAGCATTCTTGCCCCCCACCCGATCAACATCATGCATGCCAAGCTGGTTGTACCAGAGCACTAGCGACTGTTGGTCTTGATTGGACATTGAGATTATCCTTCATTTAAATGATTGGAGCACATGGAACATTTTGCTATTCGCCAAAACAGCCTGGCACAATCAATAAATAAAGACTAAGTGTTGAATCGTTAAAGCAGAAAAAGAAACGCAAATTCGGACTAGTTCCCGCTGGCATCAAAGTTGCGCAACAGGCTTATTTAACGCCGACACTTTGCCGCAACGATATTTTTCCCCTTTTCAGAGGGTTAGCCATTGCTTTTTGTTGCGCAACAGATTCAGACTTTATTTTTACCTTGTGATAAAAATTGCGGGGAAATAGCCGTTTTCAAAACAGCATTTCATCTAATATTGTTCATCACAAAAATAAAATTCCAGCAGAAAGCACTCACGATATGGATATTTCATTTTATTTTTAATTAAAATGAAACATCGGCAATGACATTGTTACGCAAAAGTAAATAAGAGGGGATTTCGCCTATGAGCACTGAGCGCAGTGTGTTCTACATTTCAGACGGTACCGCCATTACCGCGGAGGTATTGGGGCATGCCGTGCTGTCGCAATTCCCCGTGAATATCAACAGCGTGACCCTGCCCTTTGTTGAGAATGTTCAGCGAGCTCAGGCGGTGAAGGCGCAGATTAACGCGCTGTATCAGCAAAGCGGCGTACGTCCGATTGTGTTCTTTTCTATCGTCACCCCGGATGTGCGTGAAATCATTCTGGAAAGCGAAGGCTTTTGCCAGGACATCGTGCAGGCATTGGTGGGTCCGCTGCAAAGTGAGCTTGGCGTATCTTCAATGCCAGTGGCGCACCGAACCCATGGTCTGACGGCGAGCAATCTCGGCAAATATGATGCGCGTATTGCCGCGATTGATTACACGCTTGCGCACGATGATGGTATCTCACTGCGTGGTCTGGAGGATGCACAGGTCATTTTGCTCGGCGTCTCTCGCTGTGGCAAAACACCCACCAGCCTCTATCTGGCGATGCAGTTTGGTGTGCGTGCGGCAAACTATCCCTTTATCGCCGATGACATGGATAACCTGAAATTGCCGCCGGCGTTACGCGCCCATCAACATAAGCTGTTTGGATTAACCATCGATCCTGAACGTCTGGCGGCGATTCGGCAGGAGCGTGCAGAGAATACCCGTTATGCCTCGATGCGCCAGTGCCGCCTGGAAGTGGGGGAAGTGGAAGCGCTCTTCCGCACGCATCAGATTCGTTACCTTAACAGTACCAACTATTCGGTAGAGGAGATTGCCACCAAAATCCTCGACATTATGGGTCTGCGCCGCAGCATGTATTGATCTGTACGCCAGGCCGTAAAGCCTGGCTTCCGTCATGTTTCACTCACCTTTCTTTTTAGCGGGTTGAATTCGCGGCCTATTGGTTTATTGTGACCACCATCACTTCCCGGTATTTCACCGTTGCGAAGAACAGATTTTGAGAATCTCAATGAACAAGACTGATGAACTGCGTACCGCGCGCATCGGCAGCCTGCTAACGCCCGCTGTGCTTGCGCAAGAACACCCCATTTCACCGGAGGTGGCGGCCACCGTCACCGCTGCGCGCCAGCGTATTGCACGCATTTTGACCGGTGAAGATCCACGCCTGTTGGTGATTATCGGCCCGTGCTCGCTACACGACCCTAAAGCCGCGCTGGACTATGCCGAACGCCTCAACGTGTTACGCGAACGTTACCAGGATCGTCTGGAAATCGTGATGCGCGCTTACTTCGAAAAACCGCGCACGGTGGTCGGCTGGAAAGGATTGATCTCAGATCCGGATCTGGATGGCAGTTTCGACGTTAATCGCGGCATCGCCATTGCTCGTAAACTGTTGCTGAATATCAACGCCACTGGTATGCCGACCGCCACCGAGTTTCTTGATATGGTGATCGGCCAGTTTATTGCTGACCTGATCAGCTGGGGCGCCATTGGTGCACGCACCACTGAGAGTCAGATCCACCGTGAAATGGCATCGGCGCTGTCGTGCCCGGTCGGATTCAAAAACGGTACAGACGGCAATGTGCAAATCGCAGTGGATGCGATTCGCGCGTCACGCGTCAGTCATATGTTCCTGTCTCCGGATAAACACGGTCAAATGACGATTTACCAGACCAGCGGCAATCCGCATGGTCATGTGATTCTGCGCGGTGGTCGTCAACCTAACTACCACGCCGAAGATGTCGCGGCCGCGGCCGCAAATCTGCGTGATTTCAATTTGCCGGAACAGCTGATCATCGACTTCAGTCATGGTAACTGCCTGAAACAGCATCGTCGCCAGCGCGATGTTGCGGATGATGTGGCAGCACAAATTCGTGCGGGATCACGTGCGGTGGCGGGTGTGATGATTGAGAGTTTCCTGCAGGAAGGTAATCAGAAAGTGGTGAGCGGCGAGCCGTTAAACTACGGTCAGTCCATTACCGATCCCTGCCTGAGCTGGGAAGATAGCGCCGAAGTGCTGGAGAAACTGGCTGCCGCGGTCGACAGCCGTTTTTAATCACCTTAGCTGGAGCAACTCACCTCCAGCGTTTTGCCCCACTCTGGCGGCCGTTGGCGTAACTCTGCGCTGACGGCCGCATCATCAAATGGCTGTTGTAAAGCCAGATGGAGCCGCTCCAGCGCCGCCTTCTCACCCTGCTCGACTTCTTCAATCACCTGCTGTGCCAGATAATTGCGCAACACCAGCGCTGGGTTGGCCGCCTTCATGACCTGCTGGCGTTGTTCATCTGATGCCTCATCCTGCAGCAGACGTTGACGATAGCCGTCGTACCAGTGGTCAAACGCCTCGCGGTCGATAAATTCATCACGCAGCGGCGAACGCTGTTGATGCTGCTGCGTCTCACTCAGTAAGCGAAAGGTCAACGTGTAATCGCTTCGCTCTTGTGTCATCAGCGACAGCAGTTGCGTCAGAATCGCGTTGTCATTGGCATCAGCGGTCAGAAGGCCCAGTTTAGCGCGCATCTTCTCACCCCAGACCCGCATAAGTTCCGTTTCATAATGGCTGAGCGCCTGTTTTAACTGATCCGTGCTCATCAACCCTGACAATGCATGCGCCAGACGATTGAGGTTCCACAAACCAATCATCGGCTGATTCTCAAAGGAATAACGCCCCTGATAATCGCTGTGATTGCAGATGAATCCGGGTTGGTAATCATCAAGGAAGCCATAGGGACCATAATCCAGCGTCAGTCCGAGGATCGACATGTTGTCGGTGTTCATCACGCCATGCGCAAAGCCCACGCTCTGCCAGTGGGCGATCAGGCTGGCAGTGCGTTTCACGATATCGGTAAACCACAGCACATAGCGGTCAGCGTCATCGCTTAATTCTGGCCAGTGATGATGAATGGCGTAATCTGCCAGTTGCCGGACCTTATCCTGCTCGCCGCCATAGTAAAAATGTTCAAAGTGACCAAAACGCAGATGACTCTCAGCGATGCGCATCAGCATTGCCCCGCGTTCCTGCGTTTCACGCAGCACTGGCTCATCGCCAATCGCCAGAGCCAGCGCGCGAGTGGTGGGAATCCCCAAATGGTGCAGCGCTTCCGAAGCCAGGAACTCACGCACGCTGGAACGAATCACCGCCCGGCCATCACCCATACGCGAATAGGGTGTCAATCCCGCCCCTTTCAAATGCCAGTCGAGTTTACGTCCGTTCGTCAGTTGCTGTTCACCCAGCAGAATGCCCCGCCCATCGCCCAGTTGGCCGGCCCACACACCAAATTGATGTCCGCTGTAAACCTGCGCCAGCGGGGCCATACCTGGCAATAGCTCACGACCACTCCAGACGCCGTGCCCCTGCCCAGTGAAGAGCCCGGCATCCAGTTCCATTTCTGCCGCCAGCGGCGCGTTATGATAGAACAGACGCCCGCCTTCCAACGGCGTTGGCATCAGCGCCGTATAGCATCCCGGCAGCTCTTGCTGCCAGCTATTAATAAATTGCATCACCACTCCAGAAGGTGCACACAAAAAGCACCAACAGTGAGTTTAAAGAATAGGGTTCAGTGTAACGCTGGGCGTCAGCGGATGACAGTTGAAAGGACTACTGCTGTGAAGGGGTGTGCGAAGTCACATCAGGATAAATAAGATCACCTAACCGTTCCGCTTTGACAACCGGGAACAAATTGCCTTGCAGTTGAGCTCCGCTCAGCGTGCTGACTTTCTCCAGCATGAGGTTATCGTCAACACCACATATTATGAGCTGATCGGCATAATCTGAGAAATTATCGATGACCGTTTGGATAAATGGTGTAAAAGATGCACGTTTAGCCAGGCCTTGTATAAAGGTTTTATCCAGTTTCAGTACACTAAAGAGATTATCGTAAACTGCGGTTGCAGGTGCTTTACCTGCACCAAATTGGGAAAGTGATAAACGGAATTCCTGCTGTAATGTTGCCAGAAGTGGCTGCGCTTTTCCGCGCGCTAATTGCGGAAACGTTTCGCTAATATCGAGAATAATAAAAGGAAGTTGTTTAAATTTCCTTAACAGAAATTCACTTTCAAGCAGCGTTAACGCCATCGAATCATCAATACGAACCAAAGCGGTAATTTGATGTAGCTCAAAAAAGTCACGGTACTTTTCCAGTAAAGAAAGCTGGCTCTGCATTAACCGTAATTGCTGCGCATCGTCTAATTGCGGCAACAGCAAATCCTGCGGCAGCGTAATAGGTGCGCTGTCGTGGACGAATTGCGTCACCAGCTCGACCGCAGTCAGCTGGCCCGCCAGTGTATAAACTGGATAGAACCAGGTTTCCGACTGATAGTCGGCAGATAAATGGACTTTCATTTTAGCAGCCAGAAGCAGTGGCAATTGGCGCATCGTATATCAATGAAAACGGTCAGGCAATAGGACCAAACGTTAGAAGAGACGCAATTTTGTGCCTGATTAAACCGTTTTAAGCCATAAATAAAACTTAAGCCAAATAGCCGAGGTGGTTGTCCATACTCATTAAATAAATTCAGTCTTATTTTTAGTATTTATGCGAGCACAGGTAAAGTGCCATTTTAAATGAGAGTTAAATTTGAGGGGAATTCAATAATAAACCGGCTGAAAAACCATGAAGAGAATAGGTCATTCAGCACTGGTATGGTAATCATTCAGATACGACGTGCCTGCCAAAATACCTTGCGCCAATAGACATTATCCAGTGAAGAGCGAATCACGCCCTGGCTGGTAGAAGCGTGGATGAAGGTGTTATCGGTATCATAAATACCCACATGCAGGCCATTCTCTCCGCTGCCCGTTTTGAAGAAGACCAGATCACCGGGCAGCAAATCGCGTTTATCAATGCGAGTGCCAATATCCGTCTGGTCAACGGTAGAACGCGGCAGTTGCATATCGAATTTATCGCGGAAGGTCAGATAAACAAAACCAGAGCAATCCACACCGCCTCGACTTAACCCGCCGTAGCGATAAGGCGTGCCACGCCAGCGACCTAACTGATCGTTGAGTTGAGCAATCACGGTGATGGAATCAGAAAGGCGGCCATTCGGCGGCGGCGCGTGATGGCTACTACACCCAACCAGCAGCAGCATCAGAAGAAATACCGTTATTCGCATCAGAATGTCCCTAAATCCGTCGCCCGGATGACACTTTAGCGGCAAATCTGCTTAACAGGCAATGTTATTCAGGGAATAAACAGCAGAGGGCCTTGCGGTGTATCAAATTGTTGAAACTCGGTTTGGTACAACGGAGAGAGATTGGCGGCGGTTAAGACGTCCCGCGCACGTCCCTGCATCACCACTTCCCCCTGATGCATCAATCCTACGCGGTCGGCATGGCGCAGACTGTGGTTAAGATCATGGCCGCTGGCAATCACCGCAATACCGGCGTGGCACAGCTGGAGCAGCAATTTATCCACGGCTCGCTGCTGCGCGACATCCAATGCCGTCATCGGCTCATCCAGAATTAAAAGCTTGCCGTGAGGATTGCTCGCCGGATGGATTTGCATCACTACTGCCGCCAGCCGCACACGCTGCCATTCGCCACCAGAGAGCTGCGTCAGTTGACGGGTTAATTTGTCGTGTATACTGAGTTGCGTCAGCACATCATTGAGTGTGACATCTACCTGCGGCGACGCCGAAGAGAAATGCAGACGCAGATAGTGCCAGACGGGCATGGTCCCTAACGCGGCCTGTTGTTGCGGTAACCAGGCACGCCATTGAGCCAGTGCAGCCCCGCTTAAGCGGCTCAACGACGTTCCTGCAAGCTGAATCACGCCTTGAGCCGGCAATAATCCCGACAGCGCACAGAGTAAAGTACTTTTTCCCGCGCCATTCGGGCCTACCAAATGTATCCATTCACCTGCATTGACGCTGAGATCAACCGGAGCCAGACGTCCCGCGACGCTGACTCCCTGACACTGCAACAGCATTTACTCTGCCAGCGCCTGCTCAACGCGTTTCAGGATGATCGGATCATCAGGCGTCATATCCGGAGAGAAACGCGCAATCACCTTACCCCCTTTGTTGATGAGGAATTTTTCGAAGTTCCACAAAATGTCGCCCTCGGCTTTTGGTGTACGTCCTTTGCTCACCATACGCTCGAGGAAACCGCTGCCTTCAGGACGTTCGGCTTCAGGCTGTGCCGCCGTTAACTGCGCATACAGCGGATGACGATTGGCACCGTTCACATCGGTTTTATCGAACATCGGGAAAGTCACACCATAAGTGGTGCTGCAGAAGGTTTTGATCTCTTCGTTGCTGCCCGGCTCCTGCTCCAGAAACTGATTGCAGGGGAAACCCAGCACGCTAAAGTTTTTGTCCTGCCAGGCTTTCTGCAGTGACTCAAGCTGCTCATACTGCGCCGTCAGCCCACATTTTGACGCCACGTTGACCACCAGCAGTACGTTGTCCTGATACTGTGCCAGCGTCGTTTTTTCGCCGTCCAGGGTAACCAGTTCTGTCTGATAAATGCTCATTGTCGATTCCTGTTGTTGAGACCAAGATGCCAGCCATTGCTAGCGCGAAGATTTCACTAATAGCACGATAAACAGCGGTGCGCCGAGGGTGGCGGTGACCACGCCAATCGGCAACTCTGCCGACGTCAGCACCAGTCGGGCGATAATATCTGCCCCGAGGAGCACCGCAGCCCCTGCCAGCGCCGAGGCGGGCAGCAGGTATCGGTGATCGCTAAAACCGCTTAAGCGTAACAGATGAGGGATGACCAATCCGACAAACCCGATGGCACCGGCCATCGCCACGCTGGCGCCAACCAGCCAGCCCATCGCCAACACTAACAGGTTACGCCATAACAATAACGGCAGGCCTAGCTGACGCGCCGAGGTTTCCCCCAGTGAAAGTAAATTCAGCGTCCAAGCGGTGGCTGTCAGCAGCAGAGTGACCGGCAACAGCGCCAGCATCATCCAGCCATAGCGCCAGTCAATACCGCCAAAGCCGCCCATCATCCAGTACATTAACTGCCGTAGATCGAGGCTGGTGCTAAAGTACACGGCCCATGTCATCACTGCGCTACAGATAATGCCGAGCGCAACTCCCGTGAGCAATAAGCGGCTGGCTGAAAGCTGACGATGGGCAAAGTGCAGCAGGATCAGCGTGATCAATAATGCGCCCGCCATCGCCGCCAGCGTCAGGCTCCATAATGAGCCATTGCCCAGCATGACACCCAACACTAACCCAATGCCCGCGCCATTGGATACGCCAAGCAGGCCGGGTTCTGCCAGCGGATTGTTGAACAGCGCCTGCATCACCACACCACACACCGCCAGCGCAGCGCCCACCAGCAGCACCGCCAGCGTCCGCGGTAAGCGCAACTGCCAGACGAAGAGTTCACCGTTAGAGGAAAACCATTGGGTTGGCGATATCCAGATGTCTCCGGCGCACAGGCTGAGAATAAACAGCAGCAGCAGAATGGCACCGAGCAGCATCAGCCAGCGCTGGCTACGACGATCGGCCTGACGGGCAAGCTGGTCCAACAGAGTCATAGATAAGATTGGCAGAGAAAACAGAGATTTGATTGTAGTGGGATTGTGGCAAAAAGAAAGCGGCACCGAGTGGGTGCCGCTAAGCAACGCTTACTGATGAGGCGGGATCGGTTGACCGTGATTATCACGCTTGTCGTGGCTATCACGCGAGTCATGATGCTGGTCTCGCGGCTGCGGTTTGTTATCGTGGTGCGGCGCATTGCCCGGGTGCTGTGGCTGCCAGCCGTTACCGTTCCAGTAACCGTGCGGGCCTTTGGTGCCGATGCGTTGATTGTGGTGCTGTTTCCACCAGGTTGGCGCACGCCAGTCGTAGCCATCCCAGTAGTAGCCACGTTTATCTTGATCACCGATATGAATAGAAACACCCGGTGTGTTGATGTTAACGGAAACATTGGCGTTAGCCAGCAGCGGCATGCCTAACAGGATGCCCAGTAAAAGTGCTGTCTTTTTCATCAGCAATACCCCTTGTTATGTGATGGCGCTGTTATAACAAATGGATTGCCGCAGTCACTATCAGCCAGTGCCGATTTTCATCCTATTTTCCGGATACTTACGAAATCCTGACATTATGGAAAGATTGCGCAGAACGGCCATTTTACAGCCAATAAAAAAGGCCGCTAAGCGGCCTTTTTGTCATACTGAAATTAGTCAGCGTCCTTCGGTGTCGCGTTCTCAACGCGACTTTTCAACTTCTGTCCCGGACGGAAGGTCACCACTCGGCGGGCAGTGATAGGAATATCTTCCCCCGTCTTCGGGTTACGGCCCGGACGTTGATTTTTGTCACGCAGATCAAAATTACCAAATCCGGACAGTTTAACCTGTTCTCCGTTTTCTAACGCGCGGCGAACTTCTTCAAAGAAGAGCTCAACCAACTCTTTGGCATCGCGTTTGCTCAACCCGAGTTTTTCAAACAGGTACTCTGACATTTCAGCTTTTGTAAGCGCCATAGGTTCAATCCCTCAAGGTTGCCTGGAATCGCTCTTTTAATGCCGCAACGCATTTGGCAACGGTCGCGGCAATCTCCTCTTCTTCGAGTGTCCGGCTGGTATCCTGCAAAATCAGGCTAATCGCGAGGCTCTTTTCGCCCTCGTTCACGCCCTTACCACGGTACACGTCAAACAAGTTTACGCCAACTACCTGATTTACGCCAACTTTCTTACACTCCGCGATGATATCTGCTGCAGGCACGTTTTCAGCCACTACCACAGCGATATCACGACGGTTCGCCGGGAAGCGTGAAATCTCGCGCGCGTCAGGCAGGACGCGGTCTGCGACCTTATTCCAAAGCAGTTCAAACACTAAGGTGCGGCCGTTGAGATCCAGCTTACGTTCCAACTCCGGATGAACCACTCCGATAAATCCGATTCGTTCGCCGCGTAAACAAATTGCCGCGCTCTGTCCCGGATGCAGCGCCGGATTGACTTCTGCACGGAAAGAAATCTCATCGAGTTTACCGGTCAAATCCAGTAACGATTCTAAATCGCCTTTTAAATCATAGAAGTCAACTGTCTGACGCGCCAGATCCCAATGCTCTTCATAGCGATTACCGCTCAGAACGCCCGCCAGCATAAGATCCTGGCGGATACCGAGATCGGCCTGCGTATCAGGAACAAAGCGCAAACCGCTCTCAAACAGGCGCACACGGCCTTGCTGACGGTTCTGGTTATAAACAACCGCACCAAGCAGACCGGTCCACAGTGACAAGCGCATTGCCGACATATCGCTGGAAATCGGGCTTGGCAGGATCAGCGCTTCTTCACCCGGATGCAGCAGCTGCTGCACTTTCGGATCAACGAAGCTGTAGGTAATCGCTTCCTGATAGCCTTTATCGACGAGCAGGTTACGCGCACGCTTCAGCGACAGATCCGCTTCGCGATGCTTCGTCATAATCAGGCTGGCTTTCACCGGCACGTCTGGAATGTTGTTGTAGCCGTATACGCGAGCCACTTCCTCAACCAGATCTTCTTCAATCGCCATATCGAAACGCCAGCTTGGTGCAACGGCTGTCCACTCGCCATTGCCCACGGTCACTTCGCAACCGAGACGCGTCAGGATATCGGTGACCTGCTCATCGGCGATCACGTGACCAATCAGGCGGTCGAGTTTTTCGCGACGCAGCGTAATGGTGGCGCGCTCATGCAGTTTGCTGGCGTCAGTTTGATCGATAACCGGACCCGCTTCACCGCCGCAAATGTCCAGCAGCAACTGGGTTGCGCGTTCAATGGCTTTGAATTGCAGTGCCGGATCAACGCCACGCTCGTAACGATGCGACGCGTCGGTATGCAGGCCCTGACGACGAGCACGGCCGGTGATCGCCAGCGGTTCAAAGAAAGCACACTCGAACAGCACATTTTGGGTTTCTTCGTTCACACCAGAGTGCTCACCACCAAAAATGCCGCCCATCGCCAGCGCTTTCTGATGGTCAGCAATCACCAGCGTGTCGCTGCCGAGTTTCGCTTCGGTGCCATCCAGTAAGGTCAGGACTTCACCCTCTTCCGCCATGCGCACCACGATGCCGCCGTCAATGCGGTCGAGGTCAAAGGCGTGCATCGGCTGACCGAGTTCCAGCAGAACGTAGTTGGTGATGTCCACCACCGGGTCGATAGAACGGATGCCGCAGCGACGCAGTTTTTCACGCATCCACAGTGGCGTTGCCGCTTTCACATTGATGCCTTTTACTACGCGGCCCAGATAACGTGGGCAAGCATCGGTGGCATCTACGCGAATCGGGAAGGTATCAGTAATGGTCGCTTTAACCGGCTCAATCGTTGGCTCGGTGAGCGGCAGACCGTTGACTACCGCCACATCGCGCGCAATACCAATAATACCGAGGCAATCGGCACGGTTTGGCGTTACGCTGATTTCGATGGTGTTGTCATCCAGCTGCAGATAGCTGCGGATGTCAGTGCCAATAGGCGCATCAGCAGGCAGTTCAATAATGCCGCTGTGATCGTCGGAAATACCCAGCTCAGAGAACGAGCACAGCATGCCTTCGGAAGGCTCACCACGCAATTTCGCCGCTTTGATTTTGAAATCGCCCGGCAGCACCGCGCCTACGGTCGCCACGGCGACTTTCAAGCCCTGGCGGCAGTTTGGCGCGCCACAGACGATATCCAGCAGGCGCTCGCCGCCCACGTTGATTTTGGTCACGCGCAGTTTGTCTGCGTTCGGATGCTGGCCGCACTCCACCACTTCACCCACGACCACGCCATTGAACGCACCGGCGACAGGATCCACGCCGTCCACTTCCAGGCCGGCCATGGTGATTTGCTCAGACAGCGCAGCGCTGTCCAGGGCTGGATTTACCCATTCGCGTAACCAGAGTTCACTGAATTTCATTGGATAACCTGCCCTTATTTAAATTGTTTGAGGAAACGTAAATCATTTTCGAAGAAGGCGCGCAGATCGTTCACGCCATAACGCAGCATGGTGAGACGCTCCATTCCCATGCCGAAAGCGAAGCCAGAGTAGACTTCCGGGTCAATGCCCACATTGCGCAGTACGTTCGGATGCACCATGCCGCAGCCCAGCACTTCCAGCCACTTGCCGTTTTTACCCATCACATCCACTTCCGCGGAGGGTTCGGTGAACGGGAAGTAAGAAGGACGGAAGCGAATCTGCAGGTCTTCTTCAAAGAAGTTGTTCAGGAAATCATGCAGCGTGCCTTTCAGGTTGGTGAAGCTGATGTCTTTATCGACGATCAAACCTTCCATCTGATGGAACATTGGGGTGTGGGTTTGATCGTAGTCGTTACGATACACGCGACCTGGCGCGATGATGCGGATCGGCGGCTGCTGGTTTTTCATGGTGCGGATCTGCACGCCAGACGTCTGGGTACGCAGCAGACGGGTGGCATCGAACCAGAAGGTATCGTGGTCAGCACGCGCCGGATGGTGGCCAGGAATGTTGAGTGCGTCGAAGTTATGATAGTCATCTTCGATTTCCGGACCAGTGACCACCGCAAAGCCCAACTCGCCGAAGAAGTTTTCGATACGATCGATGGTGCGGGTCACCGGGTGCAAACCGCCGTTCTCAACGCGACGACCAGGCAGCGAGACATCAATGGTCTCTGCGGCGAGGCGCGCATTCAGCTCAGCGCTTTCCAGGGTGTCTTTACGTGCGTTAAGACGATCCTGCACCTGCTGCTTCGCTTCGTTAATCACCGCGCCTGCTGCCGGACGGTCTTCCGCTGGCAGTTCACGCAGGGTGGTCATTTGCAGCGTCAGATGCCCTTTCTTACCCAAGAATTCGACGCGCACGGCGTCCAGGGCGGCGATATCCGACGCCTCGTCGATAGCGGCCGTGGCACGGGCCACCAGGTCTGCGAGTTGGGACATGATTTCCTCTTCTTCCAGCCGGGCTGGTCAGTTCTTGTAAGGACCGTGAGATCCGATTAAGTGTCGCCAGAAACAAAAAAGCCTCCACGAGGGAGGCTTTCAGCGCGATTTTTCGTTTCTTTTCTTATGCGCAAAAGCCCCCGATTGTCAGGCGCTAAAGTAAAAAAAGAAACGGAAAATAGCAGCGTGCATGCTTGCGTTACCTTGTCTTGATAGAAACCGCACTATTGAAAAGCCCAGCGGTTAAAATGTCAATCTTTTGCGTGAGTTGCAGGCAATAAAAAAGGGAGCAAGCTCCCTTTTTCATCTGACTTACGCCAGAGCTGATTTTGCTTTTTCGACCAGTGCCGTGAAGGTCACTTTGTCGAATACAGCGATGTCAGCCAGAATCTTACGGTCGATTTCAATAGAGGCTTTTTTCAGGCCATTGATGAAACGGCTGTAAGAGATACCGTTCTGACGGGCCGCAGCGTTAATACGCGCGATCCACAGCTGACGGAACTGACGCTTACGTTGACGACGGTCACGGTAAGCATACTGACCAGCTTTGATAACAGCCTGGAAAGCAACGCGGTAAACACGTGAACGTGCACCGTAGTAGCCTTTAGCTTGTTTTAAGATTTTCTTGTGACGTGCGCGAGCAATTACACCACGTTTTACGCGAGCCATGTGAGCTCTCCTATATCATATTCTGTGATGCCCTATTCCCTGCAGTACGCAAAGTGTTCAGGCAGATTTATAAAAAGTTTACTTATGCGTACGGCAGGCAGGCAACAACCAGACCCAGATCGCCTTTAGACACCATGCCTTTCGGACGCAGGTGACGTTTACGCTTGGTAGACTTCTTAGTCAGAATATGACGCAGGTTCGCGTGCTTACGCTTGAAGCCGCCAGAAGCGGTCTTCTTGAAGCGCTTAGCCGCGCCACGGACAGTTTTAATCTTTGGCATTTTTACAAATATCCACTTCGCATTGTTAATAAAATGAATCAGACAGGCGAATAAGATTCCGCACAGCGCGAACGCTGCGCGGAATTATTACTTGAAGGCCTACTGTTTCTTCTTCGGTGCGAGCACCATGATCATCTGGCGGCCTTCGATCTTAGTCGGGAAGGACTCGACAATGGCCAGATCCAGATCTTCACACAGGTCTTTACGGACGCGGTTAAGCACTTCCATACCGATCTGCTGGTGCGCCATTTCACGACCACGGAAACGCAGCGTGATTTTGGCTTTATCGCCCTCTTCCAGAAAGCGAATCAGGTTGCGTAGTTTGACCTGATAGTCGCCATCATCGGTACCAGGACGGAATTTAATTTCCTTAACCTGGATAACTTTCTGCTTCTTCTTCTGTTCCTTAGAAGATTTACTCTTTTCATAAAGGAACTTGCCGTAATCCATAATACGGCAAACCGGCGGTTCGGCGTTCGGGCTGATTTCAACTAAATCTACGCCAGCTTCTTCGGCTTTCTCAATTGCTTCGCGCAATGTCACAATGCCAAGTTGCTCGCCGTCTACGCCAGTTAAGCGCACTTCGGTAGCACGGATTTCGCCGTTGATACGGTTCGGACGCGTCGGTTGTACTCGTTTTCCGCCTTTAATAACCTTATTCCTCTAATTGGTGAAGATGTCGGCTGCGAATCTCTTGTTGCAGCTTCTCAACAAACACATCTACGTCCATGCTCCCAAGGTCTTTACCACGGCGGGTGCGCACGGCAACTTTGCCTGCTTCCACCTCTTTCTCACCGCAAACCAGCATATAAGGGACGCGACGTAATGTGTGCTCGCGGATTTTAAAGCCTATCTTCTCGTTTCTCAAGTCTGCTTTGACACGAATGCCAGCTTTCTGCAATTTCTTTGTCAATTCACTGACATATTCTGCCTGACTGTCGGTAATATTCATCACCACAGCCTGCACGGGGGCCAGCCAGCTCGGGAAGAAGCCCGCGAACTCTTCGGTCAGGATGCCGATAAAGCGCTCCATTGAACCGAGAATCGCACGGTGAATCATTACCGGCGTCTGACGATCGTTGTTTTCGCCCACATAAGTGGCGTCCAAACGTTTTGGCAGGGAGAAGTCTAGCTGAACGGTGCCGCACTGCCATGCGCGGTCGAGGCAATCGTACAGGGTAAACTCAATTTTCGGGCCGTAGAAGGCACCCTCTCCTGGCTGATATTCGAACGGAATTTCGTTCTCCTTCAGCGCTTCTGCTAAATCCACTTCCGCACGGTCCCACATTTCATCGGTACCGATACGTTTCTCCGGACGGGTCGACAGTTTCACCACGATTTTTTCAAAACCGAAGGTGCTGTACATGTCGTACACCATACGAATACAGCTGTTCACTTCATCACGAACCTGATCTTCGGTACAGAAGACGTGCGCATCATCCTGGGTAAAACCACGGACGCGCATCAGGCCGTGCAATGCGCCTGATGGCTCATTACGGTGGCAGCTACCAAATTCAGCCATACGCAGCGGCAGGTCACGGTAGGATTTCAGACCCTGATTAAAGATCTGAACGTGGCCAGGGCAGTTCATTGGCTTGATGCAATATTCACGGTTCTCTGAAGAGGTGGTGAACATCGCTTCTTTGTAGTTTTCCCAGTGGCCGGTTTTTTCCCACAGCACACGGTCCATCATAAACGGACCTTTCACTTCCTGGTAATCGTACTCTTTCAGCTTGGTACGGACGAACACTTCCAGTTCACGGAAGATGGTCCAACCGTCGTTGTGCCAGAACACCATACCTGGCGCTTCTTCCTGCATATGGTACAGGTCGAGCTGCTTACCGATTTTACGGTGATCGCGCTTCGCCGCTTCTTCCAAACGCTGCAGATAGGCAGCCAGCTGCTTCTTGTCGCCCCACGCTGTACCGTAAATACGCTGCAGCATTTTGTTGTCGCTGTTGCCGCGCCAGTAAGCACCGGAGATTTTCTGCAGTTTGAAGTGATGGCAGAAACGCATGTTCGGCACGTGCGGACCGCGGCACATGTCGATGTATTCTTCATGATGATACAAACCAGGTTGATCATCGTGGCTGATGTTTTCGTCAAGAATGGTGGTTTTGTAGCTTTCGCCACGCTCAGCAAACACATCACGTGCTTCCTGCCAGCTCACCTTCTTCTTCACCACATCGTAATTAGTCTCAGCCAGCTGGTGCATACGCTTTTCCAGCAGCTCAAGATCTTCCTGCGTCAGGGTGTGATCCAAATCGACGTCATAATAGAAGCCGTTATCGATCACCGGACCAATCGCCATTTTGGTATTCGGCCACAGTTGTTTAATCGCATGCCCTAACAGGTGCGCACAAGAGTGACGAATAATTTCCAGACCGGCTTCATCTTTGGCGGTGATAATTGCCACCTGAGCATCTTCGGTGATCGGATCAACCGCGTCCACCAGCTCGCCATTAACACGACCGGCAATACAGGCTTTCGCCAGGCCCGGTCCAATATCCAGAGCGATGTCCATCACGCTGACCGGACGGTCAAATACGCGCTGGCTGCCATCAGGAAGAGTAATTACTGGCATTTCATATCCTTAATTGCAGTGGTAAGCCACACGAAAGCCTACATGCAACATTGAGTTCTGTTTGAGTAACCCGGCGTAATGTCAGACCCACGTTGTCGGAATGACGCCAGGAATGTAAAGCGCCGGAGATAATAGCAGCTTTCTGCCGCGATCTAAACCCGCGAAAAATGCGCTAAGCCATCGACAGATAAAAAAAAACCGCTGCGCGGCGCTAGCCGGCAACGGTTTTTTCATCACGGCTCGCTTACATCGCGTAAGAAAGCTGGATGGTGGTTTTGGTGTCGGTACGATCCGGCGCAGACTCTGGCGGATTATTATTCCAGGTCACGTTGTAAGCCAGCTTCAACGCGAAGTGTTCGTTGATGGCCACCTGCAAGCCGGTTTCGGAGTTCAGCGTTGTATCTTCACCGAAGCTGCTCAACACGGAAACACCCTGGATGAATTTGGTCGTGTCAGTCAGTTGCCACTGGTAGCTCACAGCACCGTATCCCAGCGCCTTGGTTTCGTGACCACCTTCATGGAAATCATCGTAACGGACACCGGGACCGAATTCAGCTCGCAGCGAGTGCACAGGACCGTTCAGCAACTGGCGACCATAACCGGCAGTCAGAACATCGCGCGAATCATAACCGTTGAAACGGTCGCTCAACCAGCTCGCCTGACCGAACAGATAGTCCGCACTGTTCATATTGTAACGAGTACGACCACCGATGTTGTAAGTCTCTGAGGAACGCTCATCGTTGGATGAGTTGTTCGCGGCGTTGCCCCATAAGCTGTAAGCGGTGTTGGTCTGATACCACGTCATATTGGTTGAGGCGCTCAATGATGAACTGGTGGTATTCCCTGTCTGTGCCAAATAACCGGCTGACGCGCTGCCTTCAAACGGTTTTTTTGCCGTTGAAGGGTCATCCATAGAGGTAAAAACGGTGTTATCAGCAAATGCCTGGTGACAAAATGCTCCAGCAGAGAGCAATACAACAGCGGACAGCTTATTAAAGGCTTTCATTAAATGTGACCCGTACGGCAGTTTAAAAAAGAGTGAGTCTGAAGAGTTTTCCCGGCCAATCAATGCAATTTACGGTAAGTTTTGTAAAAAAGTATGAAGATGCCAGAAATGCCAGGTTCCGCGCTGGAACCGCATGGTTAATAGGAGCTTTCCCATTTCCGCTGCGCATTATAAGAGGCAATTAACCAAATAGCAGCCCAATTGATACAAGAATTTTCTGAAGCCAGTTGACGCAGATTTACGCTCCCTTTTCCCATCTGAATTGCGCAGAATTCGCTCTATCCGCAGCGCTGGTCTACGCTGAAATCTGTTCCATTACAATGAGGTGAATGATGAGTGACCACGACCTTAAACGTTACATTGTCACGCTAAGCTATTCCGATGAGAGCTTAGGCGATCTGCAATCCCTTAACAGCGTGATGGTCAGCGGCGGTTACACCACGACCTTGCATGATGATGAAGGTCATTCGCATGAGTTGGGAACCAACAGTTTTGGCATCATCAGTGCATTGGAACAACATGAGATCGCAGAACACGCCGCCGGGCTGGCGGATGTTGCCCTGCATCGTAAAGCGGAGGTGAAGATCACCACGCTGTCCGAATTTCTACAGTCAAAACCCTGACGCGCCACAAATAATCGCCTCACCACTGGTTTTGCTGAAGTTTTGAGCGCTACAATCAAACTTACGCAGCGAATAAAGAGGATTACCCAATGTGGTCAGCCATTAGTCGTCTGTTAAGCGAACACGCCGGTGAAGCTGAAATCACTGAACGTTACGAACTCCCTGGTGGCGATGTGCATCCTGCCTGGCGCCTCCGCTACGGCGATCTCGACGTTTTCGTTAAATGTAATACGCGCGATATGCTCACTCTGTTTAGCTGGGAAGCGGACCAGCTGGGCTTGCTGGCGCGGACACAGACGGTCCGGGTGCCAAAAGTATATGGCGTCGGGAATGACCGCGACAGCAGCTTTTTGCTGCTGGAATATATCCAGCCAGAGGCGCTGAACGAACAGAGCGCCTTCCAGCTTGGCCAGCAGTTGGCTCACCTCCATCAATGGAGCGAGCAACCGCAGTTTGGACTCGATTACGATAACAACATCACCACCTCCCCCCAGCCCAACAGTTGGCTACGACGCTGGTCGGTGTTCTTTGCTGAACAGCGTATTGGCTGGCAACTGCAACTGGCCGCTGAAAAAGGGGTGCAATACGGCAATACCGAATTGATCGTCGATTGCGTGCAACGCGCGCTGGCCAATCATCATCCTCAGCCTTCTCTACTTCACGGCGATTTATGGCCTGCTAACTGCGCGGATAGCAGCAGTGGGCCATGGCTGTTTGACCCCGCCTGCTATTGGGGCGACAGGGAGTGCGATCTCGCGATGTTGAATTACTACGTCGAATTGCCACGCCAGATTTACGAGGGATATCACTCGGTGTGGCCGCTGGCGGAAGGGTTTTCGCAGCGACAGCCCGTGTATCAGCTCTACTATTTGCTCAACCGCGCCAACGTGTTTGCCGGTAACTGGACAAACGCCGCACAATTCGCGATTGACCAGTTGTTAAATGAAGATGCATTGGGACAACGTCAGGCCAGGCCGGCCTGACGCCTTACAGCATGCCCAGTAATTTCAGGACAAAATAACCCGCAATAGCAATCACAATTGGCAGGATATAGAGCGGGAAAATTTGCAGCAAAATAGTATGTCGCGGGACATGGATCTTCTCTTCCAGCTGAGCACGTGTGCGCCCTTCAGCTCCTTTGGCTTGTTCAAGAATCAACTGATCTTCAATACCTTCCTTGATGTGACGCGACTGACGCCACATGCGCGCGCCTGACGCCTGCAGCGCAATGCCGACGAAAATCAGGATGTAGATGACCCAGAAGCCAATATTGGCACCGCCATGAAACTCCGGTACCGGTGAGTTTTGCCAAAACAGGTTCAAAAACGGCGTATTGAACTTGATCATGTCGACCATGACATGGACAAAATCAAGCATCACTGCATCAATGCCCGGCTGCTTTTCACTGTGTTTAAACATGAAGCCGAGAATTGAGATAATGGTGGATAGCAGCGCCGGAATAAAAATTACCCAGCCAGCCACTCGCTTAAGGATGGCGATGCGGCCAGCCTGTTGGTAAGTCATGGTGTCTCCCTTCACATACAATAGTTTTGCCCTAAGTCTACCTGCACTGCGGCTTTTTTTCCTGAAAAATGCGTAACCTGCCGTGAGTCGGATTTCCCGGCTGCGCATGATAAGGTAGGGCAAATTTCAAACGGAGCTGTTGTATGTCTTATCGTCGCCCGGTGTTGGCCGCTATTTTTGATATGGACGGATTGCTGATCGACTCTGAACCCTTGTGGGATCAGGCAGAACTGGATGTGTTTGCGAGTCTGGGTGTGGATATTACCCGCCGCCATGAACTGCCCGATACGCTGGGTTTGCGCATCGATCAAACCGTCCGTATGTGGTTTGAAGCTTTGCCGTGGAACGGCCCGGATCAGGCGGAAGTGACGCAACGTATCATTGCTCGCGCACTGGCATTGGTTGAGGAGACGCGTCCATTACTGCCCGGCGTTGAACCGGCATTGCAACTTTGCCAGCAGCAGGGATTAAAAATCGCCCTCGCCTCTGCCTCACCGCTGTTTATGCTGGAGCGCGTGCTGGAGATGTTCGACCTGCGCAAATACTTCGACGCCATTGCTTCAGCCGAAAGCCTGCCGTACAGCAAACCTCATCCACAGGTCTATCTGGATGCGGCGACGAAGTTGGCGGTGGATCCGCTTAACTGTGTGACTCTGGAAGATTCGTTCAATGGCATGATCGCCACCAAAGCCGCGCGCATGCGTTCGATTGTGGTGCCAGCAGCCGAGTACGCGGATGATTCGCGTTGGGCGCTGGCCAATGTGAAGCTGGCGAGTTTGGCCGAGTTGAAAGCTGAGCATTTGTTCAATTAATTCTGATACACCTGTGCCGGGCCAGGACTCAGCCCCTCCATTCTCGTTGCCCATCTGTGGGCAACGCTTTGCATTGTTCCTGACACCCACTACGCCAATAACTGCGCGTATTTGATCACCCACACAATTAAATAAAACAACGTTTCATTTTTATTGAATTCACATCTCATCCTGCCTAAGATGCCCAAAGACCCGCTTCGGGACACTTCCTTCAACTTTGAGAGGTCTGAGATGGACGTTCGTCAAAGCATTCATACTGAGCATGCAAAAAATCTGGACACCGCCGGCTTACGTCGCGAATTTTTGATCGAGAAAATTTTTGAGGCAGACCATTACACCCTCACTTACAGCCACATTGATCGCATCATCATTGGTGGTGTCATGCCAATCCAGCAGTCGGTGACGATCGGTGAAGAAGTCGGCAAACAACTGGGCGTGAGCTATTTTCTCGAACGCCGCGAACTGGGCGTGATCAATATTGGCGGGCCGGGCTTGATTGACGTCGATGGCAAAACCTGGGAGGTGGGCCATCAGGAGGCGCTGTATGTTGGCCAGGGAGCCAAAAGCGTGGTTTTCCGCAGCAGCAACGCCAACCTTCCAGCGAAGTTTTACTACAACAGCGCACCCGCACATACCCGTTATCCGGATAAAAAGATCACCCTGCAGGATGCAGTCAAAGCCACGTTAGGGGATGCCGCGACCTCAAACCGTCGCACCATTAATAAATTTATTGTGCCGGATGTGTTACCCACCTGCCAGCTCACCATGGGACTCACGCGTCTTGATGACGGCAATCTCTGGAACACCATGCCGTGCCACACCCATGAACGTCGTATGGAAGTGTACTTTTACTTTGATATGGCAGATGACAGCGCCGTTTTCCACATGATGGGCCAGCCGCAGGAAACGCGCCATTTGCTGGTGCACAACGAGCAGGCGGTGATTTCACCAAGCTGGTCAATTCATGCCGGAGTGGGCACACAGCGCTATACCTTTATCTGGGGCATGGTGGGCGAAAATCAGGTGTTCGATGACATGGACCACGTCAGCATCAGCGCGCTGCGCTAACAGGAGCGAAAGATGATCCTTAACGCATTTAATCTTGAAGGCAAAATTGCGCTGGTCACCGGCTGTAATACCGGTTTAGGTCAGGGGATGGCCTTAGGGTTGGCGCAAGCCGGCTGTGACATCATTGGCGTTAATCGTGCCGGTCCTGCCGATACACAGTCTAAAGTTGAAGCCCTGGGGCGCCGCTTTTGGTCGATTCAGGCCGATTTGACTCAGCCGAAAGGGGTGCCGCAGATTGTTGAACAAGCCGTGGCTCAGGCCGGACGTATCGATATTCTGGTGAATAACGCGGGCATCATCCGCCGTGAAGATGCACTCAACTTCAGCGAGCAGGACTGGGACGATGTGATGAACATCAACAGCAAAAGCCTGTTCTTCCTGTCTCAGCAGGTGGCGCGTCAGTTTATCGCTCAGGGCAACGGCGGCAAAATTATTAATATCGCCTCAATGCTCTCCTTTCAGGGCGGCATTCGCGTGCCCTCTTACACTGCGTCGAAAAGCGCGGTGATGGGTTTAACGCGGCTAATGGCAAATGAGTGGGCGAAACACGGCATTAACGTGAATGCCATCGCTCCTGGCTATATGGCGACCAATAATACCGAACAACTGCGTAATGATGAGTCGCGCAACGAAGAGATCCTTGGGCGCATCCCTGCCGGACGCTGGGGTGTTCCGGATGACATGATGGGTCCGATCGTGTTTCTGGCTTCTGACGCTGCAGATTATGTGCACGGCTACACACTGGCCGTCGATGGTGGATGGTTAGCACGCTAACCTGTTCTTTTCCCGCGTCATTATGACGCGGGAAAGCGAAAAATATTAACGCTTCGTTACAGCGTCACCGTTCTATTTCACTGGATAAATCCCTATACTGGATGCATCGACAGTTTTTGCAGCCAGGTTTCATCATGACGGCCGAAGGCCATATCATTTTTGCCATTGCCAGCGCGATTTTTGCTAAGCGTGCGGAGCTGACGCCAGTCATGGCCAGCGCCGACTGGTGGCATCTCGTGCCTGCTGCACTGCTGACCTGTCTGCTGCCTGATATTGACCATCCTAAATCTGTGTTAGGCCAGCGCCTGAAATGGATCTCACAACCCATTGCGCGCGCCTTTGGTCATCGTGGATTTACCCACAGTTTGCTGGCGGTGGCGATAAGCCTGTGGCTATTCCAGATTAACGTTCCGGCGGACTGGTTCCTGCCTGCTGATGTTTTACAGGGGATGACGCTGGGTTATCTCAGTCACATCGTCGCCGACATGTTGACCCCCGCAGGCGTCCCCTTGCTGTGGCCGTGCCGCTGGCGTTTCCGTTTGCCGCTGCTCAATAGCCAGAAAGGCAATCAACTAGAGCGCGCACTTTGTCTCGCATTGGTCGGATATGCATTGTGGTTTCCCGCAGGTATGCCCTCTTTTGGTGCCAACGGTTGGCCCGAGCAACTGTTTAATACGCTGCAAAATGGTGTCGGTCGGCTAGTTAATGGCCAAAGTGGTCAATAACCAGGCAAATCAATCAATAAAGTTATAAACCATTCCTTTTGAGTATAAGCCTGCACTTTCCTGAACTGGTAACATTCCTGACATTCCCTGACGGGAACTTACTGTTTTCCGTGCCAGCCAAACGTGCTGCGCGGCACACCTCTGGAGTCGAGTATGGATTTTCCCCTCATTATTAATATCATCGCCTTCGTTGCGTTGCTGATTCTGTTGAATCGTATTGGCAACCAAAGCTGGAGCCTGTCGAAACGCGTGCTGACTGGCTTAGTGATTGGCGTGCTGTTCGGTCTGGCGCTGCAAACCATTTATGGCGAAAACAGCCCGGTGGTGAAGGATTCAATTAGCTGGTTCAACATTGTCGGCAACGGTTATGTCCAGTTGCTGCAGATGATTGTGATGCCGCTGGTGTTTGCGTCAATCCTGAGCGCTGTCGCGCGCCTGCATAATGCCTCTTCACTCGGCAAGATCAGCGTGCTGACCATTGGCGTATTGCTGTTCACCACCGCGATCTCCGCGTTGGTGGGTGTGATGGTCACCGGGCTGTTTGGCCTGAGCGCAGAAGGTCTGGTGCAGGGTGCGCAGGAAACCGCACGTCTGAGCGCGATCCAGAGCAACTATGTAGGCAAGGTTGCCGATCTCAGCACGCCGCAGCTGCTGCTCTCCTTTATCCCGAAAAATCCGTTTGCCGATATGGCGGGTGCTAACCCCACCTCGATCATCAGCGTGGTGATCTTCGCTGCCTTCCTCGGCGTGGCTGCATTGCAGTTGCTGAAGGATGACAAAGTCAAAGGCGAGCGCGTACTGGTGGCAATTGATACGCTGCAGTCCTGGGTGATGAAACTGGTGCGTTTGATCATGAAGCTGACGCCGTACGGTGTGCTGGCGCTGATGACCAAAGTGGTGGCGGGTTCTAACCTGCAGGACATCATCAAGCTGGGTGGTTTTGTGGTGGCCTCTTATCTCGGTCTGGCGATCATGTTTGGTGTGCACGCCCTGCTGCTGTCAGTGAACGGCATCAACCCGATGCGCTTCTTCCGCAAAGTATGGCCGGTGATCACCTTCGCTTTCACCAGCCGTTCCAGTGCGGCCAGCATTCCGCTGAACGTCGAAACGCAGACGCGCCGTCTTGGTGTGCCCGAATCGATTGCCAGCTTCTCGGCTTCCTTCGGTGCCACCATTGGTCAGAACGGTTGCGCCGGTTTGTACCCGACCATGCTGGCGGTGATGGTTGCGCCAACGGTCGGCATCAACCCGTTTGATCCGATGTGGATTGCGACGCTGGTCGGTATCGTTACGCTGAGCTCAGCCGGTGTTGCCGGTGTCGGCGGCGGTGCCACCTTCGCAGCGCTGATTGTGCTGCCTGCGATGGGCTTACCGGTGACCCTGGTTGCGCTGCTGATTTCCATTGAGCCGCTGATCGACATGGGCCGTACCGCATTGAACGTCAATGGTTCGATGACGGCCGGTTCACTCACCAGCCGCTGGCTCGGTTTGACCGGTAAAAGAGTGCTGGAAAGCGACGAGCACGCTGAACTGGCGCATCGCTAATTCCGACGCAGCAGAACAACGGCAGGCCTCATCGCCTGCTGTTTTTTTATGGCTGAAACTCCGCAATTCCCCCCGATCGTGGCGCTAGCGTCAGGAAAGCGTTAAGCATGGTAAACAGACGAAAAATCAGCCACTTTTCACTTGAGTTTTGTCGTCAGAAGGCTAATTCTGCTATCAGTCATAGCAGGAGAATCACCGATGAAAAACGTTATCGCCTCGGTGCTGGCGTTAACCTTATTAACGCCCGCCATTAGTTTTGCCCACCCTTACGGCTGGGGCCCCGGCCCAAGTCCACATTGGGGGGGTGGCCCACGTTGGGGCGGTCCTGGTCCGCTGCGCTTCTTACCTGAGGCGGCGACAGCGGTGCTGATAGGCGGTCTCACTTATTACATGCTGAATGGCAATTACTACCAGCGTCAGGGCGATACCTACGTGGTGGTTCAGGCGCCTGAAGCGCCGCCAGAAGGCGGGATGCGCGTGCTCGATTTCAACGGAAAACGCTATTACGTGCAGGAAGGTCACTACTATCAGCGTGAGATGGGCGGCAATTATGTTGAAGTGCCACGCCCTTACGGACTGTAAGCGTAAAACGAAAAAAGGCCCGTCATTGACGGGCCTTTTTGCATTCGGCAAGAATTACTGAGCAGCTTGCGGATCGGTATCGTAGTCTTTACAGCTCTGGAAACCGTAGTTCATGACACGGCCCACATCGTTGTAACTGACAAAGTAGGTCTGTGCTTTACCATCACGCTCGCCAATCACGTAAGTCTGGCAAGTACCACGGGCGTGTACCATGGTGATTTCAGTTGATGGAGCACCCGCAATCTGGCGAACCTGATCGCGCGTCATTCCTTTTTTCACATCCTTAACCACCGGCTTAGTCACATAGCTTTCCGCTTTGTCATAAGTCGTACAACCTGACAGAGCTACCAGCGTCACAGCGGCAGCGATACATCCCAGCACTTTATTCATCTTTATATTCCTCATTCTTTGTCCATGTCACACTAAGCCTGGAACATAAATCCAGATTAATCAAATCAATGGCAATGTTTTAGGCAATTTCTGAAACGTTAGTTTTTCGTAAAGTTGCTGTGTTGCCGCTTCACGCTTCGTATAATCCCCCGGCAAAAAAATCTCAAGACATCAAGAAAACAGAGGATCAATGACACCTGCACACTCTAATCGGCTGGTTTACGCCATTACGCTGGGCCTGCTCGCGGCACTTGGACCGCTCTGTATCGACTTGTACTTGCCCGCCTTACCTGAACTGGCGCGCGATCTGCATACCGAAACCGCCACCGCGCAGTTAAGTTTGACCGCAGGATTACTGGGCCTCGGCGCAGGACAATTGCTGTTTGGCCCGATGAGCGACAAGTTTGGCCGTATCCGCCCGTTGTTACTGTCGCTGGTACTGTTATTTATCGCGTCGATTGGCTGCGCGCTGGCAAAAGACATTCACTCTCTGTTGGTAGCGCGTCTGTTTGAAGGTCTGGCGGGCGCAGGCGGTGCGGTATTATCACGCGCTATCGCTCGTGATATGTACAGCGGCCATGAACTGACTCGCTTCTTTGCCCTGCTGATGCTGGTGAATGGCCTTGCGCCAATTGGTGCACCGGTGCTCGGCGGTGTGTTAATGACGGTGCTGAACTGGCGCGGCATTTTTGTAGTGCTCGGTTGTATCGCTGTACTGCTGATCTTCCTTGCGCGCTGGAAACTGCATGAAACGCTGCCCGCCGAACGTCGCAGCCAGGGCTCAATCTTTTCCGCCTGGGCAGCGCTCGGCCAGGTGATCACTCATCGTCCCTTCATGGGCTTCTGCCTGACGCAGGGCTTTATGATGTCCGGCATGTTTGCCTACATTGGCGCTTCCCCGTTTGTATTACAGCAAATCTATGGCCTGTCGCCGCAGGCGTTTAGCTTCTGCTTCGCCGCCAATGGCTTCGGCCTGATTATTGCATCACAAACCAGTGCACGCTTGTGCCCGCTGTGGGGTGAATACCGCGTGCTGAAAGGTGGACTGACGCTGGCATTCGTGGCGTCAGGTTGCTTGCTATTAGCTGGCCTGACCGGTGCACCATTGCCAATCATTCTGCTGGCACTGTTCTTCACCATCGCCAGTAACGGTGTGATTGCCACCACGGGTTCGTCATTGGCGATGCAAAGTCAGGGACACCGTGCAGGCAGCGCCTCGGCGGTGATTGGCGTCACTATGTTCACCTTAGGTGCCATTAGCGTGCCCGTCACCGGTTTGGGCGGCACCTCAGTATTGAGCATGACGGGCACTATCTTTGGCTGCTTTATGCTGGCAATTTTGATGTTCATCCTATTGGCGCAAAAACCGAAAACCGCCTGAAAAGCCTGCAAATAAGTGCGACAACAAGCCATGCGGCTTGTTGTTTGCCAGCGGAGGCGTTAGCTTTAGCAGATGATTCGTATTGTGCCGTCAGGCTACTGACTTGAGGAGAGGTTCATGTCACTGCAGCAGGAAATCATTGAAGCGTTGGGTGTTAAACCCGTTATCGATCCGCAACAGGAAGTCCGCGTCAGCGTCGATTTTCTGAAATCCTACCTGAAAGCCAATCCATTCCTGAAAACCCTGGTGCTCGGCATCAGCGGCGGACAGGACTCCACGCTAACCGGCATTCTGTCACAAACCGCCATTCGCGAGTTACGTGAAGAGACCGGCGACAAAGATTACACCTTTATTGCGGTACGTCTGCCGTATGGCGTGCAGGCCGATGAGCAGGATTGTCAGGATGCGCTGGCGTTTATTCAGCCGGATCGCACCTTGGTCGTGAATATCAAGGAAGCGATTCTCGCCAGCGAGCGCGCGTTGAAAGAGGCGGGCATCGTGGTTTCCGATTTCGTGCGCGGCAACGAAAAAGCGCGTGAGCGTATGAAGGCACAATACAGCATCGCCGGCATGACCAAAGGCGTGGTAGTGGGCACCGACCATGCGGCCGAAGCCGTGACCGGTTTCTTCACCAAATACGGTGACGGCGGCAGCGATATCAACCCGATTTTCCGCCTGCACAAAGGTCAGGGAAAACAGCTGTTAAAAACCCTTGGCTGCCCGGAACACTTGTATCTGAAGCATCCTACTGCCGACCTGGAAGACGATCGTCCTGGCTTGCAGGACGAAGTGGCACTCGGCGTCACCTATCAACAGATTGACGCTTATCTGGAAGGCAAAACCATCGATGCCGCCGCCGCGAAGATCATTGAAGGCTGGTATCTGAAAACCGAACACAAACGTCGTCCGCCGATCACCGTGTTCGACGACTTCTGGAAAAAGTAACCGCTCTACGTTTCCCGCCGCTGTCGCGGGAAACGCCCTCCTCCTGCCGCTGACTGGCGAGAAAAGCATCACGCTGATATACTGGACAGACAACCAGTAATCGGAGTGTGTTTTGGTCAGACGTGCAGCCAGCCACCGCCTCGAATTTGATGCGGCCGCGATTTATCAATATCCCGAACATTTACGCCAATGGCTGGAAGGTTTACCCAATCAGCCTGGCGTTTACACCTTTCACGGTGACAGCGCTAACCTGCCGTTATATATCGGCAAAAGCGTCAACCTGCGCAGTCGGGTGATGTCGCATTTTCGCACCCCGGATGAAGCCAACATGTTGCGTCAGGCGCGACGCGTCACCTGGATCCCCACCGCGGGCGATCTTGGCGCGCAATTGCTGGAAGCGCAGATGATCAAAACGCAGCAGCCGCTGTTTAATAAGCGCCTGCGCAAAAATCGTCAGCTCTGTTCGTTGCAGCTTGGCGATGGCGCTCCACAGGTGGTGTACGCCAAAGATCTCGACTTCTCGTGTTCACCGAATCTCTATGGCTTATTTCGCAGCCGCTTTGCAGCCATGGAAAAACTCAAGACGATTGCCGATGAACAGCGCCTGTGTCATGGATTGCTGGGATTGGAGCGGTTAACGCCGGGACGCGGCTGTTTTCGCGCCGCGCTAAAACGCTGTGCCGGGGCGTGTTGCGGTAACGAATCCTTTGAAGCCCATCAGCAACGTTTGCATCAGGCATTGGAAAAGATGCGCGTGGTGTGCTGGCCGTGGCAAGGCCCGGTTGGCATGGTGGAAGTAGGAACGGCGATGACGCAGATTCACGTTATCGATCACTGGTTCTGGCTGGGATCTGTTGCTACCGAAGCCGAAGCCCGCCAACTGCAGCGCGCACGCCAGGGTTTTGATCATGACGGCTATAAAATTTTGTGCCGCCCGCTACTGTCCGGGGTTTTCCCGCTGATTGAACTTTAAAACAAAACCGCCGACGCTGCCCAAAGCATCAGATGCAGTGGACAACGTCGGCGGTCTCAAACCGATTAGCTAAACGGCTTATTCACCATCAGCCGGCGGTGGCGGCATTTTACCGTCATGCGGGCCTTTCTCTGTCAGACGTTTCTCAAAGTTGGCGTTGTACTGTTTTTTCTGCTCAGGCGTCAGCACGTTGTAAATCTTGTTCTGTGTTTCCATCATGCTCACCGCACGATCTTTCGCGTTGGCGGTCATTTTCTCAGCCTGCGCTTCGGCTTTCGCTTTATCGAAAGTATCTGAAGCGATGATGCTGTGGTTGGCACGACGCTCTTCCAGAGATGGACGTTTCATCTCTTTATGGCTGTCACGCATGATGGTCTTGATCTGCGCTTTCTGCGCATCCGTTAAATTCAGGCCTTTGAACATCATCTCCATACCGTGATGATGCATTGGCGGCTTGTGCATCGGTTTTTCGCTACCTGCTGGCGGTGGTGTCAGATTGTCCGCTGCAGCGTGGACGATGTTGGCAGCACCAAGAGCCATTGCAGTAGCCAGGAACAGGGAAGTGAGTTTACGCATAATATTTGTCCTTACTATTCAGTTTCATGACGACAAGGTGTGTCGCGTCTTCGGAAACAAGCATACGACGCCAAACGTCAACTACTCAGAGTCTGAGTAAAGCCCTGAAAGCATAAAAGACAGTAATCAGGCAATCATGGAGAGAAAGAGAAGAAATGCGTGAGGAATTGCAAAAGAGTATGACAATCAAACGGAAATGCGCAGGAATTAAGGAGGAGTGTAACGGTATTGTCGGATTTGCGGAAGGGAAAAATGGGTGAATTTTCTTCACCCACCTTATTTATAATGTCAGTGCCTGCGTTTGCTCGTTTTCTTCCACCAGCATCAGGCCAGCACGCAGTCCTGCGGCAACATTTGGGTTGGGAAACAGCACATATTCGCGCGCCTGTTGCACGTAATAGCGCGTGTCACCCTCTTCTGCCAGCAACGTGCCCTGCGGGAAGGCGGTAAAGTTCAGGGTCTCTGGCCCCATGTGCAGCACAAACGCGTCGCCGTGGCGGGTAATCTGCTGCGCCACGCGATAGTGGCGGGGTTGTTCCCGCACCTCTGGCAGTGGCTCACCGTACAACAATGCCGCCAGCGCCAGCTGCACGGCCGCAAACTGGCTGAGATCATTTTCACCAAACGGCAGCGCTTTACCCAGCTCCAGCGTGCAACTGGCCGCATCGTGATGTTCACAGCTGTAATGGGTAAAGGTGCCGCCTGGGGAACGATGAAACACCAGCGCTTCCAGCTCAGCCGCCGCCAGCCAGTGCAGGAAATCCTGCGGCCACGGCTGAGGATTCAGCGGCATCACGCCGAAACGCGCATGGTATGAGCCGCGAATTGCGGTATGCAGATCGAGATGCCAGCGCACTTCATGATCGCGACACTCGCGCCAGAACTGTTCCAGCGCCTGCTCCAGCCGCAGCGTGCGTTGAGCTTCAGGCAAATCGGAGACCTTCTGCCAGCGCCCTCCGAACAAACGGTTAATGTCATATTGCTGATAGCGCTTGCCGCTACGTAGCGCATCGGGATTGCCCAATATCACCAGCAAGCGCACCGCTAACGGTTGTTCTCCGCGTAGCAGTGGCGTCAGCAACAGGTTAAGAATCTCAACCGGGGCCGTTTCGTTGCCGTGGACGCCCGCTGACAGTACCAGCGCCTGATGCGTCGGTGCATGGGGGGTCAGGGATAGAATGCCCTCATCATGCCACTGCCACTGTAAATGGGCATTGCTGCCCTGCCGCTGCTGCGGCGGCTTACCTGACAGGGTTTGTTGTAGAAAATCCTGCATGTACACTCCTTTTCAACTCAGAAGCTTCACTTACCCTCTGAGGTTAACGCTGAAATGCGTAGACACTGCCTAAGTCTAGCAGCTGTGTCAGCTCATCCAGCGCGGTGCGTCCTTCACGCAGTAATTGCGGATCGGCCAAATCGGCTTGCGTGAGGCGATCGCGGTAGTGGCGATCCACCCAGCTGTTCAGGGTGTTGAACAGGCGATCATTCATCAATACCGCTGGATTCAGGGCCTGACGCTCTGCTTCATTCAGTACCACGCGCAAACGCAGACAGGCTGGTCCGCCGCCGTTACACATGCTCTCACGCAGATCGAACACCGTGAGTTCGCGAATTGGCCCGCCGCTCTCCACCAGCCCGGTCAAATAGCGCCATACGCCGGCGTGCTGGCGTGACTCTTCTGGCAGCACCAGTCGCATGCCACCTTCAGGATGCTGCAACAGTTGGCTGTTAAACAGATAGGTATTCACCGCGTCGGCTACTGACACTTTATCTCGCGGCACCACAATCGGCTGGAAACCGGGCACCCGCGCAGCCAGCTGTTGTAATAACGCCGGCTGATCGACAAACGCCTCTTCATGGCAGAACAGCACCTGCTGGTTGCTGACGGCGATGACATCGTTGTGGAATACGCCCTGATCGATCACCAGCGGGTTTTGCTGAGCAAACAGCGTGCGATCGTCGTCGAGCTGATGCAGGCGCGCCACCGCGGCACTGGCTTCCCGCGTCTGACGTGCCGGATAGCGTGCCGGTGCAGCACCCTGCTGTTGACCATCACGACCATAAACAAACAGCTGAACACCCGCATCGCCGTAGTCCGCACCAAAGCGGTTATGGTTGGCAGCACCTTCATCGCCAAACAGCGCCACCTGCGGCAAAGCATCATGCACGCTGAAATGTTGCGGATCGCGGAAAATGGCGCGCAGCAAGTCGGCGGTTTCCGGCGCTTCGATGGCACGGTGGAATTTATTGTTGAGGTTAGCCACGGTGAAGTGCACGCGGCCATCGGCGCTATCAGCCGAAGGCGATACAGTGGCGGCATTGGCCACCCACATTGCCGAGGCAGAACTGGCCGCGGACAACAGCTGCGGCGCCTGCTGAGCCGCTTTCGCCAGTACCTGTTCGTCCGAGCCAGCAAAACCGAGCTGGCGCAGTAGCGGGATATTCGGCCGTTCATGCGGCGGGATCACCCCTTGCACGTAGCCCATGTCCGCCAGCGCCTTCATTTTCAACAGGCCCTGCTTTGCGGCCAGGCGCGGGTTTGAAGGCTGCAGCTGATTGCGCGTCGACGCTTCATTACCGAAAGAGAGCCCGGCGTAATGGTGCGTCAGGCCGACCAGTCCATCAAAATTGGCTTCAAACGCTTTCATTATTCAGCTCCTTCCGCGGAGAAATCGAGTCCCGGCGATAAGCTGCCCGGTAAGGCCAGGCTTGGGCTCTCTAAAGATGCCATCGGCCACGCGCAGTAATCCGCAGCATACCAGGCACTGGCGCGATGGTTACCGGACGCACCCACACCGCCAAACGGCGCTGAACTGGCGGCACCGGTTAACGGTTTGTTCCAGTTAACAATGCCGGCACGCGCTTCCAGCAGCAGCTGATCGAACTGCGCACGCTGCGGAGAGATCAAGCCGCAGGACAAACCGTAACGCGTCTGGTTAGCGATACGAATTGCCTGATCATACTCGTCGTAACGGATCACCTGCAGCAGCGGACCAAACACCTCTTCGTCAGGCAGTTTCGCCACGTCGGTCATCTCAATGATGCCTGGAGTGATAATGGCGCTGTCGCGATCCGGCCAGTGCATCGCTAGCAACACCTTACCGCCCAGATCGATACGCTGCTGCCAGGCTGCGTAAATATGTCCGGCGGCGGCAGGTGAAATCACGCTGCCCATAAAGGGTTGCGGTTCAGCATTCCATGCACCAGGTTGCAGACGTCCGGCCACTTCCACCAAACGCTGCAGGAAGGCATCGCCTGCTGCTCCGCTTTTCACCAGCAGACGACGTGCACAGGTGCAGCGCTGCCCGGCGGTAATAAAGGCAGACTGAATCGCGATGTGTACTGCACCATCAAGGTCTGAAGGATCTTCAACAATCAGCGCATTGTTACCCCCCATCTCCAGCGCCAGCATTTTCTCAGGCTGACCGGCAAACTGGCGATGCAGGTGATAGCCTGTTGCGGCGCTGCCGGTAAACAGCAGACCATCGATTTGTGGCTCATGCGCCAGTGTCTGCCCGGTTTCGCGCGCGCCCTGCAACAGCGCTATCACGCCCGCTGGCAGTCCCGCCTGCTCCCACAGTTCAACGGTTTTTTCCGCTGTCATCGGCGTGAGTTCACTTGGCTTAAATACCACACAGTTACCCGCCAACAGCGCAGGAACGATATGACCGTTCGGCAGATGACCAGGGAAATTGTAAGGACCAAACACGGCAAGCACGCCATGCGGGCGATGGCGTAGCGAACTTTCGCCGTCGGCCTGCTCTCCGGTACGCGTGTGGTAGGCTTTCACCGAGATGGCGATTTTGTTGATCATTGCCTGCACTTCGGTCAGGGTTTCCCAGCGCGGCTTACCGGTTTCTTTGGCGATGGTCTCTGCCAGTGCAGTTTTGTGGCTCTCGAGTAATGCGGCGAAGGCTTCCACTACCGCCTGACGCTCCGCAAACGGCTTGCGTGCCCACGCGGGAAAGGCCGCGCGTGCCGCTTCACAAGCCGCCGCCACTTGCGCACCTGTCGCTGCCCGACCCTGCCACAATGTTTCACCGTTCACCGGGTTTTGTTTGGTTAACGCTTCCGCGCCGCCTGTCAGCCATTGACCATTAATGAAGTGCGTCATGCTTTTTTCTCCTCGCGGCACAGCGTGACCACACGCAATGCATCGCCATAATCGCAGCGCAACGCCGTGCGCTGATGTTCATTGATGCGGACTTTTCCGCTCGCCATATCGACAGGCAGCAGCGCCACACGGAAATGCTGGTAATCACCGTTGGCGACCAGACACAGCGGCCAGCTTTCGTCCGCTTCCCCGGCTTCGGCCTGAAGCAAATGGCTTTTACGAATGGCGCGAATGCGATCAATCTCGCACTCCAGCGTTGGGCCGCCGTCGAAGATGTCGACGTAATTGAGATAACGAAACCCTTCGGCTTCCAGTACGGCGCGCGCGGGGGCCGTTTTCGGATGCACTTCACCAATCACCTTCTGCGCCGCTTCGCTGAGATAGTGGATATACAGCGGATGCTTTGGCATCAGCTCGGCAATAAAGGCTTTCTGCCCGGTGCCGCTGAGGAAATCGGCCTCACGAAACTCCATGGAGAAGAAACGGCTACCGACGCTGTCCCAGAACGGGGAATGACCGGTGTCATCGCTGACTCCGCGCATCTCCGCCACCACATGCTTCATAAAGCGGTCGCGGAAATTTGCCATAAACAGGAAACGGGATTTCGACAGCAGATGGCCATTTTTGCCATCACGATAATCAGGATCGAGGAACAACGTGCACAGCTCGCTGCTGCCGGTGTGATCGTTACTTAACGACAGTGTTGGCAAGCTGGCATAAACGTTTAACTCTTTCGAAGCGTGCACCTGGGTGCCCACACGGAAGTTGTACCACGGGTCTTGCAGGCCCACGGCCACCTCAATGGCACAGATGCCGACAGCGCGATTGTCTTCGCTGTCGGCCAGCACAAATACATAGCCTTGTTCAGCACGCGATAGCGCGCCCTGCCAGGTGAGCAGAGAACGCTCGATTCGCGCTTTCAGTGTATCGCTATCGGCGGGCAGCGAAGTTAAGCCGCCCCCGGTTTTGCCCGCCAGCGACAGCAACTGCGCAAGGTCGTCACGTTCGACGGGGCGAATCACCATCATGATGCAGCTCCTGTGAGCACACGAGCGCAGGCACGTTCAAAGCGCGCCAGTCCCTCTTTCACTTCCGCTTCGCTGATATTCAGCGCTGGCGCGAAACGCACCACGTTAGCACCGGCAATCAGCACCATGACACCTTCTTCAGCCGCCGCCAGGTTGAATTGCTTCGCTTTCCCGGCAAAATCTTCATTCAGCACGGCTCCAATCAACAGCCCAAGACCACGAACTTCTTTAAAAATCGGCAGGCGCTGATTCATCTCCTGCAAAGCATCGACAAACCACTGGTGGCGCTGCGCCACGCCCGCCATAAAATCGGGTTGGTTTATCAACTCCATCACTTTACCGGCGACGGCACCCGCCAGTGGGTTACCGCCGTAGGTGGTGCCATGGGTACCCACGCCCATCACCAGCGCCAGATCTTCGCGCGTCAGCATCGCGCCAACCGGGAAGCCGCCACCGAGCGCTTTGGCGGTGGTCAGGACGTCCGGCGTCACGCCATAATGCATGTAAGCATACAGCGAGCCGGTACGACCCACGCCGCTCTGTACTTCATCGAATATCAGGGTCGCCTGATGTTTATCGCACAGTTCACGCAGGCCGCGCAGGAAAGCAGGATCGGCAGGCAAGACACCGCCTTCGCCCTGAATCGGTTCAACAATCACGGCACAGGTCTGGTCATTGATCAGTGCTGCCGCAGAGGCGAGGTCGTTGAAGTTGGCGTGCTGAATCGCCGGAGGCAGCGGTGCAAAATCACGTGAGTAAGCCGGTTGTCCACCCGCTGAAACAGTAAACAGCGTGCGTCCGTGGAAAGCATTATTGAAGGCTACAATGCCGTTTTTCTCTGCGCCAAAACGATCGTGCGCCACTTTACGGGCCAGCTTCAGTGCAGCCTCATTAGCTTCCGCCCCGGAGTTACAGAAGAACACGCGATCGGCGAAGGTGGCGTCAATCAGCTGTTTAGCCAGACGTAAAATAGGTTCGTTAGTATAGCCATTGCCGGTGTGCCACAGCTTACTCGCCTGCTCGGTCAGTGCCTGTTGCAAAGCCGGGTGTGCATGTCCCAAAGCATTCACCGCGATGCCGCCTGCAAAGTCGATGTAATCCTTACCTTGCTGATCCCAAAGGGTTGAGCCTTCAGCACGCACCGGTACGAAAGCCGCGGGGGCGTATACCGGCATCATCCATTGATCAAAATCGTGACGTGAAACCTGCAGTGACATAGCCATTTCTCCTGCTCCACCTGAGTGAGCTATTGTTTTAAAATTGTTAAAATCTGATGTGTCGCAGCACTACTGTAGAGTGCAGTAAGCGTGCCAGCTAGCGGAAAAAATGCATAAACGGGTTTGGGTAACGCAATATCAATGAGTTACACCAGATCACTATTCACATAAAATGCATAAAAAGTGAATATCAGTCTGATGAAGATGGGAGAGCAGCAATTTATTTAGCAGATTTATGCATTCACAAAATGAAATAGCGCTTTTGTGATCGCACAGGGAATATTTCGCCAAAATGTCGCGGCTGTCGCCCTGTTTTAGGGCAATTTGTGCATTTATGGTGCGCAAGTGTGCAGGAAGTGTGCAGCCAAATGGGAAAGTAAAGGCAGGGCCGATTCGCCGCTGATTAACAATCTCGTTGCATATTTGGCTGTATTTTGAACAGCCATTTAATTAAACGTGAGTTAAACGATATTTAGTGACTAAGGTTATTATCAGAACAAAAATAAAAGGATACAAACACATTAACCAGATAATTACCATGCTAATGATTAGGTGGTTTTCTATATTTGTTATTGAACAATAATGCATAGGCTTGTGCTATTTAACCCTCAAGTAAAAGCGGTGATTTACTTTTCTTTAATTTCACTAAAAACCAATAAAAACAATGCTATATGTATTTATATTGGTCAAATGAATGACGGAATTGAGATAAGTTTCTCCAATATAAAATCCCATATAATGGAAGTTAAGATTAAAAATCACACAAAAAGCCAATTAGAAATATTTAGTTACATATATTGCACTGTTGATCTTGAACCTTTTGTGTCATTTTCTTTTCACCCCGACTACGGGGACACAATTAAAAAATATCACAGGGTAAATTATAAATGATGAAGCGCTCCTTACTGGCAGCAGTGATGCCTTTACTGCTGGGACTTTCTTCGGCTCAGGCCGCCGAAATCTATAACAAAGATGGCAACAAACTGGACCTGACCGGCAAAATCAACGTTTCGCATCTGTTTTCGGATAATGACAGCCAGAACGGTGAAGTCTCTTCCTATGCCCGTCTGGGCTTTAAAGGCGAAACCAAAATTAATGACCAACTGACCGGTTACGGCCAGTGGCAATATCAATACAGCCTGAGCAACTCAGAAGGCAGCGATGCTAACACGGGTAACAAAACCCGACTTGGCTTTGCAGGTCTGAAAATCGCGCAGTTCGGTTCAATCGACTACGGCCGCAACTACGGTCTGGTGTATGACGTTCTGGGTTACACCGATATGCTGCCATACTTTGGTGGTGATTCCGGTTACACCGATGCCTTCCTGTCAGGCCGTTCTACCGGTGTGCTGACCTGGCGTAACAAAGATTTCTTCGGTCTGGTGAAAGGCTGGAACTTTGCCGCGCAGTACGAAGGCAAAAACGAGCGCTCTGATAGCGCGACTGCCAGCAACCTGGCGGTACGTCGTTCGAATGGCGACGGCTTTGCGCTGTCAACCTCTTATGACTTCGATTTCGGCCTGAGCCTTGTCGGTGCTTACGCTAATCTGGATCGTGTCACTGCACAGAACACCGCGACCTACGGCCGTGGCGATAAAGCGCAGAGCTGGGCAGCCGGTCTGAAATATGATGCTAACCAGATTTACCTGGCGACCATCTATGGCGAAACGCAGAATGCAACGCCGATCGGTAACAACGGTTTCGCTAACAAAGCGGTTAACTTTGAAGCCGTTGCACAGTATCAGTTCCTGAACGGCCTGCGTCCTTCACTGGGCTATGTGTCTTCTCGCGCGAAAGATGTTGAGAACAACGTGGGCGATACCGATCTGTTCAAATACGTTGCCGTTGGCGTGACTTACTACTTCAACAAGAACATGTCTGCTTATGCAGAATATAAAATCAACCTGTTGAAAGATAATAACGCGTTGAACATCAACACTGACGACGTAACTGCTGTTGGTCTGGTGTATCAGTTCTAAGAGAGTATCCCTCATTGCATACCGGCTAGTGTCGGCTGGGTATGAGCCAGGGGCAGCGTAAGCTGCCCTTTTTTGTTGTCGTTATACAGGTACTCAATCGTGATTGAGGACGCGATAACTGACTGTTTCCGTTATTACTCTTCATGATTTTACACTCATGGAGACAACGCTAATGAATCGATTTTGTATTTGTGCACTTATGCTGATGATGTGTGCGTCGCTTGCACAGGCCGCAACGGGTTTTCGTCAGATAACACTTGATAGTCAAGGCAATCGTCCGCTCAATGTTGCGTTTTGGTATCCCACTGCCGCCACGGGCGTCTTTGAAGATGTGGGTGAGAACCCCGTGTTCTATGGTGAGCCGATGTTACGCAATGCAACGCCTCGTCCAGGACAGCATCCTTTAGTCCTTCTGTCTCACGGCTATGGCGGTAGCTGGCGTAACCTCAACTGGTTGGCGCATGCACTCACTGTGCAGGGATACATCGTCGCTGCCCCCAATCATCCCGGTACAACAACTGAGAATCACGATCCTGCTACTGCCCGGAAACTTTGGCTGCGTCCAGATGATATCAGCCGGGTACTGGATCGGTTATTGGCAGACGAACACCTGGCAGGAAAGGTCGATTCGTTGCGCATCGCCGCAATCGGCCACTCACTCGGAGGGTGGACAGTAATGGAGTTAATCGGTGCCCGGTTTTCGTCGAACAGATTTGTTCAGGATTGTCAGAACCACGCGCAACTAGCAGACTGTCAATTGATTGAAACGTTGGGTATCAGCAATACAAATACCGCTTCTTTATTAGATGCTCAATTACGTAATCCACGTATTAAAGCGGCCGTATCGCTTGACCTTGGTCTGGCGCGCGGATTCACACCTGAGAGCCTGGCAAGGGTTTCTGTGCCAGTGCTGGTGTTATCCGCAGAACAAGACAGTGTTGAACTTCCCGCCTCACTGGTATCCGGCTATCTGGCGCAGTATCTTCCGCCGCAACAGACATCGTTTTCACGTATAAGAGGCGCAACCCACTTTAGTTTTATGCAGCGCTGTAAACCACATGGTGCTGAGTTAATCGAACAATCTTCCCCTGGTGAGGGCTTCGTTTGCCGGGATCAAGGCAGCCTCACCCGCGCCGATATTCATCAGGAGTTAATCGCCCGTATCACTCGCTTTCTGACAGCGGCATTGAACTCGCCTGCTGACGAAATGCACTCGGCGTCTGTCCGCTAATGCGTAAAAACTCGCGATTGAAATTTGATTTAGTGGTGAATCCTGACGCCAGCATCACCTCCGTAACCGGCAGTGAACTGCTTCGAAGCAACTGCTGCGCATGAGCGATGCGAAAACCATTTATCCACTGAGAAACATTGCAGTGGTAAGTCGCATTGATCGCACGTGTGATATGACGCGAGGGAATACCGGATTTGCGTGCTAACAGATTCAACGTGAGTTGTGTATTAAGGAACAGGTCATCCTGCCGCAGTCGATTTTCCAGTTGCAGGCACAAGGCTGCCTGCTCAGGCGTCTGCAACGGAGAAGAATCGGGCAGTACTGTCTCAATACTCACTTCCCGGGGGCGGGTCCGTGCTGCAAGTACAATCGCCAGACTAAGCAAAGGCAGCATTAAACTTTGCAGTATCGCGATGATTTGCGGCACAAGCTTGCCCTGATGCAAAGTGAATTCGAGCGCCACCAGCAAATCTGTCATACCAGAGAAGCAAAGAAAAACACCGGCGGTAAGAGCCATTCTTGCCGCCAGCCCGACTTCACCAATGCGCGCATCGCTAAATCGATCCCCACCGCCTAAGCCCATAAGAATCAATGTCGCCCCGTATCCGATATAAAGCACAAATAGCGCGCTATCAATGGCTTCTGGCCAGCACTGCATAATGATGATGGCCAGCGCGGGCGGGACGATTTTCCAGCGTGAATATTGATGAGTCGTATGCGGGCTGAAACAGTGCCAGGCCAGCGCCGGGATTAGCGTTGCTAATAACACGCGCAAAGCAATGAGTGGTGTTGACGGCCAGATCCAACGTAATGCTCCGACCGCCAGTAACAGTGAGCAGACGACCAGAAATAGCAGCGTGGTTTGGTGGCGTTGCTTATCGTTCGCCGCTAAGGTCACGATTAAAATTAGCAGCACCAGTAGCGTAACCAGCGGAACCGGAATTGAAGGCATGTAGTAAGAATCCATTCTTGACAATAAGCCGCTATATTACCAGGTTCATGCACTGAAGTGGCGGGAGTTTCTTCGATGGCCGTTACTAAGGCGTCATCAGATCGAAACGATTATCCTCACCGGAATCGATGCTAAACGGTTCCTGAATTTGCAGCGTAATCCAGTTGGAGGTCACCCGACTGCCCTTGCTGTCTTCCAGTGTCACAGACAGACGATAGCTGTTGGTGGCGTCCGATGCGCTATTCCATGCGGGCATGATGATGCTCCAGCCTTGCGGATCATTAGGATTAGCGCCCGGCGTGAGGCTTAACGCCTGGGTATCGCCCTGCCACGTCACCCTGGTTATCGGATTCGCATTACGAATTTGCAATTTCAGCGGCAGGCTTTCGCCGCCGTTTAATTGCCATGGCGGTGTGGCGAGGAATACCGATAAGGTTTTGCGCTGACGATACTCCACCACCGGCGTATTGTTGCGCGTCACCATGTCGTAACGGCTGCCGCGCAGAGAACGCGCTTCGGCCACGTTATCGGCACTCAACTGCTGGCTCAGCGGCACACCAAAACGATAGTTGAGATGCAAACCCAGCTGATCCTGACTTTCACCTTCATTACTGGTTTTGTGGCTGGCAGAAAATGTCACCAGCGGTACTGGGGTGTAGGAGACGCCAAAAGTTAGCGCCGAAGGATTGTGATAGGTATTGCCGCTGCTAAACAGATCCACATCATTGCCCAGGTACTGCTCCCAACTCACTGACATACCAAGCTGGCGATAAAACGGCAGGTAGCCCTGAGTGGTGAAATCGTAGCCGCGTGCTAAACGCTGCTGCTGAAAGGGATCGCGGTTTTGCCAGCCCGACAGCGGTGTGTAGTAGTTAGCCGAGAAGCGCAGGTAATCACCCCAGGCTTCTGTGCCCACTGAAGCGCGCTGCAATCCGCTGTTGAACATGCGATCGACAAAACCGTTGTAACCAAGCAGCCATTTGCCCGCCGTCCAACGTTGTCCTAAGCCGATATTGCCCACCAGCCCATCATCCGTTTGGTGGAAGCCCACCTCACTAAACGTCAGATACTGATAGCGATCGGCCCACGGCGTTAGCAGAGAGGCGCCACTGCCGGTGAAGTTACCATCCATATCAACGTTAAAATCGATCTGCGCTTTACCATAAGGCGATAGCAGAGATTGGCCCTCATCCACCACGCGGTTTGCCACCTCATCGCGGAAATGGTTAAACGCCCAGATACCCGCCTGATGACCAAAAGTGTTGTCACTGGTGCTGTCCTGACTGGCTTCACCAATGCTCTTGGCGATGGTCGCCAGATTTTTGCTGAAGGCCGCATTCTCATCTTCATAGCCGAGTGCAGGCAGATCGCTGGCCATTTTCTGGAAGCGTTCGGGATCGCTAAAAGGCGCATCAGCGACATGCGTGTCAGTGACGAGCGCCAGAGCAGGCGCGGTGAAAAGCAGCCCCGTTGCAGCGGGCAACATACGCAGTGATTTGAAAGCAGAGAAAACAGATGTCATAGCAGAAGCAGGCTTTTATCCAGTTTAGAATTTGAAGTGGCTCACAAAACTGTACTGGAATACCCTAACACATTCTGCCGATTTTGCAGAAAAGGCCGGGCTGAATTAGGACATTGCCTGATTAGCAAAAGGCATCATCTTATCTTGATAGCCACATCGCTCCACAGAGCGCCCTGCGTAAAGCCCCGCAAGACGCTCACGGCTGCTGCGATTAGGAGAAGATCAACCCGCCATCCACATTGATGGTTTGGCCGGTGATGTAGCGCGCATCATCCGACGCGAGAAACGCCACCAACCCGGCGACATCTTGCGGCTGTCCGGCGCGTTTCAGCGGAATATTTTCCACCCACTCCGCCATCAACTCGCCTTTGCCATACTGCTTTTTATCGCTGCTAAGGATTTCTCCCCACACGCGATCGTTGTAATCCCACATCTCGCTTTCGATGATACCCGGACAGAAAGCATTCACGGTGATGTGCGACGGCGCCAGTTCCAGTGCCAGGCTCTGAGTAATGCCGATAACACCCATTTTACTGGCCGCATAGTGTGGCGTGTAAATAAAGCCCTGTCGCCCCTGCCCGGATGAGGTGTTGATCAGGCTGCCGCTGCCCTGCTTCACCATGTACTTTGCCGCCTCACGGCAACACAGCCAGACGCCGGTGGTGTTCACAGCCAGAATTTTTTCGAAATCGCTCTTTGGCATCGCGTCAAAGCGATCAATAGTGATCACTCCGGCATTCTGAATCGAGACATCAATGGTGCCAAAGCGCTCCGCCGCCTGCTGATAAAGCTGCTGCACTTCGGCCTCTTTGGTCACATCCACCTGCAGCGCCAGAATCTGGCTGCCATACTGTTCTTCCAGCGCCCGCGCTGTGGTGAATACCCGGTCCGAGTTGGACACCATTACCAGCCGAGCGCCATCGCGCGCAAATCGTGCGGCAATGCCAGCACCAATGCCGCGGCATGCGCCGGTAATCACCACCGTTTTTCCACTAAAATCGCGTGTCATATTGCCTCCTGTTATCCGTGCGTTGCTTCAGGCAGGGCGGCCGATTGCTGCTTTTTTTCATGTCTGCGCAGCAGCACCACCTTACTTTGTAATTTTTGCTGGAACTGGTCGATCACCACGGCGGTGACGATCACCAGCCCTTTAATCACCATTTGCCAGAAATCGCTGACGCCCATCATCACCATGCCATCGGCGAGGAATACGATGACAAAGGCACCGATAATCGAACCCGATACACGCCCGCGCCCTCCTGCTAACGCCGTTCCGCCCAATACGGTTGCACCGATGGCGTCCATCTCAAACATGTTGCCAGTCATCGGGTGCGCGGTTTGCAGTTGGGATGCGACGATCAATCCCACCAGCGCAGCACATAAACCGGAGAAGGCATAGACAAACACTTTGACCTTAATGATCGGCACACCGGCCAGGCGTGCCGCAGATTCATTGCCGCCGGTGGCATAGATATAGCGGCCCAGCGGGGTTTTACGTGTCAGATAAAGGCCGAGCAGCAGGAAGCCGATCATTAACCAGATTGGGATGTAGACGCCAAGCACACTGCCCGATCCCAGCAACGCGAAACCGGTATTACCCAATGCTGGCATCCCCACCAGATTGGCGTAGGTACTGCCATCGTTGAACAGCAGCGCGGCCCCACGAGCCACATACATCATGCCGAGGGTGCAGATAAAGGGTGCCACGCCCAGACGCGTCACCACGGTGCCGTTGATCAACCCCAGCACGATGCCGAACAGCGCCACCACCAGAATCACTTCCGGCACGTTAAAGAACAGCGTGTTGCCGCCCCACAGCGGCACACCATTGGTGAGCAAAGCCCCCGCCACCATGCCGCAAATGCCCGCCACCGCACCGACCGACAGATCGATGCCACCCGTCAGGATCACTAGCGTCATACCAATCGCCAGCAGCCCGGTGATGGCAACATGCTGCGTCATGATCAGTAAGTTTGAAGTGGTCAGGAAATTAGGCACCATAAAGCTAAAAAAGCCGACCACGATCAGTAACGCGATAAAGGTTCGCGCTTTCAGCAAGTACATATAAAGCAGGTATTTCTGGTTCATTTATTGCTCTCCTGCGGGCTCAATCATGCGGTGTTGAGGCGCTAATCAGCGCTTCTCGCGTTGCCGCGCTGCGCGGTAAGTCGGCGGTAATACGGCCATCGGCCATCACCAAAATGCGATCGGCCAGTGCCATCACCTCGTCCAGTTCAGAAGAGGAGAACATCACCGCCAGACCTTGCTGTGCGAGATTGCCAATCAGGTGGTACACGTCCGTTTTGGCCCCCACATCGATCCCACGCGTGGGTTCATCCAGCAAAACCACTTGAGGGCCCGTCATCAGCGCTTTTCCCAGCACCACTTTCTGCTGGTTACCGCCGCTGAGTGAGGTAATCGGCAGTTCCGGATCGCTCACTTTGATGGCGAGATGACCAATCATTTCATCGACGCGACGCTGCTCTTTGTGGGGATTGAGTAAGCGCAGCGCACGGCGAAAACCGCGCAAGCTGAGATCGCTTAACGTCATGTTGGCGGTGATCGACATCAACTGCACCACGCCTTCGGTTTGTCGGTCTTCCGGTACCAGCGCAATGCCTTTTTTCAGGCGCTGCTGGAAGTTGCGTTTATCCAGCACTTCGCCATTCAAACTGACGCTGCCAGACTGGCAGTGCATCATGCCAATCAGCCCTTTAAACAGCTCGGTGCGCCCCGCGCCCAGCAAACCGTAAATACCGATCACTTCGCCCTTACGCAATGAGAACGACACATCATTGAGCTTATAGCCACCATTCTGATGCAGCGCCGTCAGGCTGTTAACGTGCAAGACCGTTTCGCCCTGTGCAGCGGGCTGGTAGTCGAAGTGTTTTTTCTTGTCGCCGACCATCTGTTCGATGATCCACGGAACCGAAGCGTCACGCACTTCTCGCTCGCTGATAAAGCGACCGTCACGGAAAATGGTGATGTGATCGCCAATCTCCATCAGCTCTTCCAGCCGATGCGAGATATAGATGATGGTCACACCACGCCGCTTCAGCTGGTCAATCACGTTGAACAACACTTTCACTTCAGACTGGCTCAGCGCACTGGTGGGTTCATCCATGATCAGCACACGCGTATCTTTGGACAGCGCTCGGGCGATCTCGACCAGCTGCTGATGGCCAATCCCCAGTTCGCCCAGCGGTGCATAAGGGTCAACATCCAGCTCCAGCCGCTCCAGCAGCGATTTTGCTAATGCGTACTGATACTTTTCATTGATCACACCGCGCTGAAAAAACTCGTTGGCGATAAAGATGTTGTCCATCACGTTCATGTTGGGGAACAGGTTAAGTTCCTGAAAGATGATGCTGATACCGTGCTTTTCCGCCTGATGAGTGGAGCTTAGCGACACCACTTCTCCGTCCAGCAGAATTTCACCGGATGAAGGCGTTTCCACGCCCGCCAGCATCTTCATCATGGTGGATTTACCGGCACCGTTTTCGCCAATCAGCACGTTCACTTTGTTGCGATAGACGCGGTAATTCACCTGATCGAGGGCAGTCACGCCGGGGTAAATACGTGACACATTACGGGTTTCGATGATCACGTCACTTTGAGGATTTTGCATACCCGCTCCTTACTGCCGCACTATGGCAGCAGGTGTGACATTCGGCACCTGCTCAGGCGTATCGAAGCTGCTAAACACGCCGGAAATTTGCACCTTATCGCCGACTTTGGGCTTGAAGGCGCTCATCATGTTGGCTGCCTGCTGATTAATGGCGCGGCTGTAGTCGCCAAACAGCACCTGATCGTTAAAGTCCTGATAGCTGGCCCCTTTATAGGCATCACGCAGCACCGTGCCAGGGAAAATCGGACCGACCTGCACCGTCACGTTATCGCCGGAAACATCTTTCACCGTCATGCGGCCATTGCGCGAAGTGGTATTCACCGCTGTCACCTCACCGCTGACCTTGACGCTAAAGACACAGGGGTTCTCTTCCTGTGCGCGGTAGCCGTAGGTTTGACAGGCGCTGTCAAAATCCTTGGCGGACTTTAGCGCATTCAGCAGTTCCGCCACCGGCTTCGCATCGTGCTGAATCTGCGGCACCAGTTTCTGCTGCCAGGTCTGAGCAATATTGGCCATTTTAGGATTGGGGGGATTTTTCAGGTCGGCCAGCTCCTGCTGCGACACAATGCGGCAACCGCTAAGGATCACGATAGGAAGCAGTAACCAGAGTCGTTTGTGCATCACATTCTCCTGGGGCGCCTGCATAACAGGCGCACCGATTATTGATTACGACTTGTAGTTAAAGTCCTGCACGCCTTTGGCATTGTCCGGGGTGATCAAAATGCCGCGGAACATCACGCGCTGCTTCTCCGGCTTCACCCCTTTCTGGATGAAGTTGTCGAGATCGGTCACGCCCTGCGCAGCAATAGCCTGCGCCTGCAACATTACCGTAGCTTTCAGATCGCCTTTTTCTACCGCATCACGCTCGTCGTTGCTGCCGTCGATACCCACCACGGTGACATCGTTGCGGCCTGCGGCTTTAAGTGCCGCAATCGCGCCCAGCGCCACCGGACCGTTACCACAGATCACGCCTTTGACATCGGGATGGGCCTGCAGAATGCTGTCCATAATGCGTTTGCCATCGATCAGGGTGCCTTTCGCATCCTGACGCGCGACTGATTTCATATCCGGATACTGATCCAGCACCTGGTGGAAGGATTTCGAGCGGGTGACGCAGTTATTGTCCGCGAGGTTACAGGTCAATTCGGCATAGCTGCCCTTTTCACCCATCTTCTCCACAAACACGTTGGCCACATCAGAACCCGCCTGGAAGTTGTTATGGGTGATTTGCACCAGCGCCACATCATCTACAGGAATCTCGCGGTTAATCAGCACCACCGGAATCCCGGCAGCCTTGGCTTTTTTGATGGCCGCGACGCTGGCGGTAGAGTCGGCGTTATCCAGCACAATGCCCTGCACTTTTTTACCGATAGCGGCATCGATCAGCTCGCTCTGCTTCTTAACGTCTTCACCGTGCGACAGCACGCTGGTTTTATAGCCCAGTTCTTGCGCTTTCAGGTTGGCGCCTTTGGCTTCGGAAGCGTAATAGGGGTTATCCAGTGAGTTCACCAGAATCATGATGGTGCCTTTGTCGGCAGCGAAACTGGATTGGGCGATCAGGCAACTGGTAATGGCAGTGAATAACAGGGTACGTTTTTTCATGTTCGTGCTCTCTCATTGTTTTGTTGTTATTGCAGGGTTGAGGCCTTACTGGTGCTGGCTCGGCATTACCAGATGGTGAAGCCGCCATCGATCATTAAATCTGCGCCGGTGATCATGTCGCTGCCATTGCTGGCGAAGAACAGCACGGCAGCGGCAATTTCATCGGTGTAAGCAAAACGCCCTAACGGGATCAGTTTTTTCATCTGTTCGCCCTTCTCACCGCGCCAGGCCTTTTCGCCCATCGGCGTCAGCACCACGGTGGGTGACAAGGTATTGACGTTGATACGGTGTGGTGCGAACTCTTTGGCCATCACTTTAGTCATACCGAGTAGACCCGCTTTGGCAGAGGTATAGGCCACGTGGTTATCAATGGCGATGGAAGCGGCCTGTGAAGCGATATTGATGATCTTGCCGCCATTACCGGCGCGCACCATGCGTTTGCCCGCTGCTTGCGAGCAGAGGAAAGGACCGGTGAGATTGACGGCGATCTGCTTCTGCCACTCGGCAAAGTCGGTTTCCAGTACCGGCTGTAACATCACATAACCTGCACAGTTCACCAGAATATCGATGTGGCCGTAGTGCTGTTCAACCTGGTTGAACGCCGTCTCGACTGAGCCAGCATCGGTCACGTCACAGCACACCAGCAGTACACGATCGGCAGAGAATTGTTCATGCACAGCCGCCACGCGATCGCTTTCGAATGGAGGGTAAAGCAGGGCCAGCCGTGCACCTTTCTCTAACAGCATGGCGTTACTGGCCATGGCAATTCCACCGAGGCCACCGGTCACCACCGCCACCTTGCCGGTGAGGTCCAGATCGGTATTCACGCCGTAGCGCAGGTTGACATCGTATTCCCCACTCATCCCTTCTCTCCTGTGTGCATGTTCAGCGGCTCTGGTTTTCTCTGGCCGGATAGGTTTGCAGTAACTTTGATTTTCGAACAAAAATATAAGCTATCGTTTCGCAATGGTTTGTGGGTGAGATCAAATTTCATACAAATGATGTAAACTATTTTTATCTATCTGTATTTAAAGTAAATAACTAAATATCAGGTTTTTTGATATAGAAATAACAGCTGGCGAGGGTATATAAAATCAATTGCATGGCTTTATCTTATTTTCATTCGAAAATGCATCTTTGTGCGAGCCGCCTCGCAAATCCCTGGTACGCAGAGTAAAATCATCACGGGTTTTCTTATTGCCAAAACCAGACCGTGATTGGAAAGAGGGAGCATTTCGATTGAAAAGCAAAACTGAGCAGCTGGCTGATATGCAGCAGCGTCGTGAGAAGATCCTGGAGATGATCCGCGAAGACGGCACAGTCACGGTTAAAGCGCTTACCGATACCTTTGGCCTGACCGAGGCAACCATCCGCACCGATTTGCGTATGCTGCAAAAAGCCGGGCATGTGCAGCGTTATCACGGTGGCGCCACGCTGATGACCGGTAAGCAGAACACCGGCGCACTGCTGCTTGAGCGTCAAACTCACCTTGATGAGAAAGAAGCCATTGGCCGGCTGGCCGCGCAGTATGTGGAAAATGGGGATACGGTGATTTTCGATTCCGGCACTACCACCACCGCCATTGCGGAAGCAATTGGCCACATCCGTCGTTTATCGGTGATCACCACGGCGGTGAATATTGCGCTGAAGCTAGGGGGGGAACCGGGGATTAATATCCTGCTGACGGGGGGGACCTTCAAATTTCCAACACTCTCGACGTCCGGTGAGAAAGCCGCTTCTTTCTTTGAAAACGTGCTGGCCGAAAAGCTGTTTCTCGCCACCGCCTGTATTTCGCCGCGCCTCGGGTTAAGCTTCCCCAGCGAGACGGATATCAAAGTGAAGATGGCGATGATCAACTCCGCCAGTACGGTATTTGTGGTGGCAGACTCCAGCAAAATCGATAAGGTGTCGATGTTTGCCCTGCCCTGTGACTGGAGCAAAATCCATTATTTGATTACCGATCGCGGGATCACGCCAGCGCAGATCGCGGCGTTTGAAGCGTTGGGGGTACAGGTGCTGGTGGCAGGTATTGAAGAGGCAAAAAAACGCGCGGTGTTTTGAACATCAATTCAGGGGCGGCCCGCTCGCAGCCGCCCCTTCAATGCTGATTAGAAACCTAAGCTATCCAGCAAGTCATCCACCTGATCCTGGTTCGCTACCACGCCAGGTGCATTGGCATGGATCTGTGGACCATTCAACAGGCTGCTGGCGTCTTTACGCGCGGCAGCGTTGGCTTCAGGCATATTCTCCAGCAACACCATCAGCAACTGACGCTCGATCTCCTGGATCACATCCATCATGCGCTTGATCACCTGACCGGTAAGGTCCTGGAAATCCTGCGCCATCATGATCTCAAGCAGCTGCTTGTTGGTGTACGAGGTATGCGACGGCACATCACTGAGAAATTCGCGCGTATCCGAAACCAACTCGCGTGCATCCGCCAGCTCAATCGGGTTTTCAAACCACGCATCCCAACGGCCTTTCAGCTTGTTGGCGTTGGCTTCCATTTGGTCTTGGTGTGGCTGCGCGGCTTCAACGCAGTTGAGTGCGCGTTCTGCCGCTTGCGCCGTCATCTGCACCACGTAATCCAGACGGTCACGCGCGTCCGGAATCGCTTCCGCCGCTTCGGCAATCGCCTGGTCTAACCCCAATTCGCGCAGGCTGTCGCGCAACATACGCGTCAGCGAGCCGATACGGGTAATAATGTCGTGTGCCGAGGCTTCTTCGGTTGGTTTCGGAAGGTCGCTCATCACATCTCCTTACATACCCAGTTTTTCGAAAATTTTACCCAGCTTTTCTTCCAGCGTGGCTGCGGTGAACGGCTTCACTACATAACCGCTGGCACCGGCCTGTGCAGCTGCAATGATGTTCTCTTTTTTCGCTTCGGCGGTGACCATCAGCACCGGCAGTTTGCTCAACGCAGCGTCCGCACGAATGGTCTGCAGTAGTTCCAGACCGTCCATGTTGGGCATGTTCCAGTCGGATACCACGAAATCAAAACCACCCGCACGCAGTTTGGTCAGTGCATCAACACCGTCCTCTGCTTCTTCAACGTTGTTGAATCCCAGCTCTTTCAGCAGGTTGCGGACGATACGACGCATCGTATTGAAGTCATCCACCACCAAAAAGCGCATGTTTTTATCAGCCATATCTACTCCTGTGTTGTCTCGTCCGGCAGGACGGGCTCGTTAAATTCGCAATGCCTGTCCGGCGCTAATTTTTGCCAGCATGTGCTGACTGATGTGTCCTAAATCGACTACTTCACTGGTGCCGCCCATCGCAATCGCTTCGCGCGGCATACCAAAGACGACGCAACTTGCTTCATCCTGCGCGATGGTCCAGGCACCGGCGCGATGCATTTCCAGCATCCCGGCGGCACCGTCGTTACCCATCCCGGTAAGGATGACACCCACGGCATTTCGTCCTGCGTGCACCGCCACGGACCGGAACAGCACGTCAACAGAGGGCTTATGACGGTTCACCGGCAGGCCATCATTCAGTTTCACCACGTAGTTGGCGCCACTACGGCTCAACTCCATGTGCATCGCGCCCGGTGCGATATAGGCATGACCGGGCAAAATACGTTCGCCATCTTCCGCTTCTTTCACGGTTATCTGGCAGAGCTTGTTCAGGCGCTCAGCAAACGAGCGGGTAAAACCTGGCGGCATATGCTGCGTGATCAGCAGCGCCGGACTGGTCGCGGGCAGCGGCTGCAGTACATGGCGAATCGCCTCGGTGCCGCCGGTGGAAGAGCCAATCGCAATCAGCTTCTCACTACTCAGCAGCGGGCCAGCTTTCAGCATCACCGGGCCGGGTGTGGCCGGGCGCGCATGCAATTTGGCTCGCGCCGCTGCGCGAATTTTGTCGGCGATCATCTGGCTGTACGCCAGCATGCCTTCGCGAATACCCAACTGCGGCTTAGTGACGAAATCCACTGCGCCCAATTCCAGCGCGCGTAATGTCACTTCCGATCCTTTACCGGTCAGCGATGACACCATCACGACTGGCATCGGACGCAAGCGCATTAACTTCTCAAGGAAGTCGAGGCCATCCATACGCGGCATTTCGACGTCCAGCGTCAGCACCTGTGGGTTGTACTGCTTGATTAAATCCCGCGCCACCAACGGATCGGGCGCGGTGGCGACCATCTCCATATCGGCGTGGCTGTTGATGATCTCCGTCATCAACTGTCGCATTAGCGCGGAGTCATCCACGCACATCACGGTGATTTTGCTCATCGTCTTTCCTTGGTCAATCCATAGACTGTCTGTCCACGCAGCCAGAACTCTTTACTGATCTGGCTGAAGTTCTCTGAGTGTCCAGCGAACAGCACACCGCCGGGCTTCAGCAGGGGAACGAAACGGCGCAGAATTTTTTCCTGCGTCTCTTTATCGAAATAGATCATCACGTTGCGACAGAAAATTGCGTCGAACGGACCCGGCAACGCCCAGTCGTTGGCCAGTAAATTCAGCTGCGAATAGTTCACCATGCTGGCGAGATCGGAGCGAACGCGTACCATACCTTCATGCGGGCCGGTGCCACGCAGGAAAAAGCGTTGCAGCTGCGATTGCGATAAGGTGCGCAGCTCTTCCTGGCGGTACACCCCCGCCACGGCTTTTTCCAGTACCTGTGTATCAATGTCGCTGGCGTGCACCTGGAACTTACCCGGTCCGGTACCCAGCGTTTCCGCCAGCGTCATGGCGATGGAGTACGGCTCTTCGCCGGTTGAGGCGGCGGTACTCCACACGCTGTAACTGCCACTGCGCTTACGCGCATGATCCGCGAGGATCGGGAAATGGTGCGCCTCGCGGAAAAATGAGGTCAGATTGGTGGTCAATGCGTTAATAAACGCCTGCCATTCTGCACTGTTCTGGTCTTGCTCCAGCAACGCCAGATAACGACCAAAATCATCAATGTTCAGCGTGCGCAAACGGCGCACTAAGCGGTTATAAACCATCTCCCGCTTGTGATCGGCCAGCACGATGCCTGCGCGTTGATAGATCAGCTGGCTGATACGACGAAAATGCGTATCTGAAAGCGGCAGGCGCTGCACCATTTGCGAGAGCAGCGTTGTCGCTTCACTTTGATCCAATAACGTCGATTTCTTCATGTCAGGTCACCCGGCAACAAACTGATTAAATTGTGATACTGCGATTACTGCTGTGCTGCCAGTTGGGCCGCCTTGCGGCGGCCACACGGATTAAAAGGTTTCCCAGTTATCGTCCGCGCTACGTGCACCTGCGGGTTGAGCCAGCGCTTTGACTGCGGCTGGACGCAACATTTTTGGCGCTGTAGATAGGTTAACGGCCTGAGCGACAAATTCTTTACCAATATTGAACACCGCAACCGACTGTTTCAGTCGACTGGCCTGATCTTCCAGTGCGGCAGCCGCCGTGGCTGACTCTTCTACCAGCGCGGCGTTCTGCTGTGTCACGCGATCCATCTCGTTCACGGCCAGACCCACCTGGTCGATTCCGCGACTCTGCTCATCCGACGCCGAGGCGATTTCGCCCATGATGTCGGTGACGCGAGTGACGGCGTTGACGATGTTGGTCATGGTTTCGCCTGCGCTCTCCACCAGTACCGAACCGGTGTTGACGCGACTCACCGAATCTTCGATCAGACCTTTGATCTCTTTCGCTGCCTGGGCGCTGCGCTGTGCCAGACTGCGCACCTCACCCGCCACCACCGCAAAGCCACGGCCCTGTTCACCCGCACGTGCCGCTTCAACCGCCGCGTTGAGTGCCAGAATGTTGGTCTGGAACGCGATGCCATCGATCACACTGATGATGTCGGCGATTTTCTTCGAGCTGCCGGTGATCTCTTTCATGGTGGTGACCACGCCATCCACCACTTTGCCGCCGTGCTGCGCGGTTTCAGAGGCAGTCAGCGCCAGTTGTGAAGCCTGACGGGCGTTTTCGGCGTTCTGCTTCACGGTCGCGGTCAACTGCTCCATGCTGGCAGCCGTCTCTTCCAGAGAAGCGGCCTGCTGTTCAGTACGTGAAGAGAGATCGTTGTTACCCATGGCGATTTCGCTGGCACCGGTGTAGATAGCGTCTGAACCATCACGCACGGTACGCACGGTATTCGCCAGCTCCTGCTGCATGTGCTGCAGTGAGCTGAGCAATTCACCCATCTCGTTGCGCATACTGACATCAATCTGCTGCGTCAAATCACCACGTGCGATGTGACGGATATGGTCGATGCTCTGTTTCAACGGACGAATCAGCACGTTGCGCATGCCGCTCCACACCAGTGCAATCACCAGCAGGGTCACCAGTAAAGTACCGATCACCAGCATGATGGAGTGCTGATAGGCGCTTTCGTTGGCATCAATACCCTGCTTTGCCAGCACGATGTTGTAGTTCAGCCATGCGGTGTAATCCTTCTCGAATTTATCCTGCATACCCTGCGTTGGTTGATCGACAAAGCCTTTAAAGTTCCCGTTACCCAGGAAATCAATCAGCTCGGCCAGTCCACCACGGAAGGCGTTGTAGTTGGCCTGCAGCGTCTTAACGTTCTCTGCGCTTTTGCCCTTCTCAGACAAATTCGCGTTGAACTCGGCAAAAGCCTGGTCAGCGTTTTTCAACTCCTCACTTGCCAGCGCCACCAGTTCTTTCACGGTCGCACCTGATCCAGCCTGCTGGCTATCCAGCAAATAGCGGATCCCTGCACGGTTCAGCGTGTTACGCGCCTGAACCAGCGATACCCAAGAGGTGCCCATCGCCCGTTGCAGCGTGCTGAGACGCTGGTTGTAGGCAAAATTCTCTTTATCGGCTTTCACCGTGGTAAAAAACATCCCTCCGGAAAACAGCTGCAGCAAGGCAAACAGTGCCAGCACACATAACAGCCCGGAAACGACACGAATACGACTAAACATAAACACCTCATTGGTTGGCGGATCGCTCCTGTTATCGGCGTTCGCAGGGGGATCTTTAAGTTGTCTGCAACGGGTTGGACCAGCGGGAATTAGGGAGGATCAGGGATAAATTAAAGTGTGGCGACAGGTGTGCGGGCGCACCTGCGTGCGCCCGGTTAAAAACGTTTAAAATGTCTCCCAGTTGCTGTCACTGACGGGCGCCGTCACGGCTTTGCGTGGTGCGCTCAGCATTGGCTGCGCGCTCTGTGGCTGACGCACTGCGGCAGTGGCCTGTGAAGCACGCGGCACGCGGAACACCGCCACTGACTGGCTCAAACGGCTGGCCTGTTCTTCCAGTGACGCCGCTGCAGCGGCGGATTCTTCCACCAGCGAGGCATTCTGCTGGGTCACGCGATCCATCTCGGTGACGGCCTGGCCGACCTGATCGATACCGCGACTCTGCTCATCAGATGCTGAAGCAATTTCGCCCATGATATCGGTCACGCGCGTCACAGCACCGACGATATCATTCATGGTTTCACCGGCAGTACCCACCAGCTGTGAACCGCTGTTCACCCTGTTCACCGAGTCTTCAATCAGGCCTTTAATCTCTTTGGCTGCCTGCGCACTGCGCTGTGCCAGATTACGCACTTCACCGGCCACCACCGCAAAGCCACGCCCTTGCTCACCGGCACGCGCCGCTTCTACCGCCGCGTTCAGTGCCAGAATATTGGTCTGGAAAGCAATGCCATCGATCACGCTGATGATATCGGCGATTTTCTTCGAACTGCCAGCAATGTCATGCATGGTGCGCACAACACCATCCACCACTTCGCCACCTTTACGCGCGGTATCAGAAGCACTGAGCGCCAGCTGAGATGCCTGACGGGCGTTCTCGGCATTCTGCTTCACGGTAGCCGTCAGTTGCTCCATGCTGGCCGCCGTCTGTTCCAGCGAAGCCGCCTGCTCTTCAGTTCGCGCGGAGAGATCGTTGTTGCCTGCCGAGATTTCGCTTGCGCCGGTAAAGATGGCATCAGAGCCGTCACGCACGTTGCTGACGGTACGCACCAGCGACTGCTGCATCTCATGCAGGCTGGCCGCCAGTTGGGTCATCTCGTTACGCCCTTCCACGGCAATATTCTGCGTCAGATCGCCAGATGCGATATGGCGGATATGGCCCAGCAGCTGATGCAATGGCTGGATCAGTACCGCACGCAGGCCAAACCAGCAGCCGACAATTACGAACACCACCACCAGCGCCACCACTGCCAGCAGCCACATCATCATATGGAACGCTTGCTGATTTTGCGCCACGCCTTCCGCCGCCAGTGTGCTTTGCGCCGTGCGCCACTCAGCATAGGTGGCCTTCATCTTCACCTGTTTGGCTTCAATGTTCTGCGCAAACATGCCTTGCAGATCGTTGGCTTTTAAACGTTCCAGCATCGCTTTCAGGCCATCGTTGAAGGCGGCGTAGTCCGTTTCCAGGCGATCGCGCAGTGCGTCCGGCAAGCCTGGCGTACCCGGCAGATCGTAGTAACGTTGGTAGTGCCCGGCAGCCACATCCAGCTGCTTTTCAGTCTGTGCAATCAGCGCCTGAAGCTGGCCGCCGTTGGACTGTGCCGCCATGCTGCCCTGCATGCGCAGCATCGCGCGGTTTAACACGGTACGGGTCTGGTTGAGTTCGATCCAGGCATCGGACATCGCGCCGACGTTGTTGGACGACGTCTGTGCCACGGCAAAAGCTTCTTTATCTTTTTGTAAGGCAGACCAGAACAATCCGCCCGACAGTAACTGCAAAGCACCAAAGACCAGCAAGACTGCGATCAGGCTGGTGACAACATTGATTCGTTTTAACATGGGTTCTCCAAAGAGTGAGGCATTTCGGCTCCCGCTGTTATCGACCGCAGTTGTTAAATTTTGAGGGGCTTTAACGGATTTTACGAAATATAATTCTGCCAATAACTTTCTTTACAGAGTTTTATAACTAAAGAAATTGTCATTAAAAAAAATGCGCCTTTATCGGGCAAACGATAAAAGCGCATTGATGCTTTTGGAATAAAAGGATATTGCGGCAGTGGGTGCGCCAGCGCACACCACTGCAAACGATTAAAACGTTTCCCAGTTACTGTCGCTGACTGGTGCAGTCACAGCTTTACGTGGTGCACTCAACACCGGCGGCGCGATCTGCGGATGGCGCACCACGGCACTGGCCATGCCAGGCTGTTCGGCACGCGGCACACGGAATACCGCCACAGACTGGCTCAGACGGCTGGCCTGCTCTTCCAGCGAAGCCGCTGCCGCAGCAGACTCTTCTACCAGCGAGGCGTTCTGTTGGGTCACGCGGTCCATTTCCGTCACAGCCTGACCGACCTGATCGATACCACGACTCTGTTCATCAGACGCTGAGGCGATTTCGCCCATAATATCGGTCACACGGGTGACCGCATTGACGATCTCACTCATGGTTTCACCGGCGGTCCCCACCAGCTGCGAACCGCTGTTGACGCGATTGACAGAATCTTCAATCAGACCCTTAATCTCTCTCGCCGCCTGGGCGCTGCGCTGTGCCAGGTTGCGAACTTCACCTGCCACCACCGCAAAGCCACGCCCCTGCTCGCCAGCGCGCGCCGCTTCCACCGCGGCATTCAGCGCAAGGATGTTGGTCTGGAAGGCAATACCGTCAATCACGCTGGTGATATCAGCGATCTTCTTTGAACTCCCGGCGATATCGCTCATGGTGCGTACGACGCCTTCCACCACGTTGCCGCCCTTCTGTGCGGTTTCCGAGGCACTCAACGCCAGCTGTGACGCCTGGCGGGCATTTTCGGCGTTCTGTTTCACTGTCGCGGTCAGCTGTTCCATGCTGGCTGCGGTCTGTTCCAGCGAGGCAGCCTGCTCTTCCGTACGAGCAGAAAGATCGTTGTTACCTGCCGAGATTTCACTCGCACCGGTGAAGATGGCATCAGATCCGTCACGCACGTTACTGACAGTACGCACCAGCGACTGCTGCATGTCATGCAGGCTGCTCGCCAGTTGGCTCATCTCATTGCGGCCTTCAACGATAACACTCTGGGTCAGGTCACCCTGCGCGATCGACTGAATGTGGGCAATGTTAGTGTTCAATGGATTAATCAGGATGCGACGCAGGTTCACCCAGCACAGTCCAATCACCACTAATACCACCACCATGATAGCGCCCAGAATCCAGCTCATGCGGCTGAAGGCATCGGCATTTTTTTCCTGGCCTTGTGCTGCCAGTTTCGCCACATCCGCACGCCAGTCGGTGTAAGTTTTGAGGAATTTACTTTGGCTCGGTGCCACCGGCACACTGCCCGCTTTCGATAAATCGTTGACGAGAAGCGCATCCTGCATCTGGCTCAATGCCGTGGCGTAAGCGGTATAGCCCTCATCCAGTTGACCTGTGAGTTCTTTATTTTGTCCCGGTGTATCCGGAATCGCTTTATAGAGTTTGAAATTTTCCGCTGCTTTTTGCTGGAATTGTTTGCTGTCGTTGAACAGCCCCTCAATATCCGGCTCTTTGTTGGCCAGTTTACTGGTGGCGATACGCAACTGGATGCGCGTCAACACAACACGGCTTTGGTTGAGGCTTATGTAAGCATCATTCAGCGCCGAAAGGTTTTGGCTCGCTAACTGCGACACATTGAAGCTGGATTTGTCGTCGTTTAAGGCTTTGAGGAATATTGAACCGGATATGACCTGCAGCAGGCCAAACATCAGTAGCACCACCAGCAGACTGGTGACGACGCGAATTTTTTTTAACATAGATAGCCCTGGGAAAAGTAAGTAAATGGAACGCAATATTTATCGGCGGGCGAGGCAGGGAGTTTAATGAAAGTTGTGTGAATAAATATTGTTATTATCTGATTTTTATAGGGATTATTTCAGAGCAGAATTATCACGGGCCGATGCTGCCAGCCCGTGATTGTCGATGATTACGCGCTACGCAGCGTATCCACCAGCGCCATCTCTTCGCTGCTCAGCAGCTTCTCGATGTCGACCAGAATCAGCATACGTTCGCCCAGTGCGCCGAGGCCGGTCAGGTACTCGGTGGACATGGTGACCGCGAATTCCGGTGCCGGACGAATCTGTTCCTGCATCAGAGACAGCACGTCAGACACGCCATCCACCACGATACCCACGACGCGGTGCTCAAGATTCAGCACGATCACCACGGTGTTTTCGTTGTATTCCACATCCTGCTGCGCGAACTTCACACGCAGGTCGATGATTGGCACGATCACGCCACGCAGGTTCGTCACACCCTTGATGAATTCTGGGGTGTTGGCGATACGCGTTACCTGATCGTAACCCCGAATCTCCTGCACTTTAAGAATGTCGATGCCGTACTCTTCGTCACCCAGGGTGAAAACTAAGAATTCCTGGCCCACGGTTTCGCCAGCGATTTTGGTCACGGTTGCCATGTCAGTCATTTTTTTGCCCTTTATTTATCTATTACGCTGCGGCACCGGCCACACGCTTTTCACGGTTCAACGATTGCAGTGCAGAGACATCCACAATCAGCGCCACACTACCATCGCCGAGGATGGTGGCGGCTGAAATGCCCGGCACTTTGCGGTAGTTGCTTTCCAGGTTCTTCACCACCACCTGATGCTGGCCAATCAGCTGATCCACCAGCAGTGCATAACGGCGGCCTGCGCTCTGCAGAATCACCACGATGCCCTGGGTCGCGTCGGTTTTGGCATTCTGCACATCAAACACATTCCACAGCTCAACCAGCGGCAGGTATTCGCCACGCACTTCCAGCACGCGCTCGCCACCGGCCAGCGGTTTCAGCTCTTCAGCCGTTGGCTGCAGGGATTCCATCACCGCGTTCAGCGGCAGAATGAACACTTCATCCGCCACGCGCACTGACATGCCATCAAGAATGGCCAGCGTCAGTGGCAGCAGGATGCGAATAGTGGTGCCTTTGCCCTGCTTCGAAGAGATTTCGACGTGACCGCCCATCTCCTGAATGTTTCGTTTTACCACGTCCATGCCCACACCACGGCCGGACACGTCAGTGACCTGCTCCGCCGTTGAGAAGCCCGGTGCGAAGATCAGCATGCCGACTTCTTCATCGCTCATGCTGTCGCTGACCGGCAGGCCAGAGGACAGGGCTTTCGCCAGAATACGTTCACGGTTCAGACCGGCACCGTCATCGATCACTTCGATGCAGATATTGCCGCCCTGATGTTCCGCTGACAGCGTCAGATTGCCCACCGCTGTTTTGCTCGATGCCAGACGCTTCTCTGGCGTTTCGATACCGTGGTCAAGGCTGTTACGCACCAGATGCGTTAACGGATCGATAATGCGCTCGATCAGGCTCTTATCCAGTTCAGTAGAGCTACCCAGCAGCGTCAGCTCCACTTCTTTGCCCAGCTTGCTGGCCAGATCGCGCACCAGACGCGGGAAGCGGCTAAACACATACTCCATCGGCATCATACGAATCGACATCACCGACTCTTGCAGGTCACGCGCGTTACGCTCCAGCTGGCCCATGCTGTTCAGCAGGTCGCCGTGAGCCACAGGATCCAGTTCGCCAGAACGTTGTGCCAGCATTGATTGGGTAATCACCAATTCGCCGACCAGGTTGATCAGCTGATCCACCTTCTCAACCGCAACACGAATACTGCTGGATTCGCTGGTTTTGGCCGGCGCTGCCGCACGTTTCGCTTCACGTTTGGCTGGCGGGGTGATGTCGGTTACGGTGGCGGTTTGCACCGGTGCAGGGGCTTCCACCGCAACGGCTTCGGCAGGTGCTGCTGCGACGGTGGCCGCGCCTTCCGGGAAGTGAATCTGCGCTTCATCAATCACAAAACAGAGCACCGCAACGATGTCGTCTTTACCGACGCCATCAATGGTCACTTCCAGCGAGTTGGTGCCTTTCACCACGTTGTAGACAGTGCCGAGATTACCCAGCTCCTCCAGCATCAGTTCCGGCTCTTTCTCTTTCAAATCGATCAGTTGCAGGCGTAAACCCGCGGCCGTGGCCGGGGCTGCGGCGATCTCCACCACGTCGGCCACTTTTGCCGGCTCGGGTGCGATTCCTTTGGCTTCCAGCGCCAGCTGACGCAGTGCTTCGCAGATATATTTGAAGTTTTCTGCGTTGGGTTCCTGCGCCGTTTTATAGGCATCGAGCTGTTCTTGCATAATATCTTTGGTTTCCAAAAACAGGTTGATGATGTCGGTGCTAAGCTGCATTTCGCCGCGGCGCGCACCATCCAGAATGTTTTCCAGGATGTGGGTGGTTTCCTGTAAAACCGTAAAGCCAAACGTACCGGCTCCGCCCTTAATGGAGTGGGCGGCGCGGAAGATGGCATTCAACTGCTCGGAATCGGGCTCCTGGGGATCCAATCCCAACAGGTGTTGCTCCATATCCGCTAACAGCTCATCGGCTTCATCGAAAAACGTCTGGTAAAAATCGCTGATGTCCATGCTCACGGGATCACCTCGGCTGTGAGGGTTGGTCTGGTGTCACCGCGCCTGCCGCTGGCTGCGCTGCTGGTGCAGGCGCCACCGCACTGGCCGGCGAAGCCGGAGTCGCGGTAGAACTTGCGGGTGCAGCAGATGCAGCGGGACCGGTCGGTGCGGTAATGTCGGGAATAATTTGTGCCGGGTCAGTTATCTGCGCGGCATCGCTCTCAGAGTTCTCTTTCTCAATCGCAGCCTGGGTGTCATGGTTCAACACCAGCAGACTGATACGACGGTTTACAGCATCGTTCGAACCACGATTCTTTAACTTCATGGTGTCAGCCATGCCCACCACGCGCAGCATTTTGCCCCCATCCAGCCCGCCAATCACCAGTTCACGGCGTGAGGCATTGGCACGGTCGGCTGAGAGTTCCCAGTTACTGTAGCCGCGATCGCCCGTCGCATACTGGAAGTCATCCGTATGGCCAGCCAGGCTGATTTTGTTCGGAATATCATTCAGAACCGGCGCAATGGCGCGCAGGATGTCACGCATGTACGGCTCCACTTCTGCGCTACCGGTTTTGAACATTGGGCGGTTCTGGCTATCAATAATCTGAATGCGCAGCCCCTCTTCCACCATGTTGATGATCAGATGCGGACGCAGTGCTTTCAGACGCGGATCGGCTTCAATCAACTGGTCCAGCTTTTCGCGCAGACGATTCAGACGAATCTCCTCCAGCTTTTTCTTCTGCGCATCCATATCGACCACTTTCTTCACTTCGCCGTCTTTACGTGTTGGATCGTCACCGCCACCGGGAATCGGGCTTTCGCTGTCGCTGCTGCGCTGGCCACCGGTCAGCGCGACTTTCAGCGGTGTACGAAAGTATTCTGCAATCTGAATCAACTCTTTCGGGCTGGAAATTGAGAGCAGCCACATCACCATAAAGAACGCCATCATCGCCGTCATAAAGTCGGCATAGGCAATCTTCCACGAGCCGTGGCTGCCATGATGACCTTTATGTTTGCGCTTTTTAACCAGCACAATGGGGCGATTGCCTGCCTTCATGAGTTCTGATCCGAGGTTTGTTTCGCAGGATTTTTCGCGTTACGCACATGTTCTTCCAGCTCGGAGAACGACGGACGCTCAGCGGAATACAGGGTTTTACGCCCAAACTCCACGGCGATCTGCGGTGCGTAACCATTCAGACTGGAGAGCAAAGTCACCTTGACGCACTGCATCATTTTGGTGGTTTCAGCACACTTCTGACGCAGCACTGACGCCAGCGGCGAGATAAAGCCATAAGCCAGCAAGATACCGAGGAAGGTTCCCACCATGGCGTGTGCGACCAGCGCGCCCAACTCTGCTGCCGGGCGATCGGCTGAGGCCAGTGCGTGTACCACGCCCATTACCGCCGCCACGATACCGAAGGCAGGTAAGCCATCGCCCATGGCCGATATACTTTGCGCCGGCACTTCACACTCGTGCTCGTAGGTCTCGATCTCTTCGTCCATCAGCGCTTCGATTTCAAACGCATTCATATTTCCGCTCACCATCAATCGCAAATAGTCGGTAATAAAATCCACCAACTGTTTATCGGACAAAATACGCGGATAGTTAGCAAAAATTTCGCTCTGGCTGGGATCTTCAATGTCACGTTCCAATGACAGCATGCCTTGCTGACGTGATTTCGCCATCAGGCGATACAGCAGTGCCATTAAATCCATGTATACAGCTTTGTTATATTTCGAGCCGCGCATTAACATTGGCAAGGCTTTTAATGTTTTCTTGATCGACTTGCCATTGTTGCCCACTAAAAAGGCACCAATACCGGCACCGCCGATAATAATCAGCTCGGCAGGTTGATAAAGCGCCCCCAGATGGCCACCGACCATCATATAGCCGCCCAACACGGAGCCGACGACCACGATATAACCCAGAATAATCAGCACAAAAAATCCTTACGTCCGTAACGTGTTGGTAGAAGTTAAGCCAGAGAGCCGCAGGTGTTATTCGTAAATCGTGGGCAAAAAAAAAGCAGCGGACTAAGCCGCTGCTGGATGTTTTCCACGATGCGAACAAACTTAAACGGCGCGTTTAACCTGTTCATCCAGCAGTTGTGGAAAGGTATCGGCAGAATCTGCAGAAAGTTTACGTCTTTTTACGGCACGTGATGGCGGCTGGCACAGGCTGCAAACAAAGCTGCCAACAGGCTGATGAGCATGATTAATAAAGCTCCCGCCACAGCATTTACAGTCAGACAATTCCAGCATGCCGCTTTCAACGAATCGCACCAGGGTCCATGCACGCGTTAGCGCCAACAGCGGGCCCTCGTCCGATTGCGGACACTGCTCAAGATACAAGCGATACGCTTTGATGACCGCTTCAACACCATTGCTCAGCCCGGTTTTCAGCAGGAACTGCCAGGCATTACAGAACATGGATGAGTGAATATTTTGTTCCCAGGTCATGAACCAATCGGTTGAGAATGGCAGCATGCCTTTCGGTGGTGGTGCACCACGCAGCTCTTTATACAGTTTAATCAGGCGACCACGGCTCAACTGGGTTTCGCTTTCCAGCATTTGCAGTCGTGCGCCCAACGTAATCAGCTCCATGGCCAGCTGAATATCGCGCGCTTCCTGAACAATACTTTTTTCGGTCATTAAACCGCCCTCTTCTTCGCAGAGGCATCATCTTTTGACGCGTTCCGCAGTAAACGGCTGGATAATAAAATGCCGGTGTGGATTTGCTGCAGGTCATCCACGCGTGATTCTTGAGTCAAACGGTTAATATGGTTGTGATCGGTAAAGCGGAACTGGCAAACCAGTTGATTGGTTTCCGCTAATTTTACCATCTCAGGCAAGGTTAATTGCGACAATGCATCTGCCATCGATTCATCGATGCCTAAACGAAACATTGCTGAAGCTTTTTCCTGGTTAATTAAACGCTGAGCAAGAAGCAAATATGACAGATTGATGTCATATATATGTTTTAGTAATTCTGATGTACCCATTTTTTTCCATCCTGATAGACGCGACACATATACGGCCACAGAATTAAAAGTTCTATGGTTCGGGTTGCTGGTTGGTAAATCTAAAGATGGCAAAAAATAATCAGGCAAAGCCAACGTGTACTGAACTGTTTCACTTCCCGCCGGGACACTGATCAGTAGTAGTCAAAACTCCAGGCCAATCTTTTCTTGAGTTGTAACCATCTTCCGTGACGTCTGCTTACAGTTTTTTAAGACTAATCCGAAAACAACGCAAATCTATATCGTCTGATTTCTACATACAACGTGAGTGGTGCGAAATTTTAGATAAAGTGTGATCTGCGTCACACTTTTAAGGCAAATTTTTTCCTGGAAGCTTCAGCATTGCTTTTCTGTTGTGCGTTTTTTGAGCGAATTTGAATTGTTTAGCTAATATTTCACTCTAAAAAGCCCCTTTTTAGCCTGTGTGGTCGATTGTCATGACAACGCGATCTTTTATCTGTTTAGTTGGTTTTAAATGGAGACATGAAGCCACTTAAAACCATAAAGGCAGCATAATGTGCTGATTTTGGTAAAAACTATTTGCTTCTAAATTAATCACTTACAGGGAATATTGCTGAAATGCACTACCACCATGATGATAGATAAGCGTGAAGACTGGACGCAGCGCGCCTGGGAACTGTTAGGGCTTTGTAGGGAGTGTTTAGCGAACGGCAGTGGATGTAACAGTGCGTTACATTAGTGATATGAATGAATTGGGGATTTGACGCATTGATTTGAGATAACTATCGGCCTGACCAACCAAACCTTTAGGGCCGACATGAAAAAAAAGCTTTTTTCACGTTCGATTGCACGCTTTTTAACCAAAACGTGCGATTTTAGCTGCCGTGTCAGGCAGTTACTCCTTAAGGAAATGAAAACGATTTCGCAGGTTTAAGATGGGCAGTGAAAACGGTGCGCAGCATTGCGCACCGGGAAGCAGATTTAAGCGAGTTTCGGGAAGGTCGCCACTTTATTGGCGATACCATGATCGGCGCTGCGCGCAGGTAACGCATTTAAATCACGCAGGAAGCTCTCACGCCATTGCGTAATATCCTGCTTGCGCAACACCGCCATCATGTCGTTGTAGCGCGAGATACGTTCGGTGCGCGGCATGGTGAGCGCTCTGTCGAGTGCGGCGGCGACTTCATCACGATCGTAAGGATTGACGATCAGTGCCGATGTCAGTTCGTTTGCCGCCCCCGCAAAGCGAGACAGCACCAGCACGCCCGGATCGTCCGGGTCCTGCGCGGCAACATACTCTTTCGCCACCAGGTTCATGCCGTCACGCAGTGGCGTGACCAGACCCACATCGGTTAAGCGGAAGATTTTCATCAATAGGCGGCGATCAAAGTGCTGGTTCAGATAATAGAGCGGTGTCCAGCCGAGCGTGCCGTACTTACCATTAATACGCCCCGCTTCTGTCTCTAATTGATGGCGAATATCCTGATAGGCCTGCACATCGCCACGGGACGTCGGCGCGATTTGTGAATAACGGATATTGCCGCGATGCTGCGGGAAATTCTCCAGCAGTGCCTCATAAGCCAGAAAGCGTTCCGGCAATCCTTTTGAATAATCGAGCCGCTCGCTGGCAATAATATTTTGTACATCGCCCAGCTCACGTTTCATCGCCGCCATTTTCGGTGGCAGATGTCCTTCGGCCATCTCTTTGATGCTATCCGGCTCAATACCAATCGGATACACCTCCGTCATAAAGGTATTGCCAAAGGCACGGTGTTTCTTCTCGCCTTTATTCTGCAACTGCGTCAACTGGCTGAGGCTATCGAGGAAGGCTACGCGATCGGACTCGGTCTGGAATCCCAGCAGGTCGTAATCGCACAGCATCTCCAGCAGTGTCTGATGCGGTGGCAGCGCATTGAAGATCTCCGGCGTCGGGAACGGAATGTGCAGGAAGAAGCCGATACGATTGTTGACGCCCAGTTTGCGCAACTCGGCCGCAAACGGCAGCAAATGGTAATCATGGATCCACAACACATCGTCAGGTTGCAGCAGCGGCTTCAGGCGCTGGGCCAGCAAGGTGTTCACACGGCAATAGCCATCCCAGGCTTCGCGCTGATACTGCACTAAATCCAGACGATAGTGGAAAGCCGGCCAGATAACGGTATTAGAGAACTGGCAGTAGTACTGATCATAATCGTTCTGATTGAGCGGCAGTGAGGCATAAGTAATGCCATCCTGTTCCATCTGCGAAAGTGGCTCATCTTCTTCCTCGCCAGAGAATTCACTGATTTCTCCGTTCCAGCCAAACCACAAGCCTCCGGTGGTGCGTAACGCGTCCAAAATGCCCACCGCAAGACCACCCGCGCTGGCTTTGCCTTTATCCGGAATGGCGATACGGTTAGATACCACGACTAAACGACTCATAACCTTGACTCCTTACCGACGATGTCATGTTCTAGTTGTAATAATAGTTGCGCCAGCCAGTGCCATACCGCATCAACGCTGTCGAGACGGTAGCGCGCATGGCTGGCGCCTTCTCCGACCTTGACTGAAATGCCCTGCATGGCGTTAACGGCGAGAAATCCTTTTTCATCGGTCAGATCGTCACCCACGAAGACCGGAATGCGGCCAATAAAGGGGGCTTCTTGCATAAATTCACGTACCGCAGCACCTTTATCGATGCCCTGCGGTTTTAGCTCCACCACACACTTGCCCGGCTGTAGTGCCAGCGCAGGAAAGCGCGTCACGGCGTCTTCCGCCAGTTGCATGATGGATTTTTCGTACTCGGGCGCGTTGCGATAGTGCAGCGCAAACGCCATGCCTTTCACTTCCAGCAGGGTGCCTGGCCATTGGTCGAGTGTTTGCTGCAGTTCGGTTTGCAGCGTTTGCGCAATGTCGCCAGGCAGCGAATGCCGGTGCACGTGCCCACTGGCGTCACGGCGTTCCGCACCATGCACGCCCGCCGCAGGCGCTTCCAGTGGCGCAACCAGTGCATCCAGTTGCGCAATCGGACGGCCCGATACCAGCGCCAGGGCGCCATGGCTCAGATTGGAGATTTGTTGCAGATGCTGGCGCACCGATGCGGGGATGGAAACCGACTCGGGTTGCGACTGAATGGTCGCTAATGTGCCGTCGACATCAAAAAAGAAGGCATAAAGACCGCCGCTGAGTGACGGCAAGGTGCTGTTCTGATTAACCGCAGGGGTCACGTCTCCTCCTGTTCATTAGGCTTTAACAGGATGTTCGAAGTCAGGCTGGGTGTTTTCAGTTGGATGTCTGGACTGAGGCGAGGAGATTGAGCCAAAAACGGGGGACTGCGATAGGTAACTCTCCACAAACGCACAACTTTATAGCCAACACAGCAACCTGACTGCGAACATCGTCAGCATTAAGTCTAGACGGAGATCACAGTTTTGCCAGGCACAGTGGGTTAATGCATGAGAAAAGTGTCTGTTTCAGGTCTTTGCAACGGCAAAAAATCGCCCCCCTTTCCTTTTATAACGCTTCGCTTTTTTAAGACCTTAAATTTTGCCCGCCCTCTTTCCCTGGTGACGCCTCATTTACCAGATTTTCCTTACTTGCATCCGCGCCGCCGATTGGCTTATGGTGCGGTTACCGCGCGATTCAAGGCGGAAAAAAGGCCGATAAAGGCCCATATCTGCGCCAAATGGCGCTTTCAGGCAGGCATTCAGGACGATGAAAATCCGATCAGGTTCACACTTTTGCGATGTCATGGCGGGTAACAGCCTATGATCCCCCAGAGCTACAGTCAGCGCGTGCATTTCTATTACTGCATCTTGGTGGCGCTGAAGATCAATGCAAAAACGCGCAAACCCGCCGGCGTGCGCGGCAAGAATAACTTTCTGCTGAAATGGCTGCGTAACGCGCAGAACAACACCATTTTCCATCCCGACATCACCAGCGAAATTGAGTGGCTGCGTGGCAAAATTATCAGCTCCGGGCCGGATGCCGATTTAGAGCCGATGCTGCAATACGTTTATGAGACCGCCAGGCGCGCTGAAACCTTGCGTTTAGGCTCTTAGCTACCTTACGTAACTCTACCAGGTTGCCTAAGTATTCAACCGAATTTTTCTCGTGATTGGCCTTTCTTATGATGCGTTCTCTACCTGATAAAGAATGAGAACGGAATCATATGAAACTTAATGCGTTAATCTTTGCTATGCCAATGCTGTTTGCTGCGGGCAGCGCTGTTGCAGCAGAAACCAGTGAGGGCTATTACGCCTCTGCAAAATATCTGCAAAGTGAACAACGTGCCAAAGAGATGGATACCAGCGCACGTCCTGGCGTGGGGCAATTTGTTACAGGCAATGAAAAGGCACATAACGGCGCGGCAGCGCTTGCAGCCGGTTATCAATGGGGCAATGGCTGGCGCACGGAAGGCGAATATACCTTTGGTCAGAAATCCGAATTCACCAGTGGTTCATCGACTTTCACTTCCAGCTATAACCATCTGCAAACCGATGTCCAGCGCTTGATGCTGAACGTGTATCGTGACTATCAAATCGGCTATAACGTTGCGTTGTACGGCACCGCAGGCGTCGGCGTCAGTAAAATCAAAGCAGGCGGTTGGCAAGGCAACTCCTCTCGTCAGTATGCTTCAACCACGCAAAACAACCTGACCTACAGTGTCGGCGCCGGTATTAGCTACACGCCGATTGAGCAGGTGAGCCTGGACCTTGGCTACCGTTATGTGGATATGGGCAAAATAGAGAGCGGATACAATACATTCGGGAACGCTCGTGGCCTTAAAGATGAGCAAATGAAAGCGCATCTGGTAGAAAACCAGTTTGTTCTGGGAGCCCGTTATTTGTTCTGATGCCTTACGCATCCCTGCGCTCTCCAGTCGGAGGGCGCATCACTATTCTGATTCCACACTTAGCATGTGTCGGAACCGTCTCTCCCTGTTAAAGTACCCTGCTGAAAAGTCAGCGATGGAACGTTTGGCTGCACGACCATCAATAGGGACGGATAACAGGACATCTTACATGAATTTCACCATACGCAAGGCTCAGGCCGAGGACGCGGAACTGCTTCATCAGCTGGGACGCATGACCTACAGCGCGCATTTCAAACATATGTGGGTTTCCACTGACGAAATGGATGCGTTTATCGATAAAGAATATGGCCTGACGGTGCTGCACAGCAGCCTCGCGGCGGAAAACGAGAGCTGGCTGATCGCCGAGACCGATCACCCGGTAGGTTTTGCCAAGGTCACCTGGAATACACCGGTTCCTGATTCCGGCATGACGGGCGCCATGTTGAATAAGCTCTACCTGAATCCCGATCACACCGGTAAGAACTTCGGCAAAATCATGTTCCAAAGCATCATAAATGAAGCCCGTGAGAAGCAGGAAGGTTACATGTGGCTGGAAGTGATGGCTGAAAACGTGCGTGCACGTAAGTTTTGGGAAGCCTTTGGCATGCAGCACATCAAAGACATCCCGTTCGTCACCGCCTCGCAGCGCAGCACACTGCAAATTTTGGGTATGGTGATTTAACCCGACAAGGCGCCGCGAACTCCGATTTCGCCGCGCCCTCTCCGCCTTTATCTGCGTTCATCCCCGTCTTTACCACTTATTCAGATTTGTTCTAACGATATAATCAGTTTTTCTTTCAAGCCATCTCTCCGCATCATAACGGCAACACAGGAGGCGTTATGGCTGATATCTCTCTACACAAACACTCACAGGGTATGGCGCATTTCGCGCCCGGTTTGCTGCTTACGGCGGCCATTGCGCTGGCAACGGCATGGCTCGGTAATCTGCCGTCGGTCGCGCAGCTGGGGTTAGGCGCCCTGACGCTGGCCATCATCGGCGGGATCATTATCGGCAACACGCTCTTCCCGACGGTGCACGGTCACTGCGACGCGGGCGTACAGTTTGCCAAACAGAAACTGCTGCGTCTCGGCATTATCCTTTATGGCTTCCGTCTCACCTTCCAGCAGGTGCTGGATGTCGGCGTCAGCGGTGTGGTGATTGATGTACTGATGCTGACCAGCACCTTTACCCTCGCCTGCTGGCTGGGACGTAAAATCCTGAAACTGGATCGTGAAACCGCGTGGTTGATTGGTGCAGGTAGCAGTATTTGCGGTGCCGCCGCCGTATTGGCGACCGAACCGGTGATTAAAGCCGAATCGTCCAAAGTGGCGGTGGCGGTCGCGACTGTGGTGATCTTCGGTACACTGGCGATTTTCCTTTACCCGCTGATTTGGCATAGCGTTTCGCCATTACTGCCGGGCCTGAGCCTGAGTGAATTTGGTATTTACACCGGTTCGACCATGCATGAAGTGGCGCAGGTGGTGGCGGCCGGACATGCCATTAGCCCGGAAACAGAAAATGCGGCGGTGATCGCCAAAATGCTGCGCGTAATGATGCTGGCACCGTTCCTGGTGGTGATTGGAGTGATGGTACGCCGCAGCGCACCGGCCACCAGCGGGGAAAAACAGCGTATTACTTTCCCATGGTTTGCACTGGCGTTCATTCTGGTGGCGCTGTTTAACTCAGCGCATCTGATTCCCGCCTCGGCGATTGCGGTCATTAATCAGCTGGATAACGTGCTGCTCGCCATGGCGATGGCCGCACTGGGTCTTACCACCCATATCAGTCAGCTGAAGCGAGCCGGTCTGCGTCCGCTGTTATTAGGTTTGATGTTGTTTATCTGGCTGATTGTCGGCGGCGGCGCGATTAATCTCACTATCCACCATTGGCTTGGATAACTTATTTGCCGCCCGACCGGGCGGCAAAAGCCTTATTGTTTGAAGTGTTTTCGTGAATAGATGGCGGTCTGTCTGCGGCTTTTAATGCGGAATTTGGCATGAGAGATCACCGTCATCCACTTCGGATCAACCTTGTTAGTCAAATAGATATTCAACTGATCCAACAGTGCCTCCCAATTCTTCGCCTGCCAGGCTTTATCACTACCAAGACTCTCCTTCATTCGCTGAATAAGGCTATCCACCCTGGCCTTTACATCACTCAGCGTTTCTCCGGCCTGATGTGCTGCTGCTAATTTCCGGATTTCGGTGGCGTAATAATTGATATCGATCTCGTTTTCGCGCACGCGAACCTCTGCTTATTATTGGTCCGTAATATTACAGTAACCTAAGTCTGTGAATTAACATAATCGGCAATACCTTTCGCCGCTTCGCTATTGTTACGTTTTCGGGCTTTATTTCAACAATAGTGCGCAATTTTCACGCGCTGAGACCATTAAAAAAGCCGCCCGCAGGCGGCGTTTCACATCACTTTGGGACAGATATTGAAATGGGATTTCATTATTTTATCGAAACCTTAACGAATTTCTTTCAGATAGCCAATTTAATAATAGAACCAATAATAATCAATATATTAGCATTTTCATATTCGATCTTGATCACGGTTTAATCGTAAATTCAAGCTCACTGAGTTTTTGATATTCCTTCGCCAACTTTTTAAGTTGCACCGCACGCATTTTATCCGCACGCGCCAGCGCTTCTTCTTCGGTTAACTGAAACTCTTTTTTCTTAAAAAACTGCTCAAAGTTGTACTCACGATCGCGGCGCTGTACAAATACCTCGCCATCACTTTTGAGTTCACCTTCTGCGATGTAGATGCCCCGGGTTAATGCATATTTTGTTATATAGGCTTTTGTCATGCTGTCCTCTCATCTTGCTACGTCAGTTAATTAAAGCAAAATCGCCGCGCAATTTACAGCGTCTTGAAGAAAAAACAGTCTATTCCTGGATGGTATCTCCATTGATTTAATTAATTTTTTAATTAAACCTAACATCAATACCAGGAAAAAAACACCTCAGGTTTGGTGACAATTTGAAGCGCAGCACGATTTAAACATTTCAGCTGTATGAAGCTACCTCACAGGAAATTTCCTTTCAGCGGCGCAAAGAACGGTATTCATTTTTTCTGGATATCTTCCCAATTCAGCCCGAAGCGCATGAGGTATTTACGTAAGCGATCGGCATCATTCGGCTGCTTTTTATGCTGCCGCGAGACCGAAAATAAATGTCGTCCTGCTTCAGATAATGTTGAGGTGTGTTGGCACACTTCCAGCCCGGTTTCGAGTTGTTTTTGATCGAAGAGAGCCTTTGACAGAAGCCACAATAAGGGCGTTGAGGTTCATGCCAGGGACAGCAAAGCCACAAACGCATCACATACTCAGTAAAGCGTACCCCTGATTTTGCAGCGTGGTCATCGTGGTAAGTGCAGAAGGTGTATGGATCACTGAATCTGCAATCCATTGGGGTTCGTAGTGATGCCAGGCCAGCGCCTGATCGCACACCGTGACTTTGACGCCCTGCTGTTCCAGCGCCGATATCAGCGCAAGGTTGGGATTATCCACACCAAACAGCTGTCGAAAACGGGTGTTTTCCAGCATCGCGGGCGTCGCTTCGCCATTCACCGCTACCACAAATTTTAACTGCTTTGCCGGCACGCCGGCCGCCACATAGGTATTCACCACTTGTGCCACATGCTCCAGCGCCGGATTCACCTGACTGCGTTCTTCCGCGCCACGACTGACTTTGAAGACCACTTTGTTACTCAGCGCACTGCTGGGCTGGAATGCGCTGCTGGCGTCATAGTGCACTTTGCCGTAACCGGCAATAGCGGGCGTGGTCCAGTTGATGGCGGGATCGGAAGGTGGGGCACTCACTTTCGCGGCAAAGAGGGTTTCATTTTGGCTGAGTAAGGCACCGCATGCCCCACCCGCTACTGCGACAACTGCGCTAATCACCACTGAACGCATCTCTTTTCCCCCGCGACATCGTGAAAAATCGGCCTTGCCAAGTATGGCATGGATTGGCATTTTGTCGGCTTATCGTGGCGGTATACGGGCATATTCAGCCATTTCCTAACGCCCGGTAAAAAGTGGCGGCTCATGTTATGCGCTAATCCGCTATTTACTTCGCCACCGGGAGATCTGCGTATCGGGTGGTATACGCCGGAGATAACATCTCACGCTTCATCGCCCAGGATTTCTGGATTCCTTGTCCGGCGAACCATAGCTTCCCTTTCCCGCTTTGATTAATGCCATCGATCACCCGCATCAGCGTTTCGCTATTCGCCTGCGGCTGGATGTCATCAAACAAATTGAGCTGCGCCACACCCTGACTGAAGAAGTCACCTAACATTACCCCCGCTTTCATATAGCGGCACCCTTCCCGCCAGATGCGATCCAGCGCCTCGGTGGCCACGCGGATAATATCGCGGCTGTCATTGGTGGGCGTTAGTACTTTAATGATCGCCTGATTACCGTAAAAGATTTCACCCTCCGCATGCGGGCTGGTGCGAATAAACACGCCGATCTGTCGACAATACTGCCGTTCGCCACGCAACTTTTCGGCGGCGCGCACGGCATAGTTGCACACCGCTTCACGCATATCGGCGTACTCCGTGATACGTCCCGCAAACGAGCGTGAGCAGACAATCTGCTGCTTCACGGGCGCAAACTCTTCCAGTTCGAGACAGGGCTCACCGCGCAGCTCGCGCACGGTGCGCTCCAGTACCACATTGAAGTGCTTACGGATCACCCAGGTGCTCTGCTCCGATAAATCCAGCGCGGTGGTGATGCCCATGGCATTCAGCTTCTTGCTGATACGACGCCCTACGCCCCACACATCCGCCACATCGACTAACGCCATTAACTTCTTTTGCCGCTCAAGGTTGGAGAGATCCAGCACGCCGCCGGTTTTACTCCATTTCTTAGCGGCATGGTTAGCCAGCTTGGCGAGGGTTTTGGTGGGCGCGATCCCCACCCCCACCGCCAGATGCGTTTCGCGTTTCACCCGCTGCTGGATTTCCCGTCCGAACTCTTCCAGCACGCGGCAATTCCGCACGCCCGTCAGGTTCATAAACGCTTCATCGATGGAGTAGATCTCAACGGCGGGTGCCATCTCTTCCAGTATCGTCATCACGCGCAGACTCATATCGGCGTAGAGCGCATAGTTAGAGCTGAACACATGCACGTTATGGCGACGCAACACATCTTTGATTTTGAAATAGGGGCCGCCCATGCCGATATCCAGCTTCTTGGCCTCGGCCGAACGTGCGATGACGCAGCCATCGTTGTTGCTTAACACAATCACCGGCTTGCCTTTGAGATCCGGCCTGAATACCGTCTCACACGAGGCATAGAATGAGTTCACATCCACCAGCGCAAACATTACCGTCTCAGCGTTTTGATGACATGTTTAACAACACCGAAAATCTCAAACTGATCCGGGTCGGGAATGGGAATGATGGCGTGTGCCGCATTCATCGGTTTGAGGTGCAAGCAAGGCTTCAGCATCAGCTGCTTCACCGTGAATTCCCCCGCGATAGCAGCCACCACCACATCACCCTGCTCAGGTTCTACAGCACTATCGACGATCAGCATATCGCCATCACTGATTCCGCCCTCAATCATCGAATCACCGCTGACTTTGATGAAGTAAGTGGCGCTGGGATGCGTGACGCAGAGATCATTGAGGTCAATACGCTGCTCAACGTAATCCTGCGCCGGTGACGGGAAACCGCACGGCACACGACTGATAAACAAGGGCAAACTGAGGATGGCGCGGAGTTCCGCCGGTTGATAAAACACCATAATGATGGCCTTCGAAAATATACTGTATATAAATACAGTATTACTGATCGGGTTGTTTGATCAAGCGGGATCCTTCGGGATGATGCAAAGCAGTTGGCAGGAAAGGAGATTTAGTTTTGGCGGGTTTTAACGGTGAGATGGATGTGCTGCGGTGGTTTTGGGCTAGGGTGAAAGGAGGGTTCGCTACAAAGTTGAACGACTGTTTTTCTCACGACTTCATATAGGAAATGCACTTTGCCTCAACCTCAAGACCAGCGCATGCGCCGAACGGCCTTTATTGCGGATACCACTGCACTGATTTTATTTTTCACCACGACGGGCATGATTAATGAACGATGGATCGCCGGCATGGCGTGGGATCAGGTCCTGCATGCCCGTTTGATTGGTGCCGTTTTGATGGTGCCGGTTGCCCGCCCTTATGGCTTGTGGCGCGATTGGGTAATGCAGCGTGCGGGATCGGGCCGGGTTTCGAAACTGCTGTGGGACAGTATCGCGCTGGTGAGTTTTCAGGTGCCGATCTATGCAGCAATCATTGCTTTTAGCGGTGCATCAGGCAGTGGACTGGTGCGTGGGACGCTCGGTGCTGCGTTGATGATGCTATGTTTGGGAAGGCCTTATGGCGCGTTTCTAAATTGGGTGCGGGGGTTGTTTGGTTTGCCGCCGGGCGGAGAAAAGCCGATGTCATTGGATAGCTAAATGATTCTCAACCGGAAGCGAACAAAAATTATTCGAATAGCCTGTGAAAGGGTGTGTTAACCTTTTGATGAACAGGCACTTTTCCCACATAAATAATCCGTTTTTTATAAAATCATTAAAGCCAGTGCCTCACGCTGTATTAAAAATGCCCCCCCATTCCGCATGATGGAAACGCCAGATTGAATATTTAAAGGCTCCGCTTTTATTGATCATAAAAATCCACACCATGACATTATTAAGACGAGTCGTAATGCAATATTGAAAATAGCTTCTAAGTTTAAATTGAGGTTGTCATTAATTCGATCTGATGGAGGATTTTCATTGTTATTTCAAGATCATGAAAAAAGCCATATTATCATTGGTGAAGCCGCATTAAGCCTTGCTTTATGTCGAAAGGACATCAGTGTTGCAAACCTTTTTTCACAGCTTGGTTTGATGTCTAAATCAGAGAATAATATTGACCGCTTGACTCAAATCGCTAAGCCAGAAACTGGTTAATGAGCTTTGAGTCATCTTCAGTCGCCGAGGAGCAAATACCTTATTTGCAAACCTTAGTTAGCCTGAATAATGAACTGAATTAACGATTAATGAACTGAAGCCAAAGGACGTAATCCGGTTCCGGCCGGAAGACGACGAAGCGGATGACCTCATCGGTTACGCGTAAGCGTATACCGGCCGGAGACACTGTCAGGGACGACACTCTCAAAATGAGTTGCCAGAATCAGTCTTTCGCTACACCACTGGCGAAGCAACTGAGTTATCAGGCATAAGCTGATAATACACTCCACGTAAAACATCCCCGCATAACAAACCGCAAACATCGAAGATGCCTTTGAGCATAAATTGTTCTGGTAAGATTTATCGACGATGCCAGAACGGTTTTTGGTGATAACCGCCCTCCCAATTTTGACAAAATGCGCTAAATTTATTTCATATGTGGTTTCGACATGAGTCGAAATTACACCCTGTACAGAACCCGCACTCTACTAATAGATTGCGATTGTTATACGTTACAGCCTGACCACAATGACGTTTGAGTAGCGGACATAAGGGATAAAATCATGTATCAGAGCGCACAACAGTCAACTAATAGCGCGAAGTCTTTCCTTCACTTAGATGCGCTTCGCGACAAAGCCACTGCTGAAACCGTTGTGATTGAAGCGGCCGCGCGTGAAATCACCCAACGTGGCGTGAGAGTCACCAACGGTGCCGTGATTTTGCAATTGATCACTGAAGTGCAGAAGGCCTCTGATCCCGTGCAAATCGATCTGTTACTCAACGCCCTAAAAATCGTGGTCGGGATGACTCCCGGTGAAGCGGAACGCTGGGCATACTTCAACTGGTAACAGTGTTTATGAAGGCTAAGCACATCCTCGGCCATTGATATTGTTGCGACAGAAGCCCCACATCAAGGAAACAGACGGTAAGCACTCAATATTTTAAAGAATGCAGGTATCAGCTATACGCGCCAGGTATCGACAAACACGAAGTGGAGGATTTTCTGTCACCTTATTTAGTGAGGTCATATTAGGCGCCTGCAAATTTCGACGCTGTTCGCGCCGGAAAGACAAGATCTGCTTCACGCTGAAAGCCGACCTGACATCTCGCCAGTTGGTCCATTCCGTACCAGAAGCTGTAGTTCAATCAGCAATGCCTTAGTTGCGTAATGAAATGGATGACGAACAGTGTTCTGTTTACGTAAGGTAAATGCTCATTCCTCCGCCAAAAAAAGGACTAAGCATGGGCAGGTTTCAGGGTAAACGTATACTGATCACTGGTGGTACAAGTGGCATGGGACTGGCAGGCGCGCTGCGCATTATCGCTGAGGGTGGTGATGTAGCTATTACAGGGCTCAGTGAAGAAAGACTGGAACGCGCCCGTACTCTGCTGCCTAAAACATCGCTTATTTTGAAAAGTGACTCTGCAAGCGAAGTTGACATCAATACGCTAAAGGAAGCTATTAGCGATTGGGGTTCACTTGATGGATTATGGCTCAATGCTGGCTTCGCGGAGGTCAGTTCTCCGGAATCTGTAACGGCGGATTCTTTTAATCGTATGATGAACGCAAATGTGCGCGGCCCGATGCTACAGCTTGCCGCCCTATCAAAATCACTTAATTCAGGTGCATCCGTTCTGGTTACTTCGTCCTCTTCAACTTACGAAGGTGCGGCTATGACAAGCCTGTATGCAGCGACGAAAGGTGCCGTTATCGCCATGGTCAAAAGCTGGGCATCTGCGCTGGCGGAACGTGGCATTCGCGCCAACACTTTAGTGCCAGGTCCAATTGAAACTAATTTCAGGCACTTTATGCCAGAGGAGTCGCGTCAGCAGTTTGAAGATTTCGTGGTAAGCCAGGTTCCTTTAGGTCGCGCAGGCACAGCAGAAGAAGCCGCTGCGGTTGCACTCTTCCTCCTGTCCGATGACGCATCCTATGTTACTGGCAGTCAGTATGCTGTAGATGGCGGGCTGGTACATTACTGATGTGTCTATAAGGAGTTATGAAATCTATCGAGTAGATTCAATAAAGTCTGCTGTTCGCTCACAGTGGATCTTGGCTGTTGTAGATGTCCGCTCCGTGCCAACAACGGAAGTAGCACACGCACTTTCATCCGCACAGTAAACAGCGATCCAGAAAGTAAGCGATCAGAGTTTGTCGGACGCATCGCTGAACAGGCAATTCGTGTTAAATATGTAGGCCAGTTGATTAAAAAGCAGCATGGCCATGGCAGTCCTTTTGCCAGTGTGGGTTTTCCCGATAATACTGACAAGCCTACAACTTTGATGCTAGGTTAGAGGTAGTCAAGGTCTGGCTTCTATATCAAAACGTACAGATTGAATGATACCTTGACCCCTTTCATACATACCTAACGTAATTAACTGCAATCTGAAGTGATATTATTCGTGCCAGTTATGCCAAACACAAAAGTTGCAATGGCAAATACCAAGCATCAAAGTGGAATATTTTTCCCGCATGGAGCAGGTAGTAAACGATAATGACCGAGCTTAAAGCTGCATCTGAGTCTGAAGAGTCCAAACGCTTGCCGGCCCGGCATGGCGCACCCTGGGAGTACCGAGAGTTTCTTGAACTGGTCAATGGGATCAAATGCGGACACACTACGACTCAACTTGCAAAGCTCCACCAGCGCACCTCCGGCAGCATAACTGCAGCAGCAATGCGTTTGATCCCATCGGCAGACAAACCGGCAAGCCATATTCATGCGGTGGAAGTGCTAGCCATCTATATGCGCGAGAAGGGAGATGTCGATCTCCATTCGCTGGTTCAAGCAATTTGTCCGGCACCTGTTATCCGCAAGGGTGTCGTTTCTGCCCGAAACTTAACATTACAACCAACACCTGATGGTCAGCAATCAACAAGTGGCGCTGGCAACCTACAAGCGCCGGATAAAAGCCATGAGCTTAACGTATACACAGAGTTCCCGGCAGATAACGCCACTGACGCCGATGTACTGATGCTCGTCAGTGCTGCAGTGGCAAATTTGCCCAAAGAGCGTGATCGGAACGCGCTTGAAATGCGCCTCGGTGTAGACGATCAGCCCCACACATTGGCTGAAATTGGAGAGGAATGGGGCGTATCCAGGGAGAGAGTGCGTCAAATTCAGGAACGAGGATTTAAACGTTTAGCAGCACGCGCACGCTATGAGGGCACATATGGCTCAGCACTGAAAAAACTGCTGGAGCCAGCTTCTACCTCCACCGATGAATTGGCATTGTGGTTGTTCAATACAGTTCGTTTTGATTTCGTCATTCCGCTTAGACTGGCAGCGAAGTTCATTCTTCGCACTGCCGGTTTCACCGTTCAGAAAGTAACTGAAGTGACCGCATTGTTGCCCGCTATAGAGCGGTCACACAAGGCGCAATTGCGTAAGCAGAACCGCAATCGAGCAGTAATGGAAAGAACCGAATCTGTCATCACCGGTTGGTTGAATGACAGTGAATGGCCAGAGGCCATCACACCGCCCCCACCCACTGAGCAGCTTACAAACCAGCGTCTGGTCAACGATTCGGATATTGCCGGTAATTTCTACTCTGAGAAACTCGACCGTATGGTGCAATACGAATCCGGGCTTGAGCTTGAAATATTGACACTGCTGGAACGTAGTGAACAGATAGACTATTATCAGGAACAGCCAGCCGTCATCCCCTATACCTTCGGGGGGAGAAATCGATATTATTACCCAGATCTGTTCATCGCTACGGTAGACGGCCGTGGCTTGCTTATAGAGATAAAACCGACAGACAGAATGGCGCTAAGCATCAACCGGGTCAAATCAAATGCAGGACGAACATGGGCGCACGCCCGTGGATGGGGTTGGTTAGTGATGAGTCTTCGGCATACGCTTCGTCAGGTCGAGGATTACCAAATCCCCGTTTCCATTGTGGCGTTGCTGGATAACGAACTGAAAGAGCATGGCGTTATAACTTGGAGTGACTTGATAAATTTACGCGCGCAGCACGGTCTGAAGCGATTCGATATCACGGCCTATATAATTCAGTCAGATGCCGAATTTGACGGGGCATATAGCATCAAGCCCAAAAGATCGTGCGCTCTACATTGGCAGCACAGTGAAATGACACACAGCGCTCCACATGCACGAATAGGAGAATAGAACCAAAGATGTATTTTCATGAATTATATCTCGAATAGTGAATCACGAGGTCGATATAAAAAAAGTCTCTCCAGCTATCATGACTTGCTCCCCGCGGATTAATGCACCGCGATTTTAGTAATGCCATCATCAGTGGTTAGAACCGTTACCAGCTTCCGCCGAGCGCTCACTTCGGACCCCACAGTCCTACAGGCATTTCCGCTACGTGCCAGGAGCTGACATTGAGATATGTTAATTATGGTTCGCAGGCCAACTGAAAAATACAGTTTCTAAATCTACAAGCACCAGAAAATTCCAATAGAAAAAAAGATCAAGCAATCGAACCTTTACGTATTTATTTACGCCGCTAAGCTTTAATTATTATGGAAATAACCTTGAAATCACCTTACGCCATAAAGAACTTTTCTTTTCAGTGTCAGCCGATGAATTAGCCCAAGATGGATTCATCAAATCACTCGGTAATAAATATTTGCGATCATCATCATCGACAACGACGGCATCTAACTTGACCGCGATCTGCAACATCTTACAATACAGGGCCTCACAGGGTTGCTTGGTGTAAATTCGTCCATCATACCATTCGAGCCAAGGTTCATTATGTGGTTGATGGACATTCCATGTAGCAAAGAAATCACCATTCTTATTATCAATTGATAATTCTTCATCATTATAAACGAGCTGAAGCCATTCTTCACTCGTAATTGGATCATTTGAACTATCAAACCAATTTTCTGTTCTTACGATATGAAGTTCCCAGCCCATGAACACCTCCATTTATTTATGAATATTGCCATTTGTTGAAATGTAAAGCGAAAGCCTGATATTTATGTTGTGAGTATGCATCAAACAATACTAGATCAGCCAGCATCAATGATCAGATATATTTGCAGGCAAAAAAATTGCTCGGACAGAGCGATAGAGACATTCTCCGCTTTGATTTACTCAGTACGAATCTAGTTATTGAACATCAGTTGTGATAGCTACGCCTGACGTCCGTTCCTCGCTCTCAGCAGACATTCAGCTCAGTCAGATGGTCCGCTGTGTGCCAACAGCGGATATTGTTCCCTCGCAACATTATGCGTTAATCACTGGCGATCAGGTCGATCTCTATGAGATCTATACGTTTACTGAATGCTAGTTAAACCCCAACGTAGTCACTAGTAATAGAGTTATCGACATAGCTGTCTATCATCAATGCTGGCGGGGCATTCGCATAGGGGACATTTACTGTTCCAAACCAGATAGGATTAGCCGCGCAGACGGAGCCACAAATGTAGGCTGGTATGCCCGCAAACCTCGGTCGTCTGAATTACACGGCAGTATCAATGAAGGGTAACTTTGCTGATTTAGGCAGTCAGCTATCTGTTTATAAGCTTCCTGCCAATGCCCATCGGTTAGATCACCTGTAAGCACCAGTACATCCGGTTTCAGATGCATAAGCCAATTTAATACTTGGTCAAACGGAAGTAGATGATCATTTTCGGGTGAGGCGTGAATATCTGAAACCTGCATTATCAGCAGAAAGACCTAAAATAATTATTTTGTGAAGAACAGGATCACAATGAATCGCTAAGTTCAATTCCTACTGCTTAGAGCTAATATTAGTATGGATGCGAATGCTCATCTCCTCGCTCGCAGCGGACCATTCGAACGAACAAGCCTGCTCTGTGCCATGATCACACGTTTTTGTCGTTATTTTTCGCAAAGCTCCCTGCACAGGGCTAGGTAATCAGGTGATATAACTGCTACGCAGCACTTTTTCCTCAATTAGGATGTCTCAATCACAAGAGTAGGCGCTAATCACAATGAAAGGATGCGAAAATGTTATCTAGTGTAGACTGGATGGTATAGGTGATTTTTTATCTTCGATGTAATCGTTATACTAATCATAGTTATTTCTTTATTCATCGGTATAGAGAAATGCAAATATAGGGAAAGTTCACATGCTTATTTAGGCTATATTAAGCATAGATCTGCTTATGGTTTTTAATTCTAACTGTAACACGCTCTGGAATTTCTGAGACAGATAATTTTTGCCACGTCCTCTTGTTAAACCATTTGAATCACCCCGCGCTTGCAGCCGCATCGAAAGATAACTTTGTTCAGTTATCCCGTTCTTATCACCCCATGCTATGGATAATCAACCTCTCTTGAGGCCCCTTGTAATCAAGCCGAATTAACGTCCGCTCAACGCGGATGCTGGCCTGCGCACAGCACACTCTGTGCCGAGGCGGAAATGGAAAATAGCGTGACATTTTAAATGAAAGGCTAAATAATTTGCATCGATAGATGCATATTTCATTGTGTGAACTGACTCTGCTTTTTGCTAGCGTATTAATCGGGAGTTATCCTCGAGTGTTGCAGTTTCATCTGTTTGTGATAAGGTTTTAGTAGGACATGAAGCGCGTAAAGGGATAATAGAATGAAGAAGATAATATCAGCAATATTGATTTTTTTTATATTGCCAGCATCAAGTTGCCTTGCAGTTGAAAATAAAACGATACATTTCATTTTTGGGGTTAGTGATCTTTATTCACCTGTGCTTTCTGATGAAGAAAACAGGTCTGTACTGGAAAGTCTGACAAAGGGGGCTACTGTTACGGCAACATACAGACATACTACTCGCAAGTTTCATTGGTTTTCAACAATGAGCGGGGTCACTACGTTCCTTGATCCGGGATACAAATATACATCAAAAGATGAAACTCGCAGTTATACACTTTTACCAGAAGCCGATAACCGATCTATTTTAGGGGTTGATATGCCGGTATCGCTGGATGGTGACTATGTGCTTGCTGAATTATACGTACAACTATATCCATCACTATACCAACAACCCGGATATCTTGCGACAATAAAGAATTTGCCTGAAAAAGACCTGAAGTTTTCCCGTGAATTCAGAGGCTCATCATCATTTAGGTATCTTGTCAGCCAGGATAAAAGAAGAACACAAAGTCCTGTTAACGAACATCAAGGGTGTCTCTTTGTCACTACCCCCTATGGCTATCCTGATACCACCATTCCGGTTGTAACACTTGTTGGTACAAATTTAACAAATATGCGTCTAACCAATATTATGCATCAGCGTTGCCCACTAGTTAATATAAATACCAATGAGAAATCGACGGTTCTTACTGGACATTTACCACCTGCGAGAATAGCGGCTGCTCAAGCTAATATAGACTACTCTACAACTAAAGGTATTACCCAAAAATCGGGGGCGCTCCATCCTGTCAATAAAGAGATGGCTCGATGGTATCAACGAAATGATGAAGGGGTTTATGCTGCCTTACAGGCATTTGGACCTTTTAAGTTATTTAGGATGCGTATCCGTTTTGATGCGGCGTATCCCGAAGGAAAGCGACTACCGATACGAACTGAAAGCTGGTATCTCTATAATGAAAAATTAGTTAAATACTCTGGTTCAATTTATTATCTATCCACTGACAATGAAAAAAGTATGTCAGCAGATGAAGTGGTTTATTTTCATGACGAAAAAAAAGTTTTCAATGAGAGTAAAAAGGATAACTGTAATACACAGGGCTGTCAGAATGCTCTTGCTGATATACAACATCATTCAACTAATTCTTGGGATGATTTACAACGAGAAGCAGTGCGCTATATGCAACTCACTTTGATTCCAATAACTGATGATGAATGATCTGACTTGCATTTAACATTTCAACAGTTAGTTTTAATTCACAATCTAGGGGCTTGCTAAAAGCCCTGAAAACTTAAAAGCCAGTACCCATCCCGGTGACGTATCCATAACTTAGGTAGGGGGCTTTTACGTCTCCTTTTCGCTCACAGCGGACCTTACCCGCCAGCCGCCAGCCGCCAGCCGCCAGCTTACCAACAAAATACACCCCAAAACATTATGGTAAATCCCGTGTTGTGCTGTGCTCAGGCAGTTGTATCTCGAAACTACTTCAGCAAACATCTCTTAAGCACAAATATGGAGCACCTACCATGAACATAACCAAAATCGACCACATCCACGTCTACGTTGACGATATCGAGAAAGCAGAACGCTGGTATCAGGAAATCCTTGGCTTCACCCGCGATAGCTCGCTGTACTTCTGGTTTGAACAAGGAGGGCCGCTGGTCATCAGGAATAATGGCGCATCGCTTTCCCTCTTCCTGAGAAAATCACATCACCCAGGCCACACCATGGCTTTCGCCGTAAACGCGTCAACGTTTCTCGAACTGATACCTATCCTCAAGTGCAAAAAAATCGCCTATACCGTCAGTGATCACGATGTCTCCATGTCCCTATACTTCAGCGATCTCAGTGGCAACAAGATTGAAATAACGTCCTGGGAATATACGCAGGCAAAACAGATATTGGAAAACGCGGGATAACGATTCGCCAGTCAGGAATAAATAACGCTACAATCAATAACGGACTAACATTTTGAAAGGAGTCAAAAATTGAAATTTCACTATTCGCTTCATCGCCTTGGTCTGATAAAACAATGGCAAAAGGACCGATTCAGAATTGCATTTTTCATTCTCATCGGCCTATTCTTTTCAGCCGTGATCAAATGGCTATTACCCCAATTAACTCATGATAATATCACCGGCGGCTTTACCGGTATGCTATGCGGGCTTGCAGCAAGCTTTTGGCTTACTAATATTGCGTGGCTTACATTTAAGACCCCCATTCGCCAAAGCGACCTGGATTCCGTTCTGGAGAAATACCATTACCAGCAAACTGAGCAAGGTTATTATGAGCTGCAGATAGCGAAATACCGAAGATTCAAATCCCAGCGCATTTATATACGCAACGATGGCAATGACATCACGCTTGAAGGCCCCTACAACACCCTTAAAAGAATCATCAATCATCTCAATAAATAGCCGGGAACTTTGAGGGGCCAATATTAGATGACTGGAACAAATATCAATCCAGTCATCGTCAGTCTTAACCGTGCATCACCACATTAAACCCTTCATTCGCGTGCGGTGCGACGAAGTAACTGCTAATCACCTCGAACTGCGCATCGGTCGCCGTGAAGTCATGTTCACCTTCTGCATTACGCGCATGCAAACGGCTTTTGCACACCGCATCGGGCACATCGATAAAGTGCAGCTGATGTTCCGCCTGTGCACTCTGGATCACCGCCTTCATCCACTGACGTTGGCCGACGGTGTTCGCCGGGAAATCCAGCACCACTGACACACCTCGCTGTAACAGTGCGATTAGGTGTGGCGTCATCGCATTGCGTAGCTTGCCCGCACAACGCACGTAGTCCGCAACATCCTGCATCTCTTCGGCGAACAAATGTGCCAGCCAGGCGTCTTCGCTGATAATCACCGCGCCAGTTTGTTGGGCCAGTTGATGTGCCAGCGTGGATTTTCCGGCAGCGATTTTACCGCACAGCAGATGCAAAACAGGACGAGATGTGGACACAGACGCAGATTCCATTAGCCAGCTCCAGATAAAATGACGCTCTACCATGCCGTTAAATGCCGGTCCAGTAAAGCCTGGCATCTACACTTACGCTATCTCTGCAAAAAATAAGGAGACGCATGATGAGTCAACGCCTGCATAAAATCGACTTTCCGGTCAGCAAGGCGCGGAAGTATCTGGAACCTGGTCCGGTGGTGTTGCTGAGTTCGCAATTTGAAGATCACCACGACATCATGACGCTCGGCTGGCACACCATTCTGGAGTTCTCGCCGTCATTGGTCGGCTGCATGATCGCCAACGGCAACTACAGTCATGAGCTGATTCGGCAAAGCGGACAGTGCGTGATTAACATCCCCTCGGCGGATTTGGTGGATAGCGTGGTGGCGATTGGTAACTGCCATGGCGATCGCCTCGATAAGTTCGATGCCTTTCACCTCACGCCAGAACCGGCAAAAGTGGTGAATGCGCCGCTGATCGATGAGTGCTTCGCCAGCTTTGAGTGTCAGCTGTATGACGATTCGATGGTGAATAACTACGGCTTCTTTATTTTCGAAATCGTCAAAGCGCATGTCGCCGATAAACCGGAATTTCCGCCGACGCTGCACTACACTGGCGAAGGACGTTTTACCGTAATGAGCAATAGCGTGCTCGACAAGCACCATGATTTTAAGCCAGAAATGTTAATTTAAGCGGCTTGAATTCGCCTTCGAGCGCCCTCACAGTAACGCTTTCGACCTGACAGGAGTAATAACAATGGCAACCGAATATGCGGTGATCGCCGGTGGCTGTTTCTGGTGTACCGAAGCAGTGTTCAAAGATGTGATTGGCGTGGAGTCAGTCGAAAGTGGGTATACCGGCGGGGAGCGCCCGAACCCAACCTATGAGCAGGTGTGCAGCGGTGCCACCGGCCACGCCGAAGCGATCCGCGTCGGTTTCGATCCCGAGCAGGTGAAATATGGCGACCTGCTGGATATCAGCTTTGCAACGCACGATCCAACGCAGCTGAACCGTCAGGGCAACGACGTCGGTACCCAGTATCGTTCAGCGATCTTCCCGGCGAATCCAGACCAGGAAGCCGAAGCGATTGCCGCCATTGCGCGTGCGCAAGCCGATCTCAACGTGCCGGTGGTGACCACCATCGAGCCGCTGAAAGAGTGGTATCCGGCAGAAGATTATCATCAGGATTACTGGGATGGCGCCGGCCAGCGTAACGGCTACTGCATGGCGGTGATTCCACCGAAACTGCAGAAGCTGCGTAAGAGCTTTGCCAACCGCGTGAAGCAGGGCTAATCCAGCCCCCTAAGATGCGGCCTCTGCACGCCGCATCCAGTCTGCTTATCACCATCAAAGGTCGTCATTTATGACGACCTTTTTGCATTAAAGCGTCATAATAGCGCCCTCTTCTCTTCAGGGAGCGATGATGACCACGCCTCAACCCGCAATCCCCGCGCGCAAGCGGCCCATGAAACTCAACACGCTGGTGACGCTGATGCTCAGCGCGGTGATCGTGCTGGTGCTGCTGAGTGTGCACATGTTCTATTTCTTCCAGATTGGTGCTTCAACCCGTGCCCAGTTAGAAGATAAAGCCATGGCGGTGGCCCGCACGCTGGCAAGATCGCCGGAGATTCAGCAGGCGCTGACGCAACCGGTGGCCAATGCCAATATTCAACCCATCGCGAAAGCCGTGGAAGAGAGCAACAATCTGCTGTTTATTACCGTCACCAATATGGACGGTATCCGCTATTCTCATCGCAATCCGGAACTGGTCGGCAAGCACTTTATCGGCGAAGACATTGGGCCCGCCCTGCGCGGCCATGAAAACGTCTCGGTGAACAAAGGTTCTCTGGCAAAAGCGCTGCGCGTGTTTACCCCGGTGTATAACGCGGAGGATCGGCAGATCGGCGTAGTGGCGATCGGTATTTCCCTTGATGCCGTGACCGATCAGATCAACGAAAGCCGCTGGAGCATTATCTGGACCATTCTGATTGGTACGCTGGCAGGCGCGATTGGCACCCTGGTGCTGGTGCGCGTGCTGAAACGCATCTTATTCGGCCTCGAACCCTACGAGATTTCCACTCTGTTTGAGCAGCGTCAGGCAATTCTCAACTCGGTCAAAGAGGGCGTGGTGGCGATGGACGATCAGGCGCAGGTGACGCTGGTGAATCAGGCCGCGCGCACCCTGCTTAATGAGCCGTCGTCCAGCGGTATGATTGATAACGAGGGCATTGATGATGCCTCGGTGATCAACCAACACCTGCGAGATGTGCTGCACAGCGGCCGTGCGCGTCGTGATGAAGAGCTGAATGTGAATGGTCGCTTGCTGTTGTGCAATACGGTGCCGGTACGCAGCCAGGGACGCATTATTGGCGCGGTCTGTACTTTCAGGGACAAGACCGAAATCAGCCGACTGATGCAGCGTCTGACGGGCATGGTAAACTACGTCGATGCGTTGCGGGAGCGCTCGCACGAGTTCATGAACAAGCTGCACGTGATCCTCGGCCTGCTGCACATGAAAAACTATGCGCAGGTGGAAGCGTATATTTTGAAAACCGCCAATAATTACCAGACTGAGATTGGCTATTTGCTCGATCGCATCAAGTCACCGGTGATTGCCGGTTTCCTGCTGAGCAAGATCAATCGCGCTTCGGATTGCGGTCATCGCCTGACCATCAGCGATGCCAGCTATGTGCCCGACAGCGGTAACGAAGACCAGATGGCGGCCCTGATCACCGTGGTCGGTAATCTGGTGGAGAACGCCATCGATGCGCTCAGCGAGCAGACCGAAGGCGAGATCCACGTGATGCTGCACTATCAGAACGGCTGGCTGGCGTGCGAAGTGAGTGACGATGGTCCCGGCATTGAGCCGGCCAATCTGGCGACAATTTTTGATAAAGGGTTCTCCACCAAAGGAGAGAACCGTGGTGTGGGCCTGTTCCTGCTGAAACAGCAAACGGAAAACCTCGGTGGCGGCGTGACCGTTGAGTCAGAACCCGGCGTATTTACCCAATTTTTAGTACAACTTCCCTGGGATGGAGGAAACCAATCCGCATGATCAATGTGTTAGTGGTCGATGATGACGCCATGGTCGCTGAGCTGAACCGTTCTTTTATCGGTCAGGTTCAGGGCTTCCACTGCTGTGGAACCGCTTCGACCCTGAAGCAGGCCAAAGAGATTCTGTTCAACAGCGACACCCCGATTGATTTGGTGCTGCTGGATATCTACATGCAGCAAGAGAATGGCCTCGATCTGTTGCCGGAACTGCGCAAAGCCCAGAGTTCGGTGGAAGTGATCATCATTTCATCCGCTGCCGATGCCGAAAACATCAAAACTTCGCTGCACTACGGCGTGGTGGATTATCTGATCAAGCCGTTCCAGTTCCCGCGTTTTGAAGAGGCGCTCACCAGCTGGCGGCAGAAGAAGTCGCTGATGGATAATCAGCACTACTATCAGCAGTCTGATGTCGATCTGTTGATCCATGGTAACCCGGCCACGCAGCATGACAACAAGCGCCTGCCGAAGGGTTTAACGCCGCAGACGCTGCGCACCTTGTGTCAGTGGATTGATGCCCATCCCGGCCATGAGTTCTCCACCGATGAGCTGGCGGCGGAAGTGAATATTTCGCGCGTGTCGTGCCGTAAATATCTGATCTGGCTGGCGCAGATTAATATTCTGTTCACCAGCATTCATTACGGCGCCACCGGCCGTCCGGTGTATCGCTATCGTTTACAGCCGGAATACCATTCGCTGTTGCAGCAATACTGTCAGTAACGCAGCTGCCAGTCGACATCGCGCTGCTGGAACTGAAAGTGGCGCGGTGAAGAGCAGATGATTTGCCGATCGCGCGTCACAAACACCGCATCCAGATCGGGCTGGTCGGCCAGATAAGCCAGCCCCTGCTCCACGCCCATGCCGTACAGCAGTGTGGTGTAGATGTCGCCATCCAGTGAGCGGTCGGAAATCACCGTCACGCTCAGTAACTCGTTGTCCAGCGGATAGCCGGTGTGTGGATCAAAGATGTGGTGCCAGCACTTGCCGTCCAGTTCGAAATAGCGCTCGTAAATCCCCGATGTCACCACCGATTTGCCCTGCACTTGCAGCACGCCCAGCAGTTCATCCTCACGCCCAAACGGCTTTTTCAGGCCAATGCTCCAGCCTTGTGGCTCATGTGGTGGCGCACCGAGGGTTTGCACATTGCCCCCGAGATTGATCAGCGCCTGCGGCACGCCGTGCTGGCGCAAAAACGACTGCACCACATCCGCGATATAGCCTTTGGCAATGGCACCGAGATCGATCTCCATACCCGGCTGTTGCAGGAACACCGAACGGTCTGCCTCGTTGAGGATCACCTGATGTGGATCGGTGAGCGGCAACAGTGCGGCAATCTCATTGGCGGGTGGCACGGCACGGCCCTGAAAACCAATCTTCCAGCGTTTGACCACCGGACCGATGGTGAAGTTGAATGCGCTGCCGGGTGACACACTGACGGCATGTGCGACGCTGATCAGGCGGAACACCGCCTCACTGACGCGCACTGCATGGCGTCCCGCTGCCTGGTTGATCGACATCACTTCGGATTCGGCACGATTGACGGTGAACAGGTTTTCCTGCTGCTTGATAAGTTGGAAGACCTGACGGGCTAAGGTGGGGTTATCGTCGAAGAGTTTGAGCAGAATGGGCGAACCCATCAGAACAGCAGAGTAGGAGTAGACGCCTTCGGTCATAGAGCCTCGTTTACCCGCCATATTGCACGCCAGTGCCTTATGCATGTCACCCGGTGACCGACGGTTGTCAGTCACCGTAATTCACACTCTAACGCCTTACTCTGGTACGCAATATTTTGGGTAATTAACGTTAATTAGTTTCCTAACGCCAGTTTAGCCGCATTGTGACCGGCCTTGATACCAAAGATGATGATATCCGCTACTGCATTACCGCCGATACGGTTCGCACCGTGGATACCGCCGACCACTTCACCAGCAGCCCAGGCACCGGGAATCACCTGTTTTTGCGCATCCAGCACCGCAGTATCGGTGTTGATGGTGACGCCGCCCATAGTGTGGTGCACCCCTGGGGCGATACGGATGGCGAAGTACGGGCCTTTATTCAGCGGGTGACGCAGCGCCGTTTTACGACCAAAGTCTTCATCATCCTGCTTCGCCACGAACTCGTTGTAACGACCAAGTGTGGTTTGCAGCGCTTCCTGATCCATGTTGAGTTTGACCGCCAGCTCGTGCGGGGTTGGTGCGCTAATCACAAAGCCTTTGGCGATATATTCATCGGCCGCTTTGTTATTAGCACGCACCTGCTCATCAAACACGATCCATGCGCTTTTCTCTGGCAGTGCGATGATCTCAGCAGAGACTTTGTCACGGGTTTCCATCTCATTGTAGAAACGCTTACCCGCCTGGCTGACCAGAATCGCCCCGCCGCCACGCATCGCTTCGGAGATCAGATAAGACGTAGTCTGCTCAACCGTTGGGTGAATCTGGATCTCACCCATATCCACGGTATCCGCACCGATTTTTTGCAGCATGGCGATACCGCTACCGGTGGCACCTTTGTGGTTGGTGGTGACGAAGCCATCCAGTTCCGGGCGATATTTCACCACCATTTCGCGGTTAGCACTGAAACCGCCGGTGGCGACAATCACGCTTTTCGCATTAAGAATGCGGCTGTCATTGTACTCATCCACCACTTTGACGCCGGTAACGGCACCGTTTTCCACCAGGATCTCTGAAACTGAGGTCTCCAGCAGCACTTCGATTTCACGCTGGTTGACGTTTTTCACCAGACCGCTGATCAGGAAGCCACCGACGGCAGAACGATCTTCCGGGCGGTGCGTACGGTCGATGCTCATGCCGCCAGTGATGGTGATGTCGCACAACTCGATATTTTTCGCCGCCAGCCACTCAATCGCTTCAGGCGCCTGCTCAACAAACTCGCGCAGCAGCACCGGGTTGTTTTTGAATTTACCGCCCTTCAGCGTCTCTTCGTAGAACAGCTCTTTGCTGTCTTCGATGCCTTTCAGTTTCTGATAGCGGGTTTCGGCGGCGTTCATGCCCACCGAGGCTTTGATGGTGTTACCGCCAATGGTCGGCATCTTCTCGATGATCACCACGCGTGCGCCGTCATCGTGCGCCTGAATCGCCGCCGCCAGACCGGCACCGCCCGTGCCCACCACTACCACGTCATAATTGACCGGTGCGTTCGGGTTACCGCCCTCTTCAATCACATACTCTTTACTGGAGGTGGTCAGTGCGCGGGAGACCGCTTTTTTCAGCGCCTCACTCTGTGTGGTCGCACCGGTGATGGCATCGACGTGCGGGCTGTTCGCCACCAGAATGCGTTCACGCAGGCTTTCAAAGGTACTGGTAAAGTCGACATCCAGGCTGGGATCCGGCACCAGTGAGATATCAGTGATACGGTCGGTGTCGAGGGTGACGTTGATTTTCAGCTTCAGCGCTTCGGCTTCCACTTTCGCCTGGTAAACCCCGGCTTTGTATTTACGATGGCCATCGCTGACGTCACGGATCATCGCATCCACCAGCGAGAAGCGCCACAGCGGTTCTGGAATCGTCAGCGCCTCACGCTTGGTGCTGTCGATGTAGAGTTCCATGTGCTCGTTTTTGATGATGCGATCGGCCCAGTCCGGATAGGCGATGCAGGCTTTACCGACCGCCACCAGATCAAAGCCGTGCTCCAGCGCATTCTCGGCATCTTCTTTATTCACCACACCGCCGACACCAATCACCGGCACTTTCGCCAGCGTGGCAGAGCGTTCGGCCAGGTATTTGGTGATCAGGGGCGTGGGATCTTTGGTATCGACAATCGATGGACGCAGCAGCTGTCCGACGGAGAAGTGCACGTAGTCCAGACCGCGCGCCGCCAGTTTTTCCAGCAGATACATCGTGTCGTCCCAACGGATGCCGGGAACTTCCAGCTCTTCCGGTGAGAAGCGATAACCGATGATGAAGTCAGCCGCCGCAAAGCGATCGGCCATTTTATGGGTGATCTCCAGCACTTCCATTGGGAAGCGCGCGCGGTTATCGCGGCTGCCGCCCCATTTGTCGTCACGCTGGTTGGAGTTAGGCGAGTAGAACTGCTGAATCAGATAGGTGTTCGCGCCGTGGATCTCAACGCCATCGAAACCGGCTTTAATTGCGCGGTTCACCGCATCACCAAACTTGGTGATCATCACATCGACTTCTTCAGCGGTCAGCGCTTGCGGCTTGGTGGCACCGTCACGCGGTGCGGCAATAGCGCTCGGTGCAACAGGGGTTTTGCCGCCAATCAGTGCCGGTTCCACCATGCGGCCACCGTGGTAAATCTGCAGAATGGCTTTTGAACCTTCAGATTTGATCGCATGGGCGATTTTCGCCAGCCCGGCAATTTTGTTGTCGCTGTCGATACCCAACGCGCCAGGGAAAGCCGGGCCACGGTTATCAATAAAGCAGCATTCGACAATCACCGTACCGATACTGCCCGCACGTACGCGGTAATACTCGACCAAATCGCTGGTGACACCGCCGTCAAAATAGCCGGTACAGGTGGTCATCGGGGCCATCACCAGACGGTTTTTCAGCACCGCACCTTTTGGCAGCGTTAGCGGGTTAAGGATTGGGGTGAGCTTATTCATAATGAGCAACTCCAGAATTAAGAAATTGTGTATTCAATTCTTTGGCGGTTCGGCGCGGCTTTATAATTATTTAAGTGGTCCGATTTCATGGCGTAAATATACCATTTTATTTAGTTACATAACCCAGAATGTTAGTTATATAAGTTTTACGTTTAGAAATGATATTTGATGCTCATTGCTGGAATTAGCGCTCCGATAAGTTTTAACCAAGACTTGACAAAAATCAACTTTTTCCTTACATTTAAAACAAATGTAGTACTATCATAAAGATAAAAGCCTCCAACCCGCCTCATTTTGCTCGATTTTTCGCGTTTCGATAGTTTGTAGCGTTTAATCCACAGCAGACAGAAAGTTAAATAAAAAGCAAAAGATAAAAATTAAAAAACAGTGCATATTTTTTATTGATCTAGATCAAAGGAGATATTTTAATTAATCGCATCTTAGCTGCATTCAATTGATAATTCGCGTATCGAATTTGCAAAGCAAAGTTTCATCAAAGAACAAAATTTAAATTGTCACGACTCATCTGCTGCACGCATGTTGAAACCAAAAGAACAGTGTGTTCGTGACAATCAATCGCATTCTTCCTAACTTGCAGACAAAACTATGAACACACAAACAACCCAGAGTGCCTCCCCCGTAGTGCCTCCTGCGGCGCCGGGGAAAAAGAATCGCCTGATTATGTTGTGCCTGCCGATCATTGTGGCGGTGCTGTTGCTGTTGGTCCCGACCCCTGCCGGGCTGGAACCTTACGCATGGCACTTCTTTGCTATCTTCGTTGGCGTGATTGTCGGGCTGATCTTTGAGCCGCTGCCCGGTGCCGTTATCGGCCTGACTGGCGTGGTGGTGATAGCGCTGTTCAGCCAGTGGGTGCTGTTCAGCCCGGCCGAACTGGCGGATCCCAAGTTCAAAACCGCCGCACAGTCGTTCAAATGGGCAGTGAGTGGCTTCGGCAACTCCACCGTCTGGCTGATCTTCGGTGCCTTTATGTTTGCCGCCGGCTACGATAAAACCCAGTTCGGACGCCGCCTGGCGCTGATTCTGGTGAAGTATCTCGGCCGTCGCAGCCTGACGCTCGGTTACGCCATCACCTTCGCGGACCTGTTACTGGCACCGTTTACGCCTTCTAACACCGCGCGCAGCGGCGGTACCATCTACCCGATCATCGCCAACCTGCCGCCGCTGTACGGTTCCAAACCGAATGACCCGAGCGCACGTAAGATTGGTTCTTACCTGATGTGGGTGGCTATCACCGCCGCCTGTATCACCAGTTCAATGTTCCTCTCTGCACTGGCACCGAACCTGCTGGCGCTGGCGCTGGTAAAAAGCGTGGTGGGCTTCGAAATCTCCTGGGGTATGTGGTTCCTCGCCTTCCTGCCGCTCGGCGTGCTGTTGATTCTCACCATGCCGCTGCTGGCCTACTGGCTCTATCCGCCGGAAGTGAAGGTTAATGACGAAGTGCCACGTTGGGCGACCGCTGAACTGGCGAAGCTCGGCAAGCTGTCACGCAACGAAATCCTGCTGCTGGTGTTTGTGGTCTCAGCACTGATGATGTGGATCTTCGCTGCCGCATGGATTGAACCGGCGATGGCCGCCCTGCTGGTTATCGTGCTGATGCTGTGGACCGGTGTACTCAACTGGAACGATATCACCAGCAACAAAGCGGCATGGAATACCTTTGCCTGGTTCGCCACGCTGGTCGCCCTGGCGGATGGCCTGGCACGTGTGGGCTTTATCGCCTGGCTGGGTAAAGAAGGTGCGCAGCTGCTGCACGGTTATGACCCACAAGTCTCGGCGGTGGTGTTGCTGGTGGCCTTCTACTTACTGCACTACCTGTTCGCCAGTACCACTGCGCACACCACTGCACTGTTGCCAGCGATGCTGACCATTGCCGCCTCGATTCCGGGCATCAACATGCCAGTGTTCTGCCTGATGATGTGTGTGTCCCTGGGTGTGATGGGTATTATCACCCCGTACGGCACAGGCCCAAGCCCGATTTATTACGGTAGCGGCTATCTGCCAACCAAAGATTACTGGCGTCTCGGTACTATCTTTGGCGCTATCTTCCTGATTGCTCTGATGGTAATTGCTTACCCATGGATGGTGATGATGTTCTGATGATGTTGCTCCGATGTTAAAATCGGAGCCGCGCAGAGCCGTGAAAGTGTTATGATGCTCGCCAGTCAGCCCTTGCGGAGGGCTGGCGAGAGAAAATCAAAAAACAGATCGCCTAATTTGTCACCTGCCACTCTGACAGGCGACACGAAGCTAAGTGAGCCAACATGTCGAACAAACCCTTCTATTATCAGAATCCCTTTCCTCTCGCCAAAGATGATACCGAATACTATCTGCTGAGCCGCGATTACGTCTCAGTAGCCAACTTCGATGGCGAAGAGGTGTTGAAAGTCGATCCGAAAGCCCTGACGCTGCTGGCGAAGCAGGCATTCCATGATGCTTCATTCATGCTGCGCGCCTCGCATCAGGCGCAGGTTGCCGCGATTCTGGCCGATGACGAAGCCAGCAAGAACGACAAATACGTTGCCCTGCAGTTCCTGCGTAACTCGGAAATCGCTGCCAAAGGTGTGTTGCCGACCTGCCAGGACACCGGCACGGCAATCATCATGGGCAAAAAAGGCCAGCGCGTCTGGACCGGCGGTGGCGATGAAGCCGCGCTGTCACAAGGCGTCTATAACACCTTTATTGAAGACAACCTGCGTTACTCGCAGAACGCCGCGCTGGATATGTACAAAGAGGTCAATACCGGCACCAACCTGCCGGCGCAGATCGACCTCTACAGCGTGGATGGCGACGAGTACAAATTCCTGTGCATCGCCAAAGGCGGCGGTTCTGCCAACAAAACCTATCTGTATCAGGAAACCAAAGCACTGATTACCCCGGCCAAGCTGAAAAACTACCTGGTCGATAAAATGATGTCGCTCGGTACCGCAGCCTGCCCGCCATACCATATCGCGTTTGTGATTGGCGGCACCTCAGCAGAGAGCACGCTGAAAACCGTCAAGCTGGCTTCCACCCACTACTACGATTCCCTGCCGACCGAAGGTAACGAACACGGTCAGGCATTCCGAGACGTGGCGTTGGAGCAGGAACTGCTGAAAGCCTCACAAGAGCTGGGCCTCGGCGCACAGTTCGGCGGTAAATACTTCGCCCACGATATTCGCGTGGTGCGTCTGCCGCGTCATGGCGCGTCTTGCCCCGTTGGCATGGGTGTGTCCTGCTCGGCTGACCGTAATATCAAAGCCAAGATCAACCGCGAAGGCATTTGGATCGAAAAACTGGAAGATAACCCAGGCCGCTATATCCCGGAAGAACTGCGTCAGCAGGGCGAAGGCGAAGTGGTGAATGTCGATCTTAACCGCCCGATGAGTGACATTCTGGCGCAACTGTCATCCTATCCCGTGGCAACCCGCCTGTCGCTGAACGGCACCATTATCGTGGCGCGTGATATCGCCCACGCCAAACTGAAAGAGCGCATCGACAACGGCGAAGGTTTGCCGCAGTACATCAAAGATCATCCGGTGTATTACGCGGGCCCGGCGAAAACCCCGGAAGGTTATGCATCCGGCTCACTCGGCCCAACCACTGCCGGTCGTATGGACTCCTACGTTGACCTGCTGCAGGAACACGGCGGCAGCATGGTGATGCTGGCGAAAGGCAACCGCAGCAAACAGGTGACTGATGCCTGCCATAAACACGGCGGCTTCTATCTCGGCAGCATCGGCGGCCCGGCCGCGGTGCTGGCGCAGCAGAGTATTAAGAGTCTGGAGTGCGTGGAGTACGCGGAACTGGGAATGGAAGCCATCTGGAAGATTGAAGTGGAGAACTTCCCGGCGTTTATCCTGGTGGATGACAAAGGCAACGACTTCTTCCAGCAGATCCACAATCAGTGTTCTGCCTGCGTGAAGTAAGGCTTTTAGCCGTGCTAAAACTAAAAATCCGCGGCTTATGGCTGCGGATTTTTTTATGGGGTGAGCACTGCGCGATGCTTACATCGCACCGAGTTGTACGTCTAACAGCATATCGGCATCATCATCGTTTTGACCAATCACGTAGATCGCCTGACGTCCCGGCAGATTCACCGTGATGATGTGCTGATCATCGGCATCCAGCACGTCATCGTGCTGTTCCTGAAACTTATGCAATGTGTTCATGTTTTTCCTTAAAAATGGTGCGCGACTTTACTTTCCCTACACTCTTATATCGACAAGACCAGGCTCAAATGTAGCGGAATATTCTGCTTTCGTGATGCAGGCACTCTGTCACGGCCAAATGACAGTCTGATTAAAGAAGTAACGCACATTTCTTACTGTGAGGATGTCAGTGCCGGACAACCTGGTAGCGCCGGATAACGGATGCAATCCGCTGTCACCGCCTTCTCACTGTGCGGCGTCCCATCTGGTGCCCAGCGGTAATCCACCATGTAGGCGCGATACACCGTGTTGCCACTGTAGTGATCGCGCGGCATCGCTTTGCCGTAAAACGGGCTGACGTACTCCCAGACAATCGCGCCCTGCGGTGTCACCTGGAACAGGCGGCCGCTCTGCCCTTCGTTGATCAAGGTGTTGCCATTCGGCAGGCGCTGCGCGTTGCTGATATAGGCACTGTAGAAGGTGGAGATCGCTTGTCCCGATTTCTCGCCGGTGTACTCCCAGACGATTTGTTTGGTTTGCGGGTTCACTTCAATGACGCGTGAAGCGGAGAAGAATCCTTGCCGCGTGGGCGGGAATCCGGCGTTGCCCTGATTATCAAAAATCAGAATATTGCCAGCACCCGGCAAGCCCGGTCCGATCATGTGCACATCGTGCTCGCCAATCAGCTGATCCAGCGGACGCGGCAGCGGTGTATCCAGCTTCAGCGCTGGATAATCAGGCCCGATGCGCCACACCACTTTGTCCGTCTGCCGATCGACAATCACGGCCACGTTGCCGTTGCGCGAGTTAAACAGGATGTTGTCAGGGGCAAAGCGCTGATCGCCTTTATCAAACCACGGGTTTGGTCCCAGCGGTGCCGCCGTGTTCATATGCAAAAAGTCAGCGTCCTGACTGTCACGGATCATCGCCAGTTGCGCGTCAGAAAAACCCAGCTCATTGAGGTGATCGGCCACCGACCAGCTCCATAGCTTCTCTCCCTGCGGCGACACCTCCTCCAGCGTATTATCGATGATGCGATAGTTGTAGCCGGGCAGCTGGCGCAGTGCCGCGCCCAGCACCAGGGTGTTGCCATCTGCCAGGCGCTGGATTTCATGGTGTTGATGCACCGGCTGCTGCTGACTGCCGTATTGCCACTGTACCGCACCGTTCCAGTCCACTTCCGCCACGCTGGCATTCACCATGCCGTTGCCGGGGCTGGCTTCCTTATCGAGATCTTTCTGACGCTCCAGCTGTACCAGCAGATGCCCCCGCTGGCCGTTGATGCGATCAGTGGGAATTGGCCAGCTCGGGAATCCTTCATAGGCCCAGCGATGCACTTCCTGCCCGGTCATATCAATTAAGTGGGTTTGGTTATCGCTGCCGGGGATCACCACATAACCGTTCCAGGCACGCGCGGGATCGTAATACGTCACGCCCGTAGGAAACGCACTGGGAATGGCCGATGCACCAAATGAGAAGGACAACAGGCAGACAGACAACGCTGCCGCAATACGCATGATTCACCATCCTGACTAAGGGAGAAAGAAAACGCCCTTATAGGGTAGATGCGAATGGCGGCAGGATTAGTCCGAATGAGGCATGTGGGAGAAAAGGCAGCGGCATGACCCGCTGCCTGAGTGCTTAGAAGAAGCCCAGCGGTTGCGTGCTGTAGCTCACCAGCAGGTTTTTGGTTTGCTGGTAGTGATCAAGCATCATTTTATGGGTCTCGCGACCGATACCGGATTTTTTATAGCCACCGAACGCCGCATGTGCCGGATAAAGGTGATAACAGTTGGTCCAGACACGGCCCGCTTTAATCGCGCGCCCCATACGATAGGCGCGGTTGATATCACGGGTCCATACACCTGCGCCCAGTCCGTAGATCGAGTCATTGGCGATGGCGAGGGCTTCCGCTTCATCTTTGAAGGTCAGCACACCGACCACCGGTCCAAAGATCTCCTCCTGGAACACGCGCATGCTGTTGTCGCCTTTCAGCAGCGTTGGCTGAATGTAGTAGCCGCTATCGAACGCTTCACCAATCTTCTCTACACCGCCGCCGTGCAGCACCTGTGCACCCTCTTTCTGCGCGATTTCCAGATAAGAGAGAATTTTGTCGAACTGCTGTTGCGACGCCTGCGCGCCAATCATGGTTTCGGTATCCAGCGGATCGCCGCGTTTGATGGTTTTAATACGTTTCATGACGGCCGCCATAAACGGCTCAAAGATCGACTCTTGCACCAGCGCGCGTGACGGACAGGTACAGACTTCGCCCTGATTCAGGAAACCGAGCACCACGCCTTCTGCCGCTTTCTCGATAAAGCTCTCTTCCGCATCCATGATGTCTTCAAAGAAGATGTTCGGTGATTTACCGCCCAGCTCAACGGTGGACGGGATCAGGCTTTTCGCCGCCAGTTCGAGGATATGCCCACCGGTAGCGGTGGAGCCGGTAAAGGCGATCTTGGCGATACCCGGATGTGACGCCAGCGCTTCACCGGCTTCTTTACCGTAACCGTGCACCACGTTGATGACACCCGGTGGCACCAGATCTTTGATCACTTCCATAAACAGGGTGATCGACAAGGGCGTCTGCTCAGCCGGTTTCAACACCACGCAGTTACCCGCTCCGAGCGCCGGAGCCAGTTTCCACGCCGCCATTAACAGCGGGAAGTTCCACGGGATGATTTGCCCGACCACGCCCAGCGGTTCGTGGAAGTGATAAGCGGCGGTGAATTCATCGATTTCTGCTGCGGTACCTTCCTGTGCGCGCACGCAGCCCGCGAAGTAGCGGAAGTGATCTACCGCCAGCGGGAGGTCAGCGGCCAGGGTTTCACGTACCGGCTTGCCGTTATCCCAGGTTTCGTTGACCGCGATGTATTCCAGCTTCTCTTCCAGTCGATCGGCGATTTTCAGCAGCACCAGCGAACGTGCCTGCGGGGAGGTTTTGCCCCAGGCATCTGCAGCGGCCTGTGCTGCCGCCACCGCATTATCGATATCGGCCTTATCCGAACGCGGGAACTCGCCGATGGTAGAACCGTTGATGGGGGTGGTGTTGACGAAGTAATTACCGTTCACCGGCGCAACGAATTCGCCGTTGACAAAGTTGCCATAACGCGATTGCAGAGTGATGAGAGAACCTTGTTCTCCCGGAGCAGCGTAACGCATGGTGTTTCTCCTTGCGGACAGAGTGGCGAATAACAACTATGAAACCTGTTATTAACATTGATCGATCAATGTCAGCCTGTCAGATTGCAGAGCGGGAAACTGTGACCGCACCGAAGGAAAATTCCGGCAATGAGGGTTTGAGATTTATGCATGATGATCCTGCACGTCAGTCTCAGCATTGATTAAACGTTACGCTCTTGCCCGCCGCAGATGGCGGGAGTCTATTGCGCCAATTCACAGCCAGGTTATCAGCTTTACATCTCTCCAATTTCTTCCCCGCTTCGTTGCGGAAAATTCCGAGTTTTGCCGCATATGCAGCGAAAAGCGAAACAAACGCAATGAATTTGGTCAATATGAAACAGGATACTCATCAGGAGAAAGAGATGTTGGCTTCAGCCCTGACGTTAATGCGCGCCAAAGCGAACTTTGTTCAGCAATTTATTCGAAACCCGCGCAAGATGGGCAGCATCACGCCCTCCTCTGCTGCGCTGTGCCGCACCATGTGCGATGCCGCCAACTGGGATCACAGCCTGCGTATCGCCGAACTGGGTGCCGGTGACGGCGTGTTAACCCGTCATATTCTGGACAGAATGTCACCGCAGGCTCAATTAGATGTGTTCGAGATCAGTCCAGATTTAGTGAAGAGTTTGCGCGCGTGGAGCGATCCGCGCATGCAGGTGCGTGCGTGCTCAGCCGAGTACTTGTCGGGTGAATACGATGTGATCTTTTCCGGCCTGCCGCTGCTGTCGCTGCCGCCGGAAACGCGCGAAGCGATTCTGAGCGCCGTGCACGATGTATTGGGCCCGCGCGGTGTATTTATCCAGTTTCAATACACCTCATTGACCCAACCTACCCTGTCACGTTACTTCACCTGGCAGCGCCAGCGGGTGCTGAAAAATATGCCGCCCGCCTGGGTTTATCGCTGCACACGGCATTACGCGCCCTGAGCCTGCACGCGCGGCTTCGGCCGCGTTTGCTGCCAGAATCTTTGGAGCAACTCACGTGACCAATCCTCACCGGCGACCTGCGCGCCATCATCACTCACGCCTTCCGGTAAGCAGGTGGTCATGATTTCGCGGGTAAACTCCGGGTGGAACTGCACCGACAGCGCCTGCGGGGAATAACGTAAAATCTGGCAGCCATCCAGCTCGGAACGTGCCAATACTTCAGCCTGCGACGGCGGCGTAATCACCGACTGACGATGTGACAACCACGCCTGGAATTCACCTGGTAACGTCGCTAAACAGGGATCATCACTGGCAGTGTGGGTCAGGGTTTTCAAGCCGCGCTCCCAGCCGTTCGGGTTATCACCCACTTTGCCGCCCAGCGCATACGCCATCAGCTGATGACCGTAACAGACGCCCAGCAGCGGCAGCTCCGCTTCCAGCGCACCACGGATCCATGCGGCCGTGCGTTCGCTCCAGTCGGCGTGGTCGGTGACCATTGCCCAGGAGCCGCTGAGAATCGCGCCGCTGACGCGATCAAACGCCGGCAACTCTTCGCCAAGATGCGGACGGACAATCACATAGTCTTCAGGCTGCAGTTGCAGCGCATCAATAAACCAGCGGGTTGTTCACCAATTTGCGCCACAACCTGCGGTGGCGGCACTTCGAGTTGAATCAGAGCAAGGGGTAACGCGCGGGTGTGTGTCATTCCGAATTCATTCCTTAACGGAGTCAGCTTTCGGACATCCACTTTGACAGGAAATCAGTGACCTGTCTTATTTTTTTCCTGCATAAGCTCATGCCATAACGAAAAATATTTTTGCACAATGTCACAGAAATGTACGGCTTCGTGCCATGATTAGCCGGTGATTACCCCCCTTTCATGTGAAGGATGACATTGTGGCAGTGCGGCATTTCTTTATGGTTCTGATGGTGGTCTCCATCTGGGCTTTCAATAACGTGGCAGTGAAGTGGGGATTGCTGGAACTTCCGCCGCTGTTCCTCACCTGGATGCGCTTTGTGGTGGTGGCGATTGTACTGGTGCCGTTCTGCCGAATTACGCGCGAACAGCTGCCATGGCTGCTCACCCTTGCCTTCACCTTTGGCTTTATGCACTTCTCGCTGCTGTTTGTCGGCATGCGCTTTACCGATGCCGGCACCGGTGCGATTGTGGTGCAGCTTGGTACGCCGATTGCCATGTTGCTGGCAATGCTGGTGCTAAAAGAGAAGCTGACGCTGGTACAGCTGTTTGGTATTGCGATCTCTTTAAGTGGCGTGGCGGTGCTCTCCGGCAGCCCCACGATTCCGGCGTGGTGGGTCTTATGCATCTTGTTGTGCAGCGCCTTTGGCTGGGCCATCAGCAATATGATCGTGAAGAAATCGCCGCCGATAAAACCGCTGACGCTCACCGGTTGGATCTCCTTCCTCGCCGTGCCGATTGTCGGTGCCGCTTCCTGGCTCACCGAATCGCACCAGTTTTACGCCTTAAGTCATGCGGGCTGGCGCGGCTGGTTTGGTATTCTTTACAGCGCGCTGGCTTCCTCGATTGTGGCTTATACCCTGTGGTATTCGTTGCTGAAAAAGTACAACGTCAACTTAATCATGCCTTACTCGCTGCTCACGCCCGTGCTGGCCGTGTTGATGGGCGTATTTGTGCTGGGCGATAGCATGAACAGCTTCAAAATTCTCGGGGCGTCTCTGGTAGTGCTCGGTACCGCCATTGCGGTGATCAACCTGCGTAATCTGCGCATGCACGCGCGCTTTCCTCGCCTGCGCCGCCGTTAAATTCTCTCTGCTATGCTTGAGTCTCGCGCGTTTTCCGGAGACTCAATATGGATACTCAATCTGCTGCCGCGTTATGGCAGCAACTGTGGCAAGGATTGCGTGGCGCGGAACCCCTTCCCGCGCTCAGCTTTCTCCAGCCCGATACCTTTTCTTCCGCGTTTGCCGTCAGTGAACTGGCCGCCACCAGCATCGGGTTGGCAAGCCAGGCAGTGAGCGATTTACTCGGGCAATCGGCCCCGGTTAGCGTCAATGTAAGGCTCGCCTCTCGCTGGTTTCAGCACAGCCTCACGCCGCTAAATCGCTCACCCGCCGCGCTCTGGGATCCCTTTGCAGGCGATTACGCCACCGCCGATGGCTGGATCCGTCTGCACACCAACGCTCCGCATCATCGCGCCGCCATGGAGCAGGTGCTGGGCCAACACGCCGACCGCGCCGCATTAGCGCAGCGGGTGTCTCAGTGGCAAGCGGCCGCGCTGGAGCAGGCCGTGATTGAGGCTGGCGGCTGTGCTGCGCAGATGCGCAGTGAGCAACAGTGGTTGCAGCACCCGCAAGGGCTGGCCGTCAGCAGTGAAGCGCTGATCGCCCAACAGGCCACGGGGGATGCCCCCACGCCCGGCTGGCAACTGCCGCCTGCTCGTCCGCTGCTCGGCGTGCGTGTGCTGGATCTGACGCGCATTATCGCCGGGCCGGTCGCCACGCGTTTTCTCGCCAGCCTTGGCGCGCAGGTTTTACGTATCGATCCTTACGGCTGGGAAGAGCCAACATTGGAGGAGGAGATCACCTGCGGCAAACGCTGCGCACGGCTCGATCTCAAATCCAGAGCGGGCGTTGAGCAGCTGCGCGATCTGATCAAACACGCTGATGTGCTGGTGCATGGTTATCGCGCGGATGCGCTGGAAAAGCTGGGGCTGGATGCCGAGTCACGGCGCAAACTGTCGCCCGGATTGGTGGATGTCAGTCTCAATGCGTGGGGCTGGGGCGGACCATGGCGCAATCGTCGCGGCTTTGACAGTCTGGTGCAGATGGGATGCGGCATTGCCGAACAGGGCATGGTCTGGCGTGGTAACATCAAACCGACACCGCTGCCGGTGCAGGCGCTCGATCACGCCACTGGCTATATGATGGCCGCCGCTGTGCTGGAAGGGATGCGTCAACGTCGGGAAAATCACGTTGGCTGGCAGGCACGCCTATCGCTGGCGCGCACCGCCAGGCTATTGCAACAGTATGGCGCGTCACCGCAACAGCCGCAGCATGGCATTACCGCGCAGCACGACGATGCCCTGCCGACAGTTGAGATCAATACGTGGGGGATTGCCGAAAGGTTGCGTGCCGCTGCATACCTGCCCGGCACGCCGATGATCTGCGCCACGCCGGGCGTCAAGCTCGGCAGCAGCGCAGCCAGCTGGTAATCAGGCTTCTTCGTCGTTGCCTTCGTTCAGCTCGTCGTACATTGCCTGAATAGCTTCACGGCTCAGCGCGGCCAGCGTGCGGTAGAACGCGCTGGTCGCGTGGGCTTCCACTTTGCCGAGGAACGCGCCGCACCACGGCAGCAGATAGTCGTCGAACAGCGCTAATTGCGCAGCAAACTCATCCTCCGCGGACTGATCTTCCAGCCACGAGGCCGCCAGCAGCAGTACGCCAAAATGGTCGGCTGGCGCGTCGCTTAACGGCATGCCACGTGAAGAGAGAAACGCACGCACATCCGCTTCTTGCGGGCCGTTTGGCCATTGTGAGGCGTAAGGCGGTACGCTGCATTCGCTGCCGACGAACAGTGCGTTGTAATCCGCCGCCAGGGCCTGCGGATCGCTATTCTGCTGCAGACGTGTTAACAGTTCATCCTGCTCCAGCGGCCACTGAGCCTTCAGTTTGCCTTCACGCAGCATGGTGAAGAGCGGCACCAGCAATGGATCTTGTGGCTGGCGGTTGAACAGCGAGCCGATGACGCGGCAGAGAATGGAAAACTCATTCATGCAACAGAATTCCTTGAGGCTAAAAGTTAAAAGTCCGCAAATTCAGCAATGTGCTTACCGGTTCGCTGTTGGAGAAAGTCGAGCAGGCGGCGCGGCGTGACATTTAACACGCGATCCTCGGGAAAATCCACTTCACACGTAATGCGGATGCAGTGTTCGAAATGACCGAGGGTAAAGGCGGTGTGCGAATCCGACCCAAACGCCAGACGCCCGCCGGCATCACGCACCGCTTCAGCGATGGCGCGGCAGTTGGGTTCACTGCCCGGACGCGAATGGGTAAAGGAGGAGTTATTGATCTCCAGCGCCACATCATAATGCGCGGCGGCTTCGGCAATGGCGCGGATATCCACCGGGAATTTCGGGTTGCCAGGATGTGAAATAATGTGCACCAGCCCGCCCGCCATCGCGGCAATCATCGCTTCCGTGTGATGCGCTTTATCACGCGGTGCGTACACCGGCTCATGGAAACCGGCCACAATAAGATCCAGCGCATCCAGCATCGGGCCGCTGCAGTCAATGTCGCCTTGCTGGTTTTTGATGTTGGCTTCAATACCACGCAAAACGCCTACGCCATCAATCACGCGTGGCCAGATGCGCATATTAACGAAGTGCCAGTAGTGCGGCGCATCCGCCATATCCGGGCCGTGATCGGTGATGGCAAACAGCTTCAGGCCATTCTGCTTCGCCTGCACCACATAATCATGCAGTGTGCTGTATGCGTGGGTACTGGCAACGGTGTGCATATGCAAATCGACGGGATACATCCTCTTCTCCTGACTCAATGTGAATTAATAACCGCGCTGGCGATCAACTAAACCACCCGGCTGATCCCCTTGCTCCAGAGCAAGTATGGCACCGGCAATGAAATCCATCGCCTCGCCGGGCAACGTGATAGCCGCAGTATGTGGCGTCAATGTGACATGTGGATGAGACCAGAGCGGGTGATCCGCCGGCAGTGGCTCGGTCTGGAACACATCCAGCGCCGCGCCCGCCAGTTGCCCGCTGTTCAGCGCCGCCAGCAGATCGGCTTCCACCACATGCGCGCCACGCGCCAGATTGAGGAAAAAGGCCCCGTGCGGTAACGCGCGCAGCAACTTTTCATCGATCAGGTTGGTGGTTTCCGGCGTGGTGGGCAGCAGATCGATCAGCACCTGAGTGCCATCCAGAAACGCATCCAGCTGATCGCGACCGTGGAAGGTTTGCACGCCCTCAATCTGCTTAGCCGAGCGGCTCCAGCAACGCAGCGGGAAGCCCCACTGGCGCAAACTTTCGAGCACACTACTGCCCAGTACGCCCGCACCGAGCACGCCGATGGTGAAGTTGGCGCGGTCTGCTGTGTCGAGTGGCTGCCAGTTTGCCTGTTGCTGCTGCTGGCGGTAGTCGGCAAAACGGCGGAACCAGCCTAGCACGCACCAGTTGGCGTATTCCTGCATCTGTCGCGCCATGCCGGTATCTTCGAGACGGAACAGCGGCACGTCATCGGCTAACATTTCCGGATGGGCGCGCAGTTGCTTAAGAATTTCGTCGACGCCCGCGCCCATGGCAAACACACCTTTCAATGGACGACCAGCCAGCATCTCGGTGGGTGGCGAACGCACGATGGCATAATCCGCCGGATCCGTATCGCCCGGCTGCCAGTAGCGCACGTTGGCTTGCGGTAAACGCTGACGTAGTCCCGCTAGCCAGCGATCGGGGGCTTGCGACGGGTGATACCAGATGATCTCCATACAGCTCTCCTTTTTTCCTTCAGCCTCAGGCAAATAGCGCTTCAGGGCAAGCAAAAACCTTAAGGTTAATGCAATTTCTTGCGTGATTAATTCCCGCGGCTTCACATTTCCATGGCCTGAGGCGGCTAAGCGGCGCGTTAGCGACTAAAGTTGTTCGGGTGGTCAATGTGTTAGCGCACCACCTTTTCGGACAAGGAGAAAAACCGATGATAAAAAATGTCAAATTCACCCCCGCGCCACTGACATTCTTACTGAGCGCGGCGCTGCTGGCCAGCGCCTCTGTTGCGCAGGCGGAAGATACCAGCCGAATGCTAAGCAGCCAGCCACAGCCGCCCGATATCCGCCTGGGGCCTCTGTTTAATGCGGTACAGCAGGCAAAATTTTATCCGGATCAGAAAACCTTTGCCGATGCGGTTCCGAAGTACAATCCCTCCTCGATACTGGCGGACTGGCAGATGCAAAAGAGCCAGCGCAATTTCGACCTGAAGCATTTCGTGGACGCTAATTTCACCCTGCCTAAAGAGCAGGACAAATACGTGCCGCCTGCAGGACAAAGCCTGCGTGAACATATCAACGGCCTGTGGCCGGTGCTGACACGATCGACACCGACCGCCAGCCAGTATGATTCCCTGTTGCCACTGCCGAAACCCTATGTGGTCCCCGGCGGCCGTTTCCGCGAAGTTTATTACTGGGACAGCTACTTCACCATGCTGGGCCTCGCTGAAAGCGGGCACTGGGATCGCGTGCAGGATATGGTGGATAACTTCGCCACCGAACTGGATAAATACGGCCATATCCCGAACGGCAACCGCAGTTATTATCTCAGCCGTTCGCAGCCACCGTTCTTTAGCCTGATGGTGGATCTGCTGGCGACCCATAAAGGTGATGATGTCTATCGCCAGTATTTGCCGCAGTTGCAGAAAGAGTACGACTACTGGATGGCGGACAGCGATAAGGTCGCTGCCGGTCAGGCCAGCAAGCGCGTGATCAAACTTAGCGACGGTACCCTACTCAATCGCTATTGGGACGAACGTGATGCACCGCGCACCGAATCCTGGCTCGACGATGTCAACACCGCCAACAAAGCGCCCGATCGCAATAAACAGCAGGTGTATCGCGATCTGCGTGCCGGTGCGGCTTCTGGTTGGGACTTCAGCTCTCGCTGGTTTACCGATGCCCACAATCTGGCCTCGATCCGCACCACCCAACTGGCACCGGTCGATCTCAATAGCCTGATGTTCCATCTGGAGCAGGTATTGTCCAAAGCCTCGAAACTGGCGAATCAGGATGACAAAGCCAAACAGTTCGCGGCAGATGCTGAGAAACGTCAGGCAGCGATTAATCGTTATCTGTGGGATGAGAAACAGGGCTGGTATGCCGACTATGACTGGCAGAAAAAACACATTCATCCGCAGCTGACCGCCGCTACCTTGTTCCCACTGTATATGCAGGTGGCGAGCGAGAAACAGGCGGACCGCACTGCCAAAGCGGTGGAGAAACAGCTGTTGAAACCTGGCGGTTTGGTGACCACCACCGTGAACAATGGTCAGCAATGGGATGCACCAAATGGCTGGGCGCCTCTGCAATGGGTGGCGGTGGAAGGTCTGGAACATTACAAGCAACCCAAGCTGGCACAGGAAATTGGTCAGCGCTTCCTGCAGAACGTGCAGGCCACTTACGACAAAGAGCACAAGCTGGTTGAGAAGTATGTGGTGGAAGGCGCGCAACTGGGCGGCGGTGGTGGCGGTGAATATCCGTTGCAGGATGGTTTCGGCTGGACCAACGGCGTGACGCTCAAACTACTGGATAAATACTGCCCGAAAGATCACACCTGTAATAACGCGAGCGATATCCCGAATATGCCCGCGCTGAGTGCGGGTAAATAACCCTCTCCCTCTACTTTAAATAAAACCGCTGCTACTGCTTTGTTTGTCAAACGGTAGCAGCGCAATCGGTTCGCGCTGTTAAAGCTAAGGTGCTCAATGCCATCATCTCAGGCATACGATGCCAGCACTGAACACAGCGAAGTCATCACCTCAGCTTTACACACCATCGCGCACTGCGACAGATTGTATGACTGCATCATGAAACCTTTTCTCACATAAAGCCGCGCTCGCTACGCCACCGCTCCTGTTCATTTCCTCACAATCTCTTTCACTCACATTAACAACTTGAAACACACCCACTAAAAGATAATAATTCTCACTCTTAATTTTAATCGTATTCTCAATTTTTGGCATTGCCGATTGAGTGCTGCTTTTGTTCTGCTTCCCGTTAAAGGATTTCCAATGACGCTTTTTACCCTTAATCGTACCCGCATGCTCTGTGCACTGGCTCTGGCCCTCCCTGCTGCAACCTTCGCAGAAGAGTCCATCGTCGTCACCGCGCAACCGCAGGAGAGCGCCAACTCACCGACGCAAGGCTATCTCGCCACCCGCAGCAGCGGCGGCAGTAAAACCGATCAGCCGCTGATCACCACGCCGCAGTCCATCTCAGTGGTGACACGTCAGCAGATGGAAGATCAGGGTGCGCAGGATCTCAATCAGGTACTGAACTACACGCCGGGCGTATTCACCAACTTCGGCGGGGCCGCCACTCGCTATGACACCATTGCGCTGCGTGGTTTCCATGGCGGCGATGTCGATAACACCTTCCTGGATGGCTTGCGCATCATGAGTGATGGCGGCAGCTTCAACATCTTGCAGGTAGATAACTGGTTCCTCGATCGCGTTGATGTGATCAAAGGCCCCTCCTCCGCACTTTACGGCCAGACCGTACCAGGCGGATTAGTCAATCAGGTGAGCAAGCGGCCGCAGTTTGCTGAAGAGGGCCATTTCCGCCTGTCGACCGGCACCAACGCCACCAACAGCGCCGCCTTTGACTACACCAATGCGATTAACGATCAGTGGGCTTTCCGTCTCACCGGCATCACGCGTAACAGCGATACGCAATACGATCACACCCGTGAAGAAAAATATGCGATTTCGCCACAGCTGCTGTGGCAACCCAGCGAAGACACCAGTCTGGTGCTGCGTGCCTATCTGCAAAAAGATCCATCCGGCGGTTATCACGGTTCCGTGCCCGCTGAAGGCACGCTTTATAGCCATAATGGCCGCAAGCTGAGTGATGGATTCTATGAGGGCGACAGCGCGCTGGATCAGTTCAAGCGCCACGAGCAGATCTACAGCTACGACTTCTCGCACCGCTTCAATGAAGTGTGGTCTGTATACTCCACCGCCAGCTATAGCCACGCCAATGTCGATCTCGATCAGGTGTATCAGATTGGCTGGGATGCCGCTAACCCGGACCTGCTGACCCGCTACTACTCCGGTGAACGTTCCTCGCTCAGCGCATGGGCCAACGATAACCGTCTGCAGGCCGATTTTGCCACCGGCGCGCTGCAGCATCGGGTGATCCTCGGTGCCGAATACCACCGTTATAAGAATGATTTGAGTAAAGCCAGTGGCTATGCGAGTTCATTAAACCCCTGGACGGGCGAAGCGGTCGGCAGCATGCCGGATTACAGCTGGACCGAACAAACGCGTCGCTATTATCAGACCGGACTCTACTTGCAGGATGAAATGCAGCTCGACCGCTGGCATCTGGATCTCTCTGGTCGTTACGATCGCATCGTCTCCAATAATGGCACCAGCCGTCGCCAGGATGACCACGTCAGCGGCCGTGCTGCGCTGCTGTATGCGTTCGACAGCGGTATTTCACCTTACGTCAGCTGGAGCCAGGCGATTACCCCGGCTTCTTTGACCGACCCAGACGGCAATCAGCTGAAGCCAACCACTTCCGAGCAGTATGAAGCCGGTGTGAAATACCAGCCGGTGGGCACGCGCGATATGTACTCCATCGCGCTGTACGATTTGACGCAGAACGATGTGGCGAACCGCAACGTGGTAGACAGCACCTTTACTCCGTCCGGCAAAGTGCATTCGCAGGGCATTGAGCTGGAAGCCCGCAACCAGCTGACGCCGCGACTCAGCACCATCGCTGGTTACACGCTGAACCATCTGCGTTTCAAAGATTCCGTTGACGGGAATGATGGCCATACGCCTTACGTCACGCCGAACAGCATGGCGTCATTCTGGGGTCACTATCAGTTTGATTACGGCTTGAGCGCCGGCGCAGGCGTGCGTTATATCGGTAAGCAGTGGGCCGATAACGAAAACACCACACGTTTGCCGTCGGTAACGTTGTTTGATGCTTCCGTACGTGCCGATCTCGGTGCGTGGGATTCACAGTTGAAAGGGGCTTGGCTGCAGGTGAATGCCAATAACCTGACCGACAAAAAGTATCTCGCCGCCTGCTATGGCACCGGCTATTGCTATCGCGGTGCGGAGCGGACCATTACCGCCACCGTGGGTTACGACTTCTAACCGCCATAAAAAAATCCGCATCCCGTTGGGGATGCGGATTTCATTAAATCAGAGAGTATTGCTAGGTACGCACTTTACGGTAGATCCACAGCACCACAATGGCACCAATCACCGCCACCACGAAGCTGCCAAAGTTGAAACCGTCAACCTTGCCGAAGCCAAACAGGGTACTGATCCAGCCGCCAACCACCGCGCCGACAATCCCTAAAACCACAGTGATGATGAATCCGCCGCCATCTTTACCTGGCATGATCCATTTAGCGATGATCCCGGCAATCAAACCAAAAATAATCCATGAAAGAATACCCATTTACTGCTCCTTACGTTATGAATCAAGGTGTTCACTGCGATTAGTATAGCCGGATATTTTTAATCTGCTTGATGAACATCACAGTAAATAGATAGTTAGCAGGCTAAAGCTTTTTGTCAGAACGTCGATAACAATTCGATAGCCGTGTCACCCGTGATAATAACAATCGGATAAGTGGAGCAGGATGTGAAAGACGCCGATAACGAACAATATCTCAAACGAGGCACCCTTGCTGTTTTAAACGTAATGAAGGATTTGTTGCGTTTCCAGACCCCATTAATGGTCAGTTTTTCGCGCGGTCAATTTATCAGCCGCATGCTGGATGCCGATGAAGATCGCGTGATCTTCGACCTCGGCAGTAATGCACTGGATAACGATTTAGCGCTGCAGGGCGGTGAAGTGAATATCGCGGCAGAAACCCAGGGTGCCAAAGTGGAGTTTGGCTTGATCAAACTGGAGCGCACCGAGTTTGAGGGCTTACCGGCGTTTACTGCCCCGCTGCCTGAGCTGCTGTGGCAGATTCAGCGTCGTGAGTTTTTCCGTGTTTCAGCTCCGATGGAACCGGTGTTTTACTGCCATACGCAGTGGCCGGATGGCAGTAAAGCGCGCTTCCGTTTACAAGATCTCTCTCTCGGTGGCGCAGGTGTCTTGCTGGACGAAAGCTTGCCAGAGGGTCTGAACCGCGGTGATACCTTTAAAAACCTGCGCGTGGAGTTGGGCGAATACGGTCATTTTGAGGTCACGGCACAGCTGCTGAATATTGGCGAGCGCAGCACCGTCACCAGCAAGAATGAAACCCGCACAACCCCTCGTCTCAGCTTCCGTTTTACCGCCATTGAGCCCGTACAGGAACGCCAGCTACAGCAAGTGATCTTTGCGCTGGAACGTCTGGCCCGCGACAAAGCGAATCGCTTCCAGTAAATCCCTGCTGGCGCCACAAAAGGCGCCCGCCAGGCTATCCTTTCCTTGCTTTCACTTTTTATCGCCTCCCAGCAAGGAGAATCTCCCCAATGGAAAACTGGCTTTCTGCCCATCGTTTACAACTCATTTTTCTCAATCAAACCTTCTGGATAAACAGCGCCATCATCGTCTTCGGTACCTTGATGATGTATTGGCTATTACGCACCCTCATCCGCTTTGTATCTAACCGTATTGCGCACTACAGCGAGCAGCGGAATCACCGCGTCACCACACTGTTGGTGGAAATTCTGCGCAGTACCAGCCAGCCTTTGCTGCTGATTTTCTCATTACTGATTGCACTGAGGTTTGTCGACCTACCCGCCAGCTGGAGCGTGACGATTGCACACGGCTGGTTCCTGGCCTTTATTCTGCAAATGACCATGTGGATTGACTGTGGCATCCGGCTCTGGCTACAGAGTTTGCTGCGTGATCCATTGCACGTGCGCAATCCGGTGACCACGGTGATCCTCGGCATTCTGCTGCGGGTGGTGGTGTGGGTGATGATGATGTTGGCAATCCTGTCCAACATGGGCATCAATATTACCGCACTGGTTGCCAGCCTCGGCGTCGGCGGCATTGCGATCGCCCTGGCGATTCAGACGGTGTTGAGTGACGTGTTTGCCTCGCTGGCCATTGGTTTTGACAAGCCCTTTGAGCATGGCGATTTTATTGTGTTTGGCGATGTGGCGGGATCAATCGAACACATTGGTCTGAAAACCACCCGGCTGCGCAGCCTGAGCGGGGAACAGATCGTTTGCTCGAACACCATTTTGCTGCAGCAGACCATCCACAATTACAAACGGATGCAGCAGCGTCGCATCGTGTTTAAGTTCGGCATTAATTACGGTACGCCTGCTGAGAAAGTGCGACAAATTGGTAGCATGGTGAAGGAGATCATTCAGGATGTGCCGGATACTCGTTTTGACCGCGCACATTTCCTCGCTTTTGATGAGTCGCAGCTGACATTTGAAGTGGTCTACTTCGTGCTCAGTGCCGAGTACAACAAGTATATGGACATCCAGCAGGAAATTAACCTCCAGCTGATGGCGCAACTGGAGCAGAAGCAGATTCGTTTTGCTTTCCCAATGCGTCGTGTCGAGTTTACGGGGGGTGTATTACCACGGATTAATCTCAGCGATGCCTCCAATGAATCCTCACCCCAGACGGCACAACGTTAGTGAGCGATGTTCAGGCGGTTACCCCGCCTGAACGCTAATGCGGTTGATAACGACAACGCGCCACCGCTTCCAGCCAGCCGCGATAATTCTCTTGCATAATGGTCGCGCGATCGCTGCGCGGCTCAATCACGCTGCCCCCCTGCAACGCCTGCATATCACTGCCCTGCTGCCACCAACCTAATGAACGCCCCGCCAGCAGCGCGGCACCCAGGGCGGAGACTTCAGCGGTAGGGGCACGTTTCAGCGGCCGCTGCAACACGTCTGCCTGCAACTGCATCAGCCAACTGTTTTCGGTTGCCGTGCCATCCACACAGAGCGCGGGTAACTGCACACCACTGGCCTGCTCCATAGCGAAGAACACATCGGCAATCTGGAAGGTGATTGATTCCAGCGCCACGCGCGCCAGCACCTCTGGCGTGGCGGCATCGGTAAGGCCACATACCATGCCGCGCGCCTTCAAATCCCACCAGGGCGCGCCCAGGCCTGACAATGCAGGCACGAAATAGATGCCCTGATTATGCTCGCTGCGTTGCGCCATCGCCGTCAGTTCACGCGGATCGCTGATGCCCAGCATGCGTCCCAGCCAGGCCGCGCCCGAACCGGTATGGGTGATGTTACCTTCAAAGGCAAATCGCAGCGTCCCATCGTGCCACGCCACCGTGGTGCTGAGGCCGTTCTCGGTCAGCAAAGGGGTGGCCATTGACATCATCAGCGATGAACCGGTGCCGTAAGTGGCTTTCACCACTTCTTCGCCTGCACTGCGTTGCGCCTGCAGTGCCGCATGGGAATCGCCAATGCGCGACAAAATGGGCGTACCCGCTTTCAGTCCGGCGATGTCCTGTACCGTGACAACACCCTGCGCACTGGCGGAGGGCACAATATGTGGCAGTGCCGCACGCGGGATATGGAATAACGCCAGCAGTTCGTCATCCCAGTCGCCGCTGTGCAAATTGTAGAGTTGGGTGCGGGCCGCATTAGCGTGATCGGTGACAAAACTTTCGCCGCCGCTTAATTGCCAGCTGAGCCAGCAATCCACTGTGCCGATGCAGAGTTCACCGGCTTGTGCACGCGCCAGTCCATCTGGAATCGTCGCCAGCATCCCGGTGAGTTTGCCTGCGGGAAACATGGGATCGACCGCCAGGCCCGTTAAGCCGGTGATGCGTGGCGCTTTGCCCGCCATGCGTAAATCGCGACAAAAGGCTTCCGAGCGACGATCCTGCCAGCTCACCAGCGGCGTCAGCGGTTGCCCGTCGCGGCGCTGCCAGATCAGCACCGACTCGCGCTGGTTGCTGATCGCGACGGCGGCCACCTCTGCCCCGCCGCACTGCGCCAGACAGCTTTCAATCGCCTGTTTCACCGCCTGCCAGATCGCCAGCGGATGCTGCTCGGCCAATCCCGGCTGGGGATGGGCTAGCGTCAGAGGCTGGCTGCCGCGCGCCACCACGTTGCCTGCGCGGTCCACCGCTATGGCTTTCGCGTTAGTGGTACCCTCATCAATTGCCAGTATTAATGGACCCGCCATGTTTACGCTCCTGCACACATGCGCACTGCACTCTTCACCACGCTGGCGGCGTCAATACCATGATGCGCGCGCGTGGAGGCACGATCGCCAGCAATCGCGTATTGACCATCGGGGATGCCCAGACGTAACAGCGGAATTCCGCAGCCGCCTTCAGCCAGCACTTCGGCCACCAGACTGCCGACGCCGCCGTTAACATTGTGCTCCTCTACGGTGATCACCGCCGGATAATGCTTTAACAGCTCTTGCAGCCGTTGGGTATCGCAGGGACGAATTGATGGAATGGCGATCACACCTGCGCTGATTCCCTGTTCCTGTAATTGCTCGGCCGCACTCACCGCCTCATGCACGGTGGAACCCATCGCCACCAGCACGATGTCGTTGCCTTCACGCAACACGTCGATTTGGCCCGGACGGAACTGGTAGTTTTCATCGTGCAGCTGAGGCAGGTCCTTGCCATCCAGACGGATGTAAACCGGCCCCACATGCGCAAGGGCATAATCGATGATCTGGCGGCACTCCAGCGGGCAGGATGGCGCGTAAATCTCGATATTGCCGAAGCCACGCATCACCGCAATATCATCAATGCTGTGGTGGGTGCTGGCCAGCGGGCCGTAACTGGCACCGGCATTCAGGCCAAACAGTTTGACGTTGGTATTGTTGTAACAGACGTCCACTTTTACCTGCTCGTTGGCGCGCGAAATCAGGAACGGAGCTGCATTACAGGTCACCGCCACTTTTCCACCGATTGCCAGACCGGCCGCCGTGCCCACCAGGGTTTGTTCCGCAATGCCAACGTTCACCAACCGATCGGGAAACGCCTTAATGAAAGGCGATATTTTTGCCGTTGAGGTGGAATCTGCCACCACCGGCACCAAATCCACACCGCGATTTACCGCGTCAATAAAGGCTTCCACCATCACCGTGGCCAGGTGTTTTGCATTACTCATCTTTTAATTCCTCCAGTGCCAGTTCGATCTCTTCCCCTTTCGGCACACGGTGATGCCACTCTGGTTTGCCCTGAATAAAGGAGATGCCAAAGCCTTTCTCGGTATGCGCCACAATCACCTGCGGTTTGCCGTTACGTGGCAGGTTTTCAATGGTTTCCACCACGGAAGCCATGTCATTACCGTTGCATTCAGTGACCTCCAGACCGAAGGCTCGCCATTTATCCGGCAGCGGATCGGTGTTCATAATGTCGCGCGTGTGCCCTGCCAGCTGCAGTTTGTTCTTGTCGTTGATGATCACCAGGTTATCGAGGTTGTAGTGCGCCGCCACCAGCGCGGCCTCCCAGTTACTGCCCTCGGCCAGTTCACCGTCGCCTGTGACCACAAAGATGCGGCGGTCGCTGTTGTCTTTTTTCGCCGCCAGCGCAATACCCACCGCCACCGGTAAGCCGTGGCCCAATGCACCGGTGTTGAGTTCCACGCCCGGCGTTTTCTGCCGCACCGGATGGCCCGGCAAATGTGAATCCGAATGCTGATAAGTGGGCAGCCATTCGGTTGGGAAGTAACCCGCCTCCGCCAGCACACAGTAATAGCCGCCGACCGCATGCCCTTTCGACTGGATGTAAATGTCACGCTGGGGATCGTTAGTGCGATCCGGTGCGCAATTCAGGATGCGGAAATAGAGCGCCGTCAGGATTTCGACCTGAGAGAGATCGGCACCGGTATGTCCACCCGCCGGACTACCGGCATTGAGCTGGATGATGCGGCGACGCACGGCGCGCGCTTTCGCTGCCAGATCCGCCACCGAATATTTGAAAGGATTCATAGACACCTCTGCATTTTAAAGCGTTATTGAATATATATTCAAAGCAGGTAAAAAAATTTACCCGGATTTTTCCCCTGAATAAGCTGAGTTGCGGGAAGGCGGCCAGCTCGTCAATCCCCCAGGAGCTTACTCAGGTCAGTGACTGGGGTGAGCAAGCGCAACCGACGCACCTGCGGCTCGGCTTATGACGGGTAACAATTAACCTTTGGCCTCACCTTCCTGAATCAATGCCTTCTGCGCCACCACGGCGGCCTTTTGCTGCATGCGGCTTTGCATCTGATCGATGATCACTGCCACGATAATCACGATGCCTTTGATCACCATTTGCCAGAACTCGCTGACGCCCATCATGATCAAACCATCCGCGAGGAAACCGATGACAAATGCCCCCACCAGCGTGCCGAGAATGGTGCCGCGCCCGCCAGCCAGTGAAGTACCACCCAGCACGACCGCCGCAATCGCATTCATCTCGAATGAGGTGCCGTTCGCCGGATGGCTGGCCACCAGCTGCGAGGAGACCACAATGCCGGCAATCGCCGCACAGAAACCTGAAATGGTGTAAACCCAGATTTTCACCGACTTCACTTTGACGCCCGAGAGTTCCGCTGCACGCTCGTTATCACCAATCGCATACACCTGACGGCCAAACGGCAGGCGACGTGCTACATAGGCAATCACCAGCGCCAGCACCACCATCATCCAGATCGCCCACGGTAAGCCGAGAAAATACCCCGCACCGATTTTGTCGAAACCGGTGTTACCTAGCAGCGGATTGCCCTGCAAGCCGGGGAAGGTTTCGCCGCCGGAGGTCAGCATCGCCGCCCCGCGCAGGATGTACATGGTGCCCAGCGTGCAGATAAACGGGGCCACGTTGTATTTGGTGATGATCCAGCCATTCACCGCGCCAATCAGTCCACCCACCACTAACACCACGGGCACAATCACCCAAACGCTGGGAAAGATGGCGATGCCAAACATCGGCAACACAATGCCTTTGGTAATCAACCAGCCGGCAATCATGCCGCACAAGCCCAGCGTGGCACCGATGGAGAGATCAATACCCGCAGTGATAATCACAAAGGTGATGCCGAGCGCCAGAAACGCATTGATGGCGATGTGTTTGACCATGATCACCATGCTACCCACGGCGAGGAAATCCGGCACGGTGATGGCAAAGAAGCCGACGATGAGGAACAACGCGATAAAGGTGCGCAGTTTTAACAGCAGCAGAATCATGCCTTCACGCGAGTTGAAAACCTTACCTGGCGAAGCGAGCGCCATTGCGCCATTGTTTTTCATGCTCAGAACCCCTGTGCACTTGCTTTAACCAGCGCCGCCTCTTCCGCTTCCGCGCGCGGCAGGTCAGCTGTCAACTTGCCGCCAGACATCACAAGAATGCGATCGGCGACGGCCATAATTTCTTTTAAATCGGAGGTGGAGAACACCACGGCAATGCCCTGCTCTGACAGTTTCACCATCATGCGAAACACTTCCGCTTTGGCACCCACATCAATGCCCCGGCTCGGCTCATCCAGCAGCAGTAAACGTGGATTGGTGAGCAATGAACGGCCAATCACCACTTTCTGCTGGTTGCCGCCACTCAGCGCACTGATCGCCACGTCGGGTGACGATATTTTGATGGCCAGATTGCCTACTGTACTGTTTACCGCTTCGCGTTCAGCTTGTTCGGCGATCACGGTGCGATGCGATAAACGTCGCCACAGGCTGGCAATGGTGAGATTGCTGGCCACAGAGGAGACCGGGAAAATACCGGCCCGTTTGCGATCTTCCGGCACCAGGCTCATGCCCATACGAATACGTTCGGCCGTTGGCAAGCGTGTGGGTAACGGTTTGCTGTCCAGCCAAAGTTTGCCGAGATAGTTGCGCTGGCTGCCGAGCAGGCACTCAAACAACTCGGTGCGCCCCGCGCCCATCAGGCCATAAATGCCGACGATCTCCCCGGCGCGCACATTGAAACTGACATCGTCCACCAGTGTATTGCCATGGGCACTGACACAGGTGATGTGCTCGGCTTCCAGCACCGCCGCCCCGAACTGACGATTAGGCGGCAGAAAGTTACTCACCGGTTCGCTGCCGAGCATTTCACGCACGATCCACGGCACATCGATGTCGCTGACCTTCGCTTCCGCCTGAAAGCGACCGTCGCGCAGGATGGTGATCACATCGCCAATCGCCATCAGCTCTTCCAGCCGATGTGAGATATAAATGATGGAAACCCCCTGCCGCGTCAGTTCGCGGATCACCCGGAACAGGATCTCCACTTCGGTTTTGCTCAACGCCGAGGTCGGCTCATCCAGAATTAAGATGTCGGCGTTTTCTGCCAGCGCTTTGGCAATTTCCACCAACTGCTGCTGACCCACTTTCAGGTTGCCGACCATCTCGTCCGGTGAAATTGGCTGGTCGAGACGTTGCAATAACGCAGCCGTGCGTCGCTTCTGTTCTGCTTCGTTAATCGGGCTGATGCCGCGCTGGATTTCCCGTCCCAGAAAGATGTTCTCCGCCACGCTGAGGTTTTCGAACAGGTTGAGTTCCTGATGCACCATGCCGATACCGTGGCGGGCGGCGTCTCGCGTACTGCTCAACACCACTTTTTCGCCGTTAAGGAACATTTCGCCGCTGGTGGGCTGCTGCACCCCGGCGAGGATCTTCATCAGCGTGGATTTACCTGCCCCATTTTCACCGATGATGACGTTCACTTTGCCGCGCCACACGCGATAATCGACACGGTCCAGCGCCAGGGTGCCCGGAAACAACATCGACATCTGTTTGGCCTGCAGGATGATTTCATCGCTCATCATGGATTCCCTTGCTGCAACTGAATCGCCACCACGTCATTCACCTGATTCGGCTCCATACTGACGGCTAACAGCGCCTGCACCGGTTTGCCGACCCAACTGGCATCCACCGGCGGTAGCTGCTGAACGGCATGACGATTCAACGCTTTAGTCAGCTGTGCGTATTGCACCTGATTGGTGAACTCTTCAAAGCGATAGCCCGCCGCATCACGAATTGCATTACTGCGCAGTACCGGCCCAATCAACACCTTGACCGGTTTGCCATTGATGGTGACAGTCAGGCTGCGTTCGCGTTCGTTGCTGTTATCAAAGGCGGTGACGGTTCCTCCGGCACGCACAAACACGCTTTCGCTGCCCCCGGCCTTGACGATATGACTTTTGGTTTCCATATCCGCCCAGCTCAGCGCCTGCTTCTCAGCCGGTTGCTGTACCCGGCTGGCCCAGCTCGATTCGGCGATCTGCTGTGGCGTCTGGTTGCTATAGCCGGGTTTGGCATTCGGATCTTTCGGCATGATGGGATTGCCGTTTGCATCGAGATCCACCACGGTGCAGGCGGTCAATATCAGCGATAAGAGCCCAACCATCAGCCCGGTTGCTGCTTTTCCCTTCATGCCGACCTCCGTCTTATTTCGCCAGGTTGAAGTTTTTCAGCTTCGCGGCGTTACTGTCGTCGATCAGCACGCAATCCATCAGCTGCTTCTCTTCTTTTTGCGCTTTGCCGTTTTTCAGGTAGTAATCCACCTGCTCAACCGCCATTTGTGCCTGATCCCAGCCTGGTTGCAGCACCGTGGCTTTGATGTTGCCTTTATTGATGATGGAATCGCGCGTGTAGTCGCTGCCGTCAAAGCCCACCACAATTACGTTGGTTTTACCGGCGGCTTTCAGCGCGGCTTCTGCCCCCAGCGCCATGGTGTCATTCCCGGAAATCACCCCGACAATGTTGGGATTTTTCTGCAGAATGGTTTCCATGCGGCTAAAGGCTTCGGTCTGGCTCCAGTTGGCACTCTGCTGCGCCACCATCTTCATATCGGGATAGTCATCCAGCACGTCGTGATAGCCCTGTGAGCGCACGCCCGCGTTGGTATCCGACTCTTTGCCCAGCAGCTCAACGTAGTCGCCTTTGCCGTTCAGCAACTTAGCGAACTTCTCTGCGCCCAACTGCGCGCCCTGATAGTTGTTAGAGACAATCTGCGCCACGGCGACGCCGGTTTTGTTGATCTCGCGGTCAATCAGGAAGGTGGGGATTCCGGCATCTTTGGCTTTTTGCACCGGGCCAACGGTGGCGTCAGCACCGGCGTTATCCAGAATGATCGCTTTGGCTTTACGCGCGATGGCGGTTTCGATCAGCTGGTTCTGTTTGTTCACGTCATCATCGTGCGAGGCCACCAGCGTGGTGTAACCGAGCGCTTTGGCTTTCTCTTGCGCGCCATCGGCTTCAGCTTTAAAGAACGGGTTATCGTGAGAAGGCGTGATGATAGCTATCAAGCCTTTTTCTGCCGCCAGCGTTGCCGCTGAAGCTAACATCAGTGAAGCCAGTAGGGTCATTTTGAGGACAGAAGCTTTCATTGATTTTTCTCCGCTTGAATATATATTCAATTGCGATTTTATATGCATAATGACTATGCGCTGGCTTCCTGAACTCGTCCATCGCGCGATCCTGAAAAAGCGAAAACGATCACAAAATGTTCTGCGTTGTTATTTATGACAGCCTGATTAACAATACCAGGCAGGTTAAGAGAGAGAAAAACCATGGCAAAACAGGACGAACAGCGGCTGATGGTAAAAATCGCCACGCTTTATTATGTGGAAGGCATGAAGCAGTCCGATATTGCGCAACTGCTGAAGCTGTCGCAATCCTTTGTGTCACGCATCCTCAATCGCAGCGTGAAAGAAGGCGTAGTGAAAATCAGCGTGGTGCCACCCGCCAATGTCTATCCCGAACTGGAGAAGGCGATTGAGCAGCAGTATCAGCTACCACAGGTGATTGTGGTCGATGTGCCGGATCAGGCTTCCGCGCTGCAAATTAAACAGGCGATTGGCTCAGCAGCGGCGCACTATCTGGAAACCCGCCTGCGCGCCGATGAACTGATCGGCATTTCATCATGGAGTGGCACCATTCGCGCGATGGTGGACGCGTTGCATCCGCTGAGTGCGCCCTGCAAAGGCGTGATCCAGCTGCTTGGTGGGGTGGGTGCGAACGGCAACGTGCAGGCCACCATCCTGACGCAGAATCTTGCGGCGCTACTGGATTGTCCGGCCTGGTTGCTGCCGTCGCAGTCGATTGAGCATTCAGTGCAGGATCGTCAACGCTTATCAGTAAACCCAGACGTGGCCGTGGTGCTGGAAAAGTTTGATCAAGTGGATCTGGCGATTGTCGGCATTGGCGATCTTGAGCCCTCCGCGCTGCTACGCAATTCCGGCAACTACTATGACGGCGAGATGCTGCGCACGCTGGCCGAGCGCGGTGCGGTGGGCGATATCTGTTTGCATTATTTTGATACTGACGGAAAACCGGTGTTGAACGCCGAGGAAGATCCGGTGATTGGCATGGAGCTGGCGCAGGTTAAACAGTGTGCGCAAGTGGTGGCACTGGCGGGCGGCAAAGAGAAAGCCCAGGCGATTCGCGGAGCGTTGCGCGGTGGATATGTGAAAGTGCTGATTGTGGATTATCCCACCGCACGATTGCTGATGGAATGACCGATTTAACAGGTTGCTTTAAGGCGCGGCCCTGACGAGCCGCGCTTCGCAAAGCCGACTTATCCGATGGTTCGGTAGGCCGTTGTGACCTTCCACAAATAACGTGGTGCCTGTGCCGCCGGATGTTTATCCTGCACATGCTGATAGAATTCGTCCGGCGTCATCGAGTTGATCATCGCAATCGCCCGATCGCGATTCCGTGAGAAGGTGCGCAGCAACGCACCGGCACCGTTGGCGTAAGAAACGATGGTGGCATAACGCAGCGTGAGTGGATTTCGAATACCGGCCAACTCAGAATCCTGCAGCAGCTTGAGATATGCCGCACCGATATCGATATTTCTCGCTGGATCGCGCAATTCCGAAGACGTCGGCTGACCGTGACGTCCCTGAGTGCGATACACCGCACGCCCCGCCGTTGAGGCTTTAATCTGCATCAACCCTACCGCGTTTGAACGGCTGGTAACGGTGGGATTGCCCCCGGATTCGACACTAATAATGGCGCTGATTAACTTCTCATCAACGCCATAATGACTGGCGGCATCTTCGGTAAACATTGACCATGCATCATTCACTTTCGACGGTGGTGCCTGGGTTAATGGCGTATTTTTCTCTGGCACGACCGTTTTTTCTGGCTCACTGGCACAGCCCGCGAGCAACAGCGCAGATAGCATAAGTAGTCGAATTTTCACTGATTTTTGGTTCCGCAATAGAGTTGGCGCAAGCTATCATACCTGGCGCAGCGCAATGCAAAATTACCGTTTATCCTAAATACGTAAAAAACCTTGTGCTGCCGTGACATCGGTAACGGATTTCGCCATCATCGGCAGGCCACTTTAAATCAGGATGAACGCTATGCTTTCCCCCCGATCTATTCGTCTAATCGCCCCCTCCGGCTATTGCCATAATCAGGATGCGGCCCAACGTGCAGTGAGTCGTTTACAGGCTCAGGGACATCAGTTGGACAACTTATCAGCGATTACACGCCGCTTCCAGCGTTTTGCGGGCGAAGACGGGGAACGGTTGAATGATGTGAATCAGCTGGCAGCACTGAGCACGCTGCCCGATATTGTGCTGGCGGTGCGCGGTGGGTACGGTGCCTCGCGTTTGCTGGATCAGATTGATTATGTCGCTCTGCAGCGCCGGCTGCTCAATCAACCTATCGCGCTTTGTGGACACAGTGATTTCACCGCGATTCAACTGGCGTTACTGGCGCAAACCGGGCTGGTGACCTTCAGCGGCCCGATGCTGGCCGGCAACTTCGGCGCAGAGGCATTATCCGAATTTACCCTGTCACACTTTTGGCAGGCGCTCTCTTCTCCTACAGTCAATATAGGCTGGCAGACCCACAGCCCGGATGCGGGACGCTGGCAAGGGACCTTGTGGGGTGGCAATCTGGCGATGATCTGCTCCCTGATCGGCACACCCTGGATGCCACAAATTGAAAACGGCATTTTGGTGATCGAGGATGTGAATGAGCATCCTTTCCGCATAGAGCGTATGCTGATTCAACTGCAACAGAGCGGCATTCTGGCGCGCCAGCGGGCGATCATCACCGGCAGTTTCACCAGCACGTCACTGTCGGCTTATGACAATGGTTTCGATTTTGCCAGCGTATGGCAACGCATCCGCGATGAATATCAGCTACCGGTGATCAGCGAACTGGCGTTTGGCCACGATGCCGACACCGTCACGCTGCCGCTGGGTGCCAGCGCCACCTTACAGCTTGAACAGGGCGAAGCACAGCTTGCCTTCACCGGCCACCCGACATTGCGCTAACGTTTTGCCGCAGGAGACCGACATTGAAGCCACTGTACGAAGATTTGTGGATCTCCACCCCGGAATTTCCCGCCGAAGAGACGGCGCAAGATTTAATGATGCATGGCTTTATGCTGCGCCATCCGCGCGGCAATCTGGTCATCGGCCGTGTCGAGCATCCGCTCGATCATGAGTTTCTCAATGATGCGGGCGGGGTGATTCGCCATTACCTCACCCACTGGCATGAAGCCGCGCCCGGCGCCGTGGCGATCCAGCAGCGTTTTAACAGTGCGCTCTACTGTCACAGCCGTTCACTGGGGCCGGTCAGTCTGATTGTCGAACCTGATGAGACCTTCATTCAGCAGGAAAGCCACTTTGGTGATTTCCATCTGCTGCCCACACCCGGCCACACGCCGGGCAGCTGCAGTTACCTTTATCACTCCCCGCTGGGCCAGACCTATCTGTTTGTTGGCGATACCTTAACCTGTGACTACAACCGCTGGATCAGCGTGTTGGTACCGGAGAGTAATCCGCTGGAGTTACAGCAATCACTGGAGCTGTACCGCGCGCTGCGCCCGGATGTCGTGCTGATGAGTACCACGCGTGGTCACTTATCATGGGCCAAAGTCGATTTGCAGAGTTGGCTGGCGGCGATTGATGAGGCAGAGCAATCGCCGCTGGATTTACGCCAGCAGCCACTGATCTAGTTACAGCGATTTACTGAGGTAATGACGCTGATGCAGACGCGGATAATTATCGAGGCTAAATCGTAAGGTGTAGCCCATCTTTTCATAGAACGGGCGCGCCTGGAAACTGGCCGTATCAACCTGCGCATAAAGGCAACCACGGGCGCGGGCTTCTGTTTCGGCGGCCTGAATCAACTGTGTGCCAGCGCCCTGCCCACGTAACGCATCGCCGACCCATAGCAGGTCGATGCGCAGCCAGTTACCAAAGGTGGAACCGGTCAACCCGGCCAGCTTGCGGCCAGAAGCATCCTTAATGAAGACGCCAATCGCCTGCATCTCACTGGGATCGATAAAGCGGCTGTTATATTCGGTGAGGCCAAGACGGACGTCATCCAGATCTTGTGCGGTGACGGTGTCGGTTACGCTTAATTGCATCGTCTTCTCCTTTGACTGGCAACTATGAATTGGGGCGCTGGCTATCGTCGTAACGTTCCAGCGAAAGAATTTCCGCATCGCGTTTTTCGGTGCGATTGCAGGGGATGAGTTTATCGCTATCGGCATAGACAAAGAACGTATCGTCATTGTTTTTGTTCACAATCAGCTGATCGCCATTACGAAAACGCGTGATCGCCACTTTATCACCGCCTTGCAAACGCGTGCGCTGTTGCCCTGCTGCAATTTGAAAATGACGTGTTGGCCACATCAGCGTACTTAAACCGTATTCCGCACGCGATACCGTCATGGTCGGGCGCCCCGGACAGGTAATTTGAAATTCGGTTTCGCTCCAGGCCGGCGCGATATGGCACGCCATTAAGCCAACGGCAATAGCTATCGCCTTCATTGGATCTCCGCTGAGGTTAGATGATGATTTCGTTGGGTTTTATGCAGAGAAGCGTAACACAGAAAAAAGCGATAAAACGAATAATGGCCCGTTGAGTACGGGCCTGCAAGGATAGAAGGGTAAAGGAAACGTTAGTTAACCGAGTTCATATCTTTGATTTGATTACGGTTTATCTGCTGTTCTTTACCATCAATATCTTTGTAAGTAATCATGCCGGTATCTTCATCCACTTTAGGTTTACCCTGCACCACAATGGTTTGCCCATCGGTGGTGTGCATGACGTGATCGGATGCGCAGCCCGCCAGCAGTAGGCCGAGGCTAAAAGTACCGATTAAAAGCAATGTCTTTTTCATCTCATCCTCCTTTTGGATTCATTGTCAGGTTTAGCACAGCGCGCAGTAATGTGAACCAGGAGAAAGATTAATCTGTGCAGAACAATCGCTGCGCATCAGCCGATATCGACTGAGCAGCAGCTATATTGCATGGATTTCCATCGCAAACGGATGGGGAAGGAATGACCGAAAGGGATTACTCTGCTGCAACCTGTGCGGCGACTAACATTAACGCCAGACCCGCATCTTCCGGATCGAAGCCTTGCATCACTTCTTGTATGGCCGCTACACAGTTCATTACCTGCTTTTTTTTGTCGGCTTCTAATTTATCAATCGCGTGCTGAAGAATCATTAAACTGGCTTCTTCTTCTTTCATAGATTTGCCCTTGTTTTGCTTACCTGATGCGCAACGCTGGCAAGAATAACGTTTATCTGCTACCAAAGTCACCCCTTTACATTCTTACCGCTTAACGATTAAGCAAATGACAAATGGGAAGCGGTGCAAGACCTGCTATGATCAGCATATCAGTGGGCATTGACGGGCCACTGCAAACAAGGAATCGAACCAGGACAGGATCATGTTGCGAATCACGGTAGTACTCACCCTTTTATTATTGGCTGGTTGCAGCTCCACGCCTAAAGGTGTCGACTGCCCGGGCGAAGTCGCGACTATTTATGGACAATCAATGGGGCAGACGCAGGCGCGCATCTTCGATTTGGTGAATGCCTTTACGGTCACGCGTGATGGCGTGGCGGTGAAAAGTGGCACATTGCACTCCAGCGATCGTTTCCAGTATGTCCCTTCTGCCGTGACGCCTGAGGGCTTCACCGCTCAGCGGCTGTCAGATAAGCAATTCCGTCTGATCAACCCTTATCAGAACACCATGATTACCTGGACGTGCCCTTAAACGTGCTTAGCCGGGAAAGATGGTTTATTGTCAGGTTTCCTCACGCTGCGGACCTGTACTATGGAAAAGAGTCTGGACAATAACGGCTACATCGATTTCCCCTTCCCCGCTTCCACCAACGCGGATGGTTCGGTGAATCCTTGTGGATTTGACCTCACGCTGCAGACCGATCGCATCGACGAAATCTCAGCGGGTAAACATTCCGAAAATTTACGGCGTTTACTGGAAGAGGTGAATTTGCAGGAGGGGGTATTTATGACCTTAGCCTGTGACTGGCAGCAGCGTGATGACGGCGTGTGCGGATTTATCGATGTGGCATTACGCCCGGCGCTATCGAGTGGCAGCAGTGAGGAGACGCAAAGTCTGGATCAGGCATTTGAACTCTATCTGGGCCGACAAGAGAAGCAGCACAACATGCAGAGCGGCACCCTGGTCAATTACGCCCGCGCCGTGCTGGATTGGGGCTGGTCACCTTTGCATCAGCGTCAAATGCGCTATGAGAAAGTCACCATTCGCTATTATTGTCAGCAAGCCGACGATGCCGAGTGGTGTTTCGATCATCTTCGCCATTTTTTGGTGACCTGGTATCCGGCTTATCGCGGCAATCCCTAAGGGCGTCTCGTGACACCCTTAGGGATTAGGGTTTGACCAGACGAATCGCATGCTCCAGCATCCGCTGTTCGTCGCGTTCATCATGCGCGCGATGATGGCGGGTTCGCTGCAATAAATCGGTGATTTCAGCGCGTTTAGTTTCGTGGCCACATTCGGATAGGACAATCACCGCGTCGCCAATGACCCGACACACTTCATCGTAATCGTCTTCACTTAATACATCACGTTTCATCTCTCCTCCTGGTGTGACACGGCCTGATTTCCGCAAATCAAAAGGCCTGCTACTTCGTTTAAGCCTGGACAGAGTTCAACAATCCTGCAAACCACTGTTACAACCTCGTTGGCCTGCGGGTTGCTGGTCTGAAAATCTGTGACTACGCTGAATCGTAATATTCACAACCAGCAGGGAGTCATCATGACTGATAAAGCGGAAGCAAAATTGAATGAAGCAGCGGGCGCAGTTGAAGAAAAAATCGGGGAATGGACCGGCTCTCGCAAACATCAGGCTAAAGGTGCCGCGCGTCGTTATCCCGCGCAAGCCAGTTATGCTGTGCAGGATGCAGCAGATTGCGTGGTCAAATCGGTACGTGATAATCCGGCAACTGGCCTGGCGGTAGCGGCCAGCATCGGCATTATTGTCGGTTTCCTGCTGGGCAGGAAATAAGCGGCGAAGGGGGGCCTTTCTGGCCCCAACGCTTATTGATGATGACCGGCCTCATCCAACCTTTCCTGAATATGTTCATCCGGCGTCTCTTCCACATCAGCCGTGCTGTTATTCACATCCAGATGACGCCCCTGGTGCACAGTGATATTCACTGGCACGTCAGGTAATTGCGCACAGCTGCCAAATGACACCAGTAAAAAGAACCACGCGGCTAATGACGTCTTTGCCATCTTCACTTCCACCCACACTGTTTTGAGTCGGGCCAGATTGCCTGACAGAGTGCAAATTAGCGTCAGTGCTGCGCAAAGCTGTGTGGGAAGATGTGAGCAATCAGGCTTGCGAACGGCGTGCTTTGAAGCGCGCCACCATGGTCATCAATGCCTGATAAATCAATCCAGCGTACAAGCTTTTCACCACCACCATACTGATGGCCTCACCCTGCGCCTGCCACGAAGTGAACCACATGAAAATGCCCCACAGCAGCGAAAACAGCAACCAGCCCTTAACGAATTTGATGACACCTTGCATACCACCTCCAGAATCTGAAGCGCAGAACATAGCGGGTTTTGCCAGAAAAGGCACGACGAAGGGTTCATGGATGCTATCTGTTTCAAAGTTTTGCGAAATGTATTGTCAGGCGCGAACCGCCGTTAAGAAATTGCGCACTTGTCGCATACAGTATGATCACAGTTTGTGATTGAATCCCCGCCAACGTTGTCAGGCATGTTGTGAATATGAATTATTTAAGCGATATCCAGAAATTTATTGAGAGTAACACCCTGCTATCCACCACTTTTAGCTTGCTGCTGCTGGTGATCGCGGGGATGGTGACGCATCTGATCTGCAAATTCTTTGTGGTAAAGGTGGTGCGCAAGGTCTTCTTCAGCACACACAAAAAACAGGTTCCACTTGATAAAGATGTGCGGCTATCTGAAAAGCTCTCAAACTTTATTCCGGTGATCACGGTCTATTACCTGCTGCAGTTTATGCCAGATCTGCCCGAGCATCTGCTGATTGCTATTAAGACTATCTGCGGCATTTTGTTCTTTGTTTATCTGTCGCTGTTCTTCACAGAAGTGCTGGAGATTGTTAACAACTCCTACTCCCGCAAATCAAAGCGTAAGAATCACTCGATCAAGGGCTATATTCAGGTCGGCAAGATCCTGGTGCACATTATTTCGGCGATCATGATTCTGGCCATTATGTCGAATAAATCGCCAGTGATTATTATCTCGAGTTTGGGTGCGGTTGCTGCGGTATTGATGTTGGTGTTCCAGCACACCTTAATGTCGCTGGTGGCGAATATTCAGGTGTCATCCAACGATGTGCTGCAACTTGGTGACTGGATTGAGATGCCGGATAAAGGCATTAGCGGCGAAGTGATTGATATTGCACTGCACACCATTACGCTGCGTAACTGGGATAACACTTTGTCACGCATCCCGACGAAAAACTTCCTCACCGAAACCTATACCAACTGGCAGGCGATGTTCTCCTCCGGCGCGCGCCGTATTATGCGTAGCTTCCACCTCGACCAAATGTCGATTCGCTTTCTCGATCACGAACTCATTCAGCAGATGAGCCAGATTCGCGGTGTTAACGAGCAGCTGTCAGCGTTAATGGATGGCCGTGACAGCAATGCAGTGAGCGATCGTTGGTTTACTGACAACGGCATGACCAACTTGACGGTGTTCCGCAAATATCTCACCGCGTGGCTGTTGCAGCGCGATGATATTAAGCAGGATATGTATATCGTGGTGCGCACCATGAAGCCCTCGCCGGAAGGTTTGCCGGTAGAAGTCTATTGCTTCACCTCGTCGATATATTGGGTCGAGTATGAGAATTCGCAGTCAGCGATATTCGAATATATCTATGCGATTGTCGGCCAGTTTGGCCTGCGCATGTATCAGCATCCGGGCGGCAATGATTTCTGGCGCTTGTCGCAGCAGCATGCGTCATCCGCCAAATCCGTTGAACAGCAGGCCGATTAACTTAGCGCATAAAAAAACGGGAGCCATAGGCTCCCGTCTCAATTTCTGGCTGGCAGAAATTACATGTTCGCGATGATCGCGTCACCAAACTCTGAACATTTCAGCAGTTTAGCGCCATCCATCAGACGCTCGAAGTCATAGGTCACGGTCTTAGCAGCGATAGCGCCTTCCATGCCTTTAACAATCAGGTCTGCGGCTTCGAACCACTCCATATGACGCAGCATCATTTCTGCGGACAGGATAACGGAACCTGGGTTCACTTTATCCTGACCCGCATACTTAGGTGCCGTACCGTGGGTTGCTTCGAACAGTGCGCACTCGTCACCGATGTTCGCGCCAGGTGCGATACCGATACCACCAACCTGTGCCGCCAGGGCATCAGAGATGTAGTCACCGTTCAGGTTCATACAGGCGATAACGTCGTATTCTGCTGGACGCAACAGGATCTGCTGCAGGAAGGCGTCAGCGATCACGTCTTTAACGATGATCTCTTTGCCAGTGTTTGGATTCTTGAACTTCATCCATGGACCGCCATCGATCAGCTCGCCGCCGAACTCTTCTTTCACCAACTGGTAGCCCCAGTCTTTGAATGAGCCTTCGGTGAACTTCATGATGTTGCCTTTGTGAACCAGGGTCAGAGAATCACGATCGTTGGTGATGGTGTACTCAACCGCAGCACGCACCAGACGTTTAGTGCCCTCTTCAGAGCACGGCTTCACGCCGATACCACACTGCTCAGGGAAGCGAATTTTCTTCACGCCCATCTCTTCGCGCAGGAACTTGATCACTTTGTCCGCTTCTGGTGTGCCCGCTTTCCACTCGATACCCGCATAGATATCTTCTGAGTTCTCACGGAAGATCACCATGTCGGTATCTTCTGGGCGTTTAACCGGGCTTGGGGTGCCGGTGTAGTAGCGAACCGGACGCAGACACACGTACAGATCCAGCTCCTGACGCAGCGCCACGTTCAGAGAACGAATACCGCCGCCAACTGGCGTAGTCAGTGGGCCTTTGATAGCAACGCGGTACTCTTTAATTAAATCGAGGGTTTCTTGCGGCAGCCAGACGTCCTGGCCGTAAAGTTCTACTGATTTCTCACCAGTATAAATTTCCATCCAGGAAATTTTGCGCTCGCCGTTGTAGGCTTTCTTCACAGCGGCATCAACCACTTTCAGCATAACAGGGGAAACATCAACGCCGATGCCATCACCTTCGATGTAAGGAATGACTGGGTTATTCGGAACAGTGAGTTTGCCCTGAACCAGGGTGATTTTTTGACCTTCCGCCGGAACAACTACTTTGCTTTCCATCAACCTCTCCTTCGAGCGATTTTTTGTTAATGATTTGTAAGATGCGGGTCAATACTACTTGAATATTTCCGCTACGCCAATCACCGCAGTTTCGCGTTATAATGCGCCGATTGTTTCTGACTGCAAAGCCCATGCGAAAAACTTCTCAACGAATTCACCAGGATAAGCGTCCAAACACCGCAGCACGCCAGCCCGTGCGCCGTGACACACGTCCAAAAGGACCGCGACGCGTCATACTCTTTAACAAACCTTTCGATGTTTTACCGCAGTTCAGTGATGAAGCGGGACGCCGCACGCTCAAGGATTTCGTGCCGGTTAGCGACGTTTATGCCGCCGGCCGCCTCGATCGCGACAGCGAAGGTTTGATGATTCTGACCAACGATGGCGCGCTACAGGCGCAACTTACGCAGCCCGGAAAGCGCACCGGAAAAATCTATTATGTGCAGATTGAAGGTGCACCACAGGAATCAGATTTATCCCTGTTACGCAACGGCGTCACCCTCAATGATGGACCCACGCTGCCTGCTGGCGTGGAATTAGTCACTGAACCAGAGTGGCTGTGGCCGCGCCAGCCGCCGATCCGCGAGCGTAAAGCGATCCCGACCAGTTGGTTGAAAATCACCCTGTACGAAGGACGTAACCGTCAGGTGCGGCGCATGACGGCGCATATTGGTTTTCCCACCTTACGCCTGATTCGCTTTGCCATGGGCAAATATCAACTGAACGATTTAGCCCTGGGAGAGTGGCGCGATGTCAGTGCCAACGTTTAGATCACGACTTTTCAATAACTTTTAGTTAACAATTTCGGAGGAAGGATGTTTAAACCTCATGTAACCGTAGCCTGTATTGTGCAGGCACAAGGCGAATTGCTGGTGGTTGAAGAGCGTGTTCACGGCCGCATTACCTGGAATCAGCCGGCGGGTCATCTCGAAGCCAATGAAACGATTTTAGAAGCGGCGCAGCGTGAGTTGTTTGAAGAGACCGGCATTGACGCTCAACCTGAGTATTTCCTCGGTGTGCAGCAGTGGATCGCGCCTGACGATACACCTTTTGTGCGTTTCCTGTTTGGCCTCGATCTGCCAGAAAAATGCGAGACGTCCCCGCACGATCGCGACATCGATTGCTGCTGGTGGCTGCCGCCAGAGCAGATTCTCACTGCGAATCGCCTGCGTTCACCGCTGGTCGCCGAGAGTGTTCGATTGTGGCAACAAGGCGCGCGTTATCCGCTGCAACTGGTGGCGCCGTTCCAATGGCCGTTTCACGAAGGTGCGCGCCCGGCTTCGGCATGATAGAATGCGCCGCCTGTTTTTATCGTAATTAAGAGTGCGTCATGTCTGACAACAGCCAGAAAAAAGTGATCGTCGGGATGTCCGGCGGCGTCGATTCTTCCGTATCCGCCTGGTTACTGCAACAGCAGGGCTATCAGGTTGAAGGCCTGTTCATGAAGAATTGGGAGGAAGACGACGGCGAGGAGTATTGCACCGCCGCTGATGATCTGGCTGACGCTCAAGCCGTGTGTGACAAGCTCGGCATGAAACTGCACAAAATCAACTTCGCCGCTGAATACTGGGACAACGTGTTCGAACACTTCCTGGAAGAGTACAAAGCGGGCCGCACGCCAAACCCCGATATTCTGTGCAATAAAGAGATTAAATTTAAAGCCTTCCTTGAATTCGCGGCTGAAGATCTCGGTGCAGACTTCATCGCCACCGGCCACTATGTGCGCCGCGCCGATGTGAATGGCACCAGCCAGTTACTGCGCGGTCTCGACGGCAATAAAGATCAGAGTTACTTCCTCTACACCCTGAGTCATGAGCAGATTGCGCAAAGCCTGTTCCCGGTAGGTGAGTTGGAGAAACCCGAAGTCCGTCGTATCGCTGAAGAACTGGATTTGATCACCGCGAAGAAAAAAGACTCGACCGGCATCTGCTTTATCGGCGAGCGCAAATTCCGCGACTTCCTTGGCCGTTACTTACCTGCGCAGCCGGGTGAAATCGAAACCGTTGAGGGTGAGATTGTCGGTGAGCATCAGGGTCTGATGTATCACACGCTGGGCCAACGCAAAGGATTGGGTATTGGTGGTCGCAAAGAGAGCAACGACGATCCCTGGTATGTGGTGGATAAAGACGTGGCGCGCAATCGTCTGGTGGTGGCTCAGGGTGCGGAACATCCACGCCTGATGTCTGTGGGTCTGATTGCTCAGCAACTGGATTGGGTCGATCGCCAAACAATGACGGCCCCGCTGCGCTGCACGGTGAAAACCCGTTATCGCCAGACCGATATTCCATGCGAAATTATCCCGCTCGATGCCGAGCGTATTGAAGTGCGTTTTGACGAGCCGGTTGCGGCCGTCACGCCTGGCCAGTCGGCCGTATTTTATCTGGGTGATGTTTGCCTCGGCGGCGGCATTATTGAACAGCGCCTGCCATTGGCAGAAGCCTGAGGTCGGCGCTGCCGACGCGATGACAGGAGTTAAGCGTGGCTAAGAACTATTATGAGATAACGCTCGCGCTGGCGGGTATTTGTCAGTCCGCGCATCTGGTGCAGCAACTAGCGCACCAGGGCAGCTGCAACAATGCCGCATTAACCGTGTCGCTGCGCAGCCTGCTGGATCTGAACCCCGGCTCGACGCTGGCGGTCTTTGGCAATGATGAAGCGAATCTGCATCTCGGTCTGGAATCGCTGATGGCGGTGTTGAACAGCGGCAGCCGCCAGGGTGCCGGGGCCGAACTGACACGTTACACCCTGAGTATGATGGTGCTGGAGCGCAAATTGCACGGCAACAGCGCGGCGCTGAACACCCTTTCTCAGCGTATTGTGCAGCTTGATCGCCAACTCGCGCATTACGAGCTGGAATCAGAAACTATTACCAGTGCCATGGCGGGGATTTATGTCGATGTGATCAGCCCGCTGGGTCCGCGCATTCAGGTCACCGGTTCGCCGCAGGTATTACAGAATTCTCAGGTACAAAGCAAAGTACGCGCTACCTTGCTGGCAGGCATTCGTGCCGCTGTGTTGTGGCAGCAGGTTGGCGGTGGCCGCCTGCAGCTAATGTTCTCGTGCCAGCGTCTGCTGCGTGAAGCCAAAACCATTTTATCCCGGTTGGGCCCGGCGTATTAAGCGCCGCCCTGCCCTAATTTGTTAACGATTCAGGAGTTGCACTGATGGAATTATCCTCTCTGACCGCCGTCTCACCTGTCGATGGCCGTTATGGCGATAAAGTCAGCCCGCTGCGCGCCATTTTCAGCGAATACGGTTTGCTGAAATTCCGCGTTGAGGTTGAAGTTCGCTGGTTACAGAAACTGGCTACGACCGCAGAGATCAAGGAAGTTCCTGCATTTGATGCTGACGCAAACGCTTTCCTTGATGCCATTGTCGCCAATTTCAGCGAAGAGGACGCGGCGCGCATTAAAACCATCGAACGCACCACCAACCACGACGTTAAAGCGGTTGAGTACTTCCTGAAAGAGAAAGTGGCCGATATCCCTGCGCTGCATGCGGTATCCGAGTTCATCCACTTCGCCTGTACTTCTGAAGATATTAACAACCTTTCTCACGCGCTGATGCTGGAAACCGCTCGCCGTGATGTCATCGTGCCTTTCTGGAACAAAATCATCGATGCGGTGAAAGGTCTGGCGCAGGAGTATCGTGATATTCCGCTGCTGTCGCGTACTCACGGCCAGCCTGCTACGCCATCCACCATGGGTAAAGAGATGGCTAACGTCGCTTACCGTATGGAACGTCAGCTGCGTCAGTTGAGCAAAATCGAAGTGCTGGGCAAAATCAACGGCGCGGTCGGCAACTATAACGCCCACATCGCTGCGTATCCGGAAGTGGACTGGCATCAGCTGAGCGAGCAGTTTGTCACCTCACTGGGCGTCACCTGGAACCCGTACACCACGCAGATCGAACCGCATGACTACATTGCGGAACTGTTCGATTGCATCGCGCGTTTCAACACCATCCTGATCGACTTTGACCGTGATATCTGGGGTTACGTAGCTCTCAATCACTTCAAGCAGAAAACCATCGCGGGCGAAATTGGTTCTTCCACCATGCCGCATAAAGTGAACCCAATTGACTTCGAAAACTCAGAAGGCAACCTCGGTCTGGCGAATGCGGTGATGCAGCACCTGGCGAGCAAACTGCCGGTTTCCCGCTGGCAGCGCGATCTCACCGACTCTACCGTACTGCGTAACCTCGGCGTCGGCGTGGGCTATGCGCTGATCGCTTATCAGGCGACGTTGAAAGGTATCTCTAAACTGGAAGTGAACCGCGATCGTCTGCTGGACGAACTGGATCACAACTGGGAAGTGCTGGCCGAGCCGATCCAGACCGTGATGCGCCGCTACGGTATCGAGAAGCCATACGAAAAGCTGAAAGAGCTGACGCGTGGCAAACGTGTAGATGCAGCCGGTATGCAGGCCTTCATCGACAGTCTCGAACTGCCGGAAGAAGAGAAAGTGCGTCTGAAGCAGATGACACCGGCCAACTATCTCGGCCGCGCCATTCAGATGGTTGATGATTTAAAATAATCATGAAGGGTGTGCCTGTGCGCACACCCTACCCTTTCCCTCAGACAGTCGAGCACCAGCAAATCGGCAAGTACATCAATCCTTTGTTGCCTGCGTCCGGAATGAATGCTCACCGCTTTTTGCTGCTGTCGTTCAAACGATGACAATCAAGTGTTGTTCTCTTGTTTAGCTCGCTTAACATATACTCTTGCCATCATCACTGAGTTTGAAGGTAAGGAAATTCTATGCGTGTTCTGGTTGTGGAAGATAATGCACTGCTGCGTCATCATCTCGCCGTGCAGTTACGTGAAATGGGTCATCAGGTGGATGCTGCCGAAGATGCCAAAGAAGCCGACTATTTCCTGCAGGAACACATTCCCGACATTGCGCTGGTCGATTTAGGCTTGCCTGATGAAGATGGCATGTCGTTGATTCGTCGCTGGCGCGGTGATGCTGTGCGTCAACCGATTCTGGTGTTGACGGCACGTGAAGGCTGGCAGGCTAAAGTGGAAGCACTCGAAGCCGGTGCCGATGACTACGTCACCAAACCTTTCCATATCGAAGAAGTCGCTGCACGTTTGCAGGCGCTGATGCGTCGCAACAGTGGACACGCTTCGCAGATCATTGCGATGCCGCCGTTCCAGGTTGATCTGTCACGTCGCGAAGTCACCGTCAATGATGCACCGGTCAAACTCACCGCCTTTGAGTACACCATTGTAGAAACCTTGATCCGCAACGCCGGAAAAGTGGTCAGCAAAGATTCGCTGATGCTGCAACTCTATCCCGATGCCGAACTGCGCGAGAGCCACACCATTGATGTTTTGATGGGACGCCTGCGTAAAAAGATTCTTGCGCTCCATCCGACCGAAGTGATTAACACCGTGCGCGGCCAGGGCTATCGCTTTGATCTCTGATTTATGAATTGGCTGAATCGCTTACGTCCTTTCTCATTACGCGCCCGGTTTTTACTGGCGACTGCCGCTATTGTCCTGTTTCTGTCGCTCTCCTACGGCATGGTAGCCGTAGTCGGCTATGTGGTGAGTTTCGATAAAAACACCTATCGCGTGATGCGCGGCGAGAGCAACCTGTTCTTCACTCTGGCGCAATGGCAAAACAATAAGCTGACCATTGCCCAGCCAGAGCGTATGACGCTCAATTTCCCGACGCTGGTGTTCATCTACGATGAACACGGCAAGTTGCTGTGGCAGCAGCGTGATGTGCCTGACATCCGCAAAAACATTCGGCGTGAGTGGCTGCTCAAGCCCGATTTTTATGAAATTGACACCACAAATCGCACCAGTCTGGCCGCCATCGGCAACAACTCCGAGGTCAAAGAGCGGTTACATCAACTGGACAGCGACAACAACGACACCTTTACCCACTCGGTCGCCGTCAACCGTTACGATGCCACCACCAACTTACCGGCACTGACCATCGTCGTGGTGGATTCCATCCCTCAGGAACTGCAGCACTCGGATGTGGTGTGGTCATGGTTTAGCTATGTGCTGGCAGCAAACCTGCTGTTAGTGATTCCGCTGCTATGGCTGGCCGCGCACTGGAGCCTGCGCCCTATTGGTGATTTAACCGCGCAGGTGCGTGAACTGGAAACGGGTCATCGCGAGAATCTGGACGACAATCCACCGCAGGAGTTGCGCAGCCTGGTGCGAAATCTCAACCTGCTGCTGACCAATGAGCGCCAGCGCTACACGCGTTATCGCACCACCCTGTCTGATTTAACGCACAGCCTGAAAACCCCGCTGGCGGTGTTGCAGAGTACCTTGCGCTCCCTGCGCAGCGGCAAGGAGCTCACCGTGGAGCAGGCCGAGCCGGTGATGCTGGAGCAGATTAGCCGTATTTCACAACAAATTGGTTACTACCTGCATCGAGCCAGTATGCAGGCCGATCATAATCCGCTGCAGCGCGATCTGCATTCGGTGTCGGCACTACTGGATAGCCTTTGCTCGGCGCTGAATAAGGTTTATCAGCGCAAAGGGGTCGAAATCACCCTGGATATCTCCCCCGAGTTGACCTTTATCGGCGACCAAAATGACTTTATGGAAGTGCTGGGCAATGTGCTGGATAACGCCTGCAAATACTGCCTGGAATTTATTGAGGTCAGCGCACGACAAACCGATAAGGCACTGCATCTGTTTATTGATGATGACGGCCCCGGCATTCCTGAAAGCAAACGCGATCTGATCTTCGTGCGCGGTCAGCGTGCCGATACGTTACGTCCCGGCCAGGGCCTTGGCTTAGCCGTGGTCCGCGACATCCTCGAACAATACGCCGGTAAGGTGATCGCCAGCACCAGCCCACTAGGCGGTGCCCGCATGGAAGTGATTTTCCAGCGTCAGGAAGTTGAACATCACCGCGAGTAGAAAGGCCTGCGGGCTGTTATACTTGCCTGCATTCATGGCCCTAACCGGAACACTCGTATGGACTATCAGCTCGATATTAACTGGCCCGACTTTATTCAGCGCTACTGGCAAAAACGTCCGGTGGTGCTCAAGCGTGGTTTTAAAAACTTCATTGATCCCATTTCTCCTGATGAGCTGGCGGGTCTGGCGATGGAAAACGAGGTGGACAGCCGCCTGGTGAGCCATAACAACGGCAAATGGCAGGTTAGCCATGGTCCGTTTGAAAGCTATGATCATCTCGGCGAGAGCAACTGGTCGCTGTTGGTGCAGGCGGTTAATCACTGGCATGAACCTTCTGCTGCCCTGATGCGCCCGTTCCGCTTCCTGCCTGACTGGCGCATTGACGATCTGATGATCTCTTTTGCCGTTCCGGGCGGCGGCGTAGGCCCGCACTTCGACCAGTATGATGTGTTTATCATTCAGGGCACCGGCCGTCGTCGCTGGCGCGTAGGCGAAAAAGTGCCGATGAAACAGCACTGCCCGCATCCCGATTTGCTGCAGGTTGAGCCGTTTGACGCCATCATCGATGAAGAGATGGAACCCGGCGACATTCTGTACATTCCACCAGGATTCCCGCATGAAGGCTATTCGCTGGAAAATGCCATCAACTATTCGGTCGGCTTCCGTGCACCTAACGGTCGTGAATTGATCAGTGGCTTCGCTGATTACATGCTGGCGCACGAATTAGGCAGCTATCGTTTCAGCGATCCGGATGTGCCGTCGCGTGATTGCCCGTCACAGATTTTGCCTTCTGAAGTGGAAGGAATTCGTCAGGTGATGCTGGATGTCATTAATCAGCCAGAACAGTTTAATCAGTGGTTTGGTGAGTTTATCTCACAGACACGTCACGAACTGGATATCGCACCTCCTGAGCCGCCGTATCAGCCTGATGAGATTTACGATGCGCTGCAGCAAGGCGATGCGCTGACACGTCTTGGTGGCCTGCGCGTGTTAACGCTGGGCGATGCGGTGTTTGTGAATGGCGAGCGCGTGGCGTGCAGCCACCCGGAAGTGCTGGCGGCACTGGCACACAATCAGGTGTTAACGCTGCAAGATTTCGGCGATGCGCTGGACGATCCGTCGCTGCTGGCTCAGCTTGCGGCGCTGGTGAACAGCGGCTACTGGTTCTTTGGTGAGTAATCTGTTGCGCTAAAATCGCGCCTCTTTATCACGGCGCGATTTACCACAGGTGTTAGCCGCGACAGAGACGCTGTTGACTGCGCCGCCACGTAAGATATTGATAAAAGGCCTGCTTAGCAGTAATGCTTGTCAGTTAAGATCTTAATGGAGGCCGCAGCGGATAACGTTGCGGCTTCTTTTTTACCGCCCTTGGGTAATGCCGCACTCTTCTTTCCGGCAGCACCAGCCCTGGCGCCATCGCCATTATCTCTTCCATTATCCGCGGTATTTTTCCCCCTGAGATGCCCGGTAGCAGGCTCAGATGACTTCTCAGATACAGTGCGGACTGCTTAAAACTCATCTGATAAGGTTCCACGCCTTTCAGGCTGTACGCCATCTGCGCCATCATGAACCTCAGAAGGTTATAGGCCAGGACCACGCCCCACAGCTCCTGACGCACAAGTTCTGGCTTTTTGCTTCTCAGCGTCA
>NZ_OBEC01000018.1:0-37215 GCF_900215395.1 Pantoea sp. GL120224-02 | reverse complement strand
CGCACTTTGATTATGGAGGCAAAGCTAACCTGGCCGTTCTGAGCTAAGCTTACCTGGCCGCTTCGGGCTACCTGCTGAGGATCCTGACATGGCGGCTTCTGGTGCGGAGTTTTTCACGATGAACGAAGTTAACCGGCTTAAAGTTATTCAGGACGTTGTCGACCGGCGCCTGACAACCCATCTCGCTGCTGAGCGTCTCGGTATTTCCGACAGGCACTGTCGTCGCCTGCTTCAGCGCTATCGTACAGACGGTCCGCTGGGCATGGCTGATCGCCGGCGCGGTAAGCCCAGCAACTATCAGCTGCCTGCAGGCCTTGCTGAACGTGCGGTTCAGATCATCCGCGAGCGCTACTCAGACTTTGGTCCGACGCTGGCCTGCGAGAAGCTGGCCGAGCTGCACGGCGTGACGCTGTCTAAAGAGACCGTACGCAAGCTGATGATGCAGTCAGGACTCTGGATCCCGCGCAGGCATCGCGTCCCAAAGATTCAGCAACCCCGCTACCGGCGCGCCTGTGTCGGCGAGCTGATACAGATCGACGGCTGCGATCACCGCTGGTTCGAGGAACGCGGCCCGGCCTGCACGCTGCTGGTTTATGTGGATGACGCGACCAGCCGCCTGATGCAGATTCATTTCGTCCGCTCCGAGTCCACGTTCACCTACTTTGAAGCCACGCGCGGCTACCTGGAGCAGCACGGCAAGCCGCTGGCATTTTACAGCGACAAGGCCAGCGTGTTCCGCATCAACAATAAAAATGCGGCTGGCGGCGACGGTCAGACGCAGTTCGGTCGCGCGATGAACGAGCTGAACATCACCGGCATCTGCGCCAACACCAGCTCTGCCAAGGGCCGCGTGGAGCGTGCACACCTCACGTTGCAGGATCGGCTGGTCAAGGAACTCAGGCTGCGTGACATCAGCACGCCTGACGCGGCTAACGCCTTTGCCGCTGAGTTTATGGCGGACTACAACCGGCGTTTCGCGAAGGCACCGAGGCATGATTTTGACGTTCACCGTCCGCTCGATGCAGACGACAACCTGAACCAGATATTTACCTGGCGCGAACCGCGCAAGGTTTCGAAAGCGCTGACGGTCCGCTACGATAAAATGCTGTTGCTGCTTGAGGATAACGATGACAGCCGCCGCGCGATGGGTAAATATCTGGATGCCTGGCAGTACCCGGATGGTCGCATTGAACTCAGGAGTCACGGCACGGTGCTTCCCTACTCTGCCTACGACCGGCTGTCTGAAGTTGACCAGGGTGCGATCGTTGACAACAAACGGCTTGGACACGCGCTGGCCGTGGCCAAGCTGATGCAAGACAAGCGTGATAATACGCGGTCTCAGGGCCTCCCGGCCGGTCACGGACCAAGCCGCAGGAGCGCGAAGAAAGATCCTACTAAAAAGCGGCAACGGGCGGTTAATGAGGATGACCTTCTTGAAGCTATTGAAGTCCTCCCGTAATTAATTGATGGATTAACTCCTTGAGCATAAAAATATGATCAGAACTAAAAATCTAATAATCAGAAAAGTTTCACACAGGCATGTGGATGCATTATTTCGTATATATGGAGATGTTGAGAATAATGCTTATAACCCGTTACCTCCGTTTCCCAATATCGAACATTCTCAGTCAGTGCTGAACACATGGATAGAACACTGGAGTGCTAAAGACATTGGGAATCATGCAATTAGCATGACCTCAGATGAAGATTGCATTATTGGTTTTGGCGGCTTTTCTTTTAAAAGATTCAGAGGGAAAGAGGTTCTTAGTTTAGGTTACAAGTTCACCCCCGATGTTTGGGGAAATGGATATGCGACTGAATTTGTCAATGGAATTATTGAGAACACTGTATTACCTGAGAATGTTATCGAGGTTATAGCCAGAACTCATCCAGAAAACATTGCATCAATAAGAGTCTTAGAGAAAACAGGATTCATATATTTGGAAATCTATGATGATAACGATGGCATGGGGCTGAGCGCAGTATTTAGCAGGAAAATATAGCGGTCGTTCGACCAGGATAATAACATCATAAATCGGACATCTCAGGTTTGCCTGAACCCGGTCATCTCTGCTTAGCTTTAACATTTATTGAGAATCCAATTTGATAATGTCACTTTTGGGAATGCGGATGTTTTCCTGGACTGTTATGTTGTGATCCCCAGATGCTGCCGGTAACTTACCGGACTCATTGCACCTAATGATATTTTGATCCGGCTCTCGTTATACCAGCGTATGTACCTGTCCAGGAAGCACATAAAATCTTCCAGCGTTATACCCGCCCAGCTTCTGCCGTAGTACATTTCATTTTTTGACCCGCCCGAAGAAGCCTTCACACGCTGCATTATCCGACGAGCAACCTTTGCGCGACGGAGATGCGGATGTTTTCCTGGACTGTTATGTTGTGATCCCCAGATGCTGCCGGTACTTTACCGGACTCATTGCACCTCATGATATTTTGATCCGACTTTCGTTACACCAGCGTATGTCCCTCTACAGGAAGCACATAAAATCTTCCAGCGTTGTGCCCGCCTTTCCCTCAAAGATCTTTGCCAAGGTTATGCGTATTTCCGCGTACTTAGCGTTTTCTGGGTTTTAATTCACTGGGTTAGTCGCCGTATTCCTTAAAAATTCGAAACCATCGAACAAGCTGTTTAACGGACGGATAGCCCAACTCCCTGACAACAACTGTCAGCCTTTTTCCATATCCGAAATAAAGCTCCACAGCCCGGATACGATTTTCATATGAGTGCATGAATTATCTCCTGAGGTCCAGGAAATCGTCCGCATCTCCGTCATGCAGCCGGAACGACAGTTCTGAGGTTTAATCCTATTGCCGATTGGGCTGATTTCACTTAAGGAAAAATCCGCAAATGTGACGTCGATCAGGAAAATTCATGAATATGAACCATATTTTATAGAATAAAACTCTGCACACAAGTCACCCGGCGGCAGACCGTTAGTTAACTAAGGAGACCGGCATGAACGAAGATCGTATTAGCGGAAATTGGAAGCAGTTCAAGGGCAAAGTGAAGGAACAATGGGGCAAGCTGACCGATGACGACATGGACGTGGCAGAAGGTAAGCGCGACCAGTTGGTTGGTCGTATCTAGGAACGCTACGGTTACGGCAAGGAGCAGGCGGAAAAAGAGTTGAAAGACTGGGAAGACTCTAATAAGTATCACTGGTAGATCTCTGGCTTTTGAATAAAAACCGGCGACCTGCCGGTTTTTTTATGCAAGGAACCCATCGCGCACGGCAGGCTGCGCTTTATGTTATTCAATCCAGTAGAGGTTTTATCCCTGACCTGGCACTGTTCGACAAACAGCGGTCTACGCTCAGTTGCCTCGATAAGTTGAATATCCATACTGACTGAGTAGCAACGGGATATGATAGTGCTGATCAGCGTCAGTAAGACTGAACATCACCGGGATCTCAGGGAAAAAGGTCGGCTGATCGTGTTTTTTGTAATAGTCGCCGGTTTTGAAAATCACGCGGTATACGCCTGTCTGTGCCTTCTGATCTGCCGGGTAGAGCGCCGTAATGCGTCCCTGCCCGTCAGTGGTTCCCTGACTTAACCTGATCCATTCCTCCCCCTGCTTTCTGTCCAGCTCGACCTCGATCCCTGCCGTCGGCACGCCGGTCTGGAGATTCAGCACGTGCACGCTGAGCGGATTTTTCATTTCTGCGGCAAAGCCGGTCGCACTTATCACACCCAGCGCGCCACCCAGTAAATAATGCTGCCATTTCATCTTATCTTCCTTCTGGTTAACGGACTCGCTAAGGATAAGCGCGACAGAAGGAAATTGGTTAGATCCTGCTGAAAGATACGAAATTTCGCAGAATAGCGTAGTCTTTAACTGGCTTACACCGTTTAAGACTGCTGAGCAAAAGAGACACCGGTTTTTATACCCTTAAGGATAAAAAAGTCAGGCTCAATGCGTGAGCCTGACCATGAGTGACAACAAAGAATGCGCTTTAAACTTTAAACATTTCCACCGTTCCACGTAACACAAGGGCTTGTCCTGCCAGTGATTGCGAGGCAGAAGAAGACTCTTCGACTAAAGCTGCATTACTTTGCGTCACTGAGTCCATCTGGGTAACCGCAATGCCAATTTGCGTGATACCCTGCATCTGTTCAGCTGAAGCCCTGGAAATATCGTCCATGGATGATGCCAGTTCACCGACCATATTGACGACTTTCAGTATGCTCTGTCCCGTTCCGTTTGCGACCACGACACCGCTCTCAACCTGCTCTACCGCTTGCTCAATTAACGTTTTTATTTCCTTAGCAGCAGTGGCACTTCGTTGAGCAAGGGTTCTCACCTCACCTGCGACAACGGCAAATCCTCGTCCCTCTTCACCTGCACGCGCCGCCTCTACGGCAGCATTGAGCGCCAGGATATTGGTCTGAAATGCGATACTTTCAATGACAGAGGTAATATCTCTAACTTTTGTGGCGCTGGAGGTAATTTCATCCATGGTAGTGGACATACGTTGCACATCCTTTTCACCCACATGCGCAAGCTTAGCCACATCACGAGCGAGTTCTGCTGTGAGCTGCGCACTGGTTGTATTATTTTTCACCGTCACGGTCATCTGTTCCATGCTGGCGGCGGTTTCCTGTAATGCAGCTGCTTGTTCCTCAGTACGTGAAGAGAGTTCGGTATTTCCTTCCGCTATTTCACCTGCCGCCATCGCAACCGAACCGGCGCTGTTTTTAATGTCACTGACCAACTGGCGGAGGTCAGTCTGCATGGCAGAAAGAGAAGCAAGCAGGCTGGTTTGATCTCCCGGCCTTAGCGTGACCGTTGTGGTAAGATCACCAGCAGCAATCGCTGCCGTTATGGCCTGAGCCTGCGAGGGTTCACCACCGAGTTGCTTCATCAGATTGCGCATGATTAACCACGCGGCCAGGAGAGAGATAATTAATGTCATTGCACCCAGTACCCCGAGAATAAACATGAGTTTGCTGACATAACTTCCCGCATTTTTTACCGCGGCATCGCTTTCCTCGAGCTGAACAACCGTCAGTTCTTTTAACGCCGTTAATAACTGTCCCTGGATCGGTCTGACCGTCTGCATGAGATACCGAATAGTCTCCTGCTGCTTATTCTGCAACCCTAATGAAGCTGCCTGACTGAGAACAGAAAAAGTTTCAGCTCTGAGTGCGGTGACTTTATTAAAAAAAGCCTGCCCCCTTTCGGTAGCATATTTTGCCTGGAGCGAGTCGAGTTTCTTCAGCGTCTCGTCAAATTGCAACTGCTGAGATTCAAGACGCTTTTTTTCAACTTCCATTTCTTCATTATTAGTCAGCAACGCAATATTGCGTACGGCAATACCCATGTCTCTAATGTTACCGTAGAGCGCCATACCCAGTTGATATTTCTGCATGTTGACGTTAACCGTCTTATCCAGTTCATCTCGGGAATCAGACAAACCTTTATACGCAATCGAAATGCATAGCATAAAAAGAACAATGAGCAAGCCAAAGCTCAACATAAGACGGGTGGAAACTTTCATATTCAAACTCCCATGGTTAAAAAAGAGTTATCGGATGCAAATATTTAGACTTTATAAATAAATATACTTTTTTATCAATCGGTGGATTTGACATACCAAAATCCTATGCTACTCAATCATTTTTTTACATTACTGCCCTTTCCATCAATTTAACGATTGGAACATTAAAGAAGACACGCGCACTCAACTATTTATTTACGCGAGCATTAATAAAATTCGTCGTTATGATGTGCTCGCTTATCACATCTGCTTAATGAACCCTTAAGGAATGCTGCCAGGAAACTCATGCCACTTATCTTTAATGGCAGGATTGGAAATTAATACAGACGTATTGAGAAATGATGAATTGGTCAAAAAAATCAGACTTATCAAAACAATAAGCCTGATAAAAAATGCTTAATGCGTAGTCAAAATAAGCATCCCTTATTGGGCTTTCTTTCGTATACCCGGAGATAATATTTATCTGTTAACTTTCTCCCACAGCAAGCTGTCGGAGCAGTTCAATATGTTCGGGATTGTCATTAAGAGCGGGTATGTAGGTAAATGCCGTCCCACCTGCATGCATAAATAATTCCCGGTTCTGCTCATCAAGTTCTTCAAGGGTTTCAAGACAATCTGACGCAAACCCCGGACTGATCACATGTATCTTCTTAATGCCTTTGGCTGGAAGTCCCTTAATCGTTTCATCAGTATAGGGTTCTAACCAGGGTTCTCTGCCGAATCGGGATTGAAAAGTCATTAATACCTGCAGAGATTCATGACCCAGCGCTTCAGTCAGCCGTTTTGTGGTGAGTTCGCATCGCTCTTTATACCTGTCTCCTTCGGCTGAAAATCTGACAGGGATACCATGGTATGAAATGAGCAAGGCATCCGGAACACCGTGCAGGTTGAAAGAATTTTCAACTGACAACCTGAGCGCTTCAATATAGGCCGGATGGGCTGCATAATCATTTATAAAATTGACCGCAGGTGTATATCGAATTTTGGTCGTCTGTAAATGACGACTGACGCTATCCCAGACTGATGAAACCGTTGACGATGAAAATTGCGGATACAATGGAATGACTGTCATTTTAGTCACACCTTTCTCAATTAATTCATCAATAGCGCTGCTGATTGACGGTTCACCGTAACTCATGCCAAGAGCAACGGGCAATCCTGTCACCTGCGCAAGAGCAGTGGCTTGTCGTTTGCTGTAAACCATGAGCGGAGATCCCTCTTCCATCCAGATTGAAGCGTATAACTTTGCCACGCGTCTGGAACGTAGTGGGATAATGATGCCGTGAAGTATCGGACACCATAGAATCCTGGGTAAATCAACGACCCGGTAATCATGTAAGAATTTTGAAAGAAATTTTTTCACCGCAACCGGCGTGGGCGCAGCAGGCGTTCCCAAATTCACGATTAATACACCGTGCTTATCATCCATTATCAGAAGCCTCAAACATAAAGATTAAATCAGTGCTGAGTAAATGTAGCATAGTATGTTTGACATTAAAGTCCTCGCAGAAAATCTTTCGCTTATTCAACCTTGTATACACATTCTATGGTGAAAATCATTAACTAATATTAAGTTTTAATCCAATTACAGTGACGCCTGGAGGAATTCATCGTCATTATTCCGCCCATCTGATCGTGTTTAAATACCCTACGATCAGATGCTGCTGACAAACGGCGATAACACCTGACGGGTTTAACTTAAACATTGTGAACAATCTTTTGTTTGTCCATCGATATGGCTTGCTGCCAATTTTGAATTAAACAGACGCAATCCCTTTGAAAAACGTTATGTCCGATTCCAGGGCAGTCGACTTAATACCTTCGCCATCCCACACCAGCCGGTGATGCCAGCGAAAATGAGTCCACATCCGACAATACCGGACACAAGATAGCACCACTCAGACACCGTCGCGCCGGCGAGGACGCCGGTTAACACTAATGTACCGGCGGCAATCTGCACCTGCCGCATTAAGGGGAGCACGCCTCCTTTCGCTTTTACTGTTGCATAGCCTGCCGACTTCCACGCATTCATCCCACCCTTTAGCAGGTAAATCTTTGCCGGCGCGCCTAATGTGGCACATTGGGCTTGGTTTGCATCAGTGCGCATACCCGTTTGGCAGTGAAATATGATGCAATCTTCGCTCTTCTGTCGCAACGAGAGCGGTTTTTCCGGCTCGATCTCACCGATCGGAACAGACAATGCCTCCGGTATGTGTTCATACTCCCATTCATCACGCCCACGTATATCTATCAGGCGCGCGCCGTTCTTAAGCCTTTGTTTGACTTCAATCGGGGTGAGTAGCGGGGTGTTCATTCTCATTCTCCTGGCAATACAGTCGGTGAAGCACTTCCATCACGGCAATCACAGAAGGATCAGCCAGACGGTAGTGCCTGAAACGTGAGGTCTTGGACGAAACAATCAAACCTTGTGTTTTCATGATTCGCAGATGCTGTGATGTTGCTGAAGGACTCAGGCCGGTCATGCGACTCAGCGCGCCCGCATCCGTTAAGGGAGCTTTGATCAGCGTGCATAAGATCATCAAACGCTGTGTATGCGCTAACGTCTTTAGCAGACGTGCTGCTTTTGCTGCCTGCATCGGCAAGTCCAGAGTGTTCGCCATCATCACGCTATCTCTGATAGTTTAGATAAATCTAAACTATCAGAGATGAACGTCAATGTGTGAATAAAAAACACTTATCTTTATTGAAACACATTCTCATTTAAAAAATAGTGTATAGCCTTTCCTTTGTTAAGGTTGATTTAATATTTCCAGGTGAAGATGGCCACATTACCCCTGAATCCTGGTGAAACAATGAAAAGTAAATTATTGAGCCATCTTCCTCACAATGACGCCCCTTTTTTTCGCGGATTACACATTGCCATTGCGTTGCTAATACTTTCGCAGATTATTAATTCAAATTTAACCGAACGTGAAGCGATGGGTGAAAATAACATCGAGGCTTTTATCACGTGGTTTCATATTATTTCAGGATTTACCCTGATTTTTCTCGGTATTGTGCTCTTGTGCTGGATGCTCACCCAACGAGGAGTTCGCTGGTATTTCGCGTGGCTTACTATTGATTTCAAAGGGATTAAACAGGGTTTATTACTGTTAAAAAAACGCAGATTGCCCGAAGCTACGCAAGGCGGGATCGCGGCCACGATACAAGGTCTCGGCGTGGTTTCACTGCTTCTGGTTGCATTTTCAGGCGGTCTCTGGTTTTTAACCCAGCGGATGACCGGCGTGACGGCAGAGATGGCGCGCATTTTTATGCACTGGCACAAGTTTTTGACAACCTTTGTTGAACTTTATTTTTATTCGCATGGTGCCATGGGCATTCTCCATATTTACCTGGCAAGAAATAAATAATATTTGGGCAAACATGTTGAATTGTCACTGATCAAAAAGGGGACCTGAAATGCTCATCCATTTTCCCTGTAAGTTGATATGGCGTTTAGGTGGCAATGAATCCTCCACCGCCGGCAACTTTATTCGTGAGCACTATTTCCGCCGTTATGGTGCTGAACTCAGCTCACTGCTGCCCGATATTCTTACCCTGGAAGACGGGCGCGGATGTCTGATCGCCGCGTGCGGCATGGCACCCGCCTCCGCAGGCATGATGTATCTGGAGCGTTATCTGGACAGGCCTGCGGAAGGGATGCTGAGTGACATTTTTAAGGGTCAAATTTTCCGCAGCAGTATCGTTGAAATCGGTAATTTTGCCGCGACGGATGGTCTGGCAGTGCGTGTGTTTTATGCCGCCATCTGCAGGTTACTCAACCATTACGGGTACAGCCACATTGTGTTTACCGGCACACGAAAAATCCGTAACACCTTCTGCCGAATGAACTTGCATCCGGTCGTACTCGCCGATGCTGAAGGCGAACGGCTGGGAAGCGAAAAAGCGCAATGGGGCAGTTATTACCTAAATGCGCCCAAGATTATGGCCGGGGAGCTGGCTGGCGGTCAGCTTGCGCTTGCAAACAACGACATTCTCAACGGGTGGATAGAAGTTTTACCTGATTCCCCGTGGCACCGGATACCGGAGGTACAGCATGCTCATTAATGCGCTCGAATTCCATGCCCGACAACAGCCATTTGCCACTGCGCTGATCAGCAACGAGCGTAGCTGGAGCTGGGCTGACTTTCATCAGGATGTGTCGGCTTTTGCTGAAACACTCAGACAGGCGAAAGTTCATCGACTGGCGCTGGCGCTGGGCAACACTCCGGCCTGGATTATCGCGGATCTTGCTTGCCTGAAAGCCGGTGTGGTTTGCATTCCGGTACCGCCTTTCTTCTCCGATCAGCAACGTGAATGGTTAATGAACAGCTCCGGCGCAGACGCCATTCTGACCCCGACACACATTTCAGGCTTGGCCCTCATGTCTACGGCTCAGGGAATGCTGCATATTTGCAGAAAGGAGGGGCTACCCTTACTGCATTCTGGCACCGTGAAAATTACCTATACATCGGGTACCACCGGCACCCCTAAAGGCGTTTGCCTGTCGGCTACAGGGCTAGAGTGGACTGCCGGCGCGCTGGCAGGCCTGATGAAGCCCCTGTCATTACAGCGCCATCTGGTAACACTTCCGCTCAGTACGCTACTGGAAAACATTTGCGGCAGCTATGTTCCTTTGCTGCTGGGAGTAACCGCCTGTGTGCCTGACCTTAAGGCACTCGGATTTAGCGGTTCGAATCAGTTCAGCCCAGAAATTTTCGCTGAAGCCCTGCGCCGCTGGCATCCGCAAACGCTGGTGCTGGTGCCAGAACTTCTCAGGGCATTAATGATCATCCATCGTCGATCACCGGAAGTAACCGCCCCGCTGCGCTACGTTGCGGTAGGAGGTGCCCGCGTGTCTCAGCAGCTGATTAGTACTGCGCGATCTGCCGGGCTGCCGATATTTGAAGGATACGGCTTGTCAGAGTGTGGCTCTGTCGTGGCACTTAATCATCAACATCATGAAATGGCAGGGAGCGCAGGAAAGCCTTTAGAGGGAGTATCGCTGACTTTTCATGACGCCGAGCTACACGTAAGAAGCCCCGGCAACGCCCTGGGTTATCTTGGAGAAGCTCCTTTTACCGGCAGCATTGCGACCGGAGATTTAGCAGAGCAAGACACATCCGGCTTTATACACATTCGTGGCAGACGGAAAAATGTTCAGATAAATGCTTTTGGTCGTAATTTTTCACCGGAATGGGTTGAAGCTGAGGCCATGAACTGCACAGCCGTGCGTCGTCTGGTGATCTTCGGCGAAGGTTTGAAAAAAAACGTGGCACTGGTGCACACATTTGAAGGGATGGAAGCATCTGCACGTGAGCAACTCAGAGCACTGTCGGACAGGCTTCCGGATTATGCCCGCCCCCATCATCTCATTTTTACCCCGCTCATCTCCTCACCCGAGGTGTTGACCGCGAATGGTCGCCCCCGTCGTGAACGCGTATGGGCCCTGATGAAAACACAGATACTCAATATTGAGGAGATCAGATAAATGTCATTCTACCAAAAACTCCAGAATGAGACGCTGGCGGCCCGTGAGCGAATGCTGTCTCGCCCGGTCATTGCACAATGCTCACGCGGGGAAGTCACGCGGGATATGTACACGGCGTTTCTGGCCCAGGCTTACCATCACGTCAGGCATACCGTTCCACTGCTGATGTGCGCGGGAAGCCGTTTACCGACAGAGAAAGAGTGGGTAAGAGCCGCACTGGTTGAATATATCGAAGAGGAGTACGGTCACCATGAGTGGATCCTGAATGATATACGCGCCAGCGGAGGGGATGCAGAAGCTGTTCGTACGTGTGAGCCTGACCGTCCTGTAGATCTGATGCTCGCATGGCTCTATTACCGGATTGAACGGGTCAATCCCATGTGCATTTTTGGCATGGTACACGTACTTGAAGGCACCAGCGTGATGATTGCCACGCCTATCGCTGAATCTTTGCAGCAGTCGCTTTCACTTGAAGAAACCTGCACAACCTATCTGCGATCGCACGGGGCACTGGATCTTGAACATCTTAAATTCTTTGCTTCGCTGATGGACAAAGTCACTGACCCGCAAGATCAGCAGGATATTATTCATACCGCCCGTGAGGTCTATGCCCTTTATGGTGAGATGCTGGACAGCCTGACAGAGGCCACTTATGCAACTGCGTGATAAAAATATTCTTCTGACGGGGGCAAGCGGCGGCATTGGTCAGCCGCTTGCCAGGCTTCTTGCCCAGAAGGGTGCCCGGGTGTGGCTGGTTGGCCGGCATCAGGCCGAACTCGAAACATTGCGCCGCAGCATGCTTCACCCTGAGCGCCATACTCTGTTTCCGGTTTCTCAATACACCGATGAGGAGATCCTTGCACTGGCGGACAATTTTCACGCGGCTCAGCGACTGGATGTATTGATCAATAATGCAGGAAACAGCCGTTTTGCCCTGCTCGAGCAGCAAACTTTTGATGACATCCGCACTCAGCTCAGGGCAAATATTGAGATCCCGCTACTGCTCTCCCGGGCCTGTGTTCACCAGTTCAGCGCACGTGGGATCATACTTAATGTCGGTTCCATTCTGGGGGATTTGGGGCATCCGGGATACAGCGTCTATTGTGCGACAAAATCGGCATTACGACGGTTTTCAGAAGCGCTGAACCGTGAACTTTCTAACACCAGTCTATCGGTGTTTTATGTGGCGCCCAGGGCAACACACACTCGCCTGAATTCCCCTGCCGTTAATGCGATGAATAAAGCGCTGGGCAACAGCCAGGATGAACCTGAAACCGTGGCACAACAGATTGTTTCGGTGCTGGAGCGGGAAAAAAGGCGTCACTATATTGGCCGCGCTGAACGCTTTTTCATCATGATAAACGCCCTGTTGCCTGGGAGGGTAGACAACGCGCTGCGCAAAAAAATGCCCGTCATTTCACGCTTTCTTCATTCTGAAACACACAGTGGAGATCAATAGATGAAGCAATCCCTCAGGTTATTCATCGTGATGCTGATGGCGTTGCCCGCATTGGCTACTGCCAAGGATAAGCTGTCTGATTTGCAGTCAGAGTGGGCCCGGTGCCAGTACCGGACGATGGAACAGCAAAAAACATCCTGTTTCAGCACGCTGAGTACGCAAGCTCACGCTGCTGTAAAACAGGCCGATCGCGACCCAGAGCTGCTGATATGGTCCGGGATCATTGACAGCAGCTGGGCTGGAGCCAAAGGAGGGCTGGGTGCACTGACGCTGGTCAAACAAGCCAAAGCCAGTCTGGAGAAAGCGCTTGCTCTTGATCCTCGAGCGTTGCAAGGCTCTGCATTCACCAGTCTGGGCGCCCTTTACTATCAGGTGCCGGGCTGGCCGATTGGTTTTGGTGACAATAAGAAAGCCGAAACCCTCCTGAAACAGGCATTGAACATGAATCCGGACGGCATTGATGCAAACTATTTTTATGGCGATTACCTGCTGAAACAGGGAGACGCCAGCAGAGCTCGCCAATATCTTGAAAAAGCCATGCAGGCTCCTCCCAGAGCAGGCAGAGAAATAGCCGATACAGGGCGGCGAGCCGATATCCAGCGAGATCTGAATAAGATACGTTGATTCACTTTTAAGGTGAGTACCTTGAAGACCACAGGAGACAATTAGCATGCTTCATGGAGAATCGCATAAAATTGCCCGTTCTGGTTGGCTTCGTGCTGCGGTTCTGGGCGCTAATGACGGGATCGTCTCAACGGCCAGTCTGCTTACCGGCGTTGCGGCGGCCAGTACCAGCCATCAAAGCGTGATGCTGGCCGGATTGGCAGGTGTCATTGCCGGTGCAATGTCTATGGCAACCGGTGAATATGTCTCTGTATCCTCACAGGCCGATACCGAAATAGCCGCTCTCGCGGAGGAGCAGGCCGAGCTGGATGAAAACTTTGTGGCAGAAACACACGAGCTGGCCGCCCTTTATATCAACAGAGGACTGAGTCCCGAACTGGCCCATAAGGTTGCACAGGCGCTTATGCAGCACGATGCCCTTGATGCGCATGCTCGTGATGAGCTGGGTATAACTGAAATAAGCACCGCCAGGCCATTACAGGCAGCGTTATTTTCAGCAGGCAGTTTTGCCGCTGGCGCGGTGATACCCCTGATGGCGGCAATGACTGTCCCTGGGAAAAATGGGATTGGATTCATCGCCCTATCTGCACTGTTATCGTTGACCTTGCTGGGCGCGCTGGCCGCTCGTACAGGGGGCGCACCTGTTTTACGCAGCGTTTGTCGCGTCAGCTTTTGGAGCAGCCTGGCGATGATCGCATCCGGTCTGACTGGCACTCTGTTTGGCCATCTCGTCGGCACGTGATGCTGCAGACAGGTGACATTGTTCTCGCGCAAAAACGAGCGGCATTTTCTTACAGTCACAGGGGGTTACAGCTTTTTGCTGATGGCCCTGAAATTCCGTGTAACGACTCAACATTCAATTCAGTCGCCTTGTGACCCCTTATAGTACGCATCTTCGCTTCACTTCTTTTATGGATTAACCGCCTGCTGACGCGCAATGCCGAAATGACAACTATGCTTAGTGTTTCCAAAAAACCCTATAAACAGAGGTGCCTTAGGCACCCTATTTTTTGTCACTGGAGGCCTGGTATGAGCACCCCTCACGATATGAACCACCCGCAGGATAACAAACCGGCAAGCGCTGCAACTGTCAACAGCGACTCATCTTTCACTAAGTCGAATCATTGCGCATTTGCCTCCACACCCCCACCCGCCATGATGCCCGTAACCTTGAAAGTTAACGGTCAAGAGCGGTCCCTGCATCTGGATACCCGCACTACGCTGCTGGATGCCCTGCGCGAACATCTCCATCTCACCGGGACCAAAAAGGGCTGCGATCATGGCCAGTGCGGTGCCTGTACCGTTATCGTGGATGGGCGACGCATTAATGCATGCCTCACGTTGGCGGTGATGCAGCAGCACGCTGAGGTCACCACTATTGAAGGCCTGGGTACGCCTGACAATCTGCACCCGCTTCAGGCTGCATTCATCAAACATGATGGCTATCAGTGCGGTTACTGCACGCCGGGACAAATATGCTCTTCCGTGGCCGTATTGAATGAGATTACAGATGGCATCCCCAGCCACGTTTCCTCAGATCTGCTGGAACAGCCAACGCGGCATGCAGATGAAATTCGCGAGCGCATGAGCGGTAATATCTGCCGCTGCGGGGCCTACGCTAATATCCTTGCCGCGATTGAAGACTACGCGGAGGGTCACATTTCATGAAAGCTTTCAGCTATGAAAAAGTCACCTCTCCTCTGGAAGCCGCCAGGCGCGTACAGCAAAACCCCGGCGCAAAGTTTATTGCTGGCGGCACCAACCTGCTGGATTTAATGAAGCTGGAGATAGAAACGCCCGCTCATCTTATTGATGTAAACGGATTAGCGCTGGATAAGGTTGAGCCGACCCAGCAAGGTGGACTGCGTATCGGTGCGCTGGTGCGTAACACCGATCTTGCCGCAGACATGCGCGTGCGCAGGGACTACGCGGTTCTCTCACGCGCATTGCTCGCGGGGGCGTCCGGTCAGTTACGTAACCAGGCCACGACCGCAGGAAATCTGCTCCAGCGCACGCGCTGCCCTTACTTCTATGACACCCATCAGGCCTGCAATAAACGTCAGCCCGGCAGCGGCTGTGCGGCGATCGGCGGTTACAGCCGTCAGCATGCCGTGATAGGTGTCAGTAACGATTGTATCGCGACCCATCCCAGCGACATGGCCGTGGCAATGCGTTTGCTGGATGCCACCATCGAAACGGTTAGCCCGGATGGCAGCGAGCGCGCGATTCCTATCAATGATTTCTACCGCGCGCCGGGTCAGACGCCTCATCTTGAGACGGTGCTTAAAGCGGGCGAATTTATCACCGCGGTGGTCCTGCCGCCGCCCGTGGAAGGCACACATATCTACCGTAAGGTTCGCGATCGCGCCTCTTATGCATTTGCACTGGTTTCCGTAGCGGCCATCGTTCAGCGCGATCACACAGGAAGGATCGCCGTCGGGGGTGTGGCGCATCAACCCTGGCGACGGGCGTTGGCAGACAGCGAATTGCCCAATGGTACTCAGCCTGTTTTCGATAAGTTGTTTGAGGATGCACAACCTACGGCGGATAACCAATTCAAGCTGGTACTGGCGAAGCGCACTCTGGCTTCAGTGCTGGCAGAAGCGAGGGCAAAAGCATGAAATTTGATAAACCCGCCGGGTTGAATCCCATCGACCAGCTCAGATACGTTGGCCGTCCGCTTGATCGCATTGATGGGCCATTAAAAACAACCGGCAGCGCGCCTTACGCCTATGAATGGCATGATGAGGCGCCTGACGTCACGTATGGGTATGTGGTGGGCAGCCCCATTGCCAAAGGTAAAATTACCTCACTGAATACCGAAGCCGCAGAAAGCGCACCGGGCGTGTTAGGCGTTGTTACCGCCAAAAATGCGGGCAAACTCAGCAAGGGAGAAATGAACACGGCAACGTTGCTGGCTGAATACCGTATTGAACATTACCATCAGGCCGTTGCATTGGTTGTCGCGGAAACGTTTGAACAGGCGCGAGCGGCGGCCCAGTTGGTGCAGGTCAGCTATCAGCAAGAAGAAGGCGCTTACAGCCTTGATCATGAAATACCCACCGTGACGACGCCACCGGAAGATACGCCGGATAAAACCGTGGGTGATGTGGATCGTGCCCTGAGCGAAGCGGCGTTTGTGCTGGATGAAACCTATAGCACGCCGGATCAGAGTCACATGGCCATGGAACCGCATGCTTCTATGGCCATGTGGGACAAGGACAAGGTCACGGTGTGGACGTCGAACCAGATGATAAACTGGTGCCGATCCGATCTTGCGAAGACGCTGAACCTGCCGCTGGAAAAAGTGCGGGTGCTGTCGCCTTATATTGGCGGGGGTTTTGGCGGGAAGTTGTTTCTGCGCAGTGATGCCCTGCTGGCAGCGTTGGGTGCTCGCGTGGTGAAACGTCCGGTAAAAGTGATGCTCCCACGGCCAATGATCCCTAATAACACCACCCATCGTCCCGCGACGCACCAGCATATTCGCATCGGTACCGACAAATCCGGGCATATCACGGGCATCTCGCATATTAGCTGGTCGGGTAACTTGCCGAACGGCACGCCAGAGACCGCCGTGCAACAGACGGAACTCCTCTATGCAGGTGCTAACCGTCTGACCGGCCTGCGTCTGGCAACGCTTGATCTGCCGGAAGGCAATGCGATGCGGGCTCCGGGTGAAGCGCCGGGATTAATGGCGCTGGAAATTGCCATTGATGAGATGGCAGAAAAAGCGGGCATCGATCCGGTGCAATTCCGCATACTGAATGATACTCAGGTTGATCCCGCCGATACCCAACGCCCCTTCTCACGCCGCCAGCTGATTGAGTGTCTGCGCACCGGTGCAGATAAATTCGGCTGGCAAAAGCGCCATCCGTTACCTGCCCAGGTAAGAGACGGGCGCTGGCTGGTGGGCTTAGGCGTAGCCGCTGGATTCCGCAACAATCTCCTCGCCCCCTCTGGCGCACGGGTGCACCTGGATGCGCATGGCATCGTCACCGTCGAAACCGACATGACAGATATTGGCACTGGGAGCTACACCATCATCGCCCAGACGGCGGCAGAAATGATGGGCGTGCCCCTTGAACAAGTAGCAGTGAAACTGGGAGATTCCGCTTTCCCGGTCTCCGCGGGGTCCGGTGGTCAGTGGGGTGCGAACACGTCGACGGCAGGCGTTTATGCCGCCTGCGTCAAGCTTCGAGAACAGGTAGCAACAGCACTCGGCATCAACCCGGATGAAGCCGAGTTCGTGGAGGGCGAAGTTCGCTCAGGTCATCGCAGCGTCCTGCTTTCTGCGGCAGCGGCTAACGGCACTCTGACGGCAGAAGACACGATTGAGTTTGGCGACCTCGACCAGCAGTATCAGCAATCCACGTTTGCCGGGCATTTTGCTGAGGTGGCCGTGGATGTTTACACAGGGGAAGTGCGGGTACGCCGCATGTTGGCCGTCTGCGCGGCAGGTCGAATACTCAATCCCAAAACCGCGCGAAGTCAGGTCATTGGCGCGATGACAATGGGATTAGGTGGCGCGCTGATGGAGGAACTGGCGGTGGATACCCGATTGGGATTGTTTGTGAATCACGATATGGCAAGCTATGAGGTGCCCGTTCATGCGGATGTTCCCGAGCAGGAAGTCATCTTCCTTGATGATACCGATCCGGTCTCTTCACCGATGAAAGCCAAAGGCGTGGGTGAACTGGGATTATGCGGTGTCGGTGCAGCCATTGTGAACGCGATTTACAACGCGACGGGTGTCAGGGTCAGAGATTATCCGGTTACGCTGGATAAACTTTTAGCCGCTTTACCCCAGACCGCTTAATGCTCGCCAAATAAATTTACCCGCTGTGCGGTCTGCAAGTCCGTGCAGCGGGTCAGTCTCTTAGCCACATCAACATTCAGCCTGATTAGCCCGCGTCATATCCTCAATAGTATCAATATCCGTGATACAACCGCGATCGGTTAAGTCAACAAACGTCACAGCATCAGCGTTCAGCAATTCCCTCGCCCCTTTGTCTCCCTGTAATGCACAAAGCTGAGAGTAAAAAGATCGCTGAAAACCGACGGGATGACCTTGTATTCCATCGACTTGTGCGCGTACCGATCGGGAGTTGCGCAGCGCTTCACTGACTGCCCGATAGCTGGAGGGCTGGATAAAAGGCATATCCGCGAGGGTAATTAACCATCCGTCATAATCTGCTGTGGCGTTAACGCCCGCCGCGATAGATTCCCCCAGCCCCTCACTTGAACAGCGGACGATACGCTCCTTAGACATTAACTCATGCAGTTGCCTGTCCTCAGGTCGAGCCACTATATAGCAGTCAAGACCGGAATCCCGCACATTATCCAGCGTATGCTGAAGCACTGGCTTACCCTGCATTACCGCAGCGAGTTTATTTCCCTGACCGGATTGCCTGAAGCGACGGCTGTGCCCAGCGGCCATGACCAGAATGGCAATATTCACGATGCGCCATCCTTGTCCTGCGGTAAGCCCATCAAACCATTTTTGTGGCTAACGACATCGGCCATAATGGATAGCGCGATCTCCGCGGGTGTTTTGCTGCCAATATCCATCCCAATTGGGGCATGAATCCGGTTAATTTCTTCGGGATTCAGTTCGCCAATCCTGACTAACCGCTCTTTTCGCCTCAGACTGTTGTTCTGCGATCCCATGGCGCCGATATAGAAAGCAGGCAGATTTACAGCCTCCATCATCGTGAGATCGTCGATGCGAGGGTCATGGGTAAGGGAAAGAATCGCGGTGCCTGAGTGACACCCTTCACGTTCAAGGTAGCTGGCGGGAAACTGCTTGATTAACTTCACAGTGTCATCAAGTTGATCGGCCAGATTCAGCAGTACATCCTCGCGGTGCTCACACACCAGTGTTTCAAACCCTAAAGCCTGAGCAAAGTTAGCGCAGTAGAGTGCGACGCTGGAGAGGCCCGCAATGACCACCCTGGGAGGGGCGCACAACGTCAGCACGATGTTCGCGCCCTGTACCTGAGTATGCGTCCGGCTCAGATACCCCCCAGGTAGCAGCGAACGGCACGGTTCGGGTATGGTCAGCGCTTTTACCACGGAATGCGGCCCCGTCAACGCTGACATCATCTGTCGCAGGTAGTCGAGCGACGCGTTACCCGGCATCAACTTTTCCACCAGGATGTCCAGCGCGCCTCCGCATGGCAGCGCCTGGTCCGGCTCAAAGCCACCGTCTCCATAACGCACAATCTGGCTGGGCGAGGAAAAAATATTGTCGCCAATTCGGGCGATAAAGCTCTCTTCCACGCACCCGCCCGACAGCGAGCCGTAATAGCGACCATCGCTTCTGATAACCATCATTGCGCCTGGCGGGCGCGGGGACGAACCAAAGGTACTGAGCACCGTACATAGCCACACCGGATGCTCCTCAGCCCATGCCAGTGCTGCGTTCAACACTTGCACATCAAGATGATGCATGCCGTTCTCCTGTAAGGGCGTTTATGTTCAGAATTGCGTCCAACCCAACTGATCTTAACTCCTCTCTTCAAACGCTGACTTGACCGCCTCAACGATCTTATCCGCCCTTGCCGTATCCTCTAGCGGCGGGTACTCCTTTCTCAACTTCCCTGACACCTGCCAGCCATTCTCTTTCAATGATCGAATTATCCGATTCGCATCCTGATCCGGCATCTCCAGCACTTCCTTCAGCCTCTCCTGTGCCTTCTGGAATATCGTCAGCACTCTGGCTTCATCGGCCATTTCCACGCGCACGGTGTGCTCAATCACTTTAGCGGTATAAAGCACGTGAGAAGTTAAATCAGGGTAACGCCAGGCGTAACGCGCATCTTCATAATCAGTGAAATAGAAATTGCTCGGTGTACCGTCGCCATACGTCACAATCTCACCAAAATGGCATGAGGTGGCGTAGCGGCGCATCAGACGTTTCGAGAACACTTCCAGCGTGCGATCATAGCCAACACGGAAATCCAGCGAGCTGGTAATACTGGCAGAGACCGGCAGAATAACGCCTTCAGGAATGGCGCCGTCGCGAATTAACGAGTCATTAATCAGGAAGCGATGAATACGGCCATTGCCGTCGCGCATCGGATGAATATAGACAAAGCCGAAAGCAATCACGCCCGCTCTGGCCAGAGGCTCGGCGCCACGGGTGGCGATCTCAAACTCCTGCAATCCGCGCATAAACTGCGGCAAATCTTCAAACTGCGGTGCGACGTAGTGAACGATATCTTCGCGCATGGTCGCCTGTCCGACAAACACCGGCGAGCGACGCAGCCCCAGTCCCAACGCATCGTGACCGAGAATGCCTCTTTGCAGAATATGCAGGCTTTCATCACTGAGTGGATCGTCAATTTGGCCGCAATATTGTGCGATCACATGGGCGAAGCGCTGAATACGATCGGCCTGCTCCGCCTCTTTCTCAATCAAAAAGCTGGCGCGGGATTCTTTGAAGGTTAACCAACTGGCGGTTCGCAGCAGAACATCTGCGCCGAAAGTATCATCCAGTTCGTGTAGCGCGGCCGTGACATCGAAGGAAATGGCACTCTCAATCTCAGGCGTGCGGCGAATAACAGGACAAAAGTCTGGCGAGCCGGGTAAGTTATCATTGATACGCCAGCGTTTATTCTTGATTGCTAAAGTTCGCGTCAGATAGTCCTTCGCGGAGATCGCCGCAATATACCCGCCATTAGCGACATCGGGTACGTTGGTGAGCGTGTTGCCTGTTAGCCATTCATAGAGAAAGCCGGTACGGCGTGCATATTGGCCAAAAGGTTCTCGCAGGCACCAGCTTTCGATCGGTTTTGGTCCGGTGGCAGCGAAGAGCCGGGCAAAAAACTCCAGATGGAACTCTTCATATTTGAGGCCAAACGCAAAATGGCCTGAGAAGCTATCCTCAGGTTGATAGCTCGGAGGATAGCGCTTTTCGATGTGTCCCTGGTTCTCATGGGTGGCGCGAACCGTGCCAATAGCCGATTCCACGCGAAGTGGCTGAACCAGTTCAATGTGATAGCGCTTGCAGAGCGCCTTAAATCCCACCAGCATCGGCTGAATCCTTTAACATCCAGGTGAAAACGATAATTTATACGTATTATACCGCGAAAATAATAATTACGCGAGGCAACCCCTTTAATTCGAGACCAAAAACACTAATATAAACGCCATTTCTGATGAAAACGATAATGCCCACGCAAGAACAACAACACGACTGTCTCTAAATAAACTTTTGCTATAGTCATCACTTACGATGACAAGTTTGATTTTCGCGCTGATTCAGCGCTTTAAAAACAGGGAAGAGAGTGATGTTTCATCTGATATTCAGCATACCGAGTTGGTATGTTATTGCGCGATTCGTTTTTCCATTAGCCATGCCGTTAGTGTTGAAAGTCATCCTATCTTTGGTGGTTTTGCTGGCTTCTCAATATCTTTTAATTAGCCGATTTACGCCGGGCGGTATAATCTCACCTGAAATGCCGCGCGCCGTCACCATCCTGTTCAGCTGGGCCTTTGGCACGGTGTTACTCCTCGCGTTCACCCAAATACTATTTGATGTAGTAACAGTCATTTCCCTGCTGCTAAGACACCCGCTGCAGATGGCGCCTGGCGTACGTTATGTTGCTGCACTCTTTGCCATGGTGATGTCGGCGGTGGGCGTCAATCAGGCCATACGTGTGCCGCCCGTAAAAGAAGTGACGATCAAAATCGATAACCTGCCGCGCGAGTTCGAAGGCTACCAGCTGCTTCAGCTCACCGACCTGCATATCACCAAAGTGTTCAACGCCGCATGGACCGCAGCCATGGTGAAAAAGGCCATGACGCTGGATGCTGACCTGATCCTGGTAACGGGCGATGTTATAGATGGCACCCTGGAAAATCGCAGAAATGACGTGGAGCCGCTGCGAGGGTTACATGCGCCGGACGGCGTTTATGCCATCACTGGCAACCATGAGTATTTCTTTGAACAGCAACGCTGGACCGAACATCTTGCGACGTTAGGACTGCAACCTTTGCTCAACAGCCATACCCTCATTAAACGCGGCGGCGCGGAGCTAGCGATCGCCGGTCTGCCCGATGTTTCAGCCTCCCGCAGAGAAGCCACTGGCCCTAACCTTGAGCTGGCGCTGGAGGGTGTTCCTGCTGACGCTCCGGTAATCTTGATGGATCATCAACCGCGTAATGCGCGCCAGAACGCAACGCACAAAGTCGATTTGCAGCTATCTGGTCACACCCACGGCGGACTGATCGTCGGTTTTGACCGCTTGTTTGCAAAACCTAATGCGGGCTTTGTCTCAGGACTTTATGATGTGGATGGCATGCAACTCTATGTGAATAACGGCACTGCGCTCTGGCCAGGCATGGCAATACGATTGGGGCGTCCCTCGGAACTGACGCGGATTACGTTGCAGCGGAAAGAGTGAAGTCTTGAGTCATATCTTCTAAAAAAACGTTGAGAAGAATCTGCATAGCCATGAGCCTGTTATGTGAGGCTCATGGCTTGTATTGAGCCAACAAGGACTAAAAACGTTTAATCATATGGAAATCAAAAATTTCGTTGGAGCCATAACCATCGTCAAAATATGCTCAGTTAAGGCCGCACAAAGGTTCTGGCTTACAAGGATATTTATCCCCAAAAATTTCCTGCCTCGTTCTTTTGACGTTCCTATGTACGGCTAACTAACCCAAAGCGGCTTTGCAGCACAGCATCAATTTCCTCTTCCGCCAGCTGCTGCTTTTCCACGCCATTCGCCGTCACCGTTTTCAACATATCTCCCAGCAGGATCATCCGTCCCTCCGGACAATGCTGCACAATGAGTCGTTTCTGCACAAAAATCGCATCAGGATGCGTCGAGTTGAGATAATTCGCCGGGGCAAAATCAATCCACTCTTGCGGTGACAGGTCAAAGCCGTATTGGTTACACCACTCCCCTTCTACCTTGGCCTGCAGCAGATACTCGCCATGCGCGTCACAGGTGAGTTTGAACGTATCGAAATCCTGTTTAATATCGCTATTGAGCTGATCTAAAGCTATGGGTGCGCGGATGCCGTAGCGACCAAACCCGAGATCGCACAACCATTGACGTCCATCGACTTCCGCCACCAGCGCCATATGGGTTTTAGGACGGCGCACCGGGTAGAACATCGGCCTTGCTGCCACAAAACGGTAGGGAATACCTAACGCTTCCAGCGCCATGGCGAACAGCCCGTTGACCTCATAACAGTAGCCCCCTCGCCCCTGAAGCAGAATCTTGTCACTGATCTCTTCAGGCACCAGCGAGACAACTTTTCCTGCCTGAACGTCGAGATTCTCAAACGGCACGGAGAAAAGTTGATGACGCATAATGGCGTGCAGCGTGGCGGAATCGGCGGCTGCAGGGCCGGTGTAATTGATGCGGCGGAAATAGCGGGAAAGGTCGAAGTTATCGCAATGCATAGTGCCTCCTTGTCTGGTTCATGCCCGACACTATAGATGGCACTCATCATCGTCTGTATAGTCAGATTCAATGAAAATCAGACTGCACAGATCGACATGCCCGCCTCGTCATTATCGTCCCCACATTACCGCCGCATTGCTGAGAGTCTGCGACACACCCTCGCCTCCGGTGCGCTGCGACCCGGCGATCGTATGATCTCCGCACGCAAACTGGCCGAACGCGAACAGGTAAGTTTGCCCACCGCTCTGGAAGCGTTGCGTTGTCTGGAAGCGGAAGGATTATTATGGCGCGTCCGCGCTCGGGCTACTTCGTTATTCCTGCACCGGAAGCCGGTTTTTTGCTGTGGGTTGAACTTCCGCATCCGGTCAATGCGCTGGAAGTGCATCGTCGCGCGCTGGGGTTAGCCCTGGACCGCTGTTTTCACTGGGAGCGGAGTTACAGAGCTTCCTGCGGTTAAACTGTGCCAACGAACCGACGGCACAGCTGCTCAATGCCGTGGACCAGATAGGTGCGATTTGTTACGAATTGATGGCCTGAGTTTTATATGGCGCATTAGAAATAAATGCCGGGCCTTCTGGCCCGGTTCATATCAGAACTCGACGCGTGCCCAAAGTTAAAACCTCGTCCTTCCAGCATCGCCGGCGGGTTGTAGAACATTTTATAAATCGGGTCACTCCAGTAGAGCCGCCTGGCTAATTAAAACTAAACCAGCGTGCCCTTCACGCCATGCGGTTCAGAACGCAAATACTGTGATGGAACCTTGACCTGCGCATTCAGTGCGGCAGCAGCCTGCCATGGCCAGTGCGGGTTGTAGAGCACGGCACGACCCAGCGCGACCAGATCCGCATCCCCCTGCTCCACCACCGCTTCCGCCTGCTGCGGCTCGGTAATTAAGCCCACGCCGATAACTGGAATCTTCACCTGTTGGCGGATATCGCGTGCAAACGGCAGCTGATAACCGGGCCCCACAGTGATGCTTTGCTGTGGTGATAGCCCACCGCTCGACACATGCACATAATCGCAGCCCTGCGCTTCAAGTTGCTGGCTAAACACAATGGATTGCTCAACATCCCAGCCACCCTCAACCCAATCGCTGGCGGAGAGTCGCACGCCAACCGGAATCGAAGCAGGCACGGCAGCACGTACCGCCGCAAACACCTCGAGTGGGAAACGTAAACGATTCTCCAGCGAACCACCGTATTGGTCCTGACGTTGGTTGCTCAGTGGCGACAGGAACTGGTGCAGCAGGTAACCGTGTGCCGCGTGGATTTCAATCAACTCAATACCCAGACGTACCGCACGCTGCGCGCTATCTACAAATGCCTGTTTGATGCGCACCAGCCCCGCTTCATCCAGTGCGGTCGGTGCATGATCCTGCTCTGCAAAGCTGAGCGCTGAAGGAGCCACCGTTTGCCAGCCACCTTCACTCTCCGGCAGTTGATGCCCTCCCTGCCATGGCGCACGGCATGAGGCTTTACGCCCGGCGTGGCCCAGCTGGATACCCAGACGGATGGGTGACCAGGCGCGAATGTCAGACAGCACGCTGTGTAACGCGGCTTCTGTTTTGTCATCCCACAGCCCGAGATCTCCCGGCGAGATACGACCTTGCGCTTCAACGGCGGTGGCTTCCAGAATCAGCAATCCTGCGCCAGAAAGCGCCAGTGAACCTAAATGGATGCGGTGCCAACTGCTGGCGCATCCTGCATCGGCGGAGTATTGGCACATCGGGGCGATCACGATGCGGTTCTCCAGCTCAAGCTCTCCAATCTTTGCGGCACTAAATAGTTGACTCATCTCTATCCCTTAACGTTGTTAGCAGCAGCGCTGCACAGGTTTGACTCAAGGTTAAACCGTTTTATTCGTTCAGTTATTAATGATTAATGCCAGTAGCGCGAACCATCAGCGCGTCATACCTGAATAACAACCCTGGCAACATGAAACGACCATCCTCACCAAATGATCTACTATTGTTTGACTCCTGATCTGCTCGAAGCACTCCTTACCGTCCCGCTCAAATGGCGTGCGATAGGCAATGTCAGTGGGACCAAAAAGAAATCTTAACCGTCACGATTGAACTCGACAGATACCTGGCCTTAAGCGGTTATGCACAATTCTGTCAGAAGAATCGTCAATCTCATTGCCCTGGTGTCCAACTCTATGTCAGCAGTCCAATTATTGGGAAAAGCCCCATTCAAACGATATGAAAGACTTCAAAGGAAACAAAAAATCCCTGCCCGTCCGCTATTGCAAGCAGTGCCATAAGCCGATGACCTGGCGTAAAAAGTGGGAAAATTGCTGGGATGAAGTGCAGTATTGCTCGGAACGCTGCCGCCGTGCAGCCAAAAGCCACAGGGTCGGCAGCGGGTCATAATACGATTTCAACCACTACGCTGAAGCCACCGTTTCAGTCGTGCTCTCGCCAAAGTGTTCACGCATGTGTGATTCGATCTCTTCCAGCGATTTGCCGCGGGTTTCCGGCAACATCACCGCGACAAACACCAGGGAAGCCACGTTGATCGCAGCGAAGATAAAGAACGCATTATTTCCCACCAGCGACAGCAGTGGTGGGAAAGCTAACGCAACGATGGCGTTACATATCCACTGAAAAGCCACCGCTGAACCGGTCAGTACGCCACGTACTTTCATCGGAAACAGCTCAGACATCAGCAGCCAATACACGGGCGAAATGCACATCTGCATAAAGAAGAGAAACACCAGGATGCAGGCCAGCGCCAGCAGGCTTTGTACTAAACTGTGCGGCATCAGTATTAGCACCGCCCCCAGCGCCAGCTGCATGGCGATCACCACCGATAACCCGGTGATCAGCATTGGGCGGCGACCAAAATGGCTGATGGCTTTGATGCCGGCAAAAGTCGCGAGCACTGATACCACGCCGTTGCCTATCGTGGCGGCGATCGACGCGCTGGTTCCCAGACCGGTACTTTTCAGAATGATGGGCGTGTAATACATAAAGGCATTCACACCGGTGAACTGCGCCACGATCCCCATACCGCAGCCCAGCAGCAGCAATCGTACTACCCATTTTTCCTTCAGCAGCTCACGAGCGGGCGGCCCTTGACGGGCTTCTCGCGCGTTCTGGCGCATCTCTGCCATCTCTTTTTTGATTTCGCGCGGATTCTCACGCAATTTACGCAGAATACGTAACGCCTCGTTTATGCGCCCTTCGGCCACCATCCAGTGCGGTGAGGCCGGGACAAAAAAGGTGCCAATAAACAGCAGCACGCCCGGAATCATCGCCAGCGACAGCATATAGCGCCACATACTCGGATCATGCAGTAACAGACTCATGGCCGCACTGACGATGTAAGCCAGCAACTGGCCTGACACAATCATTAGCTCGTTGCGGCTGACCAAGGGTGCGCGACGTTTCGGCCCCGCAATCTCAGCGATGAACACCGGCACAGTGGAAGATCCCCCACCCACGGCGAATCCGAGGATAAATCGCATCACCACCATAATTTCAAGATTCGGCGCGATGGTAGTGCCTAACGCGCCAGCAACAAATAACACGGCCAGGCTGCGCAGCGTGATTCGGCGGCCAAAGCGATCTGAGACAAACCCGCTAACGAAGGCTCCGAATGCTGAACCGAATGTGAGCGCAGAAGTGACCAGCCCTTCAGTAAAGGGGGTGAGGTCAAGTCCGCCTTGCGAGGTCGGCAGTGTCATGTAGGGCAGCGCCCCGGAAATGATGCCCGTGTCATAACCGAACGCCAGCGCGCCCATGGTGGCCACCAACACCACAAAGAACAGACGTTGCTGCACGGTTAAATTGAGCGAGCCGCCATCATCCGATGGGGCCGGAGAAGAGTTTTGCATTTGATCTTCCATGGGTTGCTAAAAACACAGCCAAAACTGTGTAAAGAAAGGTAGGAGTATAGTCAGGATTTGAAGAATGAGATCTGGGTCACGGTAATTCGTTGGGCCTGAGAGGTTCGTGCAGCAGTCTTATGATTGTCGAATTCATATCGTAGGTCTGCCTTCACAGGCATCCTCATTAATTGCAAAGTATTATTTTCGGTGCACAAGGAGTAAAACGGGGCTGTTATTACGCTGGAATAAAACGATACAGGACCGTTAAGGGTTAACCCAGGAGAATGAAGTCAGACTTCCCGTTGCGGAATAAATCAGTCGTGCCCTGCGGTTGTCATTGCGCTGAAGTTGAAACCAGTCGAGCGACTCAGCCTGAAAAACCAGCACACCAAAATGGCGCTGACCGCCTTCTCCGCTCTCCTCGCTTTCAGCATCCCGGTTTTGATCGTGCGGAAACAACAATTCTTCTCCCGGCGGCCCGCCTGAATAACTCCTGCGCGTCCAGACTGACAGCCCTTGCCACGTTTGCCCGGCGAGAGCGCTTGCCGGATCATGTCGTTTAAAATACCCCTGCAAGCGTAATTGCAGGCGCGATTGCGAGCAAAAACCCAATACCATTGCGGCGGGGTTGATGGCTAACTCCTGCCATTTTGCACTGCGGATATCGGTGTGAAACTCCAAAAGCCGCTGGGCACTGTCCGTTCGTCTTAACACCATCATGCGAGCCTGTGGCTTTGATTCAGTGTCGATAGTGCAAACGTTCAGATAACGAAACCCGGCGTGAGGGTCGTTTGCTGCAGCATCCAGTTCCTGCCAAACCATGGCATCAATATGTTCAGATTCTGGTGTCAAAACTTACGCCCTCAATTTAACGAATGACGTTAAGTATAGAGACTTGTGATTATTCATTGAGGTGTTGCGGGATTAACTTTACCTGAAGGGTGTGACGCTGGAACCTCCGCACACCAGGCGTGAAGGTTCCAGCAATCAGATTATGACAGGGCCTTTCTCCGTGGAGAATTCAGCCAAATCAGAATCGGTAGTTCGCGGAGATAGAAACCTTACGCGGTTCGCCGTACACCGTGTTTCTGCCGACATCGATGTTATACGTCTTGTCGAACAGGTTGTTCAGGTTGGCCTGCACGGAGAGTTGTTTGGTGACCTGATAGCGACCGAACAGATCCACCAGCGCATAGCTGCCTTGCTCTGCATACAGCGTTGAAGTGCCGCCAGGGCCCGCTACGTTATCCCAGGTGTGCGTCTGCCAGTTCACGCCGCCACCCACGGTCAGATCCTGCAGCATCGGCAGGCGATAGCTGGTGAACAGTTTCAGTGAAGTACGCGGCTGCGTTGGGTTCAGCGCGGCATCTTCGCCATCTTTCGCCACATAGCGCGTTGCACCCAAGGTCATCTGCAGGTTATCGGTCACCGCACCGTTGATTTCGAATTCAACACCTTTACTCACGGTGCCATTCTGCTCGTAGTAAGCGTAATCGGTACTGCCTGGCACCAGCGCATAATCCGTCGCGCCCAGGTGATCCTGTTCGATACGGAACACCGCCAGCGATGCGGTGATGCGGCTGTTCATCCAGTCGCCTTTGATCCCGGTTTCATAGCTTTTACCGGTGACAAGAGAGAGATAAGCACCCTGCGCATTACGATAGGTCTGCGGTTTGAAAATCGAGGTATAGCTGGCGTAGGCGGAATAGGTATCGTTGATGTCATACACCAGGCCTGCATACGGCGTGATGTTGTTCTTCTCCATATTCTGCGTCAGCGTGTTGGCGTTGTATTGCGTGTAACGCGCGCCAAGGATCAGATGTAGTGGATCGGCCAGTGAAATGCGCGTCGCTAAGTAAGCGGATTTCTGACGGATCACATTATCCTGCGACAGTGCCTGATCGTCCCAATCCGGTTCTGGATAGTTGCCCCAGTCGTTAAAGTCGCCAACGTCTGCCGAGGTGAAGCTGGTGGAGGCACTGACGTAGCGGTCGTGCTGACGAATATAGGTGACACCCGCCATTAATTCATGCTGGCGGCCAAAGAGTTCATACGGACCGGTGACATAGGCGTCTGCGGTATCTTCTTTGCGTTTTGCGGTGTTATAACCGGTGCCGCCTAACAAGTCATAGCCCTCATAAGGGCCGATACCGATACCGGTCGATTTAGCAAAGTAACCGTCAATATACAGCAACTTACTGTCCATGGTGGCTTCAGTATGCGAGCCGCTCAGGTTCAGCTCCCAGCCGTTATTAAACGTTTGCTTCAGGCTGGCGAACACCTTTTTGGAATCGCTGTTGTTGTAGGCCCAATCTGGTGTGAGGTTGGTACTGCGGGGGTATATCGGAACGCGTATGGTTGTAGTTGAATATGGTGTTGTTAGCGACCGCGAAGGCGGGTTCATCTCGCTATGATTGTGCGGGCGGGATAACTTAGCGATGAAGTTAACGTTAGTGAACAGGCTGATAACCTACATTAAGATGATTGGCTAACTTGACGAGCCGTTTGTCGAGCGTCCAGAGCGTTGCTCCGGGGGTAATGAGAGCAGATGCAAGCAAGGTGATATCCACCAGGCCACAGCCGTGTCCGTACAGCATTTTATTTTCAATAAAGGCCATTACCTCACTCATGCTGGCTTGGTGGCATTGCGGTAACAGATTCAGGTCACGGAGTGTGCGCACGCGGGGCGCTGGCGGAGTGCCGCAGGCAAGTTCTCCAATCACCATTGGATGAATCAATACCAGGTCCCCGCTCAGTAACCGCACTAACTCTTCATTTCTTTTTTTGAAATGATCTACCCAGACAGATGTATCAACCAGAATGGACATTATGCAGACGGTTCCTCGCGACGGCGGGGAATGCTTTCCATTTCAGGCGCGGCGCCACCCAATGAAGCAAGGCGCTTTGCCGCTTGTACCCGAACAAACGTTTTCATCGCTTCACGGAAAATATCAGCCTTGTCCATATCTGGATCAGCCATATCCAGAGCCTGAGCATACAGCACATCATCAATCGTCACTGTAGTACGCATCTCGCCACCTCATATGATTCACAAACTGATGTCATCATGCATCAAAATATGAATCAGGTCAATTTCTCACCGCGATGATGACTTGGGTAAGAAGCGAGCAACATCGATGGCAATGATGATCGTAGCTAAGCGTGCATGCATTTCACCAAATTTCATCCTTCATTGCCCTGGATAAAATCTTGCGAAGACGATCAGGACATCAATCGCGCTGCTATCGGAGATGTGAGATTCCATTGCGGCACGATTGATTCCATGTATGACAGGCTTGCCAGAGGCTTCTAATCCGCTGGCAGGCTTCTACCAGCGTATAAAAGCTTGTCCGTAAAGCCCCGCCCGGCTAACTCCGTTGATAAAACGCACCAGCTTCCGCTTCACTCAGCGCGAGTTTCTGCACCGTACCGGTCTCTGATGAGCGCACTGCCGCTTCAATCACCGCCATGACGGCAATCGCCTGAGCGGGAGAAACTGGATTAGCCTGCTTGCCCGCCAGCGCATCACGCACCTGGATGTAGTACTGACGCTGGTCGCCTTTTGGCGTTTTGAGTGACGTGACCTGCAGATTACTGTCAAACACCATCAAATCATCCTGATCTTCGCCCCAGGTCGCGGAACCCGGTTCGATGCCAGCAATCAGTTGCGCTTCCTGCTGGTCGGCTTTGGGTTTAACCACGCTGCCTTTGTCCCCGTGAACGGTAAAGCGTGACACGCCACCCGCGGCGAGCATGCTGGCATGCAGGATCACTTTATGCTCAGGGTAGCTGAGCGTGACGTGTGCCCAGTCATTGCTTTTTCCGCCATGACGCAGGACGGCGATGTCACCAGAAACGGTTTCTGGCAGTCCGAACAGCTGCAGCGCCTGGTCGATGATATGAGGCCCAATGTCGAACCATAAACCGCTGCCAGGAATATCGTGTTCTCTCCAGCGGTCGCGCACTTCCGGGCGGAATCGGTCTATATGAGACTCGAAATGTTTGACATGGCCGATTGCGCCAGAATCGATGACCTTTTTCACCCCCAGGTAATCGGTATCCCAGCGGCGGTTCTGAAATACTGAGAGCAGTAATCTCTTCTCGCTGGCCAGTGCCGCCAGTTCTCTGGCCTCTGCCAAATCCAGCGTAAAGGGTTTATCCACCACCACATGCTTACCGGCATTCAGCGCCAGCTTAGCCAGCGGTGCATGAGTCGCATTGGGCGAGGCGATCACCACCAAATCAATATCAGCATGCTGGATGGCCGCTTCCGGGGAGTCGAGAACGATGACGTCAGGCAGGTCCTTTTTGACCTTCTCCTCACTGCCAGACGAAACAACATGCAGCTTCAAACCGGGAACGGATTGAATTAAAGGTGCATGAAATGTTTTACCGACAAATCCGTAGCCGATGAGGGCGACGCGAATCTCTTTCTGAATACTCATTTCTGACTCCTCTTGCCATTAAGAATGTGTGATGTTGACCTGTGTAGCGTCGGTGACGTCAAACTCGCTCCAGGGCGCATCAAGGAAAAGTTGATGGATATCGGTGAGCGGTGCGACCAGATAGGGTTCACAACGGTTGAGCTTCATATGATCGGCCACCACCCAGTGTTCGCTGCTTGCCGCCAGCATGGCGCGCTTCACCTCAGCGTCACCCTCCTGGCTGGCACTCAATCCAAACCGGGCATGCAGCGCACAAGCCCCCAGAATGGCGATGTCGGCACGATACTTTTCAAGCAGAGATAGCGTGGCGCTGCCGGAAAAAAGCCGTTGTTGCTTGTCCCATTTGCCGCCCAGAAGAATGAGTTCGACATCCGGCTTATCACTGAGGTGATGGGCAATATCCAGTGACGTAGTGATGACCGTTGCTGGGCCTTTTAGCAACGTGGCGACCGCCAGCACTGTGCTGCCCGCATCCAGAAACAGCGTGGCACCTGCCGGTATTTTTTCCGCTACCTGCCTGCCAAGTTCAATTTTGACATCGGGAATCAGTGCGCTGCGCTGGTGGCGATTCATCACTGACAGATCCAGTGCCACGGCTCCACCATGGTTTTTCTGCGCCAGACCCTGTTTTTCCAGATCGGCCAGGTCGCGACGCACGGTATCCGCAGAAACCTGTAACTTTTCAACAAGCTGCCCAATTCCCACCTGCCCTTGTTCAAGCAGCAATTCCATCAATAATTTTTGTCTGGCTGTTTTATGCATGTCGGTCTCAAAGCCGCAAAATATTGCAATATGCAGCAGAATACAGCATGATGGGTGCGGTGAATACCGCTTTCTTTGAGTGGATACAAGCAATGCATTACCTGAACTGAAGAACGGTGCCGAGATATAGCACCCGACAGGGGGATGTTAGGATGCTGTAATGTCTTCCACTGCCGTGAGAAATGATTAAAAACAATTAGCCGTGTTACGAGTGACATAATCCGGCTATCGATATTGTGCAGACAAGCGAGTGTATTTTCGCTTTTCTCAACTAAAGCAGAATGACCTGCTTACCACTGAAATTGCGATGCTGCAGAGCCAGCAGTTGCGCCGGTAGCTGTTCGCATGCGAAGTGCAGTAACGACTCGCTTTGCAATGTGCCCTGCGCAATCTGCCTCAGCATCTGTTCTCCCTGCCGCGTGAGTCTTTGCCATTGCTGTGCATTACCATGCTGGTGCAGCGCGCCGAGCGCCACTTCATGCAACGAGAACGCACGACCAAACGCCGGATTCGGTCACTCTTGCACCCGTCTCTGAATGCATACCAGATGCCCATTCGCCATCATTACCGTTTTACGGGTGCCAAAAGCTGGGAGACCGAAGCCTTCCCGGATAAACACAACTCCCCGTTCCGCGCCTATGACAGCTCACACACTATCGGTGGTGCTGTCATGGGGCTCGACCCAAATACGTCGGTGCTTAACCGCTAACAGCAACACTGGGACGCGCACAACCTGTTTGTACTGGGTGCATCGTCGTATCCCAACAACGGCGGCTATAACGCCACTATCACCTTGAGTGCGTTAACGCTGTGGACCGCGCACGCCATCGTCAATGACTACCTGAAAAATCCAGGTTCACTGGTACGCTAAGGAGAAAATCATGGCAAAAACATTACGTCGTGCCGGATTAACGCTTGGCGCTATCGTAGTTCTGGGCGCTATCGGCTATACCGCGCTGGTGCAGTATGGACTGCATAAATCGTATCCGCAGGCATTGCAGCCAGAGAGTGGCGCGGCTTTACAGGATCAAATTAAACGCGGGGAATATGTTGCACGCTTATCCGACTGCACAGCATGCCATACTGCACAAGGTGGTCAGGCTTTTGCCGGAGGCTATCGACTTGAAACACTGTTTGGTGCCATTCTTTCATCTAACATCACTTTGGATAAAGAAACCGGTATCGGCAACTGGACGCAGGAACAGTTTGATCGGGCGGTTCGTCATGGGGTGGGGTCGCATGGATATCTGTACGCCGCGATGCCTTACAACGCCTATGCGAAATTAACCGATCGCGATCTGACAGACCTGTGGGCTTACATCCGCACGATTCCGGCAGTGAAGAACGAGGTGGTCAAGAACCAACTGCCCTTCCCATTCAACCAACGCTGGACGCTGGCGGGTTGGAATCTGATGTTATTTGATGATGCCGTGTTTAAACCTACACTTAATAAAAGTGCGGAAATTAATCGGGGTGCCTATCTGGTTGATGGCCCGGGACACTGTGCCGCTTGCCATACGTCTAAGAATCTGCTCGGCGGCGATAGCAACAGTTACTTGCAAGGCGGCACGCTGGAAGGCTGGCATGCGCCTGATCTGACGCCCAATCCGCATGTCGGCCTGGGCAGCTGAAATCAAGGTGATATCGTCAGCTATCTGAAATCCGGTACGAACCGTTTCACCGCTTCATCCGGTCCAATGACGGAAGCGGTTGAAAACTCCACTCAGTACATGACCGATGATGATCTCCGAGCGATTGCCAGTTATCTGCAATCCTTGCCAGCATCATCAGGTGTGCAACCCGCTCCTGTTGCAGCATCTGATACTGCAATGATCGTCGGCAAAAAGGTATATGAATCGCAGTGCAATGCCTGCCACGTTTCCAATGGCTCAGGCATCCGAAAAATGATTCCGACACTGGCGAATAATCCGCAGATGAATTCTGCTGATCCCTCCAGCCTGCTGAATGTTGTGCTTAAAGGGAGTCAGGGACCGCTGACCCATACCAATCCAACGGCCGCCGGGATGCCGGACTTTGCCTGGAAGTTGTCAGACAGCAATATTCCCGATGTGATGACTTACACCCGCAATAGCTGGGGCAATGCTGCCGCGCCAGTCACCAGTGATATGGTGGCGAAGGCACGAGCGGATTTGCAGTCTAAATCATGGGCAGGAGGAAGTCAGTCGCAGTAATACCAACGCCTTGCCATGTTGTGGCAAGGCGTTTTTTTTGGAATATGGTCTATAAATCGCTGGGTGATAATGATCATCATCTCAATAACAGGGCTCGCTGTATTCCAGTGCGACTGACATAAGCTGAAAGACGCTCCGCATGTCTTTCAGTGACCACCAGGCCGATATAGCCATCCGGTCGAATCAGGTAAGCGGTGTCCTGTTTAAATCCTTTTTTCTCAAATACATCCTGCCAGGGGAAGACATGCCATTCCACGCCATGGCGATCGCACCAGTTCCTGACTTCTTCAGTGGCTGTACCGTAGATGTGTAATTGCCAGACTATCTTTCTCAGTAATGCATAATTGTCTGTCTCACCCATAGCGATATACGGTAAGCGATCGCCCGCACTTATCTCTCCCGCTTTTCCCTCACTTAAAGGACTGTCCGGATAGCTCATCGTCGTTTGTGAGATGACGCGGAAAAGGTATTCTCGTACGCGTCCATATTGATAGGCCTGACTGGCGATCGCTGGTGCAATGTGCGTACGCACAAAATCTGCGAACCCGCCAGCGGTAGTGATGAAGGTGAAGACCCGGTCTGTGGTCTTTACCAGTTGGTGAGCGAAGCCCTTGCGCTCCGCCTCATAACTATCAAGCAAGATTTCAGGGGCCTGCTCCTTGATCACCGCAGCCAATTTCCACGCAAGGTTTATCGCATCGGCAATGCCGGTATTCATCCCCTGCCCTCCCGCCGGGCTATGGACGTGTGCTGCATCCCCCAGCAGAAATGCACGACCATGTCGAAAATGATTGGTTACCCTGTGATGGACACGGTAGGTAGAAAACCAGTTTACCTGTTTGATACTGAGCCCTAATCCGCTGATGGCCCTTTGGCTGACATCGTCAAAAGAGTGTTGCTGCTTATCCCCTTCCTCACTTTCAACAGTGCCGATCAAACGATATTGATGCTCCGGCCCATAGGGCATCACCAGGACAAAATCAGACTTGTCGAAGGCAATGTGTCCCTCATTCGCGGGTGTCACTCCACTGGCCAGTACATCTGCAACGTAAAAGAGATGGTTGTAAGTACCGCCTTCGAAGTCACTACCAATCTGATGGCGCACCGGGGAATGCGCACCATCACAGCCTGCAAGATAGGTGGCAGTGCAGGTTTCTGTTTGCCCTGTAGGTGTTTTGATCGTGGCAACAATCTGTTCGCCTTCTTCCCTGAACGACATGAATTCTGTTTGTCGTTCGACGACAACACCTGCAGTTTCCAGACGGGTGACCAGCAGTTTTTCATGTCTGTCCTGGGGTAAGACAAGCACGAACGGATACGGAGAAATGTCCTTTCCGGCATTCTCCAGGGGAATGCGCGCCCTCGTTTTTCCCTTCGCCCACATATTCATTGCTGGCATTTTGTAGCCTGCTTCGATGGTCTCTTCAGCCATATCCAACTGTCGATAAAGTTCCAGCGTGCGTGCCTGAACGGCCATTGCTCGTGATGTCTCACCCGGTCCCTGACTCTTATCGATGATTCGAACTGACACGCCTTGTCGGGTGAGCCAGAGTGCCAGCACCAAACCAGTGGGCCCTGCTCCAACGATGAGTACGTCGATATTGTTCATAGGACTATCCGACTGTGGGGTGAGTTAAAAAGGAACGTCATGGTGAACGCGTAAGGTTAGTGTGATTTACACAGCTCAATGCAAAGTATAATTGTGCTTGATTGAACTAGGCGTGCTTTTGCTCACTGTCTTCCGCACGCACTGAGTAAAGCATTCTTACCGGCAGTAGAGGGGCGCCCTGCCCTTCCGGGCTCGCTGTTATGAGTGTTAATGCTTTAAACTTGAAATGACATTGTCACCTTTCAAGTGGATTTTTCACCGTCCTGAAAACGCTATAAGGTAGTGTATTAAAAGAAATTTTCTGAAATTTTCAGGCTGAAAATCACCATGAATTCTTGATTGGTGGTGAAGGCAGTGATAGTGATGGCGCTTAGGATGGTCTGGACGCTATTTTTTATATGCCCAAGTGAGTTATGACGATGGTATTTCTGCATAACGCATTTCGTGTCGTTCATCTCATTGAAGCTGATCCTGGTAGAACTCCAGGATAACGAATACACTTAAGCGACAGTAGGTAATTCGTTATCCTCCAATTTCCGCGCAATGCGGCTTTTATGCTAAAACCAGCATTTAAGCCTTCTCCAGATTTCTCCTCGCTTATATCACCAGTAGGTGTGATTAATGGCATCTGATAATTACATGTAAGGGTCAGTTGCACATTGGTTCGATGACTGGCACGTAATGCTGCAATGAAAGTGTGTCAAATAGGAAAATTTTGTCGAATTGTCAGGGGTGTTGAAAACGGATGACTTTGTCAAAAGTAAGACGCTGGACGCTGGACGCTGGACGCTGGACGCTGGACGCTGGACGCTGGACGCTGGACGCTGGACGCTGGACGCTGGACGCTGGACGCTGGACG
>NZ_OBEC01000017.1:0-48916 GCF_900215395.1 Pantoea sp. GL120224-02 | reverse complement strand
CTGACGCTGAGAAGCAAAAAGCCAGAACTTGTGCGTCAGGAGCTGTGGGGCGTGGTCCTGGCCTATAACCTTCTGAGGTTCATGATGGCGCAGATGGCGTACAGCCTGAAAGGCGTGGAACCTTATCAGATGAGTTTTAAGCAGTCCGCACTGTATCTGAGAAGTCATCTGAGCCTGCTACCGGGCATCTCAGGGGGAAAAATACCGCGGATAATGGAAGAGATAATGGCGATGGCGCCAGGGCTGGTGCTGCCGGAAAGAAGAGTGCGGCATTACCCAAGGGCGGTAAAAAAGAAGCCGCAACGTTATCCGCTGCGGCCTCCATTAAGATCTTAACTGACAAGCATTAGGCGAATACGCCGGCTTTTTTGATCAGAACAGTTCGTGGCTTTGGCCGTTGTCCATGAGTGTGGTGCCCACATCATGCACTGAATACTCCGTTGGCTGAGTACCATTGATGAAGTACTCCTGACGGGTATTGCCGCCACCGTTGGCCAGCTTGCCCGTACCGCGATCGATCGTCACAGTGACAACGCCATCTGGCGGTGTCAGCGGCTGTACCGGCACGCCATCCAGCGCAGATTTCATGTACTCATCCCAGGCAGGCTGAGCACTCTTCGCGCCGCCTTCATAGCCAGAAATCTGGTCAGGAATCGCGCCTGACATGGTCGAGCGGCCCAGCGCGCGTGAATCATCAAAACCAATCCACACTGAGGTCACGACACCAGGGCCGTAACCCGAGAACCACGCATCCTTTGAACTGTTGGTGGTACCGGTTTTTCCGCCAATATCGTTACGCTTCAGGTCACGACCCGCACGCCAGCCTGTCCCCATCCAGCCTGGCTCACCGAACACGTTGGAGTTCAGTGCGCTTTTGATCAGGAACGACAGCGGTGTATTAATCACATGCGGTGCGTATTGCTGGTCACCTGCGGGTTGCGGCTGAGCAGGCACTTGCTCCAGCTCCGGCTGTGGCACCGCCTGATTCTGCGATTGATCGGAGGTCGCGACGTTTTCCACGCTCTCTTCGCTCAACGCCAGCGATTTTTTGGTATCACCGTAGATCACCGGCAGATTGCACTGTGGGCAGGCAATCTTCGGTTTCTCTTCGAACACTACGCCGCCTTGTTCATTCTCAATTTTGGTAATGAAGTAAGGATCGACAAGGAAGCCGCCGTTAGCCATCACGGCATAACCGCGCACCACCTGCATTGGGGTAAACGAAGCCGCACCCAGTGCCAGCGATTCGGTATGGATGATGTTCTGTGCTGGGAAGCCGAAGCGCTGCAGATACTCTGCGGCGTAATCCACACCCATCGCACGCATCGCACGTACCATCACCACGTTTTTCGACTCACCCAGGCCCTGACGCAAGCGGATAGGCCCCGCATAGGTCGGCGGTGAGTTTTTGGGGCGCCAGTCGGCTCCGGCACCCGCATCCCAACGTGAAATAGGCACATCATTCAGAATGGAAGCCAGCGTCAGTCCACGGTCCATCGCGGCGGTATACAAGAACGGTTTGATGTTTGAACCAACCTGACGCAGTGCCTGTGTCGCACGGTTGAACATACTCTGGTTGAAGTCGAAACCACCGACCAGCGCGCGTACCGCACCGTCTTCTGGATTGAGCGAGACGAGGGCCGAGTTGACCAGCGGCACCTGACCTAACCACCAATCGTTATCGACTTTACGCACCCAAATCTGCTGGCCTGCCTGCAGTACCTGCGTCACGCTGCGGGGCGTCGGGCCTTGTAGCGTGTCGGATTTGTAAGGACGCGCCCAGCGAACGCCCGCCATACTCAGAGAGACGCTGCTGCCGTCTTTCATCATCGCGGTGGCTTCATCGGCCGTGGCAGTGGTCACCACGGCGGCATTCAGTGGACCGTAGGTCGGCAGATCTTTCAGCGCGTTTTGAATGCGGCTCTTATCCCAGCTTGCTTCGCCCACTTTCCACAGCACGTTGGTCGGGCCGCGATAACCATGACGCATGTCATACGCCATCACGTTATTGCGAACAGCTTGTTGTGCGGCCTCCTGCAGATGACGCGTGACGGTGGTATACACTTTGTAGCCATCATCGTAAGCGGCATCACCATAGCGTTTCACCATCTCCTGACGCACCATTTCGCTCAGATAAGGTGCGGAGAAGGCAATTTCGGGACCATGATAGGTTGCGACCAGCGGCGTGTTGCGCGCGGCATCATATTGCTGCTGCGTGATGTAATTCTGGTCAAGCATACGCGCCAGTACCACATTACGACGCGCCAGCGCGCGCGCATGAGAGTAAAGCGGGTTAAAGGTTGATGGTGCTTTCGGCAGACCGGCAATCATCGCCATCTCACTCAACGAAAGCTGATCAACCGGCTTACCGAAATAGACCTGTGCAGCCGCTCCGACACCATAGGCGCGGTAACCCAGATAAATTTTGTTGAGGTAGAGCTCGAGGATTTCATCCTTGCTCAGCAGTTGTTCAATGCGAATCGCCAGGAACGCTTCCTTGATCTTACGCATCAGCGTGCGTTCAGGGCTAAGGAAGAAGTTACGCGCCAGCTGTTGCGTAATGGTACTGGCACCCTGCGAAGCATGGCCGGACACCAGCGCGACGCTGGCAGCACGGAAAATGCCCACCGGGTCGACACCATGGTGCTCATAGAAACGGCTGTCTTCGGTTGCAATGAACGCTTTGATCAGCTCAGGCGGCATCTGTTGCAAGGTGAGCGGCACGCGGCGCTTCTCACCGTACTGGGCGATCAGTTCGCCATCCGCGCTGTAAACCTGCATTGGGGTTTGCAAACGCACGTCTTTCAGCGTGTTCACATCAGGCAGCTGCGGCTCTATGTATTTGTACAAACCATAAACCGTGCCTGCTCCCAGCAGAATGCAACACACTGTAAGAATCAATAAATACTTTACGAACTTCACCTGAGAATTCCCATCTGTTGTCGTTTGGGCAGTTTATAAACAATCGCGCGGTAGTATAAAGGCAAGCCTGACGCTTTGATATACCCGTCATACTTCGAGCGGCAGCTACGTCGGCTGCGCGAGCTCACCTTAGACGCTGACTTCGGTAAGCGCCTGAGTAATAGTTCGTTTTCCGCCTTGCCGCCACTCGAAAGATTGAGGGTCTCTCTTTTTTTACCTTAAAAGATAAGGAGATCGCGCATATGGCTTTTCAGCGCTGGCAAATTGGATTGGACATCCAAAACGGGCAACTTTGCGCCCTGGGCATTGAACGCCGACGTCATGGCTGGCAGTTACGCCATTGGTGGCAGCAACCGCTGCCGCACGATACGTTACGCAACGGCGTGTTGCAAACTACCCCACTGTTACAGGAGATGTTGACGCGCTGGCAGCGCCATCTGCCGAAACGCTATTCACTGCGAGTTGGCTTGCCCCCGCAACTGGTGTTGCAGCGAACATTGCCGCTGCCAGAAACCTCGCTCAGTGAGCCAGCAATGAGCCGTTATGTGGCATCCTCGGCGCCACGCTTGTTTCCGGTTGAACCCGCCACGCTGTCGATTGACTACCGCTCGGCACGCAATGCAACGCAACTGTGCATTACGGCGGCTCGGCGTGAAGTGATTGCGCAGTGGCTGGCGCCGTTAAAGGAGGCTGGCCTGCGACCCGATGTCTTTGAACTGAGCAGCCTGGCGTTGACCCAAATCGCCATGCGCATGCCGCTGCATCGTGACCAACTTTTAATCCATCCGCTTAGCGATCACTGGCTATGGACGTTAGCCGGTGAGCCGGGCACATCAGGCGCGGCCACAGAGCCTCTAACGCTGGCGAAACTGCGTGATACCTTCCCTCAGGCATCCTCCATCTTTTGCACCTCGACCTACAGCCTGGCTGAACCCAGCGTGGCGCACTGTCAACCGCTTTCATTACTGCATTACCGGCAGCCGCCATTGCCCGCGCACGAAGGGGAGTTTGCCATTGCGCTGGGTCTGGCGCTGCGCCCGGAGGATGCATGATGCTGGCCGTCAATTTATTACCCTGGCGCGTCCGGTTGCAGCAGCGCCGCCGCCAGCAAAGTTTTTCCCTGCTGGGATGCGTCCTGCTGGCGACTGTAATGATGGTGCTGTCGTTATGGTGGCGCGGAAGCCAGACACAGGGCCAGATGCACAGGACGTTGGCGGATATCAGCCAACAGCATGAAGCGTTGCAACGCCAGTTGACGCGACAGCAACTGCTGCTGCAGCAACGCGATGAGCTATTAGAGACGCAGCGGATACGACAGCGTAAAAAGGATGAGCATCAGCGCTGGCAACAGTTCTGGCTGCGCTTGCCAATGTTGATGCAGGACACGCTTTGGCTCAAACGGGTGGAGCGGCGCCAGGGCGTCTTGCTGTTCGAGGGGCAGGCGCAGAGCATGATGGCGATCCAGGATTTTCGTCATCAATTGATGCGGCAGCCGCTGTTTGCCACGGTTAAACCGGCCAGCGTGCAGCGCCAAACCGCTGGGCACTATCGATTTGTCTTGCGCGCGCGGATGCAGGAGAACATCGGTGAATGATGCATTACAGCGCTGGCTCGCTTTAGCCCTGATGTGGCGGATTGCCTGCCTGTTAGGCATGTCTCTGCTGCTGATGCTTATGGCGTGGTGGATTTTGCTTCGCCCGCAGCAACAGGTCCATGCTGCCCAATTACGCCAGCAGGCGGTGATGTCACAACAGATGATGCAGCGTCAGCAGCTATTGGCTGCACGACCTGCCATCAACGTGCTGGAACAGGAAATCGCACGGTTACAGCAACCCATGAGTGGCGTCACTGAGCAAGCTACGCTTGAAGCTTTGATCACCGCGCGCGGCGATCAACTGGAAAGCTGGCTACCGGATAATCAGCCGCAGCAGTTACAGCTGCGGCTCGGCTGGACGCAATTTGTTCCGCTGTTTTCTGAGCTGTCATTGACTCGCCTGCCTGTACCGCAGCGCTTTGAACTCAAAGAAGAGCAGGGAGCGCTGAACACACAGCTGTGGCTGGAGGATGGAGATGCGCCATAGTGCATGGCTGTTAGTGCTGTGGAGCGGCTTTACGCTGGCACGCGATCCCTTTCAGCCGCTGCCCGAGGTGCAATGTCGGATGCAGGTAGCTGAACCTGATGGCTGGCGGTTGCAGGGCATTATCGGTACTCCCACGCGCTATGTTGCCTGGCTACGCTCACCAGAAGGAAAAAATCATCGGCTTGGCCCTTCGGCTCGGTTACCGCGCTCAAGCTGGCAGGTGGCAGCATTAACCGCGAATAGCATGACCTTGCATGTCGCGCAAAGCTGCCCGCCGCAGCAAATCATCTGGTCTATAAAAGGAGGATATTATGAAATGGATGACACTACTGCTGTGCCTGAGTTTGAGCCTGCCCCTGCAGGCAAATGAAGAACGCTTAAGCCTGGTGTTTGATGATGCCCCCGTTGAACGTATTTTGCAGGCGCTGGCAGATTATCAACAAACCAACCTGCTGATTGCACCTGGCGTTGAAGGGCGCTTATCACTGCGCCTGGAAAATGTAGGATGGGAACGCGCACTGGCGCTGGTGACCCGGCTGGCAAAACTCACCGTAGTGCAGGAAGAGGGCGTGCTGCTGGTTTATCCCGAAAGCTGGCAACAGATGCAGACACAACAGGCGAAAACAGAACATGAGGAGCGGCAACAGCAACTTCCTCTCGAACAGCAGTCCGTCACGCTGCATTACGCCAATGCCAGCGATGTCTATCGTAGTCTGCAAGCGGAGCGTTCACTCCTCACTTCACGCGGCAGTGTCACGGTCGATAGCCGCACCAACAGCTTGTTATTGCGTGACACCGCCGCCGCGTTGCGTGACGCCTCGCGCTGGTTGCGCGCGCTGGATATGCCACTCGAACAGGTCGAGTTGTCTGCCCACATCATCACCATCAATGAAGAGCATCTGCGTGAGTTGGGAGTGAACTGGCACACCGCACCTGCCCAAAGTGTGACGGCAGCCTTGCATCATCCACAGCTGGAGATCCCATTGGCGGTAAATAATCCTGCTTTGCGCGCGGGCGTTACGCTGGGTCAGGTCAGTGGCGGATTGCTAAATCTGGAACTCAGCGCGCTTGAGCAGGAGAACCAAATTGAAATCATCGCCAGTCCGCGGCTTTTTACCTCTCATCAGCAAACCGCTTCCATTAAACAGGGAACCGAAATTCCTTACGAGGTGAAGTCGGGCAGCAGTGGTGCAACGGCGATTGAATTTAAAGAGGCAGTGTTAGGGATGGAAGTGACGCCCATGGTGCTGGGGAATGGACGGATTCAGTTAAAACTGCGCTTAAGCCAGAACATGCCGGGGCGCAGCCTGAACGTGGGTGAAAGCAGCGTGCTGAGTATTGATAAGCAGGAAATTGAAACCCAGGTGACGCTGCGTGATGGCGAAACGTTGGCGCTGGGCGGGATTTTTTAACAACAGCGCATGCAGACCGAGCAGCGGGTACCTTGGTTGGGTGAACTGCCCCTATTGGGAACGCTGTTCCGTCAGCAAACCAAAGAACATAAAAAGAAGGAGTTGGTGATCTTCATTACCCCCAGACTGGTCAGGGAAGCAGCGCTTACAGCCGGATAAAGCGGAAAATTCACTCTGATTTGCCATCTGCGTTGACGCAGGGCAGGAATTAGCTTACAAGGTTTAGCGATTTTTAAAACGGTGTAGCGGAACGCGGCAGGATAACCTTCCGATGGGCGTCAGTCACAAGCGATACTGGCGTCAGAATATATTTTCCTTAAATAAATTGAGTTAAAGCGCGGTGGTGAAAGCGTTCATTTCTAAGCTTATTTCTGTAAGTTTCAGGGATGAAAAGACACAGCCAACGCGCATGCTGCTTGAAGTGTGAAGGAAACAGGAGGGGCATTACCGTCTCGCGAACCACAGACCGGTCCTGTTACAAGGTCGCCGGGGGCAATTTATTCGGTTGCCAAACGGCCATGAGTGTTGAGATAATTTTCAGTCTGACTCTTGTTAATGCTCATGAGGTCTCAGTTCCTGTCCCGCCAGCACTATGCTGAACGCGGGGTATCATCAACGAATTCTTAGTAATACCGATAAAATGGCAGAGAAACGCAATATCTTTCTGGTTGGGCCGATGGGTGCCGGCAAAAGCACTATTGGTCGTCAGTTAGCTCAGCAACTCAATATGGAATTTTTCGATTCCGATCAGGAAATTGAGCGACGTACCGGAGCGGATGTAGGCTGGGTATTTGATGTGGAAGGCGAAGACGGTTTCCGCGATCGCGAAGAGAAGATCATTAATGAACTCACCGAGAAACAAGGCATTGTCCTGGCGACCGGTGGTGGTTCTGTCAAATCCCGTGAAACCCGCAATCGTCTCTCCGCCCGCGGCGTGGTCGTTTATCTTGAAACGACTATCGAGAAGCAACTTGCTCGTACACAGCGTGATAAAAAACGTCCGTTGTTGCAGGTTGAAGAGCCACCGCGCGAAGTACTGGAAGCTTTAGCTGGCGAACGTAATCCACTTTATGAAGAGATCGCTGACGTCACTATTCGCACTGACGATCAAAGTGCAAAAGTTGTCGCCAATCAGATCATCAACATGCTGGAAAAAAATTAATCCAGCGCCCTGACGGCTCAGCAATAGGTATCGGTCATCATGGAGAAGATCACTGTCTCACTCGGGGATCGTAGTTACCCCATCACCATCGCTGCCGGACTGTTTAACGATCCGGCTTCTTTTTGGCCGCTAAAAGCAGGCGATAACGCCATGCTGGTGACCAATGAGACGCTTGCCCCGATCTACCTCGACAAGCTGTCAGCACTGCTTTCGCAGGCGGGCGTGAAGGTGGATCAGGTGATTTTACCTGATGGTGAAAAGTACAAGACGCTCGCTGTGATGGACGATGTCTTCACCGCGCTGCTGCAGAAACCGCATGGACGTGATACCACGTTAATTGCGCTCGGCGGCGGTGTGATTGGTGATCTCACTGGGTTTGCTGCTGCGAGCTATCAACGCGGTGTGCGCTTTATCCAGGTACCGACAACGCTGCTGTCTCAGGTCGACTCTTCGGTCGGCGGTAAAACAGCCGTCAACCATCCGCTGGGCAAAAACATGATTGGTGCCTTCTACCAGCCAGCCTCAGTGGTGGTCGATACCGATTGCCTGGCTACGCTGCCGGCGCGCGAATTAGCGTCTGGTCTGGCGGAAGTGATCAAATACGGCATTATTCTCGATGGCGAGTTCTTCCAGTGGCTGGAGCAGCATCTTGATGCTCTGCTGGCACTGGATCAGCAAGCCCTGGCCTACTGCATCCGTCGCTGCTGTGAACTCAAAGCTGAAGTGGTCGCCGCCGATGAACGTGAAAACGGTCAACGCGCGCTGCTCAATCTGGGCCATACTTTTGGTCATGCGATTGAAGCACACATGGGCTATGGCAACTGGTTGCATGGCGAAGCGATTGCGGCAGGCATGGTGATGGCTGCGCGTACCGCTGAACGTCTGGGACAGTTCTCTGCAGCGGATACCGATCGCATTATCGCGCTATTTCTGCGTGCCGGTTTACCGGTGCACGGCCCGGAAAGCATGCAAGCAGAAGCGTATCTTCCGCACATGATGCGCGATAAGAAAGTGCTGGCGGGTGAAATGCGTTTGGTGCTGCCTCTCGCAATTGGCCGCTCTGAAGTGCGCGCAGGTGTGGCACATGATATGGTGCTGGCTGCGATTAACGATTGTATAAAATACTGAAGATATCCGGAATAAGTTGAGCTGCAGCAAGGTGAGCATTGCATGCATTCCAGGCGCTGATGTGAGTGAGCGTCTGGATAATAAAGTGCAACCAACGCCGTTTCAGCTTGAGTATGACGGGTAGAGTGGTGATGCGGTGCGTGGGAAGCGTGCCGTTTTACGGAGGAGGCTAGATGGATGAGTTCAAACCGGAAGACGAGTTAAAACCTGATGCCAGTGACCGCCGTCCTACGCGGCCACGCAAAACGTCTTCTGCGCCGAAAGTGAAGGTACCTGTTTCTCGTCAGCATATGATGATGGGGATCGGCATCCTGGTTCTGCTGTTGGTAGTACTGGGCATCGGTTCGGCATTGACCGGTCCAGATGAAAAGAAACCAGCGACCACAGCTAATAATGGCAATGCGGCGCCGACGGCAACCGGTGGTGAAAAGAACATCGACCTTTCCGGCTCGACGTCCATGAGCGGCCAGCAAAACGCCACGCCTTCAGCGGAAGGAAACGCACCACAGACGTCAGCTGCATCATCCTCGCCAGCAAGCAGCGATTCCAACTCGATTTCTATGCCAGCGGTGTCTTCAACACCGACACAGGCTGCGCCTGTCGATACGCCAGCCAATCAGCAACGTGTGACGCTGCCGGGCGATCTCAACAGTGCGTTGAGCAACCAGCAAGGTCAGGTTGATAACGCCGCACAGGGTGCGCAAGGCAACAGTTCACTGCCCACTGCGCCTGCTACGGTGAGCGGTAACGGTAAAGCGATAACGCCTCCGGCGATGCGCTCTGAAATACCTGCGCGTGCTAATAGCAACGGTTCACGTGAAACGCACAGCAACACCGCGCATAAAGCGCCGGCCACGTCGAAACCAGTCGCCGGAGCAAAAGAGAATAAAACACATACCACCGCCGCACACAATGCACCTGTGAGTGCCAGCAGCGGTGCCAGTAAGTCACTGCCAACTGGTGGCAGCTACACGCTGCAGTTGAGCGGTGCGTCGAAAGAAGAGAGCCTGAATGCCTGGGCGAAGAAACAAAATCTGAGCGGTTATCATGTGTATAAAACCACGCGTAACGGTCAGCCCTGGTATGTGTTGGTCAGCGGTGCTTACGCTACGCCAGCCGATGCCAAGCGCGCAGTGGCATCACTGCCTGCTGAAGTTCGTGCGGCAAATCCGTGGGTAAAACCGTTGAGTCAGGTGAAGAAAGAAAGTCAGTAATTGATGTGGGGCTGCGATCATGCGGCCCCGTTTAAAGCGCAAAGCTGCTGTCGGTTCCACCACAGCCCATAATTAAGATGTAATAACCACGACAGCATGAAGAAAAATCGCGCTTTCCTTAAATGGGCCGGAGGGAAATACCCGCTGCTTGACGATATCCGTCGTCATTTGCCACAAGGTGACTGTTTAGTCGAACCTTTTGTGGGTGCCGGTTCCGTGTTCCTCAACACCGATTATGATCGCTATCACCTGGCGGACATCAACGGTGACCTGATCAATCTCTATAACATCGTTAAAAACCGCACGGTTGAGTTTATTGAAGACGCGCGGCAGCTGTTCACGCCTGAAGGTAATATCGCAGAGACCTATTACGCGCAACGTCTGGCCTTTAACGCCAGCAAAGATGAATATCAGCGTGCATTACTGTTTCTCTATCTCAATCGGCATGGCTATAACGGTTTGTGCCGTTACAATCTGCGCGGTGAGTTCAATGTGCCTTTTGGTCGTTATCGCAAACCTTACTTCCCGGAAGCGGAGCTGTTGTGGTTTGCCGAACGGGCGCAAAAAGCGACCTTTGTCTGTGAATCGTACGATGTTACTCTGAACAACGCCCCTGCTGGCTCAGTGGTTTATTGCGATCCGCCGTATGCGCCCTTGTCGGCGACGGCGAACTTTACCGCGTACCACACCAATAGCTTTAGCCTGCGCGAGCAGCAGCATCTGGCCGAGCTGGCAAATAAGCTGGCACATGAAAACAGCATACCGGTGCTGATTTCCAACCACGACACGCTGCTCACGCGTGAGTGGTATCAGAATGCGGTTTTACACGTAGTCAAAGCCCGGCGTTCCATCAGCCGAAGCATAAGTGGTCGCACTCAGGTTGACGAACTGCTGGCGCTTTTCCGCTAGCCTGTTTCGTCCGCGACCAACGCATTACGCCAGCTCTGGCTGGCGCACAAAATTGGGAGAATCGGATGAAACAATTTTTGCTGGCCCCTTCAATTCTTGCTGCTGACTTTGCTCGCCTGGGCGAAGATACCGCCAAAGCGCTTGCAGCAGGCGGGGATGTGGTGCATTTCGACGTGATGGATAACCACTATGTGCCTAATCTGACCATGGGGCCAATGGTGCTGAAAGCGCTGCGCGACTATGGCATTACGGCACCGATTGATGTGCATCTGATGGTGAAGCCGGTGGATGCACTGATTCCAGAGTTCGCTAAAGCAGGCGCGACTTACATTACCTTCCATCCTGAAGCCAGTGAGCACGTTGACCGCACACTGCAACTGATCAAAGAGCACGGCTGTAAAGCGGGTCTGGTGTTCAATCCGGCGACGCCGCTCGATTACCTCGACTACGTGATGGATAAACTCGACATCATTCTGCTGATGTCAGTGAACCCTGGCTTCGGCGGTCAATCCTTCATTCCCGGCACGCTGGACAAATTGCGTCAGGCGCGTCGTCTCATTGATCAAAGCGGTTACGATATCCGTCTGGAAGTGGACGGCGGTGTGAAGATCGATAACATCGGTCAGATCGCGGCGGCAGGTGCGGATATGTTTGTGGCCGGTTCAGCCATCTTTGGTCACCCCGATTACAAAAAAGTGATCGACGAAATGCGCGGCGAACTGGAGAAAGTTAATGGCTCATTTCACTGATATCCGCGCGCTGGCGTTTGATCTCGATGGCACGCTGGTCGATAGCGCACCGGGTCTGTCACAGGCCATTGATCATGCTTTAGGCGACTTGCAGTTGCCGCCGCCCGGCCTTGCGCTGGCCTCCACCTGGATTGGCAATGGCGCAGATGTGATGATGACACGTGCGCTGACCTGGGCACTAGGCCGTGAACCGCACGCCGAGGAGCAGCGCGACGCGCGCTCGTTGTTCGATAAGTACTACGCCGAAACGGTGGAAGCGGGCAGCACGCTGTTTCCGCAGGTGAAAGAGACGCTGGCGGCGCTGCACGCCAAAGGCTTGCCGATGGCCATCGTCACCAACAAGCCGACGCCGTTTGTCGCGCCTTTGCTGCAATCGCTGGGCATTGCCGATTTCTTCACGCTGATTATTGGCGGTGATGATGTGGTAGTGAAAAAGCCCCATCCGGCAGCGATCTTCCTTGTTTTGGGTCACTTTGGCGTACTGCAAAAAGAATTACTGTTTGTTGGTGATTCTCGTAATGATATTCACGCAGCTCAGGCTGCGGGTGTACCTAATGTCGGTATGACATTTGGCTACAACTATGGCGAGCCGATTGCCGCCAGCCAACCCGATCTCACTCTCGATACTTTTAGCGAACTTTTGCCCGCTCTCGGGCTGTAATTATCAGGATATAACATGAGCAAACCCATCGTTTTCAGCGGCGCCCAGCCTTCCGGTGAACTGACCATTGGCAACTATATGGGTGCGCTGCGTCAGTGGGTGCAGATGCAGGATGATTTCCACTGCATTTACTGCATCGTCGATCTGCACGCCATCACCGTTCGTCAGGATCCGGCTGCGCTACGCAAAGCCACGCTGGATACCCTGGCGCTGTACCTTGCCTGCGGTATTGATCCAGCAAAAAGCACCATTTTTGTACAGTCACATGTGCCTGAGCACGCGCAGCTGAGCTGGGTACTGAACTGCTATGCCTACTTTGGCGAGCTGAGCCGTATGACGCAGTTTAAGGATAAGTCCGCGCGTTATTCTGAAAACATCACCGCGGGTTTGTTCGATTACCCGGTGCTGATGGCGGCCGATATTCTGCTGTATCAGACCAACCAGGTACCGGTGGGCGAAGATCAGAAGCAGCATCTGGAACTGAGCCGCGATATCGCCGGTCGTTTCAATGCGCTGTATGGCGATGTGTTCAAAATTCCTGAGCCGTTTATTCCGAAATCAGGCGCACGCGTGATGTCGCTGCTGGAACCGACCAAGAAGATGTCGAAGTCGGATGACAACCGTAACAACGTGATTGGCCTGCTGGAAGACACCAAAGCGGTAGTGAAAAAGATCAAGCGCGCGGTCACCGATTCCGCCGAGCCGCCAGTGGTGCGTTACGACGTGAAAGAAAAAGCCGGTGTTTCTAACCTGCTGGATATTCTTTCTGGTGTCACCGGTAAGTCGATTCCGCAGCTGGAGCAGGAATTCGAAGGCAAGATGTATGGCCACCTGAAAGGCGAAGTGGCGGAAGCGGTTTCCGGCATGCTGACTGAGCTGCAGGAGCGCTATCATCGTTTCCGTAACGACGAAGCTTTCCTGAATCAGGTGATGCGTGATGGCGCAACCAAGGCCCGTGCGCAGGCGCAGGAAACGTTGAAGAAAGTTTATGAAGCGGTGGGTTTTGTGGCTCAGCCTTAATCAGCTAGCTGCCTGACCTATGAACGGCGAGTTGTGACGACTCGCCGTTTTTTTATGTTTAAAACCAGCGTAACTGGCGGCGCAGGCTGACCACGCGCCCGACGATAATCAGCGCCGGGCTGGCAAACTGCTGCGCCAGCGTGCTGAGTTCGGCTAACGTCGCGGTTTCCACCTGTTGTTCTGGCGTGGTGCCGTTCTGCACGATGGCGACCGGCATCGTCGCATCCATGCCATGCTGCAACAGCTGGCGCTGGATCTCGGGTGCCTGATTCAGCCCCATATAGAACACCAGCGTTTGCTGCTCTGCCGCCAGCTTACTCCACTCAATTTCGCCCTGTTGTTGCAGATGACCGGTGACAAAGCGCACGCTCTGCGCATGGTCGCGATGCGTCAGCGGAATGCCGCTGTAGGCGGCACAACCGGAGGCGGCGGTAATACCTGGCACCACGCTGAACGGAATGTTGTGCTGTGCCAGTACTTCTAGTTCCTCACCACCGCGACCGAAAATAAAGGGATCGCCGCCTTTCAGCCGTACCACGCGCTTGCCGCTCTGAGCCTGCTCTAACAGTAACTGGTTGATTTGCGACTGCGGCACGCAGTGATGCCCGGCCTGTTTACCGACGAAGATGCGTTCAGCATCGCGGCGCACCAGGTTGAGAATGGGTTCGGACACCAGACGGTCATACACCACCACATCGGCCTGCTGGATACACTGCAAACCTTTCAGCGTTAATAATCCGGCATCGCCTGGACCCGCGCCCACCAGCACCACTTCACCTTGTTGGGAGAGCGGCGCATCGAACAGCGTATCAACGATATGAGCGGCGCGTGGCTTGTCACCATTCGCCAGCGTTTGCGCCAGACGATCGCTGGCAAAGAAGCGCTCCCAAAATGCCCGGCGCTGTCCCATGCTGGCGAAGGTTTTCTTCACCCGGCTGCGCAGTGTGCCAGCGAGTGAAGCCAGTTGGCCCAGATGCTGCGGCAGCATCGCTTCCAGCTTCTCACGCATCAGGCGCGCCAGCACCGGAGCGCGGCCACCGGAGGACACCGCAATCATCAGCGGGGAGCGATCGACAATCGACGGCATGATAGCGCTGGCTTCCTGCGGTGCATCCACCAGATTGCAGAAGATGCGGCGTGCTTCGGCGGCATCGCCCACTTGCTGATTCACAGCGTCATCGTCGGTGGCGGCAATGACCAGCCAGCAGCCCTCCAGCCACTGCTCTTCAAATGTGCCGGGCAATAGGTGCAACTTTCCCTGTTCAGCCCACTGCTGAAACGCAGGAGAGAATTGCACTGCGCCAACGTGCAGTTCGGCACCGGCATCCAGCAGCAGGCGCGCTTTGCGCTCGGCTACATCGCCGCCGCCGACCAATAAACAACGCTTGCCTCGCAGACGGCAAAACAGCGGAAAATAGTCCATCGCTCATCCTCAAAAAAGCCCGCAATGTGCGGGCTTAAAAACGTTAAACCGATTTGAGCGCAGTGGCTTGTGGCGCCACTTGCGGCCGCTGAGCCTGTGGCGTGGCGTACCAGTATCCAAGGCCCATCAATACCATGCCGGACAACATGTTACCCAGCGTCACCCACAGCAGGTTATGACCGATGCCGCTCAAGGTCAGGTCGGCATTATGCTGACCAAACCACGACAGTGCAAAGACCGTCATATTCGCTACCGAGTGTTCATAGCCGGAGGCGATAAAGGCCAGCAGGCACCACCAGATGGCAATGAATTTTGCCGTGCCTTCGGTGCGCACTGCCATCCAGATCGCCAGACACACCAGCCAGTTACACAGCGCACCCTTGAAGAACAGCGCCATGGCGGGCTGCGTGGTTTTCGCCAGCGCGGCACTGTGAATCAGTGCGCCTGCATTGGGTAGCATCGCACCGGCTGCGTAGTAGTAGAGCAGGGCGACAAACACCGAGCCAATCAGATTACCCAGCCAGGTTTGCGGCAGTACGCACCACATCTGGCCCTGGCTGATGGTCCCGGCTTTAACGCCGACGGTGAGGAACATGGTATGGCCGGTAAACAGCTCCGACCCGGCAATGATCACTAACGTCAGGGCGATACCAAAGGTCGCGCCCATGATCAGCGGCCGCCACGCAGGATCGGCCAGATTGCCGAGTGTGAAAATCAGGATGATGGCGAGGCCGACGTAAGCGCCAGCCATCGCCGAACTGATCCAGAAGGCCAGCGGACTGTGCTGTGCCGTACGCACAATGCGCGCCGCGTTGGCGGCGCAGGTATTCAGGGTGTCAGTAAACATAGTGACGTCTCATAAAGTAAAAGAATTCTGTCAGGCGCACACTTCGACCTGGCCCGCAGTAACGCGCACCGGATAGCTCGCCACGGAACGGGCGGCATCTTCCAGGCAGACGCCGTCGCTTAAACGGAAGCGCTGTTTTTTCAGTGGGCTGGCGACCCACAGCGTGTGCTGATGTTCGGCAATCAGGCCGCGTGACAGCACGCTGGCTGCGGAGAAAGGATCGATGTTACTCAGCGCATAGAGTTGCTCATCATCATGCGGACGGAAGATGGCAATCTGCTGGCCTTTTACCAACGCGCAGACGCCGGTGGCAGGCAGGATTTGTTCGAGTTCACACACGGAATGCCACTGGCTCATGCGTCTATCTCCTCAATCTGGGTGATGGCAATACGCTCGGCAGGGCTTGCCGGACGGTGCTGATCGCGCTGAGCGACGTGCTGCACCAGCGGATCGCGCTGATCGCTGTTGATGAAGGTGCTGAAGTGGATGTGCTGCCGGGGATCGTTCACCGTCGCAGCCCATTCACACTCGACTTCAGCCCGCAGTCGCGCCAGTTCAGCTTCCAGTTGCGTATTCAGGCTGAGTTTGTCATCGATAATCACGCTGCGCAGATAGTTGATACCGCCTTCCATGCTTTCCAGCCACAGCGAGGTACGTTGCAGGCGGTCACCGGTGCGAATATAGAACATCATAAAGCGGTCGAGATAAGTCAGCAGGGTATCGCGATCCAGGTCCGCGGCCAGCAGATCGGCGTGGCGTGGCTTCATGCCACCGTTGCCGCACACATACAGATTCCAGCCTTTTTCCGTCGCGATGATGCCGACATCTTTGCCCTGCGCCTCCGCACATTCGCGCGTGCAGCCCGAGACGCCAAACTTCATTTTGTGCGGTGTACGAATGCCTTTGTAGCGGTTCTCCAGTTCGATACCGAAGCCGAGGCTATCGCCGACGCCATAGCGACACCAGGTGCTGCCCACGCAGGTTTTTGCCATGCGCAACGCTTTGGCATACGCCTGGCCGGTTTCAAATCCGGCATCAATCAGCTGCGACCAGATGGCAGGCAGGTCATCACGCTGGGCACCAAACAGGCCAATACGCTGTGAGCCGGTGATTTTGGTGTAAAGGTTGTACTGGCGCGCCACCGCACCGATCGTCATCAACCCTTCTGGCGTGATTTCGCCCCCGGGCGAGCGTGGGATCACCGAGTAGGTGCCATCTTTCTGGATATTGCCGAGGAACAGATCGTTGCTGTCTTGTAGCGGCGCGAGCTGTGGCTTGAGCACATAGTCGTTCCAGCAGGATGCCAGCAGCGAACCCACGGTGGGTTTACACACTTCACAGCCATAACCCTGACCGTATTTCGCCAGTAAGGCATCGAAGGAAGTGATCTCTTCGACACGAATCAGGTGATACAACTCCTGGCGTGAATAGGGGAAGTGCTCGCACAGGTGATTGTTGACTTCGATGCCCTGACGGCTCAGTTCCGCGTTGAGCACCTGAGTGAGCAGCGGAATGCAGCCGCCGCAGCCGGTGCCGGCACGGGTTTCGCTTTTCAGCATCGCCACGGTATGGCAACCGCCTTGCACCGCGTTGACGATATCGCCTTTGCTGACATCGAAGCAGGAGCAGATTTGCGCGCTATCCGGCAGGGAATCGACTCCCAATACCGGTTTCTCGCCGCTGCCTGCGGGCAGAATCAAACCTTCGGGATTGTCGGGCAGTGCGATGTTGTTGAGTGCCAGCTGCAGCAGATTGCCGTAATCACTGGTATCACCGACCAATATCGCGCCGAGCAGCGTGCGGTTGTCTTCGCTGACAATCAGGCGTTTGTAGATGTGTTTCTGTTCGTCGAGCCACATATAGCTGCGCGCGCCCGGCGTGCGGCCATGCGCATCGCCGATACCACCGACATCCACGCCCAGCAACTTAAGTTTGGCGCTCATATCGGCACCGGAAAAGGCACTGTCGCGTCCCAGCAACGCATCGCTGGCGACCTGTGCCATTTTGTAGCCCGGCGCGACTAAGCCGAACAGCCGGTTCTGCCAGGCTGCGCATTCGCCGACGGCATAAATTGCCGGATCGCGCGTCTGGCAGCGGTCGTTGATGGCGATGCCGCCACGCTGGCCGATTTCCAGCCCACACTGTTTTGCCAGCTTGTCTTGCGGACGAATGCCAGTGGAGAACACGATGAAATCGACATCCAACGCGCTGCCATCGGCGAATTCCAGCGTCTTACCGCCTTTGGCGTGATGCACAATCTGCTGGGTGTTTTTGCCGGTATGCACCAGTACGCCCATCTGCTCGATCTTACGACGCAGTTGCTCGCCACCTTGCGCATCCAGCTGTTCCGCCATTAATCCGGGCGCGAACTCAATGACATGGGTTTCGATGCCGAGGTTTTTCAGTGCGCCTGCCGCTTCGAGACCTAGCAGACCGCCGCCAATCACGGCACCGCGTTGGCTGCGGCGGGCACAGGCTTCTATGGCGTTGAGATCTTCGATGGTGCGATAGACAAAGCAGTCACTGCCTTCGGCGCCTCTTATCGGCGGTATCCACGGATAAGAGCCGGTGGCAAAAATCAGCGTGTCGTAATGCACCGCGCGACCGGTATTGGAGTGAATCAGTTTTTCGTCGCGGTTGATGGTAATTGCCCGCTCACCGATCAGCAGGTTGACCTGATGTTTTTCGTAATAGCCGGGGCGAACCAGTGACAGCTCTTCAGCGGTGTGATGGGAGAAGTAGGCGGAAAGGTGGACGCGGTCATAGGCGACGCGCGGTTCTTCACAAAAGACGGTAATGGCAAATTGGCCGGGTTCGGCTTTGTCGATCAGTTCTTCTATAAAGCGGTGGCCGACCATGCCGTTGCCAATAATCACGACACTGTGCTTGCTCATGCTTGCCTCAAAAATTGCGGTATCTGCGCTTACGATAGCGCGCAATATCAGGCGCTTATTGATGCACATCAAGCGCACGGCCATATACCTATTTAGAGGTATGTAATTGATTTTGAACGAAAATGATAAGTGGCTTATTTGATTGGATATTGTGCAGCATCGGTTGCCATCAGTGTCGCTGCTACAAACTGAGCTGAGGGCTTTTTTGCATGGTCATTTTGGCAGACTAAAAACCTATGGCACAGACGGAAAGATTTTCATGCTAGCTTAACCTGTGGCTTAAAACGGGAGGAAGGCATGGCGAATCGCACACTAAAGTGGATCAACAACCTGCGTCTGGCCGGCCAGCAGGGTCTGTGGCAGATGGAAATCAACGGCGGCAAAATAACGGCATTACGCCCCCAGCCACCGCAAATCACGCAGCAGGATGATGCGCTGGATGCCGAAGGAGGGCTGGCAAGTGCCCCCTTTATCGAACCGCATATCCATCTCGACACCACGCAAACCGCCGGGCAGCCTGCCTGGAATCAGTCCGGCACCCTGTTTGAAGGCATTGAACGCTGGGCGGAGCGCAAGGCGCTGCTCAGCCATGACGATGTCAAACAGCGCGCACAGCAGACGCTGAAGTGGCAAATTGCCAACGGTATTCAGCATGTGCGTACCCATGTTGATGTTTCCGATCCCACTCTCACCGCGCTGAAAGCGATGCTGGAAGTAAAGGCGGAAATGGCGCCATGGATCGATATTCAAATCGTGGCGTTTCCGCAGGAGGGGATTCTCTCCTATCCAAATGGTGAAGCGCTGCTGGAAGAGGCATTGCGTCTCGGTGCCGATGTGGTGGGCGCCATCCCGCACTTCGAGTTCACACGCGAGTATGGCGTGGAATCGCTGCATAAAACCTTCGCGCTCGCTAACCGTTATGACCGCATGCTGGATGTGCACTGTGATGAGATCGATGATGAGCAGTCGCGCTTTGTCGAAACCGTGGCGGCACTGGCCCATCGTGATGGCAACGGCGAACGTGTTACCGCCAGCCACACCACGGCGATGCACTCCTACAACAACGCCTACACCTCGCGCTTATTCCGCTTGCTGAAGCTTTCAAAGATTAATTTTGTCGCTAACCCACTGGTGAACATTCACCTGCAGGGGCGTTTTGACAGCTATCCCAAACGCCGTGGTATCACGCGGGTGAAGGAGTTGCTGGAAGCCGATATTAACGTCTGCTTTGGCCATGATGATGTGTTTGATCCCTGGTATCCGCTCGGCACCGCCAGCATGCTGCAGGTGCTGCATATGGGATTACATGTCTGTCAGTTGATGGGCTACGAGCAGATCGACAATGGCCTGAGCCTGATCACCACTAACAGCGCGAAGACGATGCAATTGGAGGATTACGGTCTGGCGGTAGGTGACCATGCCAGTCTGATTATTCTGCCGGCTCAAAGTGGCTTTGATGCGGTGCGCAGACAAGTGCCTGTGCGCTATTCGATACGGCAGGGAAGCGTGGTGGCGGCAACGCAGCCCGCGAGCAGTGAAATCTATTTGGGTGAGGCGGAAGCGGTGACATTCCGACGATAGTCGCTGCATAAAAAAAGAGTGCGCATCACTGCGCACTCTCTTGCTACTGAGCCAGGCAACAGAGGTGAACGTTCACCCCTGCACGTCACCGATTAGTGCGTAATATGGCCGTGCTGGCGATGTTTGGTCACAAAGCCCAGCAGCACGCACATCACAAACACCACGGCATACAGGCCATTGGCGGTAGAGAGCGCTGCATGTGCGCCGCCTTTCGCCACAATCGGGCCGGTGACCACGAAGGTCAGCATGGTGCCGACGGTGCCGCAGGTGAGGATAAAGTTCACCAGCTTCGGCGAAGAGACTTTGGTTTGCAGCGAGCCCAGCGTAATGATGGTGGTGTAGATAGCGCTGGAGCTGAAGCCGAGAATCATAATGATCCAGTGCAGCATGCTGGCGTCACTGGTGGTGACAAACCAGTACATTAAACCGGTCGCCAGAGCCGCCAACACCATCAGGATGCGCTGCAGATCGAAGAAGCGCAGCAGGAAGCTGAACACCCACATACCGACCATGTACGCGGTCCAGAAGTTACCGACAAGCTGACCAGCCGCCGCAATATCCATGCCCATCGATTTGGTGGCGTACTCTGGCACCCAGGATATAAAGCCCAGCTGACCGAGGATATAGCACAGCGCCGCGATAGACAGGAACAACACGCCGATGCCCCATTTCTCTTTCTCGCCGCCTTGTACGGCTGCTTCGCTTTTCAACTCCGGGAATTCCACCATCAGCGTCAGGACGAAGATCGCGATATAAATCACACCGATGCAGGCGTATACCCAATACCACGGCAGCATGCGCGCCAGCAGTACGCCAGCGATGATCGGGAAAATGGTACCGGCCATGCTGAAGAACGAGTCGGTAAACAGTAGGCGCGAACCACGCTGACGGCCATCGTACAGATGGGTAATCAGGAAGGTACCGATCGACATGGTGATACCGCTGACCACACCGAGCACAAACATGCACAGCGAGAAGACGGTCAGGTTATGGCTGGTCATCAGGCCTGCCACCGCGAGGATCATCAGCACAAAGCCAAAAATCAGCTGGCGTTTCAACGGCACAATCACCATCAGCCAGGCGTTAAGGAATACCGCGACCAGGATACCGGCATTCAGGAAGGTGAAAGTGTTGCTCATTTCTGAGATGGGCAACTGGAAGTATTGGGCAATATTATCCAGTACCATACCGGTAACGATCACCAGCGCGCCGGTGAGCGCGTAGGAGAAAAAGCTGATCCAGGTAAGGCCAATGCGATTACGGTTTGTCATGTTCTGAACCTGTGATGCGCCGGGATTGGCAAAAAGTGTCATGAATTGTAAATGCAACTGTGATCTTAATAAACAACGAGTGTAACGAGCGCTAAATATTTCATTAATAGTGTGATTTTCGTCACGCAAATGATTGCGCACCTCAAAAAGTATGACAATCGCAACATCAGCGTAAATATCGGTAAAACGCTGGCTCTTGTATAACTTGCTCTTTACAATCGATCTCGTTTTTGAGCTTGCACTCCATGGTAAGGAATCTTTCATGTTTAAACGTACTTTGACAGCGGCAGTCGCCCTGTTAGCGCTCTCTTCTGTATCCGCTACCGCTCTGGCAGCCAAAGGGGATACCCATGTGCTGCTCACCACCTCTGCGGGCAATATCGAACTCGAACTGAACAACCAGAAAGCCCCGGTTTCGGTGAAAAACTTTGTCGACTACGTCAACAACGGTTTCTACAACAACACTATCTTCCACCGTGTGATCCCGGGTTTTATGATCCAGGGCGGCGGTTTCACCACGGATATGCAGCAGAAGCAGACCGTGGCACCGATCAAAAACGAAGCCGACAACGGTTTGCGTAACCTGCGTGGCACCATCTCTATGGCGCGTACTGCAGATAAAGATAGTGCGACCAGCCAGTTCTTCCTCAACGTCGCGGATAACGCCTTCCTCGATCACGGTCAACGTGACTTCGGTTATGCGGTATTTGGTAAAGTTGTGAAAGGCCAGGATGTGATCGATAAGATTGCTCAGGTACCAACCAAAGATGTCGGCCCGTACCAAAATGTGCCGTCAAAACCGATTGTTATCCTGTCTGCGAAAGTCCTGCCTTAATGAATTAACGCGCCGGCACTCGTCGGCGCGTTCTGCTGCTCTCCGGCAAAGCTAAAATTAGCTCTTATACTTAGGGCAAATTGCTTGTCGGAGGCGCAATGACCAGCCAACTCACCGAAAAACAGAAAGCCACCCTGTGGCAACAGCGCCGCATGGCCAGTTATCAGGCCAGTTGCCGTCTTGCCGGCTACGTACTCAGCGATATCAGCGCTGAGCAGTATGAAGAGCGACTTGAGTCACTAAGGAGGCAATATGGCGGATAACAGTCTGGCCGTGCGCGACCCTTATGTCTGGCACAACGACACGGTGTTGAAAAATCGTCTCGATATTCATGATGAAGCGCAGTTGCGTAAAGCGGAGCTGGCGTTTAGCGCTGCACGCCTGGCGACACTGGAACTCGGCCCGCGCAGCACCGGTATGCCCTGGTTATGCCATATTCATCGCACGCTGTTTCAGGATCTCTACAGTTGGGCAGGGGAGTTACGCAGCATCGATATCTGGCGTGATGAGACACCCTATTGCCATTGCGAATACATCGAGAAAGAGGGCAATGCGCTGATGAGCGCGCTGGAAGATGAACAACAACTGACAAACCTGACGCAGGATGAGTTTGTCGCGCGGCTGGCGCATTATTATTGTGAAATCTTCGTATTACACCCGTTCCGCGCGGGTAATGGCCGCACGCAGCGCATTTTCTTTGAACAGCTGGCGCTGCACGCCGGTTACCTGTTAACGTGGGATAAGCTGGAACGAGAAACGTGGCGTACCGCGCTGTTTGCTGGTGTGTCGGGCGATCTGGCACCGCTGACGACACAGTTTGCGAAAGTGGTGAGTCCCGCACGGTAAAATGCGTAGAATAGCGGCGGTTTGACTGGCCTGAGGGCACTATGCTGCTGTTAATTGATAACTACGACTCCTTCACCTGGAATCTTTACCAGTACTTCTGTGAGCTGGGCGCAGAAGTGCGCGTGGTGCGTAACGATGCCATCACGCTGGCGGAGATGGATGCGTTGCCGCTGACGCATCTGGTGATTTCACCTGGTCCCTGTACGCCGGATCAGTCCGGTGTGTCTCTGGATGCCATCCGCCATTTTGCCGGTCGCTTACCGATTCTCGGTGTTTGCCTCGGCCATCAGGCAATTGCGCAAGCCTATGGCGCGCAGGTGGTGCGGGCTCGTCAGGTGATGCACGGCAAAACCTCTGTTATCCAGCACACCCATCAAGGCGTATTTCGCGACCTTAATAATCCGCTCACCGTCACGCGCTATCATTCACTGATTGTGGCGCGCGATACGCTGCCCGCAGAATTCGAAGTCACGGCCTGGAGCCTGCGTGATGGCGAGCCCGATGAGATCATGGGCTTCCGCCACCGTACGCTGCCCTTAGAAGGGGTGCAGTTCCATCCTGAGAGCATCCTCAGCGAGCAGGGCCATCAGCTATTGGCTAATTTCCTCAACGCGTAACTTATGTTTGCCTTCGTATGATTTTTTATGCATATTTTGTGATTATAATTTCACTTCAGCTCAATAGATAACCCAATGAGGTCGGCAATGGCAGCGGAAAAACTAGCGGTAACCCGGGAAACGTTCGATAACGTGATTTTGCCTGTTTATGCACCAGCGCAGTTCGTGCCGGTAAAGGGCAAGGGCAGCCGAGTCTGGGATCAGCAGGGCAAAGAGTATATCGACTTCTCCGGCGGTATCGCGGTGACTGCTTTAGGCCATTGCCACCCGGCGCTGGTGGAAACGCTGAAAACGCAGGGCGAAACCCTGTGGCACACCAGCAACGTGTTCACCAACGAACCGGCGCTGCGTCTGGCGAGCAAACTGATTGCAGCGACCTTTGCCGATCGCGTTTTCTTTGGCAACTCCGGCGCGGAAGCTAACGAAGCGGCCTTCAAGCTGGCGCGTTATTACGCCTGCAAAAAACACAGCCCGTTCAAAAGCAAAATCATCGCCTTCCACAACGCGTTCCACGGTCGTACCTTGTTTACCGTTTCCGTTGGCGGGCAGCCGAAATACTCCGACGGCTTTGGTCCAAAACCAGCGGATATCGTGCATGTACCGTTCAACGATCTGGATGCGGTGAAAGCGGTGATGGATGACCACACCTGCGCGATTGTCGTTGAACCGATTCAGGGCGAAGGCGGCGTGGTGGCGGCAACTCAAGAGTTCATGCAGGGCCTGCGTGCACTGTGCGATGAGCATAAAGCGCTGCTGGTGCTGGATGAAGTGCAGAGCGGCATGGGTCGTAGCGGTAAGCTGTTCAGCTACGAACATTACGGCATCAAGCCAGACATCATCACCACCGCCAAAGCGCTGGGCGGCGGATTCCCGGTGAGTGCGATGCTGACCACCAATGAAATCGCCTCAGTGATGGCGCCCGGCGTACACGGCACCACTTACGGCGGCAACCCGCTGGCCTGTGCGATTGCTGAAACGGCTCTGGACATCATCAACACCCCTGAAGTGCTGGGTGGCGTGGAAGCCCGTCGTCAGCAGTTCGTTGAGGCACTGCAGGCGATTGACAGCAAATATAATCTTTTCAGTGAGATTCGCGGCAAAGGTTTGCTGATTGGCGCAGCGCTGAAGCCACAGCACGCCAGTAAAGCGCGCGATATCCTCAATGCCTCGGCAGCAGAAGGGTTGATGGTTCTGACCGCAGGCACTGATGTGATTCGTTTTGTGCCGTCACTGGTGATCGAGCCGACTGACATCGAAGAAGGCATGGCGCGTTTCGCCAAAGCGATTAAGAAAGTGCTGGCGGCGTAATCATCCTTTCGGACGTAAAACTTTTAGCCAGCGGCCGTGATGCGGTCGCTGGCTCCAGGCCAGTGAAGAGATGGTGTGCATCACATTCAGGTGTTGCAGGATGCGCTTCACATGCTGCTCGACAATCGTTACCGGCCCTTCATTCATATTCTCCGGCGCTTCCAGAATATTGCTGTCACTGCCTGGCCCGTCATACGCCAGTCGCTGCTGACAGCGCTGCAGCGCAATTTCACAGGATTGCAGATAGCGTTCCGCCAGCTTCGGCGTCAGCATGGTGTGCTCACGCGCCAGGATCGTCATCGCGTTAATATGCTCCACAATGAACTGGCTGTGGGTGACCCACATGCGCATATCTTTCAGGTACTGCGCGTTGAAGCCCGGTTCGCTCGATGCCTGATTCAGTGAGTTGAACAGTGCATTGTGCGCCTGATTGACCTTCATGCGCTGGTAAGCCAGCTTTTCAGGAGATTGCTCCGGCCCCAGCAACATCCGCAAGGCTTCCTGATAAGCCTCCAGCGCATCATGCGCGTTGCTGCGCAGTAAACCGCTCTGCCACTGTGGCCACAGCCAGATCATACCGGCAAAGGCGATCAGGCAGCCCATCAGGGTATCCATCATGCGCGGCAGCAGGAACTGCGCCCCGTTCAGCGACAACAGCTGGAGCGAATACACCGCCGTCACGGTGAAGCCAATCATCGACCAGCCGTAATACTTGCGCGTGACCAGATAGCTGGCGAGGGTGATGGCCAGCATAAACAGCAGGGTGATCGATTCGGGCACTTCGAGCCGTAGCGATCCTGCGGCGATCAGCAATCCGGCAAAGGTGCCCAGCGCACGGTGCTGAATGCGTACCCGTGTGGCGCTGTAGCCATTCTGGCTGACAAACATGATGGTCATCAGAATCCAATAAGGCTTGGGAATATTAAAGAACAGCGCCAGCGCACTGCCGAACATCAGCATCACCGAAATACGAGCCGCGGTGCGCAATGCAGCGGACTTGAGCGACAGATAGCTGCGCAGCGCCGGGAACAACGGCAAACGGCGCTGGCGATCGGCCATCAGGTCACGGGTGTATAACGGTTTCTGGGTGCGCAGCACGCGGGCGATGCGGCTGAAATGGTAATAGCAGAAGTTGCCCACCGGATTGTCGGGATGCTGGCGCGCAATTTTTTCCAGCGCGCCGAGCTGCTTTTCCATGTGGAAGCGATCGGGCAATTGATGATAGAGAATGGCATCGGCCAACAGGCGCAGACGCGCAGAGATGGTTTTGGCATTCCAGCGGATCACCGCTTCGGCGTGACTCTGCTCGACCAGCTTTTGCACTTCTTCCGGCTGGTGCAGGCTCACCGAGATGTGCTCCTGCAAATCAAGCGCCACCTGGAAAGCCCGCGTCAGGCGCTTGTGGCTGTTATCGCGGCTGGCAGAGAGCATGTGCATCTGCTGATAGCAGGTGGTGATCAGGTCAACGGCTTTTTGCTGACGCGCCAGCAGCGGCGGCAGCGCTTTCTCGGGATCGGTAAGCTGCGTCAACAGGGTGTATTTTGCATCGCAATAATCCGCCAGTTCCCGATATAGCAGACTGAGCGTTTCGCGCATCGGCTGCTCTTTCCACAGCCAAAACCAGAACCAGTTAAACAGGCCATACCATAGCGTGCCGCCGATATACAGCAGCGGCGGCACCCACATGGGCATGCGTCCTACCAGGCTGAGGCTAAAGATGGCAGCAATCAGCGTTGCGGGCAACAAGCGGCCGTGCAGCGGGCTGATTTCGCCGGTCACGCCAATCAGCAGCGGCAGCACAAACAGGATCAGCGGTAACGGAATGGCGTCACTGGTGAGAAATTGGATCAGGAAACTGGCGGTAGCAAACAGTGAGCCGCCAACAATCAGGCGTTTAAAGAAGCGCTTATGCGGTGTATCAAGACCCGCCATGTTGCAGCAGGCAGGCACTAAGGAGAACAGCAGGCCTTTTTGCAGATCGCCAAACAGCCAGCCTAGTGCCACAGGCAGGCACAGCACCAGCGTTTGCCGCAGTGCGTAGTTGACCTCAGGATGATAGATGATTCGGCGCCACATCAGCTCATCGCAAACAAAAACGGCGCGATGTTGCCATCACGCCGTGGGTGATAAGAAATTAGCGGGTGCCGTAGACGACGATGGTTTTACCGTGTGCGGAGATCAGGTTCTGATCTTCCAGCATTTTCAGGATACGACCCACGGTTTCGCGTGAGCAACCCACGATCTGACCAATCTCCTGACGGGTGATTTTGATTTGCATCCCGTCGGGGTGCGTCATCGCATCGGGTTGTTTCGCCAGATTAAGCAGTGTTTGCGCGATACGGCCCGTCACATCGAGGAAGGCAAGGTTGCCCACTTTCTCGGAAGTGACTTGCAGACGACGCGCCATTTGCGACGAAAGTCGCATTAAAATATCCGGGTTTACCTGAATCAGCTGACGGAATTTTTTGTAGGAAATTTCAGCCACTTCGCAGGCAGTCTTAGCACGTACCCAGGCACTACGTTCCTGGCCTTCTTCAAACAGGCCGAGTTCGCCGATGAAGTCTCCCTGATTGAGATAGGAGAGGATCATCTCTTTGCCTTCTTCATCTTTGATCAGAACCGCAACGGAACCTTTCACGATGTAGTACAGCGTTTCCGCTTTCTCACCCTGATGGATGAGCGTGCTTTTGGACGGATATTTGTGAATATGGCAATGGGACAGGAACCATTCGAGTGTAGGGTCTGTTTGCGGTTTGCCGAGAACCATTCGCTATTATCCTCTGTTGTAATCGTGCCCAAAACACAGGGGGCAGTTTTCCCTGTCAGGCGGTGTAATCGTCGAGCGTTTCCAGTAAAGGAAAATTATTTCCGGGTGATTCTTAAGCTACGCTTTTGATTCTTCCCGCCTTCGTCTGTGATGACGAAAATATTTTCAGCACTGTTTGTAGCACAGCTTTTGCAAGCTGTCTTCTGTTGTCTCGCTTCAGCAACAGGCGGAAGAGTCTGGATTGCTGTTTATCAAGTGAAAGCGTACTCTGGCGGCAAAACCGCCACTTCAGGAGAAAGAATAATGCAGGCACGAGTGAAATGGGTGGAAGGGCTGACCTTTCTCGGAGAATCCTCATCAGGCCATCAGGTATTAATGGACGGTAACTCGGGTGACAAAGCGCCAAGCCCGATGGAGATGGTTTTGATGGCAGCAGGCGGCTGTAGCGCGATTGACGTGGTATCGATCCTGCAAAAAGGCCGAAATGATGTGGCTGACTGCGAGGTGAAACTTACGTCCGAGCGCCGTGAAGAAGCGCCACGTATTTTTACGCAAATCAACCTGCATTTTATCGTTAGCGGCACAGCGCTAAGCGATAAAGCGGTGGCGCGGGCCGTCGATCTGTCGGCGGAGAAGTATTGCTCGGTGGCGATCATGCTCGGCAATAGTGTGAAAATGACGCACAGTTACGAAGTGATTGAGCGATAACATAAGTGGGCGGCCAAACGGCCGCCGCTACAGAATTTCTGGATTATTCAATCCGTTTACCTTCAATCAGCCGCTGCACCAGTGGCGTCATGATTAACTCCATTGCCAGCCCCATTTTGCCGCCCGGCACCACCAGCGTGTTCATATGCGAAATGAACGAGCCCTGGATCATCGCCAGCAGGTAAGGGTAAGCAATGCCTTCCAGTCCACGGAAGTGAATCACCACAAAGCTTTCATCGAGTGACGGAATTTCACGTGCGGCAAATGGGTTGGACGTATCCACCGTAGGTACACGCTGGAAGTTGATGTGGGTGCGCGAGAACTGCGGCGTGATGAAGTTGATATAATCCTCCATTGAACGCACCACTGAATCCATCACCGCTTCACGGGAATGGCCGCGCTCGCTGGTGTCGCGCACCAGCTTTTGAATCCACTCCAGATTGACAATCGGCACCACGCCGACGAGCAAATCGACATGCTCGGCGACGTTGTGCTGCTGTGTTACCACGCCACCGTGTAATCCTTCATAGAACAACACGTCAGTGTTTTCCGGCAGCGGCTGCCAGGGCGTAAAGGTGCCCGGCACCTGATTCCACGGCACCGCTTCGTCGTAGGTGTGCAGATATTTGCGCGATTCACCTAGCCCGGTTTTTCCGTAATGCTTAAACGTCTGTTCCAGCAGCCCGAAGTCATTGGCTTCCGGACCGAAGTAGCTAATATGACGGCCCAGATCGCGTGCCTTACGGATCGCCATATCCATTTCTGGACGGGTATAACGGTGAAAACTGTCACCTTCCACTTCCGCAGCATGCAGATTCAGCTGCTGGAAAATCTTACGGAAGGCGAGGCTGGTGGTCGTGGTACCGGCACCGCTGGAACCGGTCACGGCAATGATTGGATGCCTGGCTGACATAACAGAACTCCCTGTGAAGTCGGGCGATGAGCATTGTTACCACGAATTACTGCGCGGTGCATTAACCGCGAAACTCGCCTTTCGGCATAATGTTGACGGATTCATGCAGTTCCGACCACACCAGCACAACGTCTCCGCGCTCCAGCTGGCGGCGCACGTCGGCGACTTTCTGTTCCAGGCTGCGCTCCTGCTCACCATAGTCGGTGCCTTCGCGCAGCACGAAAGTTTCAATCAGGTTTTCCAGTGTTGCGACTTCAAGTTCTTGCCAGGGAATAATCACGATCACACATCCAGATAGGTTGAAAGCCAGTCAGGCACACGCTGTTCCAGCCACATTTTCGGCTTCATTAACGTACCGCCAACAAAGCCGACGTGCCCGCCTTGTTGTGTCAGCTGATATTCAATGGAAGCCGACAGTTGCGCCGGCTGCGGGATGACCGCATCGGTCATAAAGGGATCGTCTTTGGCATGGATGATCAGCAGCGGCTTGCGCACGCCCGTGAGCAGCGGCATAGCGCTGGCACGTTGATAATAGTCGTTGGCATCCAGAAAACCGTGCGCCCGTGCGGTAATCGCATCATCAAACTCACGAATGCGGCGAAATGCGCGCAGCTGGCTCAGTTCCACCGGTAGTGTGCCGGGCCAGGCCAGCAGTTTACGCGTAGCGTTCTGTTTCAGCTTGGTCAGTAAATAGTGCTGATAGAAACGAGAAAAGCCAGCATCGAGCTTTTCACTGCAGGGTTCGAGCGCAAAGGGTGCCGAGATGGCGACGGCGGCATCCACAGGCACATCATTTCCCTGCATGCCCAATAAATAGGCCAGCATATTGCCACCGAGTGAAACGCCCACTGCTGCAGTCGGCACCGTGCCCCATTCGCGTTGCAACCAGTGCAGGAAAAAGGTCGCATCTTCGGTTTCACCGGAATGATAGATGCGCTCCAGACGATTCGGCTCGCCGCTGCATCCACGAAAGTGCATCACCACCGCCAGCCAGCCACGCGCCTGACACGCCTGCATCAGGCCATGCGCATACGGGCTACGGAAACTGCCTTCCAGACCATGGAACATCACCATGCGCGGCTTGTGACGCGCCTGTGCCGGATCTTCGCTCCACGCGAGATCGACAAAATCGCCGTCCGGCAGGTCAAGTCGCTGCCAGTGCGGACGCAGGGTTACGCGCCGACGCAGTATGCGCGGCAGCAGGGTTTGCAGATGCGCGTTACTGAATCCGCGCAGCGGTGTAAATCGCTCGCCGTTCAGGCGATCAAAATAGCTAGGGTAAAGGCTTGTCTGATGCATAACTCGCTGATAGCTTCGATGGGTTGTCCGCTTTACTGGGTGAGGAGCACCCGAATATACATGGAACTGAGTCTTTTTTTATCAATGTTGGGTTTTCTTTGGGTCGCGGCCATCACGCCGGGGCCCAATAATATGTTACTTACCGCCTCAGGTGCTAATTTTGGCTTCCTGCGCACCATCCCGCTGCTCATTGGTATCATGATTGGTATGCAAGTCATGTTGCTGATGGTGGCATTTGGCATCGGTGGTTTGATCCTGCTTTATCCCTCTCTGCATCTGGTGCTGAAGATTGCCGGTAGCCTCTACCTGCTGTGGCTGGCGTGGAAAATTGCCACCGCGGAGTACGAGAAGCTGGAAACTGAAGATGCCAACGTCAAGCAGATGCCGTTCTGGCAGGGTGGCCTGCTACAGTTGATCAACCCAAAAGCCTGGCTGATGGCGTTGGGCGCGGTAGCCAGCTTTAGCCTGGCGGGCGATGCGTATCTGCATTCGGTGATCGCCATCAGTATCGGTATGGCGCTGGTCAATGTGGTATCCGGTGTTATCTGGATGGGATTTGGTTCGCTGATTGGCCGTCTATTGCGCAGCCCGCGCGCGTGGAAAATCTTCAACCTGGCGATGGGTGCGCTCACTGCCGCCTGTGTACTGCTGATCTGGCGTTGAGTTAGCTGGAGGCGCGTTCAACGCGCTTCCAGGGTAACACCTCACGCACCACGTCACTGTGCGGCTGGCGGATGCGGTTCAGTAACAGCTGAACACTGCGTGCACCCAGCCGATTCATCGGTTGTTCGATGGTGGTCAGCGGTGGATTGAGGCTGCTGGTGAAGGGAATACCATCAAACCCCACGACAGCGAGATCTTCCGGAATGCGCAATCCGGCCTCCAGCGCGGCGTGAATCACGCCAACCGCCAGCACATCTGAGACCGCAAACACGGCGTCTGGTCGCTCCGGTCTTGCCAGCAGTTCACGCAGGGCGGCACTGCCCGCTTCACACGAAATGTTTTCCGCGTAAGCCACGCCACCCCAATTCAGTTCCAGCTGCTCCAGCGCTTCGCGATAGCCACTTTCACGCTGATGGGAATAGAGATAGCGCATATCACAATTCACCAGTGCGATACGTCTGCGACCTTTGCTGGCCAGATAGCGCACGGTTTCAAACGCCGCTTCTTTATTATCAATGGTGACACTTGAGGCGGGAATGGCCGGATCGTATTCGGCGCATTGCACCCAGGGTGCGTCACCAATCAAACCTTTTAACTGCTGCAAGCAGGCGGCGGCATCCATGGTGATCACACCGTCAACCACTTTACCGCTTAATAACGCCAGATAAGCGGCTTCACGCGGCAGCTGTGAGGCCGAATTGCACAGCAAGATGTGATAACCCTGCGCTTCGGCTTCAGCTTCAATACCTTGCACCACACGTGAGCAGAAGGGATTAGTGATGTCTGAAATTAACACCAGCAACATATGGCTCTGGGCAGTACGCAGCTGGCGGGCCAGCAGGTTGGGCTGATAGTCACAGTGATTGATGGCCGCCAATACTTTCTCTCGCGTATCTGTACGCACGCCGGGATGCTGGTTCAACACCCGAGAAACCGTGGCTTTAGACACGCCAGCAAGACGGGCAACTTTCTCAATCGACATGGATTTCAGTACCGCCAGTAGAGGTGAAAAATCAGAAGCCTATCAATAGCACAGTCGCTATGTGAGCGTGTGACATATTTCCGTCTTTACGCCTTCTTTGCATTTGCGCATTTCGCATAGCGTTGCCCGATGTTGATCTAAGAACAGATTTTCATTAGGGATAATTTTTAATTCCTTTATGAAATTACAGCCGCTGGAGAAACTGCCATCACGACATAACATTGGGGTGAATGATGATGGCAGTAAAAAAAAAGATAACGGCAGTGGCGGCAGCATTGGCCCTGATGGCATTCCAGGCACAGGCGGTCAACGTCACCGTGGCATATCAAACCTCGGCGGAACCGGCCAAAGTGGCGCAGGCCGATAACACCTTCGCCAAAGAAAGTGGCGCGACTGTCGACTGGCGCAAGTTTGATAGCGGTGCCAGCGTGCTGCGGGCATTGGCTTCCGGTGATGTGCAAATCGGTAATATCGGGTCCAGCCCGCTGGCAGTGGCGGCAACACAGCAGTTGCCCATCGAAGCTTTCTTACTGGCATCACAGCTTGGCAATTCCGAAGCGCTGGTGGTCAAAAAATCCATCACCAGTCCCAGGGATCTGATTGGCAAACGCATCGCCGTGCCCTTCATCTCCACCACCCATTACAGCCTGCTGTCAGCGCTCAAACATTGGGGCATCAAGCCATCGCAGGTGCAGTTAGTGAATCTGCAACCGCCAGCCATTATTGCAGCGTGGAAACGCGGTGATATCGACGGCGCGTACGTCTGGTCACCGGCGGTAAACGAGCTGGAAAAGGATGGCACGGTGTTAACCGACTCTTCTCAGGTGGGCAAATGGGGATCGCCAACGCTGGATGTGTGGGTGGTACGCAAAGATTTCGCTCAGCAGCATCCTGAAGTGGTCACCGCTTTCGCGCGCAGTGCGATTGAGGCACAGCAAGCCTACATTGCGAATCCAGAACAGTGGCTCAAGCAGCCCGACAATCTCAGCAAACTGGCGCGCCTGAGTGGCGTACCGGAAAGCGATGTGCCGGTTCTGGTGCAAGGCAATACCTACCTGACCGCACAGCAGCAGGTGGAACAGCTGGGCAAGCCAGTGAACAAAGCCATTGTTGATACCGCGCACTTCCTGAAAGAGCAGGGCAAAGTGCCGGATGCCGCTAATGATTACAGCAGCTTTGTCACCACGCGCTTTGTCGCGCCTTTGGCGAAATAACGGAGGCCGTATGCTCAGCATCACCAATCTGAATGCACGTTACGCCGGACAACCCGCGCTGCAGGATATCAACCTGCAGCTGGAACAACGCGACCTGCTGGTGGTGCTGGGACCGTCAGGCTGTGGCAAAACCACCTTACTGAACTTGATCGCCGGATTCCTGCCGCTGGAGTCAGGCAGTATCACGCTGGATGGCAAAGCGGTAAATGGACCGGGCGCAGAACGTGGCGTGGTGTTTCAGAACGAAGGGCTACTGCCGTGGCGTAACGTGATCGATAACGTGGCGTTTGGCTTGCAGCTGGCGGGAATGGACAAGGCTGAACGCCACACCATTGCTCGCCGTTTAATCCGCAAAGTCGGACTGGAAGGGGCAGAAAAGCGTTTTGTCTGGCAGCTCTCTGGGGGGCAACGTCAGCGCGTGGGGATTGCGCGTGCGCTGGCGGCTGATCCTCAGTTGCTGCTGTTAGATGAGCCGTTTGGTGCGCTGGATGCCTTTACACGCGAACAGATGCAAACCCTGCTGCTGACGCTGTGGCGTGATACCGGCAAACAGATTCTGCTGATTACCCACGATATTGAAGAAGCGGTGTTTCTTGCCAGCGAACTGGTGCTGCTGTCGCCGGGGCCAGGCCGTGTGGTTGAGCGCATCAAACTCGACTTCGGTCAGCGCTTCGCTGCGGGTGAACCGTGCCGCAGTATCAAATCCGACCCGGCCTTTATCGAGCGCCGTGAATATGTGCTGAATCAGGTCTTTTCCCAGCGGGAGGCGTTTGTATGAGCGCGGTGATTGATGAGAAAACCCAGACTCGCCGACGCACGTTGCGCTGGCCTTTTTCACCGCAGTTTTCCCTGAGCTTGCTGAGTGTAGCTGTGCTGCTGCTGGTGTGGTGGAGCGTGACGGCGCTCAATTTGGTGGCACCGCTATTTCTGCCGCCGCCCCAGCAGGTGCTGCAAAAGCTGCTGCTGATCGCCAGCCCGCAAGGCTTTATGGATGCGACCCTATGGCAGCATCTGGGCGCCAGCCTGACGCGCATGCTGGTGGCGCTGTTCTTCGCTGCGTTGATTGGCATCCCGGTGGGGATTGCAATGGGCCTGAGCCCGGCGATTCGTGGGCTGCTCGATCCGCTGATTGAACTCTATCGTCCGGTGCCGCCATTGGCCTATTTGCCGCTGATGGTGATTTGGTTTGGCATCGGCGAAACCTCAAAAATCTTACTGATCTATCTGGCGATCTTCGCGCCGGTGACGCTGTCGACGCTGGCAGGGGTGAAAAACGCTCAGCAGGTACGGATTCGCGCTGCGCAGGCACTAGGCGCTACGCGCTGGCAACTGCTGCGCTTTGTCATCCTGCCGGGCGCATTGCCTGAAATCCTTACCGGTTTACGCATTGGCCTAGGCGTCGGCTGGTCAACGTTGGTGGCTGCCGAGCTGATTGCCGCCACGCGCGGACTGGGATTTATGGTGCAGTCTGCGGGCGAGTTCCTTGCCACCGATGTGGTGCTGGCCGGAATCGCCGTAATTGCCTTGATCGCTTTTAGCTTAGAACTGGGTCTGCGCGCTTTGCAGCGCCGATTAACGCCCTGGAATGGAGAACAGCAATGAACGAACGTATCACTTTTACCGCGCTGGGCCCGCATATCGGTGCGCAGGTTAGCGACCTCGATCTCAGCCGCCCGTTAAGCGACGCGCAGTTTGAGCAGCTTTATCATGGTCTGCTGCGCCATCAGGTGTTGTTCCTGCGCAATCAGGTGATCACGCCGGAACAGCAGCGCGCTTTGGCGATCCGCTTCGGTGATCTGCACATCCATCCGGTGTATCCGCATGCGGAGGGGGTGGAAGAAATTATCGTGCTGGATACCCATCAGGATAATCCACCGGATAACGATAACTGGCACACCGATGTGACCTTTATTGAAACGCCGCCGGCGATTGCGATTTTAGCGTCTAAGCTGCTGCCGGAAAGCGGTGGCGATACGTTGTGGTCAACGGGTATTGCGGCCTATGAAGCGTTGTCCGAACCGTTTAAGCAACTGCTGAGCGGCTTGCAGGCGGAGCATGATTTTAAGAAGTCGTTCCAGGAGTATAAGTACCGCAAGACGGAAGAAGAGCATCAGCGCTGGCAGCAAGCGGTCGCCAAACATCCGCCGGTGCAGCATCCGGTGATTCGTACCCATCCGGTGAGCGGGCGCAAGGCGCTGTTTGTCAATGAAGGCTTCACGACGCGTTTACTGGGATTGAGTGAGAAGGAGAGCGAAGCACTGCTGAATTTCCTGTTCTGGCACACGGCAAAACCGGAGTTTCAGGTGCGCTGGCGCTGGCAGGAGAATGATGTGGCTATTTGGGATAACCGCGTCACGCAGCATTATGCGAATGCCGATTACTATCCGGCGCGGCGAGTAATGCATCGGGCGACGGTGTTAGGGGATGTTCCGTTTTAAAAGAGTGCGGTGGTTAACCAGGTCGGCCTAAATGCCGACCTGTCGGCAGAAGTTGAACAAGAATACCGGACTTACAACAGACGCTGAGCATCCACGAAATCCGCACCAGACATACTTGCCTGACAGCAGAAGCTGAACAAGAATGCTGGCCTTCCAGAGATGCGAACCCTGCCTGCTGATCTTACAGCAGGCACTCACCCTGCAGGGGCAGCATGGATGCTGAACACTAACTCGCCAGCATTTGCTCCAGTTGTTCCTGGGCATCCAGCCAGGCCATTTCAACGTCTTCCAGCGCCGATTTGCTTTCAGCCTGACGTTGCAGCGCCGAGGTTAAATCGGCCTTACGGCTCTGATCGTAAATTGCACTGTCTGACAGCATCGCTTCCGCTTCGCGGAGCTGGCTCTGCCACTTCGCCATCTGCTTCTCTAACTTCTCGATCTCTTTACGCAACGGCTGGGTTTGCGCGCGCAGTTCAGCATCGCGGCGTTTCTGATCTTTACGAGACTGGGCGCTGTTGGCGTTATCCTGCTTCGGTGCAGCATCCTGCTGGGCTTGCTGCTTTTGCAGATCGCTCAACCACTGCTGGTAATCATCGAGATCGCCTTCAAACACATCGACTTTGCGGTCATGCACCAGATAGAGATCGTCGGTGGTGGATCGTAGTAAATGACGGTCATGCGAAACCACCACCAGCGCACCCTCGAAATCAATCAGCGCTTCGGTCAATGCCTGACGCATGTCGAGATCAAGGTGGTTGGTCGGTTCATCGAGTAGCAGCAGATTTGGACGTTGCCAGACGATCAGTGCCAGCACCAGTCGCGCTTTTTCACCGCCTGAGAAACGTTCAGTGATTTCACTGACTTTATCACCCTGGAAACCGAAGCCGCCGAGATAATCACGCAGCTGTTGTTCCAGCGTTTGTGGCGCAATACGGGCCAGATGCTGCAATGGCGATTCATCGGCGCGCAGGTATTCAAGTTGATGCTGAGCGAAGTAGCCAAGCTTGATGCCTTTTGCCAGGCCAACTTTGCCATCCAGCGCTTCAATTTCACCGGCCAGCAGTTTGATCAGCGTTGATTTACCCGCACCGTTACGGCCGAGTAGACCGATGCGTGAACCCGGTACCAGATTCAGTTTGATGGCATCAAGAATGATGCGTTCGCCATAACCCGCCGTGACTTTCTCCATTTTCAGTAATGGATTGGGCAGGCTCTCTGGTGCGCGAAAGCTGAAGCTGAACGGGTTATCGACGTGAGCCGGGGCAATTAACTCCATGCGCTCCAGCATCTTGATACGGCTCTGCGCCTGTTTGGCTTTAGTGGCCTGGGCGCGGAAGCGATCGATGTACTTTTGCAGGTGCTGTACTTTTTCCTGCTGGCTCTGGAACAACGCCTGCTGCTGCGCCAGTTTGGCGACGCGCTGGCGCTCGAACGAGCTGTAGTTGCCGGTGTATTCGAACATCGTCTGCTGTTCGATATGAATGATTTTATCCACCACCGGATCAAGGAAGTCACGGTCATGCGAGATGAGGATCAGCGTGCCTTCATAGCTTTTCAACCAGCGCTCTAGCCAGATAACAGCGTCAAGATCGAGGTGGTTAGTCGGTTCATCAAGTAGCAGCAGATCGGATCGGCACACCAACGCTTGCGCAAGGTTAAGGCGCATACGCCAGCCACCGGAGAAATCACTCACCGGCCGCATTAATTGTTCCTGGCTAAAGCCCAATCCGTGCAGCAGGCTGGAGGCGCGAGCATGTATGCTCCACGCCTGAATTGCATCCAGCTTGCCATGCAGCAGAGCGATGGCGTTGCCGTCATCCCTGGCGTTGGCATCAGCTAATTCGGATTCAAGCTGACGATATTCGCGGTCGCCGTCGATAACATATTCCAGCGCGGCTTTAGTGAGGGCCGGGGTTTCCTGGTTCACCCATGCCAGCGCCCAGTTACCTGGAAAAGTGAAATTGCCTGCATCACTGCTAATTTCGCCCTTCAGGAGCGACAGCAGCGTGGATTTTCCACAGCCGTTCTTACCCACCAAACCGACTTTTTGGCCGGGATTAATGGTGGCTGTTGCGTTGTCCAGCAGCACGTTAGTGCCGCGGCGTATTTGTAATGCGGAAAAGACAATCATAAGCGCCGTATCGTCAGAATATGTTAATTTATCGGCAACATAATTCAATAATGGTTAGTTGCGTCGAGCATGGTAGCGGAATTCCGTTGCGGTGACGACGCTTTGGAGGGGAACGATGTCGCAGCCACCCAAAATTTTGCTGCTTTACGCCCATCCGGAAACACAGGATTCGATTGCTAATCGGGTTTTGCTGCAGTCGGCTATGGAACTGGACCACGTCACGGTGCACGATTTATACGCCCACTATCCGGATTTTTTCATTGATATTCATTACGAGCAGCAGCTGCTGCGCGAACACCAAATCATCGTTTTCCAGCATCCGTTGTATACCTACAGCTGCCCGGCTTTGCTGAAAGAGTGGCTGGATCGCGTGTTGTCGCGTGGGTTTGCCAGCGGCCAGGACGGGAATGCGCTGGAGGGCAAGTACTGGCGCAGCGTGGTGACCACCGGAGAACCGGAAACCGCGTATCACCATAACGGCCTGAATCGTTATCCGATGAGCGACATCATGCGTCCGTTTGAGCTGACGGCGCAGATGTGTCGTATGCACTGGATGACGCCGATGGTGATCTATTGGGCTCGCCGCCAGACACCGGAAGTGATGCGCAATTATGCGCGCGCCTACCGTGACTGGCTCTCGTCACCATTGCCGCAGGGAGTGATGTGATGGAAGGTCAAACGTTACTCACTGCCGGAGTGATTTATCTGGTGGCCGCTGTGGTTGTGGTGCCGATTGCGGCCCGACTAGGCATTGGTGCCGTGCTGGGTTATCTGCTGGCGGGTATTGCTATCGGCCCGTGGGGACTCGGGTTTATTAGTGACGTCGATGAGATTCTGCACTTCTCCGAACTCGGCGTGGTGTTCCTGATGTTCATCATCGGGCTGGAGTTGAATCCCGCCAAGCTCTGGGCTCTAAGACGTTCAATCTTTGGCGTGGGCGCTGCGCAGGTATTGGTTTCTGCCGCGATTCTCGGTGTGCTGCTGTGGCTGACCAACTTTAGCTGGCAGGCCGCGGTGATCGGCGGGATTGGCCTGGCAATGTCTTCGACGGCTATGTCACTGCAATTGATGCGCGATAAAGGCATGAATCGCAGTGAAGCGGGTCAGCTCGGCTTCTCGGTGCTGCTGTTCCAGGATCTGGCCGTCATCCCCGCATTAGCCCTCGTGCCGCTGCTGGCCGGTGGCGACAGTGGCCATGTTGACTGGCTGAAAGTGGGCATGAAGGTGCTGGCGTTTGCTGTCATGCTGGTGGGTGGCCGTTATCTGCTGCGTCCGATTTTCCGCTTTATCGCCGCTTCCGGTGTGCGTGAAGTGTTCACGGCGGCTTCATTATTACTGGTGCTGGGCTCGGCGCTGTTTATGGATATGCTAGGGCTGTCGATGGCGCTCGGCACCTTTATCGCCGGGATCCTGCTGGCCGAGAGTGAATATCGGCACGAGCTGGAAGTGGCGATCGAACCCTTCAAAGGGTTGCTGCTCGGGCTGTTCTTTATTTCCGTCGGCATGGCGCTGAATTTGGGCGTACTCTATACCCATATCGCGGAGATTATCCTTGGCGTAGTGATTCTCGTGGCGGTCAAGACGCTGGTGCTCTATGTGCTGGGCCGTATTTATGGTTTACGCAGTTCCGAGCGCCTGCAGTTTGCCGGGGTGCTTAGCCAGGGCGGTGAATTTGCTTTTGTGCTGTTTTCAGCGGCCTCGTCGGCCAAACTGTTTAGCGGCGATCAATTACCACTGTTGCTGGTGACGGTGACGCTGTCGATGATGACCACACCGCTGTTGATGCAGGGGGTGGATAAAATTCTCGCACGTCGGTTCAATGAGCCCGATGATGACAATGAGAAGCCGTTTGTCGAAGATGATCAGCCGCAGGTCATTGTGGTTGGCTTTGGTCGTTTTGGTCAGGTGGTGGGCCGCTTGCTGATGGCTAACAATAAGCGTATTACGGTGCTGGAGCGTGACATCTCGGCTGTCAGCCTGATGCGCAAATATGGCTATAAGGTTTACTACGGCGATGCCACTGAGCTTGAGTTACTGCGTGCTGCCGGTGCGGAGAATGCACAATCCATTGTGATTACCTGCAATGATCCGGAAGATTCGATGTCCATCGTTCACATTTGCCAGCAGCACTTCCCGCAGCTGGAAATTCTGGCGCGTGCGCGTGGCCGTGTGGAAGCCCATGAATTACTGCAAGCGGGCGTGACGTTGTTCTCGCGTGAAACCTTCTCAAGTGCGCTGGAGCTGGGGCGCAAGACGCTGATTTCACTCGGCATGCATCCGCATCAGGCGCAACGCGCGCAACAGCATTTCCGCCGACTCGATATGCGCATGCTACGTGAGCTGGTGCCAAGCCACGATGATAATGCGCAGGCCTCACGTGTGCGTGAAGCTCGTCGTGAGTTAGAAGACATCTTCCAGCGCGAAATGCAGCATGAAAAACGTCAGATCGACGGTTGGGATGACGAGTAGGACTACACTTAACATATCCGTTGCTTAATAGCGGGCAGGAAAGAGTATGCGTAAACGTTTTATTGCTGGTGCGGTATGTCCGCAATGTCAGGAAAAAGACACGCTGGCGTTATGGCGTGAAAACAATGTCGAAGTGGTGGAGTGCGTGCAGTGCGGCCATCAAATGCGTGAAGCGGATAAACAAGTTCGCGATAAGGTGCGCAGCAATGAGCAAGTGATTGGCATTTTTCATCCTGAGTAGCGGAATGGCGCAGCTTTTTTTAAGCATAAACTTACAGCGGGATTGAATTCCGCTACAATCGGCGCCATTAACGCTGAGCAGTATGCAGCAACACATTTGTTGGCATCCTCAGTCTTGAACCTTTCTGGTTGGTTATTGCACGCAAAATAGACCAATGAGACGGGATCTCAGTTCTCAACGGTTAGGAGATATCATGAAAGTAGCAAAAGACCTGGTGGTGAGCCTGGCGTATCAGGTTCGTACCGAAGACGGTGTGTTGGTTGACGAGTCACCGGTGAGTGCACCGTTGGACTATCTGCACGGTCATGGTTCCCTGATTTCTGGTCTGGAAAAAGCGCTGGAAAATCACGCGGTTGGCGATAAGTTTGATGTGCATATTCCGGCAAATGACGCTTACGGTCAGTACGATGACAACCTGGTGCAGCGTGTACCAAAAGACGTGTTCATGGGCGTCGACGAACTGCAGGTTGGCATGCGCTTCCTGGCAGAAACCGATCAGGGTCCAGTGCCGGTTGAAATCACCGAAGTGGAAGACGAGCACGTTGTGGTTGATGGTAACCACATGCTGGCGGGTCAGAACCTGAACTTCAACGTGGAAGTGGTAGCGATCCGTGAAGCAACGGAAGAAGAAATCGCACACGGCCATGTACATGGTGCAGATGGTCATCATCATGACCACGATCACGACCATGGTCACGATCACGGCCAGGGCGGTTGTGGTACTGGCGGTTGCGGTTGCAGCCACTAAGTTCTGCATTGAACAACAAAAGGCCACCTTCAGGTGGCCTTTTGCTTTAATAGTGCGGTGGTGGCGTCTCTTCGGACTGCGAAGCAATCGGTGAAGGTGTCGCGGCTTTCACTTTATCCACTAATAAACGTACCTGTTCGCGCATACGACTCATCTCCAGTTCATGTTGAGTCACCGTCAGATTGAGCTGATCGATGGTGTGCTCCTGAAATGCCAGTTTGCTCTCCAGCGCCTCAAGGCGTTGTTCCCACTCTTCATGCTGCATCATTTCTTCTCCTGTCACGGTGCTGCGTCTGGCGCGTATCGGGCGTGATTCTACGGTCTTTAGCGGCAGAATCACCCGATTTTTAACCTTTATGGGGCTTTGCGGTTGAAATCAGCGCTAATGCCTTCATCTCTGGTGAAACTTCCTGATGCAAAAAAGGTCGGATGTTAAGCGGGTAATTACGTTGTGGGAGTGTTCGCCGCTGCCACGTAAAGTTATAGTGTGGGCCACTGTCCGCAATGATTCCCGAGGTTTAGATGCTTCGGTTTTGGAGAAAGGATGAAATCACTGTTTAAAGTCACATTGTTAGCTACCACCATGGCCATTGCGCTGAATGCACCGCTGGCAATGGCAGCTGAAACCGCTGCGGCTCCGGCTGACGCTGCTCAGGCAGCACCGCAGGCACCGAAAAATGCTGCCTTCAAAAACGAAGACCAGCAGTCAGCTTATGCGCTGGGTGCTTCTTTGGGTCGCTACATGGACAACTCTCTGAAGGAACAAGAGAAACTGGGCATCAAACTGGACAAAGATCAGTTGATCGCAGGTGTTCAGGATGCATTCGGTGGCAAGAGCAAACTGTCTGATCAAGAGATCGAGCAGACACTGCAAGCCTTCGAAGGCCGCGTGAAAGGCGCTGCACAGGCGAAGATGGAAAAAGACGCGAAAGAGAACTCTGACAAGGGTGCCGCTTACGCTGATAAATTCGCCAAAGAAAAAGGCGTGAAGAAAACTGAATCTGGCTTGCTGTATCAGGTTGAGAAAGAAGGCACCGGTGACGCACCTAAAGACAGCGACACCGTCGTCGTGAACTATAAAGGTACGCTGATCGACGGTACCGAGTTCGATAACTCTTACACCCGTGGCGAGCCACTGTCATTCCGTCTCGACGGCGTGATCCCAGGCTGGACCGAAGGTCTTAAGCACGTGAAGAAAGGCGGCAAGATCAAGCTGGTGATCCCACCGAACCTGGCTTACGGTAAAAATGGCGTTCCGGGCATTCCGGCCAACTCAACGCTGGTATTTGATGTTGAGCTGCTGGATATCAAGCCAGCGCCAAAAGCGGATGAGAAAGCACAGGCTCCGGCCGCTGCTGATAAGAAAGCGCAGTAATCTGCTTGCGCTTCTGACGCCGCCTCCGGGCGGCGTTTTTATTTGTCCGCCAGACTTGAGCTGCGCTGGCTGTGCTCGCCATCCTCACTCATGCTCAGGGCATGAACCAACATGCCGTCTTGCAGCAACCCAAATTGTTTAGGGGAATGAGTAAAGCTCTGGCTAAACATCCCGACATTTGCCAGACTAGCGCCTGCACAACTATCACAATATGAGTCTGCCCCAAAGCTGTCGAGACAGGCTCCAGCCATTTAGGGTAATGTCTTCGATGTCTAATCCATTCAATCCCGGTGAACTGACTGACTTCGATTTACTGGAGCAACGTCCGTTCGAGCAAGCCGATTACGATATTCTCAAATCTTACGAAGCCGTCGTTGATGGCCTCGCGATGCTGATCGGCTCGCACTGCGAAATCGTGCTGCACTCACTGGAAGATTTGAAATGCTCCGCCGTGCGCATCGCCAACGGTGAACATACCGGCCGTAAAGTGGGCTCGCCGATTACCGATTTGGCACTGCGCATGCTGCACGATATGCATGGCGCTGACAGCAATGTGTCCCGTGCTTACTTCACGCGCGCTAAGAGCGGCGTGCTGATGAAATCGGTCACCATCGCGATTCGCAATCGTCAGCAGCGCGTGATTGGCCTGCTGTGTATTAACATGAACCTTGATGTGCCGTTCTCGCAGATTATGTCGACCTTTATGCCGCCGGAAATGCAGCAGGTAGATTCCAACGTCAACTTTGCCAGCTCAGTCGAAGACCTGGTGATGCAAACGCTGGAATTTACCATTGAGGAAGTGAGCAACGACCGCAATGTGTCGAACAACGCCAAGAATCGCCAGATTGTGCTCAACCTGTACGAGAAGGGAATTTTTGATATCAAGGATGCGATTAACCAGGTGGCCGATCGTCTCAATATTTCCAAACACACGGTTTATCTCTACATCCGCCAGTTCAAAAGTGGAGACTTCCAGGGGCAGGATCGCTAATGCGCTATACCTTGCTGGTAACGGGGCCAGCGTACGGTACGCAGAATGCCAGTAGTGCATTGCTGTTTGCTCGTGCGTTGCTCAAAGCAGGGCACCAGTTGGAAAGTGTTTTCTTTTATAGAGAAGGCGTGCTGAATGCCAATCAGCTCACTTCACCTGCCAGCGATGAAGTCGATGTGGTGCGCGCATGGCAGCAACTGCGCGAAGAGAGTGGTGCCGCGCTAAATATTTGCGTGGCTGCCGCATTGCGCCGTGGCGTGACGGATGAGCAGGAAGCGACGCGCTTGCAACTGGTGGGCAGTAATTTGCAGCCTGGTTTTGAACTGAGCGGCTTAGGTGCGCTGGCAGAAGCCGCGTTGAGCTGTGATCGTTTGGTGCAATTCTGATGAATCGTGTGGCATTTCTTTTCACTCAGGCACCCCACGGCAGCAGCGCGGGCAGGGAAGGGCTGGATGCGGTGCTGGCCACTGGCGCGCTCAGCGAAGACATTGGACTGTTCTTTATTGGCGATGGCGTACTGCAACTGCAACGCGCACAGCAGCCTGAGCAGATTTTGGCTCGCAACTATATCGCGACGTTCGGCGTGCTCGATCTCTACGACATCGACCAGTGTTTCGCCTGCCGAGAGTCACTTGATGCGCGCGGGCAAAGCTTGACGGCTGAACGCGTGATGACGGCTGAAGTGCTGGATGCCGCGACACTGCGCCAGAAACTCGCCACTTATCATCGAATCCTTCGTTTCTGAGAATCCAACATGCTCTACACGCTGCTGCAATCACCCTGGCAATGCGATATCGATAGCCTGTTACTGCTGATGCAGAAGGGCGACGACTTGCTGCTAATGCAGGATGGCGTCACGGCCGCGCTTGAGGGCAGCCAGATGTTCATCAAGCTGCAAGCCTCTCCGGCCGCGCTTTGGGTTCTTGAGGAAGATGTGGTCGCGCGTGGGTTGGTTGAGCAAATTTCGATCAAAGTAGCACGTTTGGACTATACTGGTTTCGTTGCGATGACGGTGAAGCACCAACAACAAGTGGCCTGGTAGCAAGGAAAACCTGGTTATTTCTTGACACCCTTTTGACACAGCCCTAAAATTCTGCCTCCTCGTAGTAATACGAGGCGATTTATTACGTGTTTACGAAGCAAAAAGCTAAATCCCAGGAGCTATTTAATGGCAACAGTTAACCAGCTGGTTCGCAAACCACGCGTACGCAAAGTTGCAAAGAGCAACGTGCCTGCGCTGGAAGCTTGCCCGCAGAAACGTGGTGTTTGTACTCGTGTGTACACCACTACCCCTAAAAAACCAAACTCAGCACTGCGTAAAGTTTGCCGTGTGCGTTTGACTAACGGTTTTGAAGTTACCTCCTACATCGGCGGTGAAGGTCATAACCTCCAGGAACACTCAGTGATCCTGATTCGTGGCGGTCGTGTTAAAGACTTGCCAGGTGTGCGTTACCACACCGTTCGCGGCGCGCTTGACTGCTCAGGTGTTAAAGACCGTAAGCAGTCACGCTCCAAGTACGGCGTGAAGAAGCCAAAGGCTTAATGGTTCTCCGTTAAGTAAGGCCAAACATTTTCACTTTAATGTCAAAATAAACTCGTAGAGTTTTGGACAATCCTGAATTAACAACGGAGTATTTCCATGCCACGTCGTCGCGTTATTGGTCAGCGTAAAATCCTGCCAGATCCTAAGTTCGGATCAGAATTGCTGGCTAAATTTGTAAACATCCTGATGGTAGATGGTAAAAAATCTACTGCAGAATCCATCGTCTATACCGCACTTGATACCCTGGCTCAACGTGCAGGTAAAGATGGTCTGGAAGCTTTCGAAGTTGCACTCGAAAACGTACGTCCGACTGTAGAAGTTAAGTCACGTCGCGTTGGTGGTTCAACCTACCAGGTTCCAGTTGAAGTCCGTCCGGTTCGTCGTAATGCTCTGGCAATGCGTTGGATCGTTGAAGCTGCTCGTAAACGCGGTGATAAATCAATGGCTCTTCGCCTGGCGAACGAACTTTCTGACGCTGCAGAGAACAAAGGTACTGCAGTTAAGAAACGTGAAGACGTTCACCGTATGGCTGAAGCCAACAAGGCGTTCGCACACTACCGCTGGTAACAGCCACGTAGTTGTTATTAACCCAGCGGGCGTCCCAGTGGCTTACCTGCTGGGCTTTTTTAACTTAGAACGTCTCAGAATCAGAGGAATCAAATGGCTCGTAAAACACCCATTGAGCGCTATCGTAACATCGGTATCAGTGCTCACATCGACGCCGGTAAAACTACCACTACCGAACGTGTTCTGTTCTACACCGGTGTAAACCACAAGATCGGTGAAGTGCATGACGGCGCCGCAACCATGGACTGGATGGAGCAGGAACAGGAACGTGGTATTACCATCACTTCCGCTGCAACCACCTGTTACTGGTCAGGTATGGCTAAGCAGTTCGAGCCACACCACGTCAACATCATTGACACCCCGGGACACGTTGACTTCACCATCGAAGTTGAGCGTTCTATGCGTGTGCTTGATGGCGCAGTAATGGTTTACTGTGCGGTTGGTGGTGTTCAGCCACAGTCTGAAACCGTATGGCGCCAGGCTAACAAATATAAAGTTCCACGCATCGCGTTCGTTAACAAAATGGACCGCATGGGTGCTAACTTCCTGAAAGTTGTTGATCAGATGAAAACGCGCCTGGGTGCAAACCCGGTTCCGCTTCAGCTGGCAATCGGCGCAGAAGAGAAATTCACCGGTGTTGTTGACCTGGTGAAAATGAAAGCCATCAACTGGAACGACGAAGATCAGGGCGTTACCTTCGTTTACGAAGATATCCCAGCTGATATGCAGGAACTGGCTGATGAATGGCGTGCGAATCTGGTTGAAGCCGCTGCAGAAGGTTCTGATGAGCTGATGGAGAAATTCTTCGGCGGTGAAGAGCTGACTGAAGAAGAGATCAAAACTTCTCTGCGTAAGCGCGTGCTGAAAAACGAAATCATCCTGGTTACCTGTGGTTCTGCATTTAAGAACAAAGGTGTTCAGGCGATGCTGGATGCGGTAGTTGAATACCTGCCAGCACCGACTGACGTTACCGCGATCAACGGTATGCTGGACGACGGTAAAGACACGCCGGCTGAGCGTCATTCTGACGACAACGAGCCGTTTGCTGCTCTGGCGTTCAAAATCGCAACCGACCCGTTTGTGGGTAACCTGACCTTCTTCCGCGTTTACTCTGGTGTTGTTAACACCGGTGACACCGTGTTCAACCCGGTTAAGTCAAACCGTGAGCGTCTGGGCCGTATCGTTCAGATGCACGCTAACAAACGTGAAGAGATCAAAGAAGTTCGTGCGGGCGACATCGCAGCTGCGATCGGTCTGAAAGATGTGACCACTGGTGACACCCTGTGTGATCCAGAAAATGTCATCATTCTTGAGCGCATGGAATTCCCAGAGCCAGTAATCTCTATTGCCGTTGAGCCGAAAACCAAAGCTGACCAGGAAAAAATGGGTCTGGCTCTGGGTCGTCTGGCAAAAGAGGATCCATCTTTCCGCGTATGGACTGATGAAGAATCTAACCAGACCATCATCGCGGGTATGGGTGAGCTGCACCTCGACATCATCGTTGACCGTATGAAGCGTGAGTTCAACGTTGAAGCGAACGTCGGTAAACCACAGGTTGCTTATCGCGAAGCGATTCGTTCTAAAGTTACCGATGTTGAAGGTAAACACGCTAAGCAGTCTGGTGGTCGTGGTCAGTACGGTCATGTTGTTATCGACATGTACCCACTGGAGCCGGGTTCTAACCCTAAAGGTTACGAATTCGTCAACGACATCAAGGGTGGTGTGATTCCAACTGAATACATCCCTGCGGTTGATAAAGGTATCCAGGAGCAGCTGAAGTCTGGTCCACTGGCCGGTTACCCGGTAGTAGATCTGGGTGTTCGTCTGCACTTCGGTTCTTACCATGACGTTGACTCCTCTGAGCTGGCGTTTAAACTGGCCGCTTCTTTAGCCTTCAAAGATGGCTTTAAGAAAGCACAGCCCGTTCTGCTTGAGCCGATCATGAAGGTTGAAGTAGAGACTCCGGAAGAGAACACCGGTGACGTTATCGGTGACCTTAGCCGTCGTCGTGGTATGCTCAAAGGACAGGAATCTAACGCTACTGGCGTTCAGATCCATGCTGAAGTTCCACTGTCTGAAATGTTCGGATATGCAACCCAGCTGCGTTCTCTGACCAAAGGCCGTGCTTCTTACTCCATGGAGTTCCTGAAGTACGATGATGCGCCGAACAACGTCGCTCAGGCCGTTATTGAAGCTCGTAGCAAATAAGCTACGGTTTAAAAATTGTGAACTGATGCCTTCATGACTCATGAAGGCACAACGTAAGGAATTATCGCCATGGCGAAAGAGCAATTTCAGCGTAACAAACTGCACGTAAACGTTGGCACCATCGGTCACGTTGACCATGGTAAAACCACTCTGACTGCAGCTATCACCACCGTTCTGGCTAAAACCTACGGCGGCTCTGCTAAAGCGTTCGATCAGATCGATAACGCACCAGAAGAGAAAGCTCGTGGTATCACCATCAACACTTCACACGTTGAATATGAAACCCCGACTCGCCACTACGCGCACGTTGACTGCCCAGGCCACGCCGACTATGTGAAAAACATGATCACCGGTGCTGCGCAGATGGACGGCGCGATCCTGGTTGTTGCTGCGACTGATGGCCCAATGCCACAGACCCGTGAGCACATCCTGCTGGGTCGTCAGGTTGGCGTTCCTTACATCATCGTGTTCCTGAACAAGTGCGACATGGTTGATGATGAAGAGCTGCTGGAACTGGTAGAGATGGAAGTTCGCGATCTGCTGTCAGCTTACGACTTCCCAGGCGACGATACTCCAATCGTACGCGGTTCTGCTCTGCAGGCACTGAACGGTGTTGCTGAGTGGGAAGAGAAGATCATTGAGCTGGCTGGTCACCTGGATAACTACATCCCAGAGCCAGTACGTGCAATCGACCTGCCGTTCCTGCTGCCAATCGAAGACGTATTCTCAATCTCAGGCCGTGGTACTGTTGTAACCGGTCGTGTTGAGCGCGGTATCGT
>NZ_OBEC01000001.1:785152-1066399 GCF_900215395.1 Pantoea sp. GL120224-02 | reverse complement strand
GAGACAAAGGTGGGCAGTGGAGTAAAGCGTACGCCGCAGGGATGCGGCGTCCGAGGCTACAGGGATGTATTCACGCCGACTTTACGCAACGCCCACCTTTGTCGACTGAACCGCGCGTTTTTAGCCACAGCACCCATCTTTGTAAGTTAGGTGGAGTTGCTGATGGTTCGGTGCGAAGCCCCCTAAAGGCCAGCCCGATCGCAAAGGAACCCCGCATCCATGCAGATCGACCGCGCCATCCCTGGCGCGAACGCTTTGCTCTTCGGGCTGGCCTTTAGGGTGCAATTGAGACTGTCATTGCTGTAGTCAGTGCAAACCTGAAAATTCGATTCAAATTCAGCGCCAAAAAAACCGCAACGAACCTGCATAAAGGAGACAAAGGTGGGCGTTGCTATGCTGCCTGGATCGCAGGTTTTAGCCACAAAAAAGCCGCGACTCAACGCGGCTTCAACAGGTCATAACACGATCAGCGCGCTAACCGGTAATACGCCTCGTTCCAGCGCAATGCATCTTTAAACGCCGGCAAACGCGTATCCTCATCGATTACCAGCACCTCGATGCCGTTCAGCTCGCCGTACAGGTACATATCATCCAAATCCAGTGCCTGACTAAACACCGTATGGTGTGCGCCGCCGGCAAGAATCCATGCCTCGGAAGCGGTAGCCAGTGAGGGCTGGGCACGCCACAAGGCACGCGCGACCGGCAATTTCGGGAGCGGTTTCGGCTGCTCAATCGCATCTACCACATTCACCAGCAAACGGAAACGATCGCCCATATCAATCACACTGGCATTCACCGCGCGACCGGCTGGCGTGGAGAAAATCATGCGCGCCGGATCGGCTTTGCCACCAATGCCGAGGAACTGAACATCAATCAACGGCTTCACCTCTTTGGCAATCGATGGGCACACTTCCAGCATATGTGAACCCAGCACCAAATCATTGCCCGGTGAGAAGTGATAGGTGTAATCCTCCATAAATGAAGTACCGCCCGCACGATTCCCGGCTTGCACCTTCAAAATATGCAGCAGCGCAGCGGTCTTCCAGTCACCTTCACCGGCAAAACCATAACCCTGGCCCATCAAACGTTGAACGGCCAAGCCTGGCAACTGCGTCATGCCGTGCAGAGTCTGGAAATTAGTGGTAAAGGCTTTGCAGCCCTCATCATCGAGGAAACGCTTCAAACCTAATTCAATGCGCGCCGCATCCAGCACGTTCTGACGCTTCTCGCCATTCACGGCGGCAGCCTCGCTGAACAAATACTGGCTCTCGTATTCATCGATCAGCGCATGCACATCGCCATCGCTGACGCTGTTCACCACCTCAACGAGATCGCCGACGCCCCAACCGTTGACCGAATAACCAAACTGAATCTGTGCCGCCACCTTATCGCCTTCGGTCACCGCCACTTCGCGCATATTGTCGCCAAAGCGCGCCACTTTCAGCTGCTGACTGGCCTGCTTCGCTAGTGCCGCATTGATCCAGCGTCCGATGCGTTGCTGGCTGGTCTTATCCTGCCAGTGGCCGGTCACCACGCTGTGCTGTAAGCCCATGCGCGCGCCGATAAAGCCGAACTCTCGACCGCCATGTGCGGTCTGGTTCAGATTCATAAAGTCCATATCCATACTGTCCCACGGAATTTCTGCGTTGAACTGGGTATGGAATTGCAAAAGCGGCTTATTCAGGATACTCAGCCCACCAATCCACATCTTGGCCGGTGAGAAGGTGTGTAACCAGGTCATGATGCCGACACAACTATTGTCGTGATTGGCCTCGCGGCACAGCGCCAGCGCTTCATCCGGTGATTTCACCAGCGGCTTCAACACCAGCGGTACCGGCAGTGTGCCCGCCTGATTCAATCCGTCCATCACCTGGCGTGCGTGATGTTCAACCTGGCGCAAGGTTTCCGCTCCGTAGAGATGCTGCGTTCCAATCACAAACCAAACGTTCTGTTCCATTTCTCGCTCCTTTACTTAGCGGATGTGGCGCGGGCGGCATACTGAGGTTCAGCGGCCTGGCACCAGTTTTGATAGCGTTGATAAAGTTGTTGATAGCCCGCCACGCGCAGACTGTTGGGCTGCAAGGTCACGGCGATCGGACTCGCCATCACCTGCTGTGCGGCAGGCACATCGGCATACACGTTTGCGGCGACGGCGGCAAAAATGGCAGCACCCAGCGCGCAGCACTCGTCAGAAGCCACGATATCCAGCGGACGGTTCATCACGTCGCAACAGGCTTGCATAATGGCGGGGGACTTCCGTGCGATACCGCCGAGCGTCAGAATGCTCTCCACCGGAATCTGCTGCTTCTCGAAACACTCCATAATGGCGCGGGCACCAAACGCCGTGGCGGCCACCAGACCACCAAATAACGCAGGCGCGTCGGTGCCAAGATTCAAATCGGTGATCACGCCTTTCAGGCGCTGATTGGCATCCGGTGTGCGACGCCCGTTGAACCAATCGAGTACCACGGGCAGATGATCGAGTTGCGGATCGGCGGCCCAGGCTTCAGTTAGGGAACGGATTAAATCCTGCTGCATTTCGGCGAGTTGCGGCTGCAACTCAGGATGGCGCGCCACCGCCTGCTGCAGCGGCCAGCCCAGCAAGCGGCTAAACCAGGCGTAGATATCACCAAACGCCGATTGACCCGCTTCGCAGCCGATGGCGCCCGGTACCACGCTGCCATCGACCTGGCCGCAAATGCCTTTAATGGCGCGATCGCCGACTTTCTCGCTGTCGGCAATTAAAATGTCGCAGGTTGAGGTGCCAATCACTTTCACCAGCGTATAAGGCTGCGCGCCCGCACCGACCGCGCCCATATGACAGTCGAAGGCCCCACCGGACAAAATTACCTGCTCAGACAATCCCAAACGCTGCGCCCATTCGCTGGAAAGCGTGCCCACCGGTACATCAGCAGTTAAGGTGTCGGTAAACAATGGAGAATCCAGCTGCTCAACCAACATCGGATCGAGTGCACGGAAAAAATCTGCGGGCGGTAAACCCTGCCATTCAGGATGCCACAGCGATTTATGCCCGGCGGCGCAGCGTCCGCGCCGCAGCTGCGTCGGGGCAGTGCGACCGCTCAACAGTGCCGGTACCCAATCGCAGAGTTCCACCCAAGACACTGCCGCATCACGCACTGCTGCATCCTGGCGTGACACGTGCAGAATCTTGGCCCAGAACCACTCCGACGAATACACGCCGCCGATATAGCGGGTGTAATCGGTGAAATGACCGTTGCGGCACAGCTGATTAATCTCTTCCGCTTCTTCAATCGCGGTGTGATCTTTCCACAACACAAACATAGCGTTGGGGTTGGTGGCGAATTCCGGGCGCAAGGCTAACACGTTGCCGTCACGGTCAATCGGTGCAGGGGTTGAACCCGTTGAATCCACGCCTATCCCCACCACGGCAGCGCGTTGTTCGGGAGTTAACGCTTGCACCACCGCGACCACCGCCTGCTCCAGCGCGTCGATATAGTCTTGAGGATGATGACGAAAACGGTTGGCATGTGCGTCACAGAATTCTCCCTTCGCCCAGCGTGGGTAGTTCACCACCGCCTTTTCCAGCTCTTTACCACTGTGGCAGTCCACGGCGAGGGCACGCACCGAGTCACTGCCAAAATCCAGCCCAATTGTTATGGCGCCAGCACCCATTGGGATTCTCCTGTGTGAGTTATCTGGCTCTATCCTGGAATGCGGGTGCATAAGCGGTTAGTCATCGCTGGCTGAGAATATGCACTTTTCTGTCATCGGAACCGTTCTGTGATCGGCAGCAAAAGTTAATGACTGGTTAATTTCGCTGAATATATGGAGGAATTAGTCATCGTTTTGGGATGTGATACCGCTCTACATTTTTCTTCGCCATTACCGCTACAACTAGCCCAGCGTTTGCACAGCCTTTGTACAACCTTTGAGCTAACGCGCTGATTTTGCGCTGTACCCAAACGTGAAATCCAATTGGTAGCGTTTACACCGATTCGTTATTAACAGCGATAAAACATCATTGTGCCGGAGAGCATCATGCATAAATTCACTAAAGCGCTGGCGGCGGTAGGTCTCGCCGCGGTTATGTCACAATCCGCTATCGCCGAGACCATGAAACTCGGTTTCCTCGTCAAACAACCGGAGGAACCCTGGTTCCAGACCGAATGGAAGTTCGCAGATAAGGCTGGCAAAGATCTTGGCTTTGACGTGATCAAAATTGCCGTACCCGACGGTGAGAAAACCCTGAATGCCATTGATAGCCTGGCGGCAAGCGGGGCCAAAGGCTTCGTGATTTGCACCCCGGACCCGAAGTTGGGTTCAGCCATCGTGGCGAAAGCGCGTAGCTATGGCCTGAAAGTGATTGCGGTTGATGACCAGTTTGTTACCGCCAAAGGCAAGCCAATGGACACCGTGCCGCTGGTGATGATGGCCGCAACCAAAATCGGTGAGCGCCAGGGTCAGGAACTCTACAAAGAGATGCAGAAGCGCGGCTGGGATGCGAAAGAGACCGGCGTCATGGCGATTACCGCCAATGAGCTGGACACTGCGCGTCGTCGCACTGGCGGTTCGATGGACGCCCTGAAAGCCGCCGGATTCCCGGAGAAACAGATCTATCAGGTGCCGACCAAATCTAACGATATTCCGGGGGCATTTGATGCCGGTAACTCGCTGCTGGTGCAGCATCCAGAAGTGAAACACTGGCTGATTGTCGGCATGAATGACAACACCGTGCTGGGTGGCGTGCGCGCGACCGAAGGCCAGGGCTTTAAAGCGCCCGACGTGATTGGCATTGGCATCAACGGTGTGGACGCGGTGAGCGAGCTGTCTAAAGGCGCACCAACCGGCTTCTACGGTTCGCTGCTGCCCAGCCCGGATGTGCACGGTTATAAGAGCAGCCAGATGCTCTACAACTGGGTGACCAAAGGCGAAGAGCCCGCGAAATTCACCGAAGTCACCGATGTGGTGCTGATTACCCGCGACAACTTCAAAACTGAGTTGGCGAAGAAAGGGCTGATGTAAGTCGCCTGATTGATAAACGCAGCCTCCATCCCGGGTGTTGCAGCAGGTTAGCCATCGCGTTTGCTCCCGTTTCATTGATGGCTGGGGCAAAGCGCGAAGACAACCCAGCAACGGCGCGAAAGATGGAGGCGAAGAGGAGTTTCCATGGAAACTGATCAAGCTTTTCTGTCCTTTCATGGCATCAGTAAAACCTTTCCGGGCGTGAAGGCGCTGCAGGATATCTCATTCCAGTGCCGCGCCGGGGAAGTGCATGCGCTGATGGGCGAAAACGGCGCGGGAAAGTCCACGCTGTTAAAGATTCTCAGCGGCAGTTATCAGCCGACTGAAGGTGAGATTCGCATCAAAGGTGAAGTGAAAAGCTTCAACAACACCGTGGATGCGCTGGATGCGGGCGTAGCGATCATCTATCAGGAACTGCATCTGGTGCCGGAGATGAGCGTGGCGGAGAACATCTATCTCGGCCAGCTGCCGCACAAACGTGGGTTGGTGAATCGCAAACTGCTGCGCTACGAAGCGGATTTGCAGCTTAAAAATCTCGGCATGGATATCGATCCTGATATGCCGCTGAAATATCTGTCGCTCGGCCAGTGGCAAATGGTGGAGATCGCCAAAGCGCTGGCGCGCAATGCGCGCATTATCGCTTTTGATGAGCCGACCAGTTCACTTTCAGCGCGTGAAATCGAGCATCTGTTCCGCGTCATTCGTCAGCTGCGCGATCAGGGCCGTACGGTGCTGTATGTGTCGCACCGTATGGAGGAGATCTTTGCCCTGAGCGATGCCATCACCGTGTTCAAAGATGGTCGCTATGTGCGCACTTTCACTGATATGCCGAATACGCATCATGACGACCTGGTGCAGGCGATGGTCGGTCGTAACCTTGGCGATATCTACGGCTATGCGCCGCGCGCCTTGGGCAAAGTGCGTTTGCAGCTCGATCAGGTCGAAGCCAAGGGCGTGCGTATGCCGATTTCGCTCACGGTACGAGCCGGTGAAATCGTCGGCCTGTTTGGTCTGGTAGGTGCGGGGCGCAGCGAATTGATGAAAGGGCTGTTTGGAGCCACCAAACTGCGCGGCGGCAGCGTGTCGCTGGATGGCAAAAAGCTCAACATCCGTCAGCCGATCGATGCGATCCGCGCGGGCATCATGCTGTGCCCGGAGGATCGTAAATCCGAAGGGATTATTCCGGTGCACTCGGTGCGCGACAACATCAATATCAGCGCGCGCCGCCATAACCTCACGGCGGGTTGTCTGATTAAACCCGGCTGGGAGGCGAAAAACGCCGATCTTCACATCCGCTCATTGAATATCAAAACGCCAGGCCCGCAGCAGCTGATCATGAACCTGTCAGGGGGCAATCAGCAGAAGGCTATTCTGGGTCGCTGGTTGTCCGAAGAGATGAACGTGATTCTGCTGGATGAGCCGACGCGAGGTATTGATGTGGGTGCCAAGCATGAGATCTACAACCTGATATACCAACTGGCAAATAAAGGGATCGCGGTGCTGTTTGCCTCCAGCGATTTGCCCGAAGTGATGGGCCTGGCTGACCGCATCGTGGTGATGCGTGAAGGAGAAATTGCCGGAGAACTGCCACACGACGCGGCCACGGAGCAGCTGACGCTGAGCCTGGCGATGCCGAAAACCCCTCAAGCGGCCGCCGTGGCCTGATGTAAAGGAGAGCAACAATGGCTTCATCTACCACTTCCAACACGCCACCGGTGCAGCGTAACGGCCTTCAGCTGGGGCGTATTTGGGATAACTTCGGCATGCTGGTGGTCTTCGCGCTGCTGTTTATCGTTTGCGCCATCTTCGTACCCAACTTTGGCACGTTCATCAATATGAAAGGGCTGGGGCTTGCCATGTCGATGTCCGGCATGGTGGCCTGCGGCATGTTGTTCTGCCTCGCGTCAGGCGATTTTGACCTTTCCGTAGCCTCGGTCATCGCCTGTGCCGGTGTGGTAACCGCCGTGGTGATCAACATGACGGAGAGTCTGTGGCTGGGCGTTGCGGCCGGTTTGATACTCGGCATGGTCACCGGATTCATCAACGGCTTCGTGATTGCCCGGCTGAAGATCAATGCGCTGATCACCACGCTGGCGACGATGCAGATTGTGCGTGGTCTGGCCTATATCTTCTCTGACGGTAAAGCGGTCGGCATCGAGGATGAACGCTTCTTCACCCTCGGTTATGCCAACTGGCTCGGCTTGCCAGCGCCGATCTGGCTCACCATCGCCACCATGATTGTGTTTGGTTTCGTGCTGAATAAAACCACCTTTGGCCGCAACACGCTGGCGATTGGCGGTAATGAAGAAGCGGCTCGCCTGGCCGGGGTGCCGGTGGTGCGTACCCGCATCATTATCTTCATTCTTTCGGGACTGGTTTCGGCAGCGGCGGGCATTATTCTGGCCTCGCGCATGACCAGTGGTCAGCCGATGACTTCACTCGGTTATGAATTGATCGTGATTTCAGCCTGTGTGCTGGGCGGCGTTTCGCTGAAAGGTGGCATCGGTAAGATCTCTTATGTGGTGGCGGGCGTGCTGATTCTGGGTACGGTTGAGAATGCGATGAATTTATTGAATATCTCGCCATTCTCACAGTATGTGGTGCGCGGTTTGATACTGTTAGCGGCGGTGATTTTTGACCGCTACAAACAGAAAAACAAAGCGGCCTGATTCCAGCCGTAAAAATGATGCAGGGCGGCCAGTGGGTCGCCCTTCTGGCGCGCGGCACTGCGCATTTACAGGTTACCGTGAGGCACTATGTATCATCGTGAACCCCCTGGTGAGCAGCAGAACCCACTGCTACCCGGCTATCCGTTCAATGCCTGGCTGGTGGCGGGCTTAACACCGATCAATGCCAACGATCAGCTGGACTTCTTTATCGACCGACCGCTCGGCATGAAGGGTTACATCCTTAATCTGACCATCAAAGGTCAGGGCCGCATTTTTGATGGCGAATCGGCGTTTGACTGCGAACCCGGTGACTTGCTGCTGTTCCAGCCTAAAACCCCGCACTACTATGGCCGTTCACCAGACAGCTCATGCTGGTTCCACCGCTGGGTCTATTTCCGTCCACGGGCATACTGGACGGACTGGTTGCAGTGGCAGGATGAGAGCCAGGGCGTGGGGCGGTTACGCTTGCCGGAAGCGCAACGTGCCGAGTTTGATCGTCTGTTTGCCAGCATTGAGCAAACCCACAATTCAGGCCGTCGCTTTGCCGAGGAACTGGCGATGAATCTGCTGGAGCGCTTGCTGCTGCGTGCGGTGGAGGAGGATCCGCGCAGTCATCAGCAAATTCGCGATCCGCGCGTGATTGAAGCCTGCCAATACGTCACCAACCATCTGGCAAGCGAAGTAAAAATCGAGGAAGTGGCGCGGCATGTGTGTCTTTCCCCGTCACGACTGGCGCATCTGTTTCGCGAACAGATGGGGATTAATCTGCTGCGCTGGCGCGAAGATCAGCGCGTCATCCGCGCCAAACTGTTACTGCAAACCACGCAGGAGCCCATTGCCTCGGTCGGGCGCGAAGTGGGTTATGACGATCAGCTCTATTTCTCTCGCGTGTTCCGCAAACGGGTCGGCGTCAGCCCCAGTGATTTCCGCCGTCGCAGTCAGGATGCGCACGATGCCCTGGTGGCGCAGGAAAGCTGGCAACCGGCACGGAGTGCTATCTCCTGAGTTTTCAGGTGATTCCGCCTTGTTGTTACTGGCTGATTCGTCTTAAATCAGTCTGGTAACGAACAAGAGGAATGAGAATGAGCGATAAATTACGTGTCGGCCTGATTGGCTACGGTTTTGCCAGCAAAACCTTTCATGCTCCTTTGATCGTCGGTACGCCAGGCGTTGAACTGGCAGCCGTCTCCAGCAGCGATGCCAGCAAGGTGCATGCAGATTGGCCCTCGGTGCAGGTGGTCTCTGATCCACAAGCCCTGCTGGATGACCCGACACTGCAACTGATTGTGATACCGACGCCAAATGATACTCACTTCCCGTTAGCCAAAGCGGCACTGAATGCCGGTAAACATGTGGTGGTGGATAAACCGTTTACCGTGACACTGTCACAAGCGCGTGAGCTGGATGCACTGGCCAAGGCCAAAGGGCTGCTGCTCTCCGTATTCCACAATCGTCGTTGGGACAGTGACTTCCTGACGCTGAAAACTTTGCTGGCTGATGGCGCCTTAGGTGATGTGCGTTATCTCGAATCGCATTTTGATCGCTTCCGCCCTGAAGTTCGTCAGCGCTGGCGTGAGATGAAAGGCCCGGGCAGCGGTATCTGGTTTGATCTTGGACCGCATGTGTTGGACCAGGCGCTGCAATTATTTGGTCCGCCGGTGGCGATCAATGTGGATATGGCTGAACTGCGCCCGGGAGCGCAAACCACCGATTATTTCCACGCAGTACTGACTTATCCCACTCGTCGCGTGGTGTTACATGCCAGCATGTTGGTGGCGGCTGAATCTGCACGCTTTGTGGTGCACGGCACGCGGGGCAGCTATGTCAAATACGGCCTGGATCCGCAGGAAGATCGTCTGAAAGCGGGTGAACGTCCACCGCAGGAAGACTGGGGCTACGACATGCGCAACGGTACCCTGACGCTGGCAGAAGGCGATGTGATGGTGGAGAAAGAGCTGCTGACGCTGCCGGGTAACTATCCGGCATACTACGCGGCAATTCGTGATGCGATTGCGGGCACCGGTGATAATCCGGTACAGGCTGAAGAGGCGATTCAGGTGATGGAGCTGATTGAACTCGGTTTACAGTCCGCTGAGAAGCGCCAGACGATGTCGCTGAAGTGATAAAACGAAAGCGCACCCTGCGGGAACCGATGCTATAAAAGCTCAGTTCACCCAGGTGCGGCTTGATTAAAAAGGTGCGCAGCAATGCGCACCTTTTTTACTTTAAGGCGCGTTATCCCGCCACGCGCTGACGCAGTGCAGCTTTCTCTGCATCGCTGAGGAAGGCAATTGTCACACCATTTTCCTGCGCCTGGCGCATCTCTTCGGCGGTGAGTCCTGCCTGCGGCGCAGCGTGCTCATACTCATGCGCCAGCTCAATACCCTGAACTGCCGGATCATCGGTGTTGATGGTGGCGAGAATACCGTGTTGCAGGAAGGCTTTGAGCGGATGAGTGGCCAGTGAAGCTACCGTGCTGGTCTGAATGTTCGAGGTCATGCAGGATTCGATACCAATGCGCTGCTCAGCCAGGAAATCCATCAGCGCGCGGTCTTCAATCGCTTTCACACCATGGCCAATACGCTCCGCGCCGAGTTCGCGAATCGCCTGCCAGATGCTTTCCGGGCCAGCAGCTTCACCGGCGTGCACGGTAATACGGAAACCAGCATCACGCGCGCGATTGAAGTGGCTGAGGAACTCACTGCCCGGGAAGCCGAGCTCATCACCAGCCAGATCGACGGCGGTAATGCCATCGCGGTGTGCCAGCAAACCTTCCAGTTCGCGCAGGCAGGCTTCATCACCAAAGGTACGGCTCATAATGCCGATCAGGTTCACATCCACGCCATACTGTTTTACGCCAGCGCGCACGCCATCAATCACGGCTTCCACTACACCGGCAATCGGCAGGTTATGCGTCATCGCCATATATCCTGGTGAGAAACGCAGTTCCGCATAGTGAATACCGGCGCGTGCGGCATCTTCCACGTTTTCCAGCGCAATGCGGCGGCAGGCATCTAAATCGCCCAGCACTTTCACGCCCCAATCCAGCTTCTGCAGGAAGCTCACCAGATCGGGTTCATTGGCCGTCACTTGCACATGCGGACGTAGATCGTCGAGCGAGTTGGCTGGCAGCGCGAGATTAAACTGGCGACCTAAATCAAGAATGGTTTGTGCGCGGATGTTGCCATCAAGGTGGCGGTGGATGTCGGTCAGGGGGAGTTTCAGGTCAATCATGTCGCACTCGCTAAAGTTTCATAAAGTGCAGAGCATTATAAAAACATCTTGCGCAACAGCGCCAGTGATTTGCGCAAGTCGTGAAATGGATGCTGAATTAATCAGCATCCGAGCGCATTTAATACGATTTTAAAGCCGCAATCAGGCGATCCAGCCCGTCATCCAGCTTGCTACGTGGACAACCCGCGTTGAGGCGCAGATAACCGCGGCTGGCATCACCGTAAGTCGAACCCGGCATGATCGCCACCTTGTACTGATGAATCAGCTGCTGTTGCAGTGCCTGCTCATCAATACCGAGCGGAGTGAGATCAATCCATGCCAGATAGGTGGCGGCAGGGGGCTGCCAGCTCAGCGCAGGAAACGCGGCATTCAGTCGTTGCGCGATGTGCTGCATATTCGCCTGCAAATAATCGCGCAGTGCATCCAGCCAGGCTGAACCTTCACGATACGCGGCAATGGTCGCCGTGACGGCCATCACCGCCGGTGACGATAAACCATCCTGCTGCTTCAGTGCGTGGAACCACGCCTGGCGATCGGCTTCATGCGGAATGATGCCCCACGCGCCGGTCAACGCCGGAATGTTGAAACTCTTTGATGCCGACGTGAATAACGCCCAGGAAGATTGCGCCACCTGGCTCCACGGGGTGTGGTGTGCGTCGCCCAACACCATATCCATATGGATCTCATCGCTGATCACTTTCACATCGTGACGCGCACAGAGCGCGGCCATTTGCTGCAACTCCTCACGCCGCCACACTTTGCCGGTAGGATTGTGCGGGCTGCACAGCAGCATCACTTTGCAATCGGGTCGCGCCAGCAGCGGTTCCAGCTGCGCCATATCACACTGCCAGTCATTACCCTGGCGCTGTAGCGGCAGTTCCAGCACGCGGCGCTGATTACCGTTGATGGTGTGATAAAACGCTTCGTAGGCGGGCGTATGAATCAGCACTTCATCGCCGGGTTTGGTCCAGTGGCGCAGCAATTGCGCCACCATGTAAATCACCGACGGGCCGTAAACCAGCGATTGCGCCTCAACCTCTGTGGCAAAACGATTCTTCATCCAATATTGAATGGCCGAGGTAAAGTCCTTGTGCTGCCAGCGGCTGTAGCCCAAGACGCCATGGTTTAACCGCTGTTGCAGGGCCTCAATGATGCAGGGCGCCGTGGCGAAATCCATATCGGAGATGGTGAAGGGCAATAAGCCCTCCACACCGAAGCGGTCCGCCACGAAATCCCACTGCGTGCACCAGCTGCCGTGGCGATCCACGGCCTGGTCGAAATCAAACCTCTGCATCATGACACCGTCGCGCTCATCAGGTGTGCCATTTCATCTTTCACCGACTGCACCTGCGGACCGATCACTACTTGCAGACTGGTTTGGTTGAGATGCACCACACCAATTGCGCCATTGGCTTTCAGTGCGGCATCGTTCACTTTGCTCATGTCCGCAATGGTAAGACGCAGGCGCGTCAGGCAGTTATCCAGCGAGGTGATATTTTCCACACCGCCCAGAGCCGCCAGAATCGCCGGGGTGTTGTAGCCTGATTTCCCCACGCCTGCGCGGCTGACCTGCTGTTCCACGCTGCTGGTTTCTGCTTCGCGACCCGGTGTTTTGATATTGAAGCGGGTAATAGCAAAACGGAAGATGGCGTAGTAGCCCACGAACCACACTGCCGCAATCACCGGCACCCAATACCATTTGGTGGAGAGGCCGTGCAGCACGCCGAACACGAAGAAGTCGATAACGTTGCCGTCGGTGTTACCGATGGTCACGCCGAGTATCGCCATCACGGTGAAGCCCAGCCCCGTCAACAGGGCGTGGATCAAATACAGTACCGGAGCCACGAACAGGAACAGGAATTCGATCGGTTCAGTAGTCCCGCCGACCACGCAAGCCACCACACCCGAAATCAGCAGCCCTTTAATTTTGTGACGATTTTCAGGACGTGCGCAGTGATAAATCGCCAGTGCGGCACCCGGCAAACCACCGAGGAAGGCCGGCATTTTGCCTTGCGACAGGAAACGCGTGGCGCTTTCCGCAAAGCCGTGGGTATCCGGGCAAGCCAGCTGCGCCTGGAAGATGGTGAGGGCACCGCTGACGCTCTTTCCACAGACGTCGAGCGTGCCGCCCGCATCGGTGAAGCGAATAATTGCCACCAGAATATGTTGCAGACCAAACGGCAGCAGCAGACGTTCGCCGGTGCCGAAGATCATCGGGCCAAATTCACCCGCACTGTTGATCATCCAGCCGAGGCCGGTGATGGCGCGCGCAAAGAATGGCCAAATCAGAGGCACCACTAAGCCGAGTAAGCCCATCACCACGGTGGTGACAATCGGCACAAAGCGCGTACCGCCGAAGAAGGCCAGCGCATCCGGCAGACGGATATTGTGGAAGCGTTCATGCAGCCAGAACACCACCACACCAACAATCACCGCGCCGAGAATACCGGTGTCGATCGACTGAATGCCAAGGATGTTTTGTACGTTGTTGGCTTTCAGCACCGCTGCGTCGGTGGTTGGCAGAATGCCATTGATATTGAGCCAGAAGTTCACGCTCAGGTTTAGCACTGCGTAGCCGACAAAACCGGCAAAGGCAGCGACGCCTTTGTTCTCCCGCGCCATGCCCAGTGGAATCGCAATCGCGAACATCACCGGCAGATAACTGAAGGCAAATGAACCCAGCTTCGCCATCCAGATAAACAGATATTGCAGGAACGGCTGATCGAGCATCGGAATCAGCGTCAGCACATCGTGGCTGCTCAGTGAACTACCGATCCCGAGCAAAATGCCGCAGAACGACAGCAGGGCAACGGGCAACATAAAGGTTTTACCCAGACTCTGGAAAAATTCCCAAAGTGACATTTTGGGTCGGCTGGCGGACATAGTCTCTCCTGGTTAAAAAGCGGCAAATTATCAAAATGGTAAAGAATGATAAAACGTTTTACCAAGCAGTTTTGCGGCTATAGTCACAAAGCGTGACTAATCCCAGGCTTTATTTTTGCGTGAATCAGTGTAACGATTTACCTCTTTGTTTCTTCATCAGTTGTTGGAAACGGAACCGGATGTCACAGCCTAAAACCACTATTCACGATGTCGCGCAGGCGGCTGGCGTATCGGTATCGACAGTCTCTCTGGTGCTGTCCGGTAAAGGACGTATCTCTTCCGCCACGGCCGAGCGGGTTAATCAGGCGATTGAACAGTTGGGTTACGTACGTAACCGTTCAGCTTCCATCCTGCGTGGCGGTGAGAGTGGTGTCATAGGTTTGATTGTGCGCGATCTCAGCCAGCCGTTTTATGCGGCGATGACGGCGGGGCTGAGTGAAGTGCTGGAGCAGCAGGGAAAAGTGTTGGTTCTGACGCAAAGCGGACAACACGGGCAGCATCTGCAACGCTGCTTCGATTCCCTGGCCGCACAGGGCGCGGATGGCATTGTGTTGGGTGGTGCCGTTGCGCAGGCGGATACGCTGGTCGCGCAGGCGCATGAGCAACAGATTGCACTCATTTGCGCCGCGCGGGCCAGTAGCCTCGATAAGGTCGATTCCTTGCGTCCGGATAACAGCCAGGCGGCGCGCATCGCCACCGAATATCTGATCCGTCAGGGGCATCAGCGTATCGCGTGGGTCGGCGGATTGGGTTCTTCTCTAACGCGCGCGGAACGTATTGGCGGCTATTGTGCGACCCTGTTGCAATACGGCTTACCGTTTCGTCCAGACTGGATCATTGAGTGCGACGATCGGCAGCAGAGCGTATCGGCATTGACGCAGGACCTGCTGCATCACCATCCGCGCATCACCGCTATCATTGCCCATAACGCCAGTACCACGCTCGGCTGCTATTTTGGTGCGATCCACAGCGGACGCTCGCTGGGCGAAGATGCGGTGGACAGCTACTTCACGCAAAAGCTGGCGCTGGTCGGCTTTAATGACGATCCGCTACGCGAGTCGTATGACTCCTCGCTAACGTTTGTCAGTAGTGAAGCGCGTGATGTGGGAAGGCGAGCGGGGGAAAGGATGCTGCAACGACTGGCGAAACCGGATGCGGAAGTGCAAACGCTGATTGTGCCGCCGCAGTTGGTGCGGGGCGTTTAGCGGCGCGATAGCTCGCGCCGCGGGTATATCGCTGTTACTCAGGCATCCCTTCGCTGGTCTGCGCGCCCAGCATATAGCGTGACAGGAACTGCTCCAGTGACATCTTGTCGCCGTTCATAGTCACCTGACCGTTGCCATATTGCAGGCTGGTGGTGATGTTATCATCCTGCTGCTGCGTCAGACGGAACATCTGGCCCATTGCCGCCAGACCTTTCACCTGCTGGTCCGCCAGCTTCTGCGCATCGTCGCTCTGATAACCTTCAGCCAGCCCCACATGACGCATCGCTTCGGTAGCCATTGGCATATTGATGTTCAGTTTGCCATCCAGGGTTTTCAGCACGCGATCCACTGCTGCGCCCAACGTCTGCGCTTCACCGGTGACGGTAGCGGGATCGTTAAAGCCGATGCTGAGGTTAAAGGTACTTTCCCCTTTATCGTTTTTCCAGCTCAGCGGCGCGATGCTGACGGTCGGTGAACCCTTCAGCAGCGTCGGCAGGTTATTCTTCAGGATGGTCTGCACGCTAGCCTGATAGCGGACGGGATCCTCGACTAAACCTGGCTGGTTCAGCAGTGCCTGCATCTGCGCGTTGTAGCTGTCCGAGAAGGTTTTCACCGCTTGCGCATCAAACTGCGCAAACTTCATCGCCAGCTTAGCTTCGCCGAACGGCTGCTTCTGCAGGCTGATGTTGCCGACGTTCATATTCAGATCGCCGCCGATTTTGCCATCTTTATTATCGAAGGAGGATTGGGTGTCCAGCTTCTGCAATGACAAACCTTCCTGACCGTTAATGCTGGCGTCGAGTTTATCCAGACTGATGGACTGATCCCCCACGCGCACACCTTCCGGGCTGAGATGGGTATCACCCTTCAGCTTCAGGCCGTTAAGGGTAAACAGCACCGGCTGCTCAACCTGGTTTTTGCTGGTAACAGCGATGCTGGAGAAATCGCCATTCAGACTGACTTTATCGCCCTTGCTGTCGGCGCTGATTTCCAGGGTGCCGCCGTTGGTGGCAAAGCGGTCGCCGGTCTGCGCGTTGTTATAATCCACCGCCAGCAGATCCAGTGCCGTGTCAGTGGCACTGCTGTACCCGACGCGCGTATCAGCGGTCACCAGCGATTTACCGTTGGTGAGTTCAAACAGTTTCTTCACCGCATCGGTGTTTTCCAGCTCGGTATGCACCGAAGCCATGCTCGGAATCAGGCTGCCGCGCTTCAACTGTGCAAAGGGGAAGGGACCATGGTCGATGGTTTCGTTCAGCACGATGCTTTGACCCGGCTTCAGCAGCGGGTTGTCTTCCGTCTGTGAACTGGCCTGAATCACCAGCTTAGTTTTGCTGCTGAAGATGCCGCGCTGGTAATCCTGGTAGCTAAGCGTCAGGCGAGCGTTCGGTGCATAGGCATTAAGCTGGGTGTTGGCGTTCTGCAACATCTGATCCATATGGCTTTCCAGCTGCTTGCCGGTAAACCAGGCCGCGCCTGTCCAGATCACGCCGATCGCTACAATTACACCTACGGCAACCTTGGTCTTTTTCATCGCTGAGTCGTCCTTATCCTTGGGTCCGCACGCCGCTGCTTGGGGGCGGCGGTGAAGAAAAACGCCCGCAGGCGTTTTAAAGTAATAGTTTGAAAGAATAGCAGTTAATGCTGGTATCGTCAGCCGGATCAGCTGAGCGCGTTATAAACCCGCGCCAGGCGTCCTGTACCTGCGGCATTAACCGGGGATTCATTGGCGGCAACGAAGCATGATTCACCGGGCTTCAACAGCAGTTGCTCACCTGACTTCTCAATCACCGCCTGACCTTCGATACAGAACAGCAGCGCCGCACTCTGTTGCGCTAACGGCTGTGGTGTGGGGGAAAGAGCGTGGATGGCAAAGGCAAAATCGTCCACCGGAATTGGGAAGTTCAGCGTGTCGCCCACTTGCTGAGGCTGCGTCAACAGCGTGGCAGCCGGTTTGGCCTCAAACTTCAGGTTCGCCATCAACTCTGGAATATCGATGAATTTCGGTGTCAGACCCGCGCGCAGAACGTTATCGGAATTCGCCATGACTTCGAGTGCCACCCCTTCTAAATAGGCATGCGGCGTCTCGGCAAACAGGAACATGGCTTCGCCAGGCTGCAGGGTGATGACGTTCAGCAACAACGGCGAGAACAAGCCGGTATCGTCCGGATAATCAGCCGCAATGCTTTTGATGGTCTGCCAGGGTTCGCCACTACGCGAGTTAAGTGCAGATTTCAGCACCGCCAACGCCAGTGATTTAGGCTCGTCTTTTAACGACAGCAGGGTGGAGAACAGTTTGGCGAGGCTTACCTCATCAGGTTTTTCGAGGAAGTGAGCGATCTGCGGATGGGCACCGGCCACCGGCTCAAGCAGTGAGACGATTTCGTGCATCTCGCGGAAGCCGTTCATCGCCTGGAATGGGGTCAGGGCATACACCAGTTCCGGCTTGTGATTCGCGTCTTTATAGTTGCGCTCAGCAGCGCCAATCGGAATACCGGCGGCATTCTCGCGCGCAAATCCCTCTTCGGCTGCGGCTTTGCTTGGGTGAACCTGAATCGATAAGGCCTGATCGGCACACAGCACCTTAAACAAAAACGGCAACTCACCAAAACGCTGTGCGACGGCCGCGCCTAAGGCTGCGGTTTGGTCATCATTGATGACATCGCGCAGGGAACGTGTTTCACCTTTGATCTCAACGGTTGACGGGCTCTTCGGATGGGCGCCCATCCACAGTTCCGCCATCGGTAATCCTTGTGGGTTCTCAATGCCGTAAAGTTCGGTCAGCGCAGTTTTGCTGCCCCAAGCGTAATTTTGCAGCGAATTGTTCATTTTTTGCATCGTTTACCCTTAATAACCGTAAGTAAATAGGCTTATTAAAGCAGAAAGTGCCATACAAAATACATCAACAAGTGCAATAAACGCGATGGGCTCGCATAATGTTAATTTCTTGTGTGTGACAATCTTGCTCGCTCAACGGCGTCGCGGGAAAACGACCTGAGCGGAAACCTCTAATCTGAGCTAAGGAGACGTAGTCATGGCAGCGAATCGCATTGAAAAAGATTCAATGGGACCGATCGAAGTACCGGCAGATAAGTTGTGGGGGGCACAAACCCAGCGTTCGCTGGAGCATTTCCGTATCTCAACCGAGAAGATGCCCGTTGCACTGGTGCATGCTTTGGCGTTGACCAAACGCGCTGCAGCACAGGTGAACCGCGATCTCGGCCTGCTTCCGGCTGAGCGTGCAGAAGCGATTCTGAAAGCGGCTGACGAAGTGCTGGCTGATAAACACAGTGAAGAGTTTCCGCTGGCCATCTGGCAGACCGGTTCCGGTACCCAGACCAACATGAACATGAACGAAGTGCTGGCCAACCGCGCCAGTGAAATTCTCGGCGGCGAGCGTGGCATGTCGCGTTTGGTGCACCCAAACGACGACGTCAATAAGAGCCAAAGCTCCAACGATGTGTTCCCCACCGCCATGCACGTGGCCGCGGTCATCGCCGTGCGGGAGCAGCTGATTCCGCAGATTCATGTGCTGAAAAAGACCCTGAGCGAGAAGTCTGAAGCCTTTAAAGACATCGTGAAGATTGGTCGTACCCACCTGCAAGATGCCACGCCATTGACGCTGGGCCAGGAAATTTCTGGCTGGGTGGCAATGCTGGAACATAACCTCAAGCACATCGAACACAGCATTCCACACGTGGCCGAACTGGCACTGGGTGGCACCGCCGTAGGCACCGGTTTAAACACCCATCCCGAGTATGCGGTACGCGTGGCGAAAGCGCTGGCCGATCTGACACAGCAACCGTTTGTGACTGCGCCGAATAAATTTGAAGCGCTGGCAACCTGTGATGCGCTGGTGCATGCACATGGCGCATTGAAAGGTCTGGCGGCTTCACTGATGAAGATCGCTAACGACGTGCGCTGGCTGGCATCGGGTCCGCGTTGTGGTATTGGCGAACTTGCCATTCCAGAGAACGAACCGGGCAGCTCCATCATGCCAGGTAAAGTGAACCCAACCCAGTGCGAAGCATTGACCATGCTGTGCTGCCAGGTGATGGGTAACGATGTTGCGGTGAATATTGGTGGTGCTTCGGGCAACTTTGAGTTGAACGTGTTCCGTCCAATGGTGATCCACAACTTCCTGCAGTCCATTCGCTTGCTGGCCGACGGGATGGACAGCTTCAACCATCACTGTGCAGTGGGCATCGAACCGGTGCGCGAGCGTATCGATCAGTTGCTGAACGAGTCGCTGATGCTGGTGACGGCGCTGAATACCCATATCGGTTATGACAAAGCGGCGGAAATCGCCAAGAAAGCCCATAAAGAAGGGCTGACGCTGAAAGGCTCGGCGCTGAAGCTCGGTTATCTGACTGAAGAGCAGTTTGACGAGTGGGTACGTCCTGAAGAGATGGTTGGCAGCATGAAGCAATAATTATTGCGATAACTGAGGGGTAATGCCGCTCGGTTCAGCGATGATTGGCGATGACAGAGGCGGCCTGAGGGCCGCTTCTTCATTAAAGCTTGTCACTCCACAAGTGCAGCCGTGGGATGACCAGATGCAGCGGCTGCGCTAGCGGCTTATGACGATGCGTGACGTTATCGGCATCGTAGTCCAGCAATTCCCCTAGAATCGGTACCTGAGTTTTATCCCGACACAGCACCAGCAGCGGTGAAGGGCAGGCGAGTTGCACCTGCTTCTTATTACTGGCGCGCCAGACGCGGGCAATCGGTTGGACCTTAACCGGGCGCTTGATCTTCAGTTTGGCATCGACGGGCAGTGACAAAATCATCTCCAGTTCTTGCTGCACCTTCTCGGCCCACTGTTCGCGCGTCCAGGGCGCTTGCGCACGGTTTGCCTTTAGGCTGCGTTCCAGCTGCTCGACCACGGCTTCACGGGTCAGGTTTTTAATGATGTTCTTGTTGGCCCAGCCAAAGCGCAGGCTATCCGGCGCGTGCAGCAGGGTCACACTGCGATAGGCGTTCAGGGTGATTAAACCGCGCAAATGCTGGTGAACAAATTCAAAGCGCGCCTCACTCGGCAGCCCCGACTCCACGGTAATCAGGTGTTCCAGGCGCAGCTTAAGCGCATTGATATTGGCCACCTGCTGACTGATGTGCTCGCTGACGGCTTCATCCGCTTCTATACAGATGGCGCCAGGCAAACGCACCGCAGCCTTGGTGCTGAGTTTTTCCGACTGATGCTGCATAAACAGACGACAGTAGTGAGCCAGCGCCATGTCTCGCGCTTTCTGCCCGAGATGTTGAGTCACTGCGATACGCTCAATTTCATCATTCTCGTGGCCTTTCTCGATTTCGGGCAAGCTGAATGCGCGCGCGATCAGCAACGGCTGCTGTTCGACTTGCTGGCGCAGGCTACTTAAACCGCGTTCCAGTGCGTTGACGCACTCGTGCAAATCAGCCACTAGATCATAGCGAGACATGTTACGCTCCATAGTTACAACATACCATTTACCTTATCGTATTTGGTGCCAATCTTCCACTCTGAAACGTGATTTCGCTAAGCAGGGCACACAAACATTTTTCCAGCAGGATGAACATGTTATAACAATGCTTTGCCTGCTAACGGAAACCTGTCGTGGAGCATCACCCTAAACCTGCGGTTCCTGCCATTGTGACACTGGGAGGCGTTCAAATCCTTTCGTGGGGCGGTTCGTTTTATCTTATGGCCGTGATGGCGAATCCGATCGTTGCGGAAACCGGCTGGTCGCAGCAGTGGGTGTATGGCGCATTATCCTTAGGTATTTTGGTTTCTGGCCTGCTAGCACCCTTAAGTGGCCGCCTGATTGCCGGCAGTTATGGCCGCGCGCTGCTGGCGTCGAGCGGGGCGGTGATGGCGCTGGGCCTGGTGATTATGGGATTCAGTCACCATTTGCTGCTGTTTCTGTTTGCCTGGCTGATTATCGGCATCGGAATGGCGATGGGTTTATATGACGCCCTGTTTGCCACCCTCGGAACGCTTTATGGTGGACAGGCTCGTGGCGCGATTACCGGCATTACCTTAATCTCCGGCTTTTGCACCACGCTGGTGTGGCCGGGGATTGCGCTGCTGATTCACTGGCTTGACTGGCGCGGCGCCTGTTTCGCCATTGCCGCGCTGTTATGTCTCACCGTGTTGCCAGCCTACTGGTATGCACTGCCTGCGCCGATTAAACCCATCGTGAAAACGGCGAAAAAGCAGCATAACGCCAGTGGTGAGTTGGCACCGGCGCTATTCTGGCTGCTATGCAGCATTTTTACCCTTGCTTCAGTGATCATGACCGCTATTTCGGTGCAGTTGATTAGTCTATTACAAGCCAGCGGCCACTCATTGACCGCCGCCTTAGCCATCAGCGCGATTCTGGGTCCTTGTCAGGTTGGGTCACGTATTGTGGATATCGCGTTCAAACGGGGACATCCGATCTGGACGACGTTTTTCTCGGTAGGACTGGTGGCCATCGGATTGTTGTTGTTGACCTTGTTTCCGCAGTTCGCGCTGGTCAGTATGGTGCTATACGGTGCTGGAAACGGTTTGCGGGCGATAGTGCGGGGAACTTTACCGCTGGTCATGGTCAAACCAGAGGCCTACGCCATTGTGGTAGGGCGCATGGCGCGTCCGGCTCTGATTGGTCAGGCATTAACGCCGCTGGTAGGGGGATATGTTTTTCAGCAGCTCGGGGCGAATGCCACATTGTGGCTGTTGTGCCTGTTGGCGTTAGTGAATGTGGTGCTGGTGGGAGTGCTAAAGCAAAAATTGCCCGCGCCCAATCCGCAACCGCAAAAGGGAGCCGTAAACTAAGCAGCCTGTGCGCTTCTGCCTGATCAAATGATGAATACGTGCCTTGATCACAGCAGCTCGCTTCTAAAAAGCAACAGTGTTTGTTATATTTATTGCTCATTGATTACTCACTGCCGCGGCAAAAAAATAATAAGATAAACCGCAACTCAGGATACAGAAATGCTTGATTACCGCTTCCCGACAGCTTTGCAGATGGTTTTGAGCGTAGCGATGGCGGAGCAACTGGGCAAACGCTCGACCAGTGCTATTTTGGCGTATGGTCTTGAAGCGAACCCCAGTTTCATTCGGAAACTGATGGTTCCGTTAACTCGCGATGGCATCATTGTCTCTACGCTTGGCCGTACTGGTTCGATTCACCTCGGGCGTCCGGCCGCAGAGATCACGCTGCGCGATATTTATATCTCTGTGATTGAAGACAAAAAGCTCTGGGCTTCACGCCCTGATGTCGCACCGCGTTGTCTGGTGAGTGCCAACCTGTGCTGGTACTTCAAATCGATTGCTGAAGAGGCGGAAGAAGCCTCGTTGAAAGTGCTGGAGACGCGTACGGTGGCTGACGCACTGGCTGAGCTGAAAAAACACGACACCAGTAGCTGCGATGAACTGCCCGATCTCGAAATCGAAGACCTTTGTAAAAAATCCCGCTGATATCAGTAAAACAGTTACCGGGCATACGCCCGGTAACTGACACTGTTACTTAGACATCCCGTCCTTAGACATCTCATCCTTCGCCATACCGTCTTTAGCCATGCCATCTTTCTTCATGCTGTCATGTTTCTTCATCGGTTTTTTCATGTGGTCTTTTTTCATGCCGTCGTGCGACATACCGCTTTCATTCTGCATACCATCTTTGGCCATATTGTCAGCAGCATAAGCGCCAGAGAAAGCCATCAACAGTGCGCCAGCGAATACAGTTGCAATAATCTTTTTCATCTTCATTTCCTTACAGGGTTTTGGGGAGATTAACTGCCGCCAAACCAGTTATAGCCCTGGTCTTCCCAGTAGCCACCGGTAAAGCGGTTGGTGATTTCAATTGAAATAATATGCTTGGGGTTTTTGTAGCCCAGTTTGGTCGGAATCCGTAATTTCATGGGATAACCGTATTCCGGCGGTAATATCCGACCATCCCAACTCAGTGCTAATAAGGTTTGCGGGTGCAATGCCGTCGCCATATCAATGCTGGTGTAATAATCATCGGCACAGCGAAAGCTGACATATTTCGCTTTGGTGTCAGCCCCAATCAGTTGCAGGAAGTCGCTGAATCGAACGCCGCCCCAGCGGCCAATGGCACTCCATCCTTCTACACAAATATGGCGGGTGATTTGTTCATGCTGAGATAATTTATATAACTCAGGCAGTCGCCAGCTGCGTTTATCACGTATCAGTCCGCTCAGTTGCAACTGGTAATCATCACCGTTTACCTGCGGAATATCCTCTTCACCGTAAAAGGCATTAAACGGGAAGGGCCGCGTAATATCTTTCAGGGTATATTCTGGCGCCATTTGATAACCGCTGAATAACCATCCCTGAATACGGTCATTAAAACGTGACATGCGGCTTAAAATATTTTCGATGTCAGGATTATTGTCGATGTCGCATCCGGTGAGTAACGCCACACCGCCCGCAGTCAAGCCCATGCGCAGAAATTGACGTCGTGAATGGCCAGACATTTTTTTCGCCAGAATAGTGGTGGCGTCTTTTAACAGGGCGTCAGTTTCACTGCTGGGACGTTCAATCTTTTTAATCGTCATTTTTAGCGTCCGCGTGTCATCAATAATAATGTTTTAGGTACCAGTGCCACCATGATCAGATGGATAACAACAAAGGCACATAAAAAGGCCATGGCAAAAAAGTGAATGAAGCGAGCCGTGTCATAGCCGCCCAATACTTCTCGCAATAACGGAAATTGCACCGACTTCCACAAGACTAACCCTGAAAAGGCTAATAACATGCCATCAATGACCACCAGCAAATACGCAAATTTTTGCACCATATTATATTGGCGTAAATCGTGATGACTAAGATGTCCTTTTAATGCAGATAGGCCATCTTTTATTAATTGAGTCATGCTTAAGGGCAGAAAACGTTGGCGAAAACGTCCGCTCAGAAGATTAAGCGTCAGATAGAGCACGCCATTACCGGCAAAAAGCCACATTGCCGCAAAATGCCATTGCAGTGCGCCACCCAGCCATCCTCCCAGGGTATAGCTATTGGGAAAATCAAATGGAAATAAAGGAGACGCGTTATAAATCCGCAAGCCACTGAGAATCATTAATGTCATCGCAACGGCATTGATCCAGTGAGTCAATCTCAACCACAACGGATGAACCTTTTTATCGGGAGCACATTTCACTCTGCACCTCTGCATATTGCTATGCCGTCTGGAATGAAGAGACTTTGCGCCGATATTGATCACAGAGTCCTCACGCAGAGTTAAACAAAATGTGATAACTCCGGGGGGCAATTCTGTATAAGATTTAAAGGATGTTCATTGAGGCGGTCAACATGGCGAAGAAGATCTTAATCGTTGAAGACGATGGCAATATTGCCGAGCTGTTGCACATTCATCTGCGTGACGAGGGCTTTGATATTACGCATGCTGCGGATGGTGATAGTGGCAGTCAACTGCTGGAAAGCCAGCGTTGGGATGCCTTGATTTTTGACATTATGTTGCCTGGTGTTGATGGGCTGGAACTGTGCCGTCGTGCACGCAATATGCCGCACTACACGCCCATTGTGATGATCAGCGCTCGCGCCAGTGAAGTGCATCGCGTACTGGGGTTGGAACTGGGCGCGGATGACTATTTGACCAAACCCTTCTCGATGCTGGAACTGGTGGCGCGCGTTAAAGCACTTTTCCGCCGCCAGGAAGCGATGAGCCAAAATTTGCGTCAGGATGCGGGAAACCTGCGTCTTGGCAGCCTGAGTATTGATCCGGTTGCCCGAGAGGTTCGGCTGGCTCAGACGCTAATTGAGCTGACGCCTCGTGAATTCGAGTTGCTCTACCATTTTGCCCGTCATCCAGGAAAGGTCTTTTCGCGACTTAGCTTGCTGAATCTGGTGTGGGGCTACCAGCACGAAGGTTATGAGCACACGGTTAACACCCATATCAACCGATTACGCCTCAAAATTGAAGCGACGCCAGCTGAGCCACGCTGGATTCTTACGGTGTGGGGACAGGGCTACAAATTCGTGGTGCCGGGTGAGGGAGATCAGGTTACATGAAACGTCTGTCACTCACTCAGCGTTTGACGCTGGTCTTTGCCCTGATGCTACTGATCAGTAGTGCGCTGATCCTGTTGATTCAGGACAACAACCGCCAGCAATACAGTGATGCCATGATGCAGAATTTATCGCGAGATCTGGCCGCTTCTATTGCCAAAAGTAGCGCATTGATGAATGCCGGAAACACCGATGCTCCGGCACTCAAGCAGCTGTTCGGCCAGATGATGTCCTACAACCCGAGCGTTGAAGTTTACCTGCTGGATGCGCAGGGACAGATTCTGGCCAATGATGCGCCAGCCGGCCATGTCCATCGCGATCGGGTCGACGTGCGTCCACTGCAAAAGTGGCTGAATGGGGCGCCACTGCCGGTGTATGGTGACGATCCTCGTTCATCTTCCGCGCTCAAAGTGTTCAGCGCTGCGCCTATTCTGGATGGCAACAGAACGGTGGGTTATCTCTATGTGATTTTGCAGGGGGAGAATTATCAACATCTGCAGCAGGGCGTTAAAATGTCCGTGCTGCGCAGCGCCATGCTTTGGTCGGTGGTGGTTATCGTCCTGCTTGGATTGATGGCGGGTGCAGCGGCCTATTATTGGGTCACAAGACCGGTGCGACAGCTGACACAAAAGGTGACAGCGGGTGCGGATGCGCTACAACGCCTTGCCGCGCTACCTCATTCCCCGCAACAGGATGAAGTGGCGCAGTTGCAAAACGCCTTTATCGATATGGCGCAGCGTATTGACGCTCAGGTACAGACGCTGGAGCTGAAAGACCAGCAGCGTCGTGAGTTTGTCGCCAACATTTCGCATGACTTGCGCACGCCGCTGATGTCGATTCAGGGTTATCTGGAGACGCTGGCAGTCAAAGCTGGCAGCTTGACCGAAGCGGAGCGCAGCCGATATTTACAGATTGCCCTGACGCAAAGTGAAAAGGTCGGCATGCTCGCACAGCAACTGTTTGAGTTAGCGCGGCTGGAACATGGTGTTGTCACGCCACAGTACGAACGGTTTTCGCTGCCGGATTTGGTTCAGGACGTGATACAGAAATTTGAGCTGGCGTTGGAGAAATCCCGCCTGAATTTGTCGGTTGATATCGCGTCGGGTTTGCCCATGATCGACGCGGATATGTCGATGATAGAGCGTGTTCTGACCAACCTGGTGGATAATGCCATCCGTCATACGCCGTCGGGTGGGAACATTACCCTGCGTTTATGGCTGGAAGGGGAGAACGTGATGATGGAGCTGGAAGACAACGGCCCAGGTATCTCACCGGAAGTCAGTCAGACCCTGTTTGAACGCCCCTCCATTATCGATCCTGACCGTCGTGACAATGGTGGATTGGGGTTGGTCATCGTTCGTCGTATGTTGCAATTGCATCGCGGTGATATTGCCCTGAAACCCGCGCCGGGGGCCTGCTTCCAGCTCTTCGTTCCCTTATAAAAAAGGCGGCCATCTCTGGCCGCCGCAATTTAACCTAAAACAGATTTACACCGTCTGCACTTCCGCTTCCGGCTGCTTTCGCGTCACCAGTTTACGTAACGTCACATAGAACACCGGCGTCAGGAACAGACCAAACAGCGTCACGCCCAGCATACCCGAGAACACGGTAATCCCAGTGACACCACGCACTTCGGCACCGGCACCTTCACCCAGAATTAGCGGAACGGTACCGGCAATAAAGGCAATCGAAGTCATCACGATCGGGCGCAGACGCAGGCGGCAGGCTTCCAGCGCCGACTCGACAATCCCTTTGCCTTGCATCTCCAGTTCACGGGCGAACTCGACAATAAGAATCGCGTTCTTACATGCCAGTCCCATCAGTACCACCAGACCAACCTGCACAAACACGTTGTTATCGCCGCCGGTGAGCCACACGCCAACCAGCGCGGACAGCATGGTGACCGGCACAATCAGGATCACCGCCAGCGGCAGCGTCCAGCTCTCATACAATGCCGCCAGTACCAGGAACGCCAGCAGTACCGCAACCGGGAAGACGATAAACGCCGTGTTGCCCTGAGTGGCTTGCTGATAGCTCAGGTCGGTCCATTCGATGTTCATGCCATTCGGCAGCACCTGGCCCGACATCGCTTCCAGCTTCTCCATTGCCTGCGCTGAAGAGAGCACGCGTGGATCGGCATCACCTATCAAGTCCGCCGCCGGATAGCCGTTATAACGAATCACCGGATCGGGGCCATAGGTGGTGGTGATGTTGACCATACTGCCGATTGGCACCATCTCGCCCTGATTGTTGCGGGTACGCAGATTGGCAATATCCTGCACGCTGTTACGGAAATCCCCGTCTGCCTGCGCCATCACACGCCAGGTACGACCAAACTTGTTGAAGTCGTTGACGTAAGAAGAACCCAGATACACCTGCAAGGTGCTAAACAGATCGGTCAGCGAAACGCCTTGCGCCTTAGCTTTATCACGATCCACCTGTACATCCAGTTGCGGCACGTTGGCCTGATACGAGGAGATCGGGAACATCATGCCGGGCGTCTGCATCACCGCACCGGAAAGGGTATTAATGGCGGTTTGCAACGCACCGTAACCTAAGCCCGCACGATCCTGCACATACAGCGAGTAACCCGAACCCTGACCCAGCCCCAGAATCGGCGGTGGCATAATCGAGAAACCAAAGCCTTGCTGGATTTTGGAGATTTTCGCGTTGATTTCAGCGTTTATCTCCGCAGCCGTACGGGTACGTTCATTAAACGGCTTCAGGCCGAAGAATACGGTGCCGGTATTCGGTGTATTGGTGAACTGCAAGGCATTCAGGCCAGGGAAGGCGACCGAATAGGCCACGCCTTCGGTGTTCATGCCGATTTCGCTCATCTTGCGAATCACTTCATCGGTACGCGCCAGTGACGAACCTTCTGGCATTTTCACGCCGCCAATCAGATACAGCTTATCCTGCGTTGGAATAAAGCCGCCCGGCACGGTGTGGAACATAAAACCCGCGCCCGCCAGCAGTATGACGTAAACGCCAAACACCGCACCACGACGACGCAGGGTTTTGCCGACCATCGACTCGTAGCCATCCGAACTGCGCTGGAAGAAGCGGTTAAACGGACGGAAAATCCAGCCGAGTAAGCGATCAATCAGACGCGTCGGCATATCTTTCGGTGCATCATGCGACTTCAGTAGCTTGGCCGCCAGCGCCGGAGAGAGCGTCAATGAGTTAATGGCAGAGATCACCGTGGAGATGGCAATCGTCACCGCAAACTGCTTGTAGAACTGACCGGTCACACCGGACAGGAACGCCATCGGCACGAATACCGCACACAGCACTAACGCAATCGCGATAATGGGCCCCGACACTTCGCGCATCGCCTGATGCGCAGCCGCCGTCGGAGAGAGTCCCATCGCGATATTACGCTCAACGTTCTCCACTACCACAATGGCGTCATCCACCACGATACCTATCGCCAACACCAGCCCGAACAAACTGAGGGTGTTAAGCGAGAAACCCAGCAGGTAAAGCACGCTGAACGTTCCCACCACCGAAACCGGCACGGCCAGCAACGGAATGATCGATGCACGCCAGGTCTGCAGGAACAGGATTACCACCAGCACCACCAGCACAATCGCTTCAAACAGCGTTTGCACCACGGCACGGATCGAGTCACGCACGAACACGGTTGGATCGTACGGTGCCGCCCACTGCACATCGTCCGGGAAGCGGGTGGCCAGTTCGGCCATCTTGTCACGCACGGCGTTAGACAGATCGATGGCGTTGGCACCCGGTGCCTGGAAGATACCGATGCCGACCGCGTCCTTGTTGTTCAACTGCGAGCGCAGGGCGTAGCTACCGGAACCCATCTCGATGCTCGCCACGTCACGCAGGCGCACCAGCGAGCCGTCATCGGCGGTTTTCAGAATGATGTTGCCGAACTGCTCTTCGCTCTCCAGACGACCCTGGGTGTTGATCGACAGCAGGAAGTCGCTGGCCTTTTTGGTCGGTTCTGCGCCCAACTGACCGGCAGACACCTGCACGTTCTGCTCCTGCATGGCGCTGACCACATCAGAAGCGGTCATGCCACGTGCGGCCACCTTATTCGGATCGAGCCAGACGCGCATCGCATACTCGCCCGCCCCGAAGATCTGAATCTGACCAACGCCTGGCAGGCGCGCCAGCTCATCTTTCACCTTCAGGGTGGCGTAGTTACGCAGATAGAGTGAGTCATACTTGCCCTTCGGCGAGAACATGTGCACCACCAGCGTTAGCGTCGGTGACATCTTCTGCGTGGTCAAACCGAGTTGACGCACCTCTTCCGGCAGGCGAGCTTCTGCCTGCGCCACACGGTTTTGCACCTGAACCTGTGCCTGGTCTGGATCGGTACCTGGACGGAAGGTCACGGTGGTGACCAGCACGCCATCCGAACCGGCCACTGACTTCATGTACATCATGTTTTCGACCCCGTTGATCGCCTCTTCCAGCGGTGTCGCCACCGAATCAGCAATCACTTTGGGGTTGGCGCCAGGATATTCTGCGCGCACCTGCACACTGGGTGGCACCACGTTGGGGTATTCACTGATCGGCAGCAGTGGTATGGCGATCAGTCCGGTGGTAAATATCAAAATCGACAGTACCGCCGCAAAGATCGGTCGGTCGATAAAAAAGCGGGAGAAATCCATAACAGGCAGTCTCGATTATTATTGAGCGGAGCGCATTGCCACCGGCTGAGCTTTCACCGGCATGCCAGGCATGAAGACTTTCTGCAGGCCATTGACGATCACTTTGTCACCCGGCTTCAAACCGGATTGCACAATGCGCAGGCCATCAGCCAGCTCGCCAGCCTGAATATCGCGACGCTCGGCTTTACCCTGCGCATCGACCACATACACGTATTTACGATCCTGATCGGTCAGCACCGCTTTATCGTCGATCAACAGCGCGTTAAACGCGGCGCTGCCGGGTAAACGCACGCGGGCAAACAGACCTGGGGTGAACTGACGTTCATGATTATCCAGCGTGGCACGCATGCGAATGGTGCCAGTGCTGGCGGTGAGTTGGTTGTCGAGGAAGTCAACGGTGCCACGATGCGGATAACCTTGCTCGCCGGTCAGCGCGATTTCCACCGGCAGCGAACCGCGATTTTGTCCCTGACGTGCCATCGCCTGATACTGCAGATAGGTGGCTTCATCGACGTCGAAATAGACGTACATACGATCCTGCGACACCAGCGTGGTCAGCACGCTGGCACTGTCACCGGCGGTCACCAGGTTACCGGTGGTGATCATCGCGCGGCTGGCACGGCCATCAATCGGGGCAGTGACGCGGGTAAAATCGAGATTCAGCTGCGCCATATCAACGGCGGCCTGCGCGGAGAGCACATTGGCCTGCGCCTGACTCGCTGCAGAACGACGCTGTTCCCACTCTTCACGGGATACCACATTGGTGCCAATCAGTTTATCGGTGCGTGCCGACTCACTGCGCGCCAGCGATGCCTGACTGCGCGCGGTCGCGAGTTCAGCTTGTGCCTGCTCTAACGTCGCGCGATAGGTGCGGTCATCAATGGTAAATAGCACCTGACCCTTTTTCACGTCATCGCCTTCGCGATAGTTAACCTGATCGATATAGCCGGAAACGCGAGGGCGCAGTTGCACACTTTGCACCGCTTCAAAGCGACCATTGAAGCTATCCCATTGGCTGACTTTTTGTTCGACCACCTGCGCGACACTCACTTCGGGCGGCGGTGGCGGGGCGTTTTGCGCCACACCCCGATCGCAAGCGGCCAGCAGGCTTCCCAGCAACATCACTCCTGACAGGCTTACTGCCCGACGAACCCCATATGTTTGCAGATGCATTGTTGTTATTCCGCGTTGGTGTGAAAAAAGAAAGGACATGTACGAAAAATCTGCAACTTTTAAGATTGCATTAAAACGCGATGAGTGTAGGCTGCTGCAAACTGCATCTGCAAGAATATCTGATACACTTTATGTGCTGTTTTGATCGATTCGTTTCAGTAGGGGAAAGCCCCTACGGCGAGTGCGGCATTTAATGCAATAATAAAACTTGCATTAAATGTCATAGTCAGTCACCCTTAAAGTGTAATTGCAACTGATACTGATACTGTTCGTTAAGGCGACGGGAGAAAATGGGATGATGAGCGACGCATTTATTCACGATCTGATCGACTGGATTGATAACAACATTGAAGCACGTCTGGATCTGGACACCGTAGCAGGGCGCGCCGGTTATTCGAAATGGCACCTGCAGCGTATGTTCAAAGAGCACACCGGCTATCCGCTGGGCGAGTACATTCGTAATAAGAAACTGAAAAAATCGGCGGATCGTTTAACGACCACCAACGAACCGATCCTTAATGTGGCGATTTCACTGGGGTTTGATTCGCAGCAGTCGTTTAATCGCAGCTTCAAACGTCAGTATGGCGTGGCGCCAGGCGCATGGCGTCGACATGCCGTGCCAGCCGCGAGTGCGATGCAGTAACACCTCCGCCAGGGCCAGCCATGCTGGCCCGCGTTCTTCTTCACGATAATCCTGCTATTATCGGCGTCCTGCACTTCGGGATGTCACTATGTCAAAGAAACTCTGGATTGGACTCATTCTCGCGCTGGCCGCCACATGGGCCGGGCTTAAGCCGCATTTCACCGGTAAAACCGCCGCACAGGGCACAGATATTGCCAAACTCACCGATGCCCACACGGTGGCGCAGTGGTTACAGCAAAATCATCAGTTGCCGGATCTTTATCTCACCAAAAATGAAGCGCGTCGTCAGGGCTGGAACCCGAGCAAAGGCGACTTGTGCAACGTATTGCCTGGCCGGGCGATTGGTGGCGATCGTTTTAGCAATCGTGAGCAGCGTCTGCCGATGAAACAAGGGCGTCAGTGGTATGAAGCCGATGTGAATTACGACTGCGGCCACCGCGATGCCGATCGTCTGCTTTACTCTTCAGATGGGCTGATCTTTCTCACCACCGATCACTATCGCAGCTTCAAACAGGTGAACTAACCATGTTGACCCTCTCTTTTGATTTCCAGCAGTTGGCCGATCGCCAGGCGTTTTACAGTGAGTTTGTGGCGCAAAGCGGCTGCAGCGGGGAGTTTGGCTGTAATCTGGATGCGCTGTGGGATTGGCTGACGGGCGGGATTGCGTTGCCGGCTGAACTGCATTTACGTCATGTTGCACTGGCCAGTGAGGCGGAATTTGCGCCGGTGCTGGCGCTGATGGAAGAGGCGGCGCAGCAGCTGCGAGGCGAGCTGCGCCTGATTCATGACTGATTACGCGTGCAGCGGCAGCAGTAGAATCGCCAGCATCTGACGGGCATTGGCGGGCAGGTCGCTGCCGCCGGTATAGCCGTTGTTTTCCACAATGACCGAATTTAATCCCACCAGCCAGTCATAGATATAATAGGCGGTATGATTGGCGGGTGCGGCTGACAAACGTGTTAAACGTTGACCTGGCGAGAAGCTCACGCTCGGCGCAGGTGGTCGGGCGAAGATAGTTTGTCCGCGATTAACACGACTCTCAGGCCGCTCGCTCTCCGGACGCTGCAGGAAGCCGAGCCAGGCGACAAAATCACCCAACACCGTCATCGCGCGCGAGACCTGACGATCGGTACGCGCTTCATGCGCGCTGGCCTGCGCATCCGGTTCGTTAAGCGCGCTTTGCAGCTTACTTAATACCTTCAGGCGGAAGCTGGCGGTAATCAGCTCTTCTACCAGCAATTCCATGGTCGGCTTATCCACGTTCAGCAGCGTCAGCAAACTCCGGCTTTCCGGCAACTGTCGCAGATGTTCAAGCCACAGCGCAAACACCTGCTGCGGGAATTGCTGATCGCGCTGGCCGCTGCTGTTACGCGGTTCCGCAGGGGCCACCGGTTCATCTTTAAACAGGTCAAACTCAAAGCCAATACCAAAATAGCTCTGCTCAGCCGCAGCGGTTTTCGCGCTGTGCTGCACGACAGTGCCACTGCTCTGGCTCAGCCACAGCTGACGCACCGCTTCGCGCGAAGGCTGCAAGCGCTCCAGCAGTTCGCCGTGCAGGCCAGTGCGATGTTGCAAGCATTTCAGCAAGGTATCGGAAATCGCCTGCTTGCGTGCCGCCTGTTCTGGCGTGGCAGTGGATTCGGTCCACGGTTGCAAACGCTCTACCAGCTTTTGCTGCAAAGTGCTTAATTGCTGGGCCAGACGATCACGACGTGCTTCTGGCTGCATTTCATCCTGCAACCAACTGCCCATGCGATCGACACCGGCACGATCGAGTGCCAGCATGGAACCCCAGCTCTGTCCTGGTTGCCCGATCTGACGTTGTACGGCTTCATCAACATTAATCTGCTGCTGCTGATAGCGCGCATCGTGCGGGGTAATCGCCCAAATCAGGCGTGGCTTCTCGCCGCTGGCCGCTACGGTTTGATGGATATGCCATTCACGCAGTGCGTTAACCGCAATGTCGGTATCCTGACGCTGGCTGGCGGCGGTACAGATCAGCATAAGGTCGATGCCCTGACGCGCGGCATACAGTCCCGGCAGCAGTGCGCGTTTCTGCTCCAGCAGCGCCGCCCGCAGAGGATCGCGTTTGCGCAGCTGGGCTAAATCTTCTTGCTGACCCACGTCGGCAGGCTGGCCGGGCGCTGGCAGCTCCAGCATATCGGCTTCGTCATACAGTGCCTGACGCGGCGTTGAATTCAGCGGAACGGTGATTTCCAGCGTTAGCAACGCCAGCAGGCCCAACGGCACCTGCTGTGGTTTAGCGACACGATTGGCGACAATCGGGCAGACTTCAATCATTTCCTGCCAGTCGGCATCGTTGCTGATCAGTTTTTCCGCAGGCAGCGAGGCGTCATCGGTTAACAGGCTCAGAGGTGCCAGCAGGCGCGGTGCCTGGCGCAGCTGATGACGCAGGTGCATCAGATTACGCAGCTGTTCGTTGAGTGCCACCTGATTAGGCCACAGCAACGCAAACAGCTGAATGCGGTCATCGACGTTTAACCACGGAGCAAGTTCCACCGCCTGTGGCCAGAAGTGACGATCGAGTACCTCGGCGTGACGATGCTGGCGGCGGCTCCACGCCCACAATGTAATCAAAGCATCGCTGTCGAGGCCCGGCTGTGGCTCGTCCTGACGATGGCGCTGTAAACGCTGCAGCGCGGCATCGATCACCGCACTGTCTGGCTGTGCTTCAGTTTTGGCACAGGCCAGCACCAGACGAATCAGCTCCACGTCATTGAGCAGCGTCATCTCCAGTGGCCAGGCGCTGGACTGGGTTTCACGCTGGTGGCTGAAGCGGGTGGCAATGGCAAAATCGAGATTGCCGGGATTAATGTTCTGGAAATGGTTCACAATTCTATCGCCCAGACGCGCCATCAGTTGGCCCTGCGCATCGCCCACCATTTCACTCAACAGCCAGGCTTTGCCCGCCTGTGACTGGCCAAACATCGCCAGCGTCACCGGACGTGCCAGTTGACGCGCCAGCGCATGACTTTCCACGCGCGCGCGGCGCAGTTGCAGCCGCAGCGTATCCGCTTCCAGTGCCAGACGCGGTGCCTGCGCCTGATGGGTTTCAATCCAGTTCAGTGCGCCGTCCAGCGTCTCCTGCATCAGGCTCAGACGTTTGGCGGGCGTAACAGAGGTGGCTCTCTTGGCAGTTCTCATCGTTTGCAGACACTCCCGCTGTCAATCCAATACTGCGCGTTGGCATTGCCGGTCGCTGACAGCGTATTCAGTTTCAGACTCAGTTGTTCCAGCGGCACGCGAGTGCCGTCATCCATGCGGGCATCGCTCAGCACCAGACGCTCCGGACCAAAGTTGTCCGGCCCCGGCTGTACCGCCAGCTTGATACGCAGGATGCTTTCGCCGGCGACTTTACGTGCCAGATGCGGATCGGTGATGCTCAGACTGTACAGCGGTGAAGCTGGCCAGCGGTCATTATCCAGCTGACGGAAACCGAGGCAGACATTGCCGCGAATGCGGAAGCCGCTTTTACGATCCAGTGCGAAATCCCCTTTGTCGAGGTCGATCTCGCTGTAACACAGGTTGTCATCGCTCAGCGTGGCCGTTTCATCCAGCACGCCGAGATAGCGAATGGTGGAGTAAGGCTCGAAATCACCCGCACGGAACCAGAAGCTGCTGAGACGCAGATCGAGCGCCAGCAGGCACAGCATCGCGCCGACGGCAGCAGTGGATTTCGGGTTATCAATGCGGCCTTGTTTGTTGAACGGATACCAGTCGCTGGTGTGATAGCCTTCCAGCGACAAAATACGGCTGCCCGGCAGCGGCTGCAGATGGCGTACCAGTGCCTGAATGCCGGGGAAGCGCGAAGGACGGCCGGTTAACAGCAGTACATCGCACTGATACAGCGACACCACTTCGCACATGGCACGCAGGGCCGGGATGATCGCCATACGATGCTGCAGGAACTCACCGTGCAGCTGCGCCATGCTGACCACCAAAGGCACATCCAGCAGATCGAAGCGGTTGTCGCCGCCCAGCGTGCGCTGAATCTCACCGTTAACAAACGCCAGCACGCTGCTGGCCGGTTTTTGTGGCACCAGCTCACCGAACAGCGCATTGATTTCGCTGTGGCTGTCGAGCGGATCCCAATTTTCGTAGCGTTCCAGCACGGCCTGCGCCAGCGGGATGAACAGCTGCAGGGTGACTTGCTGACGCAGCGTGGCTTGCCCATCCATGCGGCTGTCGTGACCAAACAGCTTGTTCATCAGCGGTTCAGCCAGCGTCAGCCCAGCCTTCTGCAGACTTTGTTGCAGTGCAGGCAGAATCCAAAGCTGAATCACATCCAGCAGAATATCGTCGCCTGCGACTTTAAAGCCTTCACGGAACAGCAGGCGCGGGGTGATTTTAACGTTATTACCCTGGCCGTCATCGAGACGATATTGGGTGATGGCCAGATCGGTGGTGCCGCCGCCAATATCGATAGAAGCGATGCGCAGGCTTTTGCCTGGTACTTCGTCGACTTCACGTGGACGATCCGGACGCGCCATGCTGCTGAAGAAATCTTCCGCACGCCCGGCAAAGTTCACCTGGGTTTCATTGAACAGCCACACCATTTGTCCGCAGGTGGCTTCATCCCATTCCATCTGCACATCCGGCACCGGGCGCAGGCTTTTCGCCTGACTCTGCACGCTGAAATCTTCCTCAGCCGGATGCCAGCCTTCGGCTTTCCACACCAGCGCGATGGCTTCCTGCATGCGACGACGGAAAATCTCGCGTTCCGGTTTCGGCATCGCGGAAGGCAGCGTGAGGATCACATGACGCAGCTGGCGCGGAGCCTGGCTCTGCGGCATGCGCTGACGCTGTGCCACGCTGTTCATCTGCATCATCGCCTGAGCCAGCAGCTCACACAGCATAAAGGTCATCAGCGAACTGCGGCTGTAGCTGGCAGAGAACACCGGCAGGCGATCGTCTTCCGCCAGCGCGTGCAGCGGCTGGCCTTCGTCATTCAGCAACAGGGTGAAAGGCAGCGCAGTTGCCTGTGGCTCATCACTGCTGCCATGGGCGTTAAAGCGCCAGCCTGGCTGATATCGTGCTTCATCCCACAGATAGCGGCGCGGGCTGGAGAGACCGGTGCTGCCTTCGGTACCCGCGCGCAGCAGGGCAAGGCGGCTGGCTTCACGGCCAACGCGCGTCAGCGATGGCCACATAAAGGCGTTTTCGCGGCCGCTTTCCAGTGAGAAGTTTGCTTTACCAAAGCGGGTTTCTGCGAATTCGAGACGGCTGTCAAACAGCTCGTTGTAGACCTGATGTGGCTCAGAAAGGTCGCGCAGTTGCAGTTCGTAAGTCTGGCGCAGACCGTTGCTCTCTTCAGCGTGGTCTTCCACCAGAATGCCGCAGGTGTGCGAGTTGCCAACGTCGAGGATGATATCGACATTCACCGCCGGGGTTTGCAGCGAGGTGGCCTGAATGTAGATCTCGGCCAGATCCAACTGCTCACCCAGCAGCTCCAGCAGGTTGAGATAGTGTGCCTGATACTCAAACTCACGCAGCGCCTGATTCAGCTCCTGCTCGCGGCGAGATTCCAGCGCGTTGACCTGCTGAGTAAAGGTTTCACGCAGCCAGCCATCCACCCAGGTGTGGTCCAGAAACTCACCCAGTTCATAGTTGTGCCAGGCAAGGGCGAAACTCACGCCGTTTTGCGCATCGGCTTTGCTCAGACCGTGCTGTTCGCCGCCGTCCTGTTCCGGCACGATACGGGTGTCAAACGCCAGCGTAATGCGATGGGTGTTACCTGCGGCATCGGGCTGTGCCAGCGGTGCCAGGTGCAGGCGTGCCCAGTTATCCGGGCCGCCAATAAAACGGCGACCGCTGGTGCAGCGCAGCACCGGCAGCGGCAGCCACTGGTGTGCCAGCAGCGTTAACGAATCTGCCAGTGCAATGTCCGACTCGGGACGTACCACCTCTGCTGCACCGCCATCTTCGGGATAGAGCAAAAATTTGCCGCTGTTACCGTCCACGTTCAGACGCAGCAGCGGACCGTTAGCGGTTTGACGAACGAACTGGCGGCGCGCCTGCAAGGCAGGCAGACGTAAGCCAAAATCGAGAAACTGCACACCGCTATCTTCAATCAGCGTGATTTTTTGTTTGTCATCGATGAGGGGAGCCAACATGTTTACTTACTCTCACGCTTAATCGTCAACGGGAAGACCTGATCTGCGCCGTACTGCGCAGTACAACTGGCAATGCCATCACCGGCTTTACACACCAGTTCCGGCATGCGGTAGCGCGATTTGTCGCTGCAGGTCGCAGTATAGCGGCTGCGAACCACCATGGTGCCGTCCACCGTCATTGCGGCAGTCACATCGGCTTTACAGCGGATATTGTCGCCCTGTGTAATGGTAGCGATGCCTTTACCGTTACGCAGCTGGTAACGCAGGCTCGGTGGCTTACCGGTTGGCAGGTTAGTTTGTCGTAATATCACGCGCCAGGTGCCGTTGATAAACTTCACGGAGCCAATACGCGCATCTTCGGTGGTCATCACCAGGTCATCGGCCTTGGCCGGTTCCGTATGTTCAGCAATCACCTCAGGCGGCGCAGGAGGCGCGGCAGGCACAGGCGCAGCAGTGACCGTGGCGGTTTTTTGCGGCAGCGTGGCGGCCAGTTTCTCAGCTTTCGCGACCACTGGCGGTGGCGTGAAAACGGGAGCCGGTGCATCGGCAACCTGGGCTGGCGGTGTGGCTTCAGGCGCTGAGCTGTGCACCCAGAACGCTACGCCAGCCGCAACCACGGCGGCAACCGGCAGCAGCAATGCCAATGGACGCAATGCGGAAGGGCGGAGAACAGGCGGCTGTTCAACTTTAGGCTCAGGCTCAGGTGCGGGTTGTGGCGCTTCGGGTTCAGGCTGGGCGATCTCAACGGGCTCTTCCACCACGGGTGCAGCCACAACGGCAGGCACTTCAATCAAAGGCGCAATAACCGGCGCCACGATAACCGCAGCCGGTGGTTCTGGCAGCAACGGCGGTAAATCCTCTTCGAGGCTGTCGCGCAGACAGGCCAGTGCGTCATCGCGTGAGCGCGCCTGCGGATCGACAAAGCCCCAGAAGGTGATGACGGGTTTGCCATCAACCAGATAAACATATTGCTGATCCGGGAACTGCAACGTCTTGCTCAGTAAAGCGCCAAACAGGCGCATCGCCGGATTCTCCGCGTCACGCGCGCGTAAACTTGCGGCCAGTAAATCCTGCTGGTTGAGCGTCAGGAGTTCCAGCGCTTTTTGCCGCTCATGATCGCTGGCACCGCGCCAGGATTTTACTTTGCCGTTAAAGGGCGCATACCAGTCGAGGCGGTCCCCACGTTCGTTAGCCTGGGGAATGGCAAGGCAGTTTGCCAGCGCCGTCTGGCGACGTAAACGCAGTGTTTCACGGATTTGCAGGGCAGAAGCCCAGACCGGCTGGCCGTTTTCACCCAGTGCCAGTACCGAATCCAGATTGCCGCTGCGCAGAAAAGTTTTTGCCACTCGTAGGGCCCTTATCGGTGGTTGCCTGAAGCAAAATAGTGTGTGTATTTGGCGATACTGGTGATCTTAAGCCAAATGCAGGGGAATCAAACGGCTGATAAAGGGGGAAAAACAGGGTGTTTTTCCCGCGTGTAAGCGTCGGTTGCTGAAATTTTAAGCGCGTGCGCGGTGGCTCAGCACCAGATGGGTGAACATGCCGCCGATTAATCCCCAGAAGGCAGAACCAATCCCCAGCAGAGAGATACCACTGGCGGTGATCAGAAAAGCGACGATGGCGCTGTCACGGTGATCGGGCTCGGCGAGAGCGCGTTGCAGGCTGCCGGAGAGGGTAGCCAGCAGCGCCAGCCCGGCCAGCGTGGCGATCAGCACCTGCGGCAAGGCACTTAACAGAATGGCAATCAGCGCGCCGGTAAAGCCAGTCAGCAGATAGAAAATCCCGGCAATCGCGGAGGCCATCCAGCGTCGTTTCGGATCGGCATCCACATCCTCTCCCATGCAAATGGCAGCGGTAATGGCCGCTATGCACACCGAAAAGCCGCCGAAAGGAGACAAGATCAGCGCAATAAAACCGGTCCAGCCAGTAAGAGCGGAAACCGGCGGTTGGTAGCCATGCGCCTGTAAGGTCGCAATGCCCGGTGCATTTTGTGAGGCCATGGTGACCAGAAAATAGGGCAATCCAACCCCAATCAGCGATGCCAGCGTGAACTGCGGCATGATAAATTCCGGCACGCTCAGCGTCAGAGCATGCGGCGGGAAATGAATCGCCTGCTGACCCACCGCCACCAGCACGCCAGCGATCAGCGCCAGAATGATGGCATAGCGCGGCAGCCAGCGTCGGCTTAACAGCCACACCAGACACATACTGCCGCACAGCGCAAAGTTGCCTTGTAAACCGGTGAAGGTGCCGATCCCGAAGCGCAGTAAAATCCCCGCCAGCATCGCTGCTGCCAAAGATTGCGGAATGTGGTTCATCAAGCGGGCAAACAGTCCGGTCACGCCACTCAGTACGATCAGCGCATTGGTGGCTACAAACACGCCGACCACTTCATTTAAGGTCAGGCCCTGCACGCTGGTGGCCAACAGTGCTGCGCCCGGCGTCGACCAGGCAGCGAGAATCGGCATGCGTGTCCACACCGAAAGACCGAAAGAGGCGAGACCCATGCCAATGCCGAGCATCGACAGCCATCCGCCGATCTGTTCCGGCGAGGCGCCTGCAGCCTGAGCGGCCTGGAAAATCAATGCGGCAGTGCTGCTGTATCCCACCAGCACCGCAATAAAGCCGGAAACCAGCATAGGGAAAGAGAAAGCGTTGCGCGAAGTGGCGGTGATCATCGGTTTGCATCCTGCTGTGCGTTATAACGCACACTATCGCACGAGTGTGTTATAACGCACAAGTGCTACACTGCGCGCGAATTTGCCAGGAGATATCATGGAAAATCTGCATCAACATTTGAGCCAGGCGTTAAAACAATTGCGTCAGGCGAACGGCTGGAGCCTGACACTGGCAGCGGATCGCACCGGTGTCAGCAAAGCGATGTTGGGCCAAATCGAACGCGGTGAATCCAGCCCGACGGTGGCGACATTGTGGAAAATCGCTACCGGTTTCAATGTGCCTTTCTCGTTTTTTGTTCAGGGTAGCGATCAACCGCCGGGTATCGCCGCGACTTTTAGCCAACCCAATGCGCTAATGCAGGTGAAGCCGCTGCTGCCATATGATGCCGCGTTGCGTTTTGATCTGCTGGAAGTCACCCTTGCTGGCGGTGCACAAAGCGACTCTTCCGCACACGAAAGTGGCGTGATTGAGCAGGTGGTGGTGCTGGAAGGTGAGCTGCTGCTGTGCGTGGAGGGAACCTGGCGTCGTCTGCTCAACGGCGAAGCGCACCAGTTTGCGGCGGATGTCGCGCACAGTTATCGCAATCCCCTCAGCACACCTCTGCGTTTTCACAGTTTGATTCATTACATCAAGCGGCCGTGAGTGCCAATTACAAATTGATACGAAGGTAAACTACACAGTTTGCCTTCGTATTTATATACTCGCGCTTCATCAGTAAGGAGAAGGTGCCATGAGCGACCTGAATAGCGCGGCTGCGACTCTACGCAGCGTGAATGGCAAACTGGCGCGACGTCTGCGCGAATCGGCCCCACCGGGCGATCTTACCTGGCCGCAGGTTTCTGTGTTGGGATATCTGGTGCGCGATGGCGCAATGACAGTAACTGAACTGGCCGGGTTAGAAGGCGTGCGCAGCCAGTCGATGGGTGCGACCGTTGCCAGCTTGCAGGCGCAGGGGTTAGTGAAAGGGGAAGCCGATCCGCTGGACGGCCGTAAAACCCGCTATCTACCGACCGAAAGCTGCCTGAGGCTGATCGCCGCCAATCGTGCACAACGTGATGACTGGCTACTCCAAAGCATGGCAACCACGCTTAATAGTGCGGAGCAGAAAATTTTAATGGCCGCTATTCCCTTACTGCAACGTATTGCCGACCAATAATCCTGAGAGGAATTCCCATGGCTTTAACGACCTTAGACGCAAAAACCGCCCTGATTGTGATTGACCTGCAGCACGGTATTGTCCGTCTTCCTGTTGCGCCTTTGTCAGCCGATGTCGTGGTTGAGCGTTGTGCACAGCTGGTTAAGGCGTTTCATGACAAAAACCTGCCGGTGGTGAAAGTAAATGTCGCCGGTGGCGCACCAGGCCGTAACGAGCAGGCGCGTCATAGTGGCGAACTGCCAGCCGACTGGGCTGTGCTGGTACCGGAAATGGCGCTGAAAGCCGATGAAATTGCCGTGACGAAAAAGACCTGGGGTGGTTTCCACAATACGGATCTGCACGATCAGTTGCAGCAGCGTGGTATCACTCAGGTGGTGGTGTGCGGTATCGCCACCAGCATTGGCGTGGAATCCACTGCGCGTCAGGCTTACGAGCTAGGTTACAACGTCACGCTGGCAACAGATGCGATGACCTGTCTGAACGCTGATACCCACCAAAACAGCGTTGAGCGTATCTTCCCGCGTCTGGGCGAAACCGGCTCAACCACCGACGTGCTGGCTCTGCTGAAGTAAAACGACTGGTCAGGCATGCTCATGCACTGCATGCGCATTGTCAAAACGGCATAAAAAAAGCCCTGCAATCCGAATAAGGTTGCAGGGCTTTTTATCAGGCGCGATGTCAGTTACTGAAACGCATAACTTACCGTCAGACCAACACTGTAGTTGCGTCCTGGCGCCGGCTCGTAATAGCGACCGTTGCTCTCATTGACGATCACTGAACCCACATAGGTGCGGTCAAACAGGTTATCCACGCGACCAAACAAGTCCAGCGTCCAGTTCTGTACCAGCCACTTATAACCCGAGTTCAGGCCAAATACGGTATAAGAGGGTGCTTTGACATCATTTTCATCGTCCGCTGCAATGTCGCTCATGTAGCGCACATCACCGCCGGCATACCAGCCATGATCCGGCGCATAGGCTAACCCGGCATAGGCCATATTACGTGCGATGCCTGGAATACGGTTGCCGTCACAGCTTTCAGTGCCACAGGCGTTAGAGCGATAGCGCGCATCCAGCAAGGTCCACGCCGCTTTCAGGTGCCAGTCATAACCAAACTCCTGATCCAGACCCAACTCCAGCCCGCGACGACGGGTTTCACCGGCATTTTTATAACTGGTGCGACCTTCATAGCTGCTGTCAGAGACGATTTCGTTTTTGGTATCGGTCTGGAACACGGCGGCGGTAATTAAACCGTTACCGATACGCTTTTTAGTGCCCAGCTCAACCGTATCGCTGGTCGCCGGCTTCAGATTGAGGTTCAGGCCAGACTGATCGGCTGAGCGATAAGACAACTCATTTAGCGTAGGCGTTTCAAAGCCACGGCCCGCAGACACATAGGCATTCCAGCTATTATCAATCGCATATTTCAGTGAGGCGACAGGCAGCCAGCGGTGATAACGTCGATTACCGCTGTCATCGGGATCGCTGGAAGTGACGTAATAATCGTTGGAGTCGAAATTCACCGTGCTCAAACGCACACCAGCATCCAGTGACCACTTATCGGTGAACTGCCACGCCGTTTGCAGATAAGGATCGAGGTTCCACATCAGGTTGCGTTCATTGCGGCGCATATCACCCTGCACGCCGTAATCCGTCACGCCATTGCTGGTGGTGAAATTCTGATAACCCTTACGCTTTTCGGTCATGGTTTCATAGTCGAGACCGGCGGTCAGCGTCACAGGAAGGGTGAACACGGTATCGCGATGGGTCCAGCGCGTATCAATCCCCTGATAGTGGCGAGCCAGCGAAATCACGCCGCCGGGATAGCCTGCTTTCAGCTGGGTCGCCATCGGAATCGATTGATACTGCGTGGTTTCACGCTCACCGGCGTACATCATCACGCTGAGATCGTCATTCTCGCTCATCTGGCGCTGATAGTGCAGCCCAGCCTGCGTTTGGTCGACGGTTTTGCGCGCGTTGTAAAGCGTCACGTTACTTGCAACCTGACGCGGATTATCTTTCCATTGCGCCTCGGTCAAACCGCCGGGATCCTGCGCATCCACGTGAACGCTGTTAAACAGTAGCGTCAGGGTGCTGACATCATCAATGCGCACACCGAGTTTGGCGTTACCGAGGTTTTTCTCTGCCGAGCTGTGATCGCGATAGCCATGGGTGGTAAAGCGCGAGGCCGACACGGTGTAATTCACGTCACCGGCGTGCGTGCCATCACCGGTGGCACCGCTGGCTTTGACGCTGTTGCGCCAGCTGCCGTAGCTACCGTACCAGGTGCTGGCTTCCAGCGTGGTGGGTTGCTGACCGGTTTGGGTTTCAACATTAATGACACCGCCCGACGAGTTGCCGTACAGGGCTGAGAAGGGGCCGCGCAGTACTTCAACGTGATCAATCGAACCAATGTCGATATTTGAGGTTTGTCCCTGACCATCTGGCATCGTGGCGGGAATACCGTCGACATACAGACGGATACCGCGCAGGCCAAAGGTTGATCGCGAGCCAAATCCGCGCACGGAAATTTGTAAATCCTGCGCATAATTTTGACGGTTCTGAATCTGCATGCCCGGCACGCTGGCGAGGTTTTCCGAGAGGTTGACGCGTGGTGCTGCATGACGCATATCCTCGCCAGACACCACACTCACCGCCGCGGGCGTATCCAGCTCTGACAAACCGGTGTCCGCGGGCGCGGCACTGACGACCATGGTATTGCTGGCATTATCCGCCGCCATCAATTGCAAAGGGAATAATGCAGGCAGCATCAGCAACGGTGCCTGTCGCAGTAAAGCAATTTTCATTATGAAAGACCGTATAAAAGACGTGGAATGAACCAAATGGAACATTAATCGCGCATATGTTAATAGTTTTGCCGATAAATGGTATTACATTTTCACGCATTATATTAAATAAATGCTGTTATTAGCGTTTTATACCTCAGGCAGGGAGAGGGCTGTGACGTTTGATGTGTAAAGGCCGTTGACTCATGGCTATTTTGTTGGCTATGGGCTGAACAGGGACAACGCAAACGACTGAGCGGCTGCCGGATGGATTCATAAGCCATAACGATAATGAAACTGCGCTCACGTTGTCCTTATGCGTCTATCCCGCCAGTGTCATGACGATGGCCTATCACCTTAATAAGACTGAGGTTGTCGGGCAGGAGGATGCTCAGTGAGCCATCGGCGAACAGCTTCGGTCTCTGATCCTACTTCTCGCACCGCCCGGGTAAGTCTTTCCTGAGTCGTATGCAGAGTGAGCGTCCAGTAAGTGATTTGCCACTGTTCAGATAATTCAATGCGCGACAAATTTGACGGGATGCGACGCTGTATAGGGTCTTTCATTTTTATTATCCTCATGACTTAAAAACATAATTAATTCTTATCTGATGAGGAGGTGATTTTGTTTTTTTTCTGCGCTGGGGAAAGCAGATTATTCCCTATTACTTTGTTTGAGCCATGATTGAGATGTTTCTTATACAGAAACGAGAAGAATAAGCGTAACGGCAAGCACTGGCTCATGATGTTATCGAATACAAAAAGGATGTCGGCGACACGAAACGATGATTGCTCAAAATAGAGATATTAAAAGCAATCAAACGGATGCGCTTTTTATTTATAAGCTAACAAGACAATAATTTCTTAAAAATATTTGAATAGTGCCTTTTAACTGATGATTCTTCAGCTTCATCCAGCTTTTTGAGCAATTCAAAACACAGTGTTTTACGACTGAGCGTTTTTCCCGCGCTTAAAATTTCGCCCACAACGCGCCCCAGGGCTTCCTCTTCTGAAATATCTTTTGGAGGTGCCACATCCTGCTCCATAGCCATTCTGTGATTCTTCGCTACATCATTGATGCACATATCAATTCCTCTTAGGGATCACAGGCGTCAGGAGAGCGCTATGATTAAATTTAATTAGGAAATGACTATTTCCTAATATGGCAAATGAATCATTCCAGAACCTTCATCACCATAGTAATGGTTTTTTTCCCATTAGTCACATCCTGAACTTTACCTACCACACGCATGCCGAATGCCACGCACAGCAATAAGCCTGCCGCAGTTTCAGCATCCAGTTGAGAGGAAATAGATCCGTCTTTCTGGCCTTCAATAATAAGCGAAACGAGAAAGTTTTGATTACGCAACACGGCCTGCCTGACTAACGCTGAAAGTTCTTCATCCAGCGTTTGCAGTTCAACCGTGCTCCCAACAACCAAACAACCTCTACGCCCTTCAATCTCAACCGCAGAGTCTAAATAAAATTGCAGTAATTCCTCAATCCGCGATCTGCCATCCGGGAAATGTTGCAACCGCTGACGTAAATCGGCATTACGGAGGGCAATGTAGCGTTCAAATACCCGCAAAAAAAGGGTGCGCTTATCAGTAAACGCCTTATATATACTTCCAGCCGTTAAACTCATGGCTTCGCCCAGGTCGGCTATTGATGAAGCGTGATAACCTTTCTTTCTGAATACTATCATTGCTTTATCTAAAACGTCGTCCATATCGAAGACTCGGGGTCTTCCACGTTCTCGAGTGACTTTTAAACTTTGGTTTTCTGATGACATCGGTAATTATTTATAGAGTGTTAGTTTCCCATTTATCATATGCGAACTTTTTCCAATAATCGAATAGCGATGAATACGAATTCTTGTGTCATTGCCGCAATGATAAAATTAACCCGGTAAATCGTTATCCCATCCTACTCGCCAGAAAGCGCCCAGGGTTGTTTAAAAGCATGCTGATTAACCCTGTGCCTTGTCGGGGTTGAGATTAAAAAATGCCTTTCGGCGCACCTCTCGCCTGGCTGCGCGCAGAAATTTCTGTCAGTCTGACTGTTTTGTCTGAATGCATAAAAGGGAATCAAGATGAGTCAGCAACCGGTTGTCGCGGTATTAGGTTTAGGCGCAATGGGGCACGCTTTTGCCGCCAACTTACTGAAAAAAGGGTTCGTGGTGCGTGGCTGGAATCGCACGCGTGCCAAAGGTGAAGACCTGCTGGATGCTGGTTTGCAGCTTAGCGACAGCGCGGCACAGGCGGTGGAAGGCGCAGATGTGGTGATCGCCATGCTGTCTGACGGCGACACCACGCGCCAGACCCTGACCGAAGCGAGCAGCGCACTGAGGCAGGGCGCGACCGTCTGCCAGATGGGGACTATTGGCGTGGAAGCGACTGATGCGCTGATTGCCGACCTGCAACACGCACGTCCGGACGTGCTCTTTATCGATGCGCCGGTTTCCGGTACCAAAGCGCCTGCCGAAAATGCGCAGATTCTGGTGATGGCCAGCGGCGATCAAAGCAAAGCGCAGGCCGCTGAGCAGGTGTTTGCTGCAATTGGAAAAGGCACACAGTGGCTGGGTGAGGCGGGTGCCAGCTCGCGTATGAAACTGGTGGTCAACAGCTGGCTGATTGGCCTGATGCAAAGTCTGGCGGAGAGTACACGCCTGGCGGAGCAGTTTGGTTTCAGCACCGACGATCTGTGGAAAGTGCTGGATGGTGGCCCGCTGGCAGCCCCGTACGCCAAAATGAAACTGGGTATGATCGCCAGTGGTGATTTCACCCCGCAGATGCATCTGGTGTGGGCCTTGAAAGATGCCAGACTGGCACTGGATGCTGCGGGTGAGACCAAACTGTCCGCGCTGGAGAACATCGTCGATGTCTGGCAGCAGGCGGTCGATGCCGGTTACGGCGAGCAGGACCTGGCGGCGGTTTACCAATACCTGAAGCGCTAAATGAGCCAGCGCCTCAACTTCGATTTTAGCCAGCGTCCGCTGGTGCCTTATGCGCACGATTATGTGCACGGTGATGCTGAGTCATGGCATCACCACGATTGTGCACAGTTGATCCATACCTTAAGCGGCGTAGTGAAAGTCGAAACCCGGCAGGGCAGCTGGATTGTGCCGCCGAGTCGTGGCGTGTGGTTACCGGCGGGCACCGGGCATGCACTGCAGATTGTGGGTGCCGTGGCGGCACGCACGCTGTTTGTCGATCCGCTCGCACGAGCGGATCTGCCTGCCAGTTGTCAGGTGGTGCAGATTTCCCCGCTACTGCGAGAGCTGATCGTCAGTGCTCTGGCATTGCCGGACGCTTACGCCTCTGGCAGTCGTGCGGAACGCATTTATGAATTGATTCTCGATGAAATTCGCGTAATGGATGTGCTGCCCTTCGGCCTGCCGTGGCCGGAAAGTGAGCGGATGCGTGCACTGTGCCAGCAAATTCATCAGCAACCGGGCGAGAGCTGGACACTCGCGAGAGCGGCCAGCGAACTCTGTGTCGCTGAACGCACGCTGGCGCGTCATTTTAACCGCGAAACGGGCTTGCAGTTCAGCGATTGGGTGCGCCGCGCACGCCTCAGCGTGGCGCTGGCGCGGCTGGCGCAGGGCGAAACGGTGTTAACGGTGGCGCTCGAACTCGGTTATGACAGCCCGAGCGCCTTCAGTGCGATGTTCCGCCGCGTGCTCGGCGTTACACCGGCAAACTACTTTCCTGCGGCAGAAAAGCGTGGGCTGCGTTGAGTAGCGCCTGTAATGAGGCGCGTGTCACATCATTATCGATGCCCACACCCCAGGCACGTTCGCCGCGTGCATTGGTACAGCTAATATAGGTAACAGAGCGGCTATCACTGCGTTTACCCAGCGTATGCTCGTGGTAATCCTCAATGCTGATTGCCAGATCATAGCGCTGACGCAGTGCCGCGACCGCCGCCGACAGCAGTCCGTTGCCTTTGCCTTCCAGCGTCAGCGTTTGTCCGCCATCCTGCAGGCGCGCTTTAAATCGTGTTTCACCTTTCTCATCGCTATGGCTTTCCGCGTCCAGCAAGCGGCGTGCAGGCTGCGTTAAGCCGTAATGCTGGCAGAACAGTTGCCACAGTGCGTGATGCGTCATCTCCTGTCCGTGAGCATCGGTTTGCTGCTGCACAATGCGGCTGAACTCCTGCTGCAACCCGCGCGGTAACTGCAGGCCATGGTTTTGCTCCAGCAGCCAGGCGGCACCGCCTTTACCGGACTGACTGTTGACGCGAATCACCGCTTCGTAGCTGCAACCGATGTCGATCGGATCAAGTGGCAGATACGGCATTTGCCAGATCGCCTCCTGACGCTCATTGCGTTCGGCAAAGCCCTTACGAATCGCATCCTGATGCGAACCCGAAAACGCGGTAAACACCAACTCACCAGCGTACGGATGGCGCGGATGCACCGGCAACTGGTTGCAGCGTGTCACCACTTCCAGCACCTGCTGGATATCGCTGAAATCGAGTTCCGGCGCTACGCCCTGAGTATATAAATTCAGAGCCAGCGTCACGATATCGACATTGCCAGTGCGCTCACCATTACCGAACAAACAGCCTTCAACGCGATCGGCTCCGGCCAGTATCGCCAGTTCGGCGCAGGCCACGCCGGTGCCGCGATCGTTATGCGGATGCACGCAAATCGCCACCTGCGATCGCTGGCTAAAGTGGCGGCAGAAATACTCAATCTGATCCGCATACACGTTCGGAGTATTCACTTCCACCGTGGCGGGCAGGTTAATAATCATCGGGCGTTCAGGCCCCGGCTGCCAGATCGCTGCGACTGCTTCACAAATCTCCAGCGCGAATTCAGGTTCGGTAAAGCAGAACGTTTCAGGTGAATACTGGAAGGTCCAGGCGGTGTCGTTTTGTGCTTCACATTGGGCGCGGATTTGCCGTGCCCCAGCGCAGGCCAGCTCAATGATCTCTGCTTTGCTCTGGCGGAATACGCGTTCGCGGAACAACGGTGCCGTGGCGTTGTACATATGAATAATCGCCTGCGGTGCGCCGCGCAGGGCTTCAAAGGTGCGATCAATCAGATCGCTGCGTGCTTGCGTCAGTACCTGAATCGCAACGCCTTGCGGAATATGATGCTGCTCAATCAGCAGGCGTACAAAGTCGAAATCAGTTTGTGAGGCGGCAGGAAACGCCACTTCAATCTCTTTGAAGCCGCAGCGCAGTAACAGCTGCCAAAACTCCAGCTTGCGGGCGCTGTCCATGGGTGTCGCCAGCGCCTGGTTGCCGTCACGCAGATCGGTGGACAGCCAGCGCGGTGCCTGGGTGAGCTGGCGCGAGGGCCACTGACGGTCAGGCAACTCAATCACCGGAAAGGGGCGGTATTTTTCAGCAGGGTGGTTCAGCATGAGGTTCTCCTTATGGGTCTGTACTCAGTCTGGACCACATCGCCGCACGCTGCTCACGCATAACTGACAAGCCACATTGCGTAACTGACATTTCGTTGCGAAGTTGCCGCAGCAGCCGGGCCCACATTCTGTGAACCCTCGCTATCCCAACCGTTCACAACAAATGTGGGATGATGAGAATCGACGGCCAAAAGCGTTGTGCTGCTTATGCGCAGGATGATTTTCCTCAGACGAAATCGGCATCTGGGCTTTTAGCACAACAGGGTAGTCTGGGGTTTTGCGCTATAAGAGAAAATAGAATGAAAAGAAAAGCTTTAGCCCTGTTAGTGATGCTTGCCAGTGGAACCGCTGCGGCGGAAACCGTCACACTGCGCATTGCCGACCAGAAGGGCAATATGCATGCCGAGATGGAAGCGGCGCAGCAGCTCAATAATCTCAATTATAAAATCGAATGGGCGGAGTTCCCGGCAGCGGCACCGCTGGCGGAGGCACTGAATGCGGGCGCCGTCGATGCGGGTATTATTGGTGATGCGCCGCTGCTGTTCTCGCTGGCGGCCGGTTCGCAGGTGAAAGCGGTGGCGGTAAGTAAATCTGTGCCTGAAGGCTTAGCGGTATTGGTTAGCCCGGATTCAAAAATTAAAACCGTGGCCGATCTCAAAGGGAAAAATATTGCCACCGGGCGTGGATCCATCGGCCATTTTGAAGCGCTGAAAGCACTGGAAAAGGCCGGTTTGACGGATAAGGACGCCAACTTTCGTTTCCTGACACCCGCCGATGCGCGCATCGCATTAGCCAATGGATCGGTAGATGCCTGGTCAACCTGGGATCCTTATACCGCGCTGGCGGAAGTCACGCATACTGGACGTGTGCTGATCAATGGCGTTGGCCTCTCCAGCGGCAACAGCTTCCTCGCGGCCACCGATGCGGCAATCAATGACGAGGCCAAACGTGCAGCGCTGCAGGATTACGTTAATCGCCTTGCGGCGGCGGATCGCTGGGCGAACAGCCATGTTGATGCGTACTCCACCACGCTGGCGAAAATCATCGGCTTCCCGAAAGAAGCCGCGGCGAAGTCCTTTGCACGCCGCCAGTCGCATTGGCAAACCATTGATGACGCCACCATTGCGCAGCAGCAGGACACCGCCGATTTTTATCAAAAACAGGGCCTGATTAAGCAGCATCTCGACGTCAAACCCACCTTTTATCATGGCCTAAAGGTTGCACAAAACTAACGCTTTGTGCCCCTTTGTTTGGCGAATCAACCGGGCGCGAGTAGCATAGCGCCTATATATCTCGCTGTGTGATCCCCTATGTTATTTAAAACCTTCGATGGTCATAACGACCTGCTGCTTAATCTGTGGCTGCATCATCGTGACGATCCCGCTGGCGCCTTTTTTTCTGGCATTGAGAAAGGGCATCTGGATTTTCCACGTATGCAGCAGGGTGGTTTTGCCGGTGGGCTCTTTGCGCTGTTTGTCCCGCCGCAACGTTACATCAACGAAGTGGCACCACAACGTGCAAACGAGCAGTGGCAGCCGCTGGATATTATCTGGCAGCAACTCGACATCCTCAAGACGCTGGCAGCGCAGTCCGGCGGGCGCGCCCGCTTATGCCTGACGGCTTCGGATATTGCCAGCTGTCGCCAGGATGGCGTGCTGGCGATGGTCGCGCATATTGAAGGGGCGGATGGATTCGATGCCGATGGCGAAGATCTGCATGCCTTTTATCAGGCAGGTGTGCGCAGCATCGGGCCTTTCTGGAACTTACCTAACCGATTTGGTGAGGGAGTAAACGGTGCTTTCCCGCATTCGCCAGACACCGGACCGGGCCTGACCTCCGCCGGTGAGCAGTTGATCCTTGCTGCCAATCGCCATCACATGATGATTGACGTGTCGCACATGAATGAGAAAGCGTTTTGGGACACTGCACGGCTCTCAACGGCACCGCTGGTGGCCAGCCACTCTAACGTGCACGCGCTTTGCGCCCAGCCGCGTAACCTGACTGACGATCAACTGCGTGCCATTCGCGATCGTGGCGGAGTGGTAGGGATTAATTTTGGTAACGCTTTCTTACGGCCGGATGGCAAGCGCGATAGTGATACGCCATTGATTGAAATTGTTAAACATCTGGATCATTTAGTTGAAATAATGGGGCCAGAAAACGTAGCATTTGGTTCGGATTTCGACGGCATTAGCGTGCCCGATGCGTTGAAAGATGTTTCAGGGCTACCGCATCTCTATGCGCTGCTCACGTCGCTCGGCTATGATCAAGTCATGATTGAGCAGTTTGCCTGGGGGAACTGGCTGCGCGTCCTGCAACAGATTTGGCAGGATTAGCACAATTCCCTTACCGAATCAGGGTTGATCTGCCCGCTACATTGGCGCAACATCAGCCCGCGTCGTGCCTTGCTGCCAGAAAATTCGTTTACTGGTGCAAGCATTTCCAGCAGAGCCTGCTCTGCGTTATTTGTTTTGAGGAAGAAAGTTATGTGGAAAAAACCTGAATTTGTTGACCTGCGTCTGGGCCTGGAAGTGACTCTGTACATCTCCAACCGCTAAGACTTTCTGCCCGCCATTCGTGCGGGCATTTTATTTTTCATTCTGGTTATCTCTCATGTTTATTAAAGTGCTCGGTTCAGCGGCAGGCGGCGGCTTTCCGCAGTGGAACTGTAACTGCGCCAATTGCAGCGGCCTGCGCAACGGTACGATTCAGGCTCAGGCGCGGACGCAATCCTCGATCATTGTCAGTGACAACGGCGAAGATTGGGTGCTGTGTAACGCATCGCCAGATATCAGCCAGCAGATCGCCCACACACCCGAGCTAAATAAAAAAGGGGTGCTGCGCGGCACGGCGATTGGCAGCATCATTCTTACCGACAGTCAGATCGATCACACTACCGGTTTACTCAGTCTGCGCGAAGGCTGCCCGCATCAGGTGTGGTGCACGCCCGAGGTGCATGCCGATCTCACCAGCGGTTTCCCGATTTTTACCATGTTGCAGCACTGGAATGGCGGGCTGCAGCATCATGGTCTTACGCCACTCGAACCGTTCCGCGTCGATGTATGTCGTAATCTGCAGTTCACCGCGATTCCTATTCTCAGCAACGCGCCGCCATACTCGCCGTATCGCGATCGTCCGTTACCGGGCCACAACGTCGCTCTATTTATTGAGAACACCGCCAATGGCCAGACCCTGCTGTATGCGCCAGGTCTGGGCGAGCCCGATGCGGTGATCATGCCGTGGCTGGAGAAAGCCGATTGCCTGTTAATTGACGGCACCGTCTGGCAGGACAATGAGTTGCTCGCCACTGGCGTCGGTAAAAACACCGGCAAAGCGATGGGGCATCTGGCCCTCGCGGAAGAGCATGGCCTGATGGCGCTGCTGGCTGCATTGCCGGCAAAACGCAAAATCTTAATTCATATTAATAACACCAATCCGATCCTCAACGAGCAGTCGCCGCAGCGTCAGTATCTGACGCAGCAGGGCATTGAAGTGAGCTGGGACGGGATGGCGATTCATCTGCAGGAGAGCGCATCGTGATTATCACCGAAGCCTTATCGCCTCAAGAGTTTGAGCAGGCGCTGCGTGCCAAAGGCGCGTTTTACCACATTCATCATCCATACCATATCGCGATGCATAATGGTGAAGCGACGCGTGAACAGATTCAGGGCTGGGTCGCGAACCGCTTCTATTACCAGACCAATATTCCCCTGAAAGATGCGGCGATCATGTCGAACTGCCCGGATCCCGCAACCCGCCGTAAATGGGTGCAGCGCATTCTCGATCATGACGGCAGCAACGATCAGGAAGGCGGTATTGAAGCCTGGCTGCAACTGGGTGAAGCGGTGGGATTGGATCGTGAAGTCCTGCTGTCTGAGAAACTGGTACTGCCGGGTGTGCGTTTTGCCGTGGATGCCTACGTTAACTTCGCCCGTCGCGCCAACTGGCAGGAAGCAGCCTGTAGCTCATTAACTGAACTGTTTGCACCGCAAATCCACCAGTCGCGCCTCGACAGCTGGCCGCAACACTATCCGTGGATCAAAGAAGAGGGTTACTTCTATTTCCGCAGCCGCCTGAGCCAGGCAAACCGCGATGTGGAGCACGGGTTGGCGCTGGCGCTGGAAGTGTTCACCACTGCTGAGCAGCAGAACCGCATGCTGGAAATTCTGCAGTTCAAACTCGATATTCTCTGGACGCTGCTGGATGCCATGACCATGGCGTATTCTCTGCAACGCCCGCCTTATCACACGGTCACCGATCAGGTGTCCTGGCACAGCACAAGACTGGTGTAACATGATAAAAGATAATCTGATTCCCGCCTTCCGTCGTGGCTATCGCATGCAGTGGGAAGCGGCGCAGGATAGCCATGTGGTGCTGTATCCCGAAGGCATGGCGAAGCTGAATGAAACCGCGACGGCGATCCTTGAACTGGTCACCGGCAAACAGGATGTGGCCGCCATCATCGCCATTCTCAACAGCCGTTTCCCGGAAGCGGGTGGCGTGGATGATGACGTGAAGGAATTCCTGCAATCCGCCGTAGAACAGAAATGGATCCAGTGTCGTGAACCTGAATAAAACCGCCACGCCGCCGCTGTGGCTGCTGGCTGAGCTGACTTATCGCTGCCCGCTGCAGTGCCCATACTGCTCGAATCCGCTCGACTTCTCGCAACAGGAGAAAGAGCTGACGACTGAGCAGTGGATCGGGGTGTTCCGTCAGGCGCGCGCCATGGGCAGTGTGCAGATGGGCTTCTCGGGCGGCGAACCGCTGACGCGGAAAGATCTGCCCGAGTTGATCAAGGCAGCGCGCGATCTCGGTTTCTACACCAACCTGATTACTTCCGGTATCGGTCTGACGGCGAAAAAACTCGACGCTTTCGCGGATGCGGGTCTGGATCATATTCAGATTAGCTTCCAGGCGAGTGATGAAACCCTCAATGCCGCGCTGGCCGGTTCGAAAAAAGCTTTCCAGCAGAAGCTGGAGATGGCGAAAGCGGTTAAAGCGCACGGCTATCCGATGGTGCTGAACTTCGTGCTGCATCGACATAATATCGACCAGATCGATAAGATCATCGACCTGTGCATTGAGCTGGAAGCGGACGACGTGGAACTGGCAACCTGCCAGTTCTATGGTTGGGCGCATCTTAACCGCCAGGGCTTATTGCCGACGAGGGAACAGATTGCCCATGCCGAATCGGTAGTGGCGGAGTACCGTGAGCGAATGAGCGAAACCGGTAACCTCACGAATCTGCTGTTCGTCACGCCGGATTATTACGAAGAGCGGCCAAAGCCTTGTATGGGCGGTTGGGGTTCGATTTTCCTCAGTGTGACACCGGAAGGTACGGCGTTACCTTGCCACAGCGCACGCCAGTTACCGGTTGAGTTCCCATCAGTGCTTGAGCACAGTCTGGAAGACATCTGGTACAATTCGTTTGGTTTTAACCGTTATCGCGGCTATGACTGGATGCCGGAGCCGTGCCGCTCCTGTGATGAGAAAGAGAAAGACTTCGGTGGTTGCCGTTGCCAGGCCTACATGCTGACCGGCAATGCGGATAATACCGATCCGGTGTGCAGTAAGTCACCCCATCACGGTAAGATCCTGGAAGCGCGCCGCGAAGCCACCTGCAGCGATATCAAAATCGCCCAGCTTCAGTTCCGCAATCGCTCCAACTCTGAACTGATCTTCAAGCAGCGAGTCACCTGATGACCTCTCGCCAGCTGGTGTTAGCCAATGGCCTGCGTTGCCACCTGCATCATCAGGCCGATGCGCGCGACGCTGCAGCCCTGATTCGCGTGCAGGCGGGCAGTCTGAATGAACCCGACCGCTGGCCGGGTCTGGCGCATTTGCTGGAGCACCTTTTGTTTTGCGGCAGCGAGCGTTTTAAAGATAGCGAGCGCCTGATGCCGTGGGTGCAACAGCTCGGCGGGCAGGTCAACGCCACCACGCAACTTAGCCACAGCGCCTTTTTTTTCCAGCTTCCCGCAACGAACCTGTCTGAGGGTGTGCAGCGGTTGAGCGATATGATCGCCGCACCACTGTTAAGCCAGCAGGCTATTCGGCAGGAAGTGGCGGTGATTGATGCGGAATGTCAACTTCTGCAACAGCATGCCGACACGCTTTGCGAAACGGCGCTGGTGGATAGGTTGGGCGGGGCATTTCAACGTTTTCGCGTCGGCAATCAGCAGGTTTTTGGTGACAATGTCACTTCATTGCAGGTTGCGTTGCGCGTCTTCCATCAGCGCTTTTATCACGCGAATGCCATGGAGTTGTGGTTGCAGGGACCGCAATCGTTAGATGAGCTGGCGGAACTGGCGCTGCATTTTTCTTCGATCAGCTCGGCAAAAATCTTACCTTCAAATCTCACACTCACACAGCCTCCCGGCGACGTGATGTTGCTGCTGGCAGGTGATGAAAGCTTCTGGCTGACGTTGATGTTATCCGGCGATGAACGGACTTTACGTGACAATGTCACCTTGCTCAGCGTGTTCTGGCAAGATGAGGCACCGGGCAGCCTGCTGAGCGCGCTCAGAGAGGCTGAATTATGCGATACGCTGCAGGGACAATGGCTGTGGCAGGATGCGCAACACGGTTGGCTAGCACTGCGCTTTAGCGGGCCTAAAATCAGTGCGGAGCAGGCTCATCACATTGAACACTGCTTCTGGCAGCATTTAGACGCCATCAAACTCTGCTCTTCGGAGCAACAGCAGCATTATGCGCAGCTGGCACGGCATGATTTTGCCTGCTTGTCGCCACTGGAGCAGTTGCGTGGCCGGGCGCTGGGCTTTGCGCCTGCCGATTATGTGCCGCAGGGTTTCAGTGCTTTTATCGCCGCATTGGCGCAGGCGCCTTGCTCACGCTTGCTTACTCAGCAGCAACTGGACTCGCCAGAAAGCGTCCAGACGCAAGGTTTCACGCTGCTGCGCAAAAAAGGGCTGCCGCAAAGTCCGAGCACATTCTCAACGCCGGCATTCTTTTTCTATCCCACTGCGCAACCGGCCGTATTGCCACTGTTATCACCGATAGCAATGCCGCTGCCGCGTTTTGCGCCCCGGCAACAGGTTGAAACCTTGCTGTTGCGACCCGCTTTTTATCACACGATGAGTGATGCCGAAGCGCAGGCCCGGCAAACCCGGCTGCGTCCAGTGCTGGCGGCGTTGCGGCATGCTGGAGGAAGTGGCAGTTGGCAGCAGAAGCAGGGGGTCTGGCAGTTGGTGCTGAATCAGCCTGTCTGTGAGTCACACGCTTTGCTGGCTGTGCATCATGCACTTGAGGCACTGAACCTGACGCCCCAGCCAAAACCGCTGCCGCATGCCCAAACGATTGTGATTCGGCAGCTTCTTGCCGCCTTGCCCGCTCAATTGATTGCCCCGGCCGGTGACACTCGATGGCTGGCAGCATGGTGCGGTAAGCACACGTCATTGCATCAGCGAGTATCGCATCTGCTCAGCGACTTCACGCCTGATTTAGTAAGCGGTGCACAGCCGCCGCGCTTGCAGCGGGGCATTAAGCCGGTCCCTTGTACCGGAGGCGATCAGGCGCTGTTGCTGTTTATTCCGCTGCCGCTAGCTGATGACAGGCAATTAGCCGCACTGCGCGCGCTGTCGTTGTTGCTGGAACCGCGCTTTTTCCAGCGATTACGGGTCGATCAGCAAATTGGCTATGTGGTGTCGGCACGCTACCAGCGCGTGGCGGATGTCGATGGGCTAATGCTGGCACTGCAGTCGCCACAGATTCCATGGCAAACGCTGCTTGGACACTGCAAACGCTTTTTACGCGAAATCGTGGCAGAGCTAGATATTATCACGCCGCAAACCTTAGCGGCCTGGCAAGCCACACTGCGCGAACAGTGCGATGCCAGCGATAACGCGGAAGTCGCACTGCAGGGGTTACGACAACAGCAGGGATTGCCGACCCTCACGCGCGATGCGGTTGCATCCCTGACACTGCCCCTTATCCAGCAGCTTCATACCCGCTTAATGCGCGAACGCCGCCGCTGGCGAATACTCGTTAATCAAAGTTGAAAAGCGATGTGCTTACCGTTAGGCAAAGTCACATCAATACTTATCTCTCCGCCCAATGCAGCCACGTAACGCCTTATAGTCCGAAGTTACTTCCAAAATTTCTTAGCGAGGAAAATCAATATTCCATACAGTATAAATGTACTTATTGCTAACGTAGCCCAGGTTTTCTCAGGCCATCTGTCATAGGTAAATGATGTAATGATCACCAGAAATATAATGGGTATCACAGTAAATACTTGCATCCAAAGGAAATCTTTTAGTAAGCTTTTTAAATTTCTCATAAGATTACATATTTCCTGACATGGTGAGCAAATGTTTTAAATTTTTAATTACTGTATTTTCGTCGAAAAATGAATCCTTGATGACATGGCCAAGAACCGGTTCCACTATAAAGTACATCATTTCTAATTTTTTAGTGTAAAGAACATGATGAAATAATGGATTTAACATTTTCAATCTTCCAGCTGATTCTGCAGCATCCTGAACAACACCATAAAGCCCTGTCGCCATTACAGGTATAGCCGTCCATTTTCCGACATGAAATCCAGAAATATTTAATCCACGAGTTACAGCTAATGCAATGGATAGGGAAATTCCATTGCTTAAGCCAAAGTTGGATGCTATTCGACTACCATACCCGCTTAACTCTTTAATTATTTTATCTCTACCATGAGAGTTAAGGTTTTTTATTTCATGCTCCACATATATTTGTATTATATCAACTGCAATGCTCTGCCTTTTGTAAATTTCCCGTAGGCCGAGTAAAAATCTAACATCTTCGTCCTTCAATTTAGAACACACGTCGAGATAGTTATCAGTTAAACATGACGTATACCAGCTGAGCCGGGTCACACCAGAGCCAATCTGGCTCATTTGTTTTGCAAGATTTTCACTCACACCTTTGACGGCGTTCTCTAAGCGCAGAGCTAGAGACCTGTCTGACTCGATTTGAGAAATGATGTAGTCGTTGTGCAAGTTGATTTCCTTATCAATAATTCCATTACAGATTGTAGGTATATAAACGAGAACATAGCAAAATACGGGGCAAGCCGCTATTTTTAATTGAACACTACTTGAATGAATCGCCAATCAAATAATGCGGTGTTGTGTGCGCAATCCCACAGTTTTTTCTGCTATGACAGATGTCATAGTTAACAGGCTATGAATACTATCAGTCAAAAAAACTTTCACCACACTAAACCATTACCTACTGATATTTTTGAATATATTTGAAGGTCACGGGCAAATCTCTTCACTATTCCTCAGCCCGGGATTCCGAGACACTCAATAGATTCTCCCGATCTAAAAGGAACGCTGAGTGAAAAACGTTACCCGTTTAATCCTGCCAATGTTGGCAGCCGCTGCTTTGTATGCACCCGTTTCACAGGCTGCGGCGATGCATTATGACCTCGACCCCGCGCATACCTCGGTTATTGTGACCTGGACGCACTTCGGTTTTTCCCATCCAACGGCTGACATCCCCAACAGCAAAGGTACGCTGGTGTTTGATAAGGATCATCCAGAGCAGTCGCGCGTCGACGTTACGTTGCCGGTTTCACAGATTGACACGCATGTGCCCGCGCTGACCAAAGAGTTCCTCGGTACGGAATATTTCAATACGGCTAAATATCCTTCAGCTGTGTTCCACAGCACCAAAGTGGTGGCGAAGGGTGACAATAAGTTTGATGTGGAAGGTAATCTGACGTTGAAAGGCATCACTAAGCCGGTCACGCTGCACGCGACGTTGAATCAACAGGGCATGCACCCGATGGTGAAGAAGCAGGCGATTGGTTTTGATGCTACAGGCGTGATCAAACGTTCGGACTTCAAACTGGATAAATATGTGCCAGCGGTAAACGATGATGTGACGCTGACCTTGTCTACCGAAGCGTACGCGAAGTAATTCACACTGCATATTAACGTCGCAAAATCACGCATCCTGTCCACCAAACAGCATCAGGATGCGTGATAACTCAAGCCGCTACAGCTAAAGCCTTTTTACCCTGTAACCTTAACCCCAATACTTCTTCTTACTGGTTTTACCCACGCCAGGGTTGCAGCTATTAGTCGGATCCAACTGCTTCCAATGATCCACATGCTCGCACGATGCCTGATAGAGATGCCCCACATTATGCTCAGCCGGATACTTTGCACCACGCTCAGCCAGATAGACTTTCACCGCCTCCTTAAACGCCTTCGCATCGACCCCTTCCTTCAACACATAATCCTGATGATTCACATAACAGAAAAAGTGTCCGCAGCAGGAATCAACCTGCACCTGCGCTGCTAAGTGATCCGGCAAGGTTAAACGCCAGTCCTCATCATTGCGGCGTAGCGCCACGTCGAAGGCCACCAGCCTTTCATTCGGGTTATAACCCAGCGCATCACAATAAGAGATGGTGCACCCGCCCACGCCAAAGCGCACCAGGAAGGCATCTGCGCCTTCCCGGGCATCACAATGGAAAAAGCCGCCGCTGTGCCCGGCAAAGAACTGCTGCAATAACGTCTGCAATTCAGGGGTCTGCTGGGCATCGACTTTAATCATCAGATGATGTTGATATTCATCACGATAAGCCATGACGCGCGGGGCAATAAAGCTCGGCGTGAGCTGGTTAAAGCATTGCAGCGCCCGATCAACAAAATTACGCGGCAGGAAAGGCAGATGGCTGACACGCACGTCCCACTTCGCTTTATTGCCCATCATTTTAGGAATAGCCTGCGGGCCGAGTTTGCGGATCGCCAGATACATATGCTTGGCGTACCGCACGGTTAAGTCGAAGGCGTTGCGATGAATGTATTCTGCCTGCAGCGGCAGTTCGCTCATCTCGGTGAGGAGAAAACGACGCAGTGCCACCAATTCGCGTTCATCGTTTGTGCCAATGTAGAAGGTATCGCTACCCGCGCTGGCCTCAAAGGTGGGCAAGCGCACCGCAAACACCACCACTTTACCCGCGCTGCCAGAACTGTCGTGCAAATAGCGCAGATCACCATTAAAACGCGCAGGGGAGTCAGCGTTGACATCACGCAAGCGATCGGCGTAATCATCGGCCCAGATTTTGCCGTCCCAGTCTGCCTGGTCGCCGGTCTGATACTGTTGCTCAGTCAGACTCTTCAGCATTGCTTCCGGCGTTTCACCCAAATCGATACCCAGATGATTGACCATTTCTAAGCGCCCATCATCATGAATACGGGCAAACAGTGATTTTTCAGTAAAGGCGGGGCCCCGGCGAATCAGCGAACCACCCGAGTTGTTGCAGATACCGCCCACGACAGAAGCGCCAATGCAGCTGGAACCAATCACCGAGTGCGGTTCGCGTCCCAGCGGTTGCAGCGTGTGCTCTAGTTCGGTCAGGGTGGTGCCGGGGAAGGCGATGACCTGACGCGCCTGATCGATCACCTGCACGCCCTTGAGCTGGCGGGTACTGATGATCACCACTTCGCGGTCATAATCATTGCCATCCGGCGTTGAGCCACCGGTCACACCGGTATTCGAGGCTTGCATCAGGATAATAGCGTCCTGTGCCACGCAGACCTGTAGACTTTGCCAAAGTTGTAGCAAGTTTTGCGGCAATATCACTGCCAGTGCCTCACCGCGACCGACACGAAATCCTTTGGTGTACCAGGCTTTATCATCAGCATGGGTCAATACCTGTTTGTCGCCCACTATGCCAGCGAGCTGACGCAACATCTCCTGCGAGTTGGTCATGTTTTCTCTTCTTCGTCATTTATTTGCTGCGATATTGGACAGCCAGATAAACGTGACGTCAATCATTCATCGGCACTGATCAACAAATAACGCACTGAATCATTATCCCTTTATCTTTCGTGGGGAAAAGTCGGCGTACCGATAAAAATGCGCGGGCAATCACAATTCAGATCGAAAGAAACTCAGGCGAAAACGTGATGGCAGGCTAAATGCGTTTCACACCATGAAATAAATATAACCGGATGATTTTATTGGTTTTGTTAAATAATGGGTAAGAATTGCAATGTGATAAATATCACAAAAAACAATGACTATTAATCCTTGTCAACGTCAGAGGGAATGAAATACATGGCAAAAATGTGATCTCTGTTGCAAATAGAAAAGTCGTTCACCGGAAGAATGAATGTCAGACGCGCAGCATACGGAGTGATGACAATGAGAATTGGCATAGTGATAAGCGGTGGCGATGTTACCGGAATAAATAACTTTGTGTTTCAGATATCACGTATGACGCAGGCGGATATGGTGTTATTTAATGGAGGCATTCCCGGTTTATTAGAAAATCGCCATCAGGAAATGTCACAGCGCGATCTGGTGGACTATGCCATCACTTCCATTCCCGTGATGCAATCAGGACGAACCACGCGAAAATTAATTCGCCCTGAGTATGAGATGATCGCCAAACAACTCAAATCGCTGCGCATTGATGTATTAATTATGGCCGGGGGGGATGGCTCATTACAGTTTTTACATACATTAAGTGAATTCGGCGTGAATTGCTTTGGTGTAGGCATGACCATTGATAATGATGTTTTTGGCAGTGACTACACCATTGGTTTCTCTACCGCTTGTGAGCAAGTCTTGAAAGAAGTCTCGAAGTTAAGAAATACCGGCCGTGCATTAACCGGTCGCGTATTCATGGTGGAGTTGCTCGGCGGTTATTGTGGTGAATTGACGCTGCAGTCAGCGATTAAATCCAATGCTGATTTTGCGCTGATTCCGGAGTGCCAAATCCCAACACAAGAGTTGGCAGAGCGCATCACGCAACGGCTTGCTGCACAAAACAGTGTGGTAATCCTCTGTTCTGAAGGCTACACCCGCGAATACTCGCCGGGCTTTCAGGGCGCGATTGATACCTTAATTAAACAGATTGAGCCGCTAATAGGGGTACGAATTCGTAAAACTATTATCGGTTACGGCTTGCGTAGTGGTGACCCGACCTGTGAAGAGATTTATCAAGGCACCATTATGGCCAGTGAAGTTGCGCGCTGTATTCAGTCGGGGATGCGCAACAAAGCGGTGATTATTAATGGCAGTAATCGACCGATACCGATTGATCTTATAAGCATGAAAAAACGCCTGGTTGATACCGAAGGGCATCATTACAAACTTGCTAAACAACTGCATATTCTGTGAGGAAAACGCCATGCTGAAAATATTATGTGTCTGTGGATGTGGTCTGGGCTCCAGTTTCGCTATCGAAATGAGTGCCAAATCCGTATTAAAGAAACTCGAAATTGAAGCGGATATTGATCACACCACGATTTCAGAAGCCAATGCTTTTAAATCCGACATGATTCTAACCCAAAAAGCCTTTGCGGATGTCCTGAATGCCGATGCCAGCCCCGAGCAAATCAAACGGGTGATTATTCTCAATAAGCTGACCGACAAGGCAGAAATTGAAGAAAAAATCGTGGCGTTTATGAAAGAACGTAATCTGAAGGTTGCTAACCATGAATAGTGTGATCAACTTCCTGGTAAAAGACTTATTAGGGCAGGCATCGATTCTGATCGCCTTTATTGCCCTGATTGGTCTGCTACTGCAGAAAAAATCCGCAGGTAAGGTGGTGGAAGGCACCTTTAAAACGCTGCTGGGCTTCTTAATTATGATGGCGGGTATCAACATTATTGTCGGTACGCTGACCTTCCTGAATACCATCTTCACCCACGGTTTTGGCATGAAGGGCTATATCACCGATGTGGCCGCCATTGCCGGATTAGCCAGCCGCGAGTTGGGATCAGAAGTGGCGCTGACATTGTTGGTGATCTTTATCGTCAACATCATCATCGCGCGTCTGACGCCGTTCAAATACATCTTCCTCACCGGGCAGGCGCTGCTGTGGATGGCAACCATCGGCGCGGTGATTGGCTACAAAGCCGGGCTGACAGGTTTACCGCTGATCCTGACGGGCGGCATCTTCGGCGGCATTATGGCGGTCGTGATGCCAGCGCTGGCTCAGCCGGTGGTGCGCCGAATCACGGATTCCGATGATGTGGCACTCGGACACTTCTGCACCATTGGCTACTTGTTGACAGCCGCAGTGGCGAAGGTGGTCGGTAAAGGCTCGCGCTCAACGGAAGATCTCAAGCTGCCAGACAACTTCAAGTTCCTGCAGGACACCTATCTGTCGATGGCAGTGGTGATGGTACCGATGTACCTGATCCCGGCAGTGGCAGCAGGCCCAGAATTTATCGGCCAGTACAGCAACGGCATGAACTACCTGATGTATGCCTTCATGCAGTCGATTCAGTTTGTTGCGGGTGTCTTCGTGTTGTACAGCGGTGTGCGTTTACTGCTGAACGAACTGGTGCCAGCCTTCCGTGGTATCGCTATGCGCCTGGTGCCGGATGCCAAACCGGCACTCGATTGCCCGGTAATGTTCCCTTACGCACCGAATGCTGTGATTGTCGGCTTCCTGGCAACAACGCTGGGTTCCGTGGTCGGTATGCTGGTATTCCCCATGTTCGGTCTGGCGATGATTCTGCCTGGGCTGCTCACTAACTTCTTTGCCGGTGGCACCGCTGGCGTGTTTGGTAACGCGCTGGGTGGACGCCGCGGAGCGATGATTGGCGGCTTTGTACACGGTCTGTTTATCACCTTTTTGCCGGCCATTCTGGTACCGATGCTCGAAAGCTACGGCTTCACCGGTGTGACCTTCAGTGACTCTGACGTCATCAGTACCGGACTGGTATTGGGTCATGCGTTCCAGGGCAACTGGTTGTTCGTCGCACTCTTTATTGTCTTTATCACTCTGATCGCCTGGTTTGTTAACGGAAAATCCCCTAAATCCCACGAGGAAAAGCTTCATGAAACTTTATAACTTTACCGATCTGTTACAGGTGGCTAAACAACGTGAATTTAAAGCGCTAGGTTCCTTTAATTTGCACTGCCTGGAAATGTTACCGGCCTTTTTTAAAGCAGCAGAGAAAACCAACAGTCCATTAATGATTCAGATCTCAACCGGCACGGCGAAATATCTCGGACACAAATTATTAGTGGATGCGATTCGCTCATTATCTGAAAGCCGTAATGTACCGACGTGCCTGCATTTGGATCACTGTTCAGATCTCGATGCGATTCAAACGGCACTGGACGCCGGATTCAGCTCCATTATGTACGACGGCTCGCATTTATCAATTGAAGAGAATATTGCCAATACGCGTCGCGTGATTGATATGGCGCGCCCATTGCAGGTATCGGTTGAAGCCGAACTGGGTGCTATCGGGGGTTCAGAAGACGGTAAAGAAGTCGAAATGAACGATGCGTCCTTTACCACCGTAGATGATGCTAAGCGTTTCGTGGATGAAACAGGCGTTGATATGCTGGCCATCTCCATCGGTACTGTACATGGACTGTATACCGGTAAAGCGCATATTCAGCATCAGCGTCTGGCCGATATTACTGAAGCGACTAAAACCCCGTTGGTGTTGCACGGCGGTACGGGCGTGAGTGATGAAGACATGCGCCTGGCCGTGCGCAGCGGTATCGAAAAAGTGAACGTCGGCACGGAAATGAATGTGCAGTGGGTGGCAAACTGCAAGCAGACGTTTGAAAAAGGTAAAGTGAATGACAGCGTACGCAACTTCCTGGTGCCCGCAAATGATGCCGTTACCAATGTGCTGGTAGAAAAGATTTCACTGTTCCGTTAAGTACGACTCACTCATGACGTAATAAACCTGAGGTGCCCTGGCGCCATTCGGGGCAGGAGACGCTATGTTTGGATTCTTGAAAAAGGGCTCAGAAAATAAAAGCCAGGATTCACAAGAAATAGATCTTCAGGCAGAAACCATCAGTGGAAAAATTAGCGAGCTGGAACAACAGCTCGCTGTTAATCCGCAAGCGGTCGATGCGCAAAAACAATTAATGCTGGAATATAATCGTGCATTAAATATCTTTGCGAAAAGCCGTCGTTTTCGTCAGGAAATTGATCCGCTGTTCGTTAAAATTGATGAACTGCGTAATACCATTCGCAAATCAATTTAAGGAGGCAGTATGAGTATTAAGCGACTGCTGCAAGAAGCGAATGCGATTCAGGTGGGGATCAGCGCCACGGACTGGCGCGAAGTGATCGCGCTGGCCGCACAACCGTTGGTGAGCGGTGGATATGTGAAGAATTCCTATCCGGAGGCGGTGATAGCCAATACCCTGACGCACGGCGCTTATTATGTGTTTGAGGAAGGGATAGCCATTCCGCATGCGCGTCCGGAAACGGGCGTGCTGAAAGATTGCTTCAGCATGATTGTGCTGGATGAGCCGATCTCTTTTGAAGGGAGTGACAAAGCCGATATCGTGATCATGTTCGGCGCGCGCGACAGCAATGCGCACATCGAAGAGGGCATTCGCGCCATCGTCTCATTATTGGAAGATGAAGAGACGCTGATGCGGTTACGCCAGGCCAGCAGTGTGGCGGAGGTGATAGAAATCCTATGACTTCTCACACTGCAGAAAAGGTGGTGGTGCTGGTCAACGGCATCCCCGCGTCGGGGAAAAGCACCCTGACACGCGCCATGGCGGAGCAGTTTGGTTTTCCAGTGCTGACGCTGGACAGCCTGAAAGAACCGTTTATGGCCAGTTTCGCGCCGGTGGACCGACTGCGTAACCGGCAGTTGGGGTGCGCGGCCTATCAGGCGATCTGGAAGGTGGTCGGACAGGCTCCCAACTGCTGCGTTTACCTGATTGACGCCTGGTTTGGTTTCCAGCCCAAAGAAGTGCTGCAGCAAGGATTGCAGCAGGCGGGCATTACCCGGGTACTGGAGCTGTGGCTTTCCATCACACCGGACGAAGCGGTCGCGCGCTATCAGTCACGATTGACCGATCGCATGCCAGGCCATCCAGGTGCCGAGTACCTGCCGGAACTGCGAAAGCTGGCGGAAACGGCGCAGCCGATGGCGCTGGGACCGGTGCTGCAACTTGATGCGGCCGACCCGGATGAAGCGGCCGCGTGTGCCTGGTTGCAGCGTCAGCTGCGGCTGCCGGTGAGTGCTCAGCCCGCTTTGTCTGCATCAGGTTGAAAGAAGTCCGCCAGTAAGGCGCTGAACTGTTGATCGTGTTGGCGATCGTCAGCCAGCTGGCGGCAGATTTCCCCTAATGCGCGATAAAGCTGGTCGGTGGCCAGTTCGCCCTGATTGAGCGTGGCAATCTCATCCATCTCCGCCGCCCAGCGCCAGGCTTTTGGCAGCATGTCCGGGGCGGCTTTTTCCATTCGTTTCAGCAGGGCCTGCTGGCTCTCCTGCATCTCTTCACGTAACGCTTCGGCGGCACCCACGCGGCTGGCATTAATCAGCATCGCCGAGGTCAGCAGGGTAATGCCTTTGTTGATACCGGCGTACGCCATCTTCAATGCTGAGGCGGCGCCGTTTTCAGCGTTCATCACCCGTATCCGCAATCCATAATCACTTAACTGCGCCAGTTTTCCGGCATGGGGTCCTGCAAACCATAAGCGTGGTCCGGTGGGATTTTGCTCGCCCGGCGGCAAGCCAATAATCGCTGCATCGGCAAAGGGTGTGCCGGTGCTTTCGATCACCTGAGCCACCTGCTTTAGCGTCTCCGGACTGATGGCGTTGCAATCTACATACAGCGGCTTATGTGCGGCAGCTTGCAGAAGCGGGGCCATCTGCTGCGCCCAGCTGAGTGCCGATTCGGGCGGCAGGATTGAAAGGATAATATCGGCCTCGCAAATCGCCTCTGCGCTGCAGTTGGCAATATTGGCTTGTTGTGCACGCTGTTGAGATTGGGCGGAGCGTTGGCTTAGCGGGGTAATCACCTGCGCCCCGTGCTGGGCAAGCACAGCCCCGATGGCCGCGCCCATAGCGCCCGGTGCGGCGATAGCAATAGTCGTCATCACGATAACTCCTTCAGGCATCAAGTTCTCAGTATGGAACGTGTTAAAAGGATCGTGTGCAGGGAAGTGCAAGCAAATACAACCGTTAACTCGATGTGGTTTTGCCCCGGCACTTTTATTACTGCTGACGGTGGCGCTGTGGACGATTTGGCGGGGAAGAAAACGGGCCGCAAGCGCATATGGTCATCCCGGATCGTGATAATAACCGCATGATTTGATAAGGCCTATTTCATACGCTCAACCAGGCTTGATGGATGTTCTGCATGATATTGCGCATCCATCAAGGAGACCTGTATGAAAATTGATTTGCACGGTAAAACCGCATTAGTCACTGCCTCAACGGGCGGCATTGGCTTCGCCATTGCTCAGGGATTGGCTGAGAGTGGGGCCGAAGTGGTGCTTAACGGTCGCAGTGAAGCCTCGGTAAGCCGCGCGCGTGAGAAGCTGAATGGATTGGTGGCGGGGGCCAAAATTCATACTTTTATCGCCGATCTGGGTAGCGCGCAGGGCGTGAAGCAGTTGCTTAACGGGTTACCGCCCATCGATATTCTGGTCAACAATGCGGGGATTTATGGTCCGCAGGACTTTTACGCCACCGATGATGAAACCTGGGAAGCGTACTGGCAGACCAATGTGATGTCGGGCGTACGTCTGTCTCGCGCTTTGTTGCCGGAGATGGTGAAACGCGGTTGGGGGCGTGTGGTGTTTATCTCTTCTGAATCGGCGCGCAATATCCCCGCGGATATGGTGCATTACGGTGTGACCAAAACCGCGCAACTCTCCCTGGCGCGTGGGCTGGCGAAAGTCGCGGCAGGGAGCGGCGTGACGGTAAACAGTGTGCTGCCTGGCCCTACGATCTCCGATGGCTTTGCCGCGATGATGGAAGACGAGGTAAAACGTACCGGAAAATCGTTAGAGGTGCTGGCAAAAGAGTTTGTGATGGCACAGCGGCCGAGTTCGGTGATTCAGCGCGCGGCAACGGTCGATGAAGTTGCCAATATGGTGGTATACGTCTGTTCACAACAGGCATCAGCAACCTCCGGCGCGGCGTTGCGCGTTGATGGCGGTGTGGTGGATGATATTGTTTAACCATTTGATGGTAAGCACAAAACCGTAGCGGCGTGATTTATCGCGCCTTCTGACAGCTATCAAACTGCCAGAAAGCATAAATCATTCGCTGCTACGCTATCGACATGCAAAACACCAAGACAAAAGTTTACACAGCAAAGCTTGGTGTTTCTGCTGCATGTGCATAAAATGCCCGCACTTTACTCTGGGGCGATGGCATGACCAAATCAGCACAACGCGCAAAATGGATTCTGGCACTGCTTTGTCTGGTGCTGGCGTTCTGTCTCGCCCAGCGTAGCTTTAATCTGCCGAGTGCCCCTCAGGCGCAGATCAGCGCCTCGTCGTTCAGCGATCATGAAACGTTCGGTGGCGAAAAACTCTGCTCCATCAGCGGAAAATCACTGCACGCGGCTGCCCCGATTATCGACAGCGTCATGCCGTTTTTATTGATGGTCGTGGCTCTGCTTACCACGCTATGTCCGTCCAATGCTGTTAGCGGCTATCGTCGCGAACCCCTCTTTCCGCCGATACAGCGGCGGCATCTGACCTTCTGTGTCTTCCGGGAATAACACCACGCTGTCCATCGCGTAAACCTTGTTATTCACCGGAGAAAAATGAATGAATCTCTTTATCAGGAGCCTATTGCTCCTGTTGGTCAGTTGCACGAGTATTGTGCACGCTGCCGACACAGGCTGGCTGCGTAATGCACAAAACAGCCATGCAGAAGTGCGCTTACGCAACGCAAACAATGGCGCCGATGCGCAAATATTGCTGGATATCCGCCTGGAAAAGGGTTGGAAAACCTACTGGCGGTCACCGGGCGAAGGCGGCGTGGCCCCTGAAATTCGCTGGCAAACGCCCGATATCAATGCCACGTGGTATTGGCCAGCACCTGCTCGTTTTGACGTGAGCGGACTTACCACCCAAGGCTATAAAGGCGATATCACGCTGCCGATCGAGTTGGCTAAGGTGTCAGATAAACACCTCGCCGGCACGCTCACGCTGTCGACCTGTAGCGATGTCTGCATTCTGACCGATTTCCCTTTCACGCTGGATTTCAACCAGCAAGCTGATAGTGATTTCGCCCGTGATTACGCCCAGGCGATGGGGCAGATCCCCGCTGAAAGCGGTTTGACCGATCAACTCGACGTCAGCAACGTCAATGGCGAACTCCAAATCCGCGCTCAGCGTCAGGGTGGTTGGACTAAACCTGAGCTGTTCTTCGACTATCCAAAAGGCAGCATGCTGGCTGCACCGCAGATCACGGTGAAGGGCGACATACTCCGCGCTCGGGTCGCGGTCACCGATGAGTGGGGCGAAGCAGCACCCGATTTGCGGGGCAAAACCTTGTCGCTGGTGGTCGTTGACGCGGGAATTGCCCAGCAGAGTTCTGTGGTCATCGGCGCGCAGCCACTTGTCACAGGCGGAAGCCCACAAACCCTATGGTCGGTGATATTGCTGGCACTGATGGGCGGCTTAATCCTCAATCTCATGCCTTGTGTGCTGCCGGTACTGGCGATCAAACTCAGCAGTCTCGTACAGCAACAGGGGCAATCACGCCGTCAGACTCGCCAGCAGTTCCTCGCCTCCAGCGCCGGAATCCTGTTCTCGTTTCTGCTGCTCGCGGCGTTGATGACTGGCCTGCGGCTTAGCGGCCAGGCACTTGGCTGGGGCATCCAGTTCCAGAGCAGTGGTTTCCTGCTATTGATGGTACTGGTGATGTTCCTGTTCACCGCCAGTCTGTTCGATTTGCTGCATTTCCGTTTACCTTCAGGCCTTAACACCCGACTGGCAACGCAGGGCGGTAGCGGGCTGCTGGGGCATTTTGGTCAGGGGGCATTTGCCACCTTACTGGCGACGCCGTGCAGCGCGCCTTTTCTCGGAACCGCAGTGGCCTATGCGCTTACCGCACCCTTGCCGCAGCTGTGGTTGCTGTTTGCGGCACTCGGTATCGGTATGAGCTTGCCATGGCTGTTGGTGGCGGCATTGCCAGGTTTGGCGCGCTGTCTGCCGCGTCCGGGGCGCTGGATGGTTCATCTGCGTACTCTGCTTGGTCTGTTAATGCTGCTCGCCACCTTCTGGCTGGTCACGCTGTTGATCCCGCATTGGGGTAGCACCGTTGCCACGGTACTGGGTGGCGTATTGCTGCTGGTGCTCTGTGGCTGGTTAATTCAGCGTCGGGCGCTGCAACAAGCCGGTGTGGTATTTATCACTCTGACGTTGGTGGGGGCGGTATTCCTGATGACGCGCATTGAGCCAGAGGAGGAAACGCTCTACTGGCAGCCGCTGACCGAAGCGGCAATCAATCAGGCGCTGGAGCAAGATAAACGCGTGTTTGTCGATGTCACCGCCGACTGGTGCATTACCTGCAAGGTGAATAAATCCCGCGTGCTGAATCAACCTGACGTGCGCGCCGCGCTGAAAGCCGACGATGTGGTGCTGCTGCGCGGTGACTGGACCCAGCCCGATCCGGCGATCGGTGAATTCCTGCGTAAACGCGACCGTGTCGCCATCCCTTTTAACCAAATTTATGGCCCGGCACTGCCGCATGGCCACATTTTGTCACCGTTGCTGAGTCGTGAAGCGGTGATTTCTACTCTCTCTGAGGCCAAAAAATGATGAAAAAATCCCTGTTACTGTCCCTGATGTTTCTGACTCTGCCTGCGCTGGCGGCGGCACCCTTTACACCTGAACAAGAGGCACGCATCAAACAGCTGATTCGAGAAACGCTGGTGCAGAATCCGGCGATTCTGGCTGAAGCAGCGGATGCCTTTGATAAAGAAGCGGCGAAACAGCAGCAGAGCGTTGTCGCGCAGATGGTGAAGAAAAACCACGATGCCTTGTTCAACGATGCGGGTTCACCACGCATCGGCGCTGAAAAACCCGCGCTGACGCTGGTGTACTTCACTGACTACAACTGCGTGTTCTGTAAGAAATTCGATGCGGATATTGAGAAGCTGCTGAAAACCTATCCACAGGTGGCGGTGGTATTAAAACCGCTGCCGTATCGTGCCGAAACCTCTTTGACATCCGCGCGTCTGGCATTGACGGTTTGGGAACAGCAACCTAAAAACTTCCTGAAACTCCACGAGCGGTTGATGGCGAAAAAGGGCAACCACGACGAAGCGAGCATTGCCGCGGCGCTGGATAAAACCGGCATTAAGCTGAAAGAACCCAGCAAAGCCAGCCTCGATACCATCAACGAGAACCTGACGCTGGCGCAGCAGTTAGGTGTTCAGGGCACACCCGCCACGCTGGTGGGCAATGAGCTGATCAGCGGCGCGGTGCCGTATGCGCAACTCGAAGCGGCAGTGAAGGGCGCGTTGCAGGCGAAGCCATGATGCGCATTAAGCGCTGGCTGCGTGAAGCGCTCTGGCTGGTGCTGATCGCCGCTGCTGTCATTTGGGGGATGGATTGGCTGCGCGCCCCGCAGCTGCCAGCCGATCTGGCACAACAGCCGCTAACGACGCTGCAAGGCGAAGTCAATCTGGCCACATTAAGCCAGGACAAGCCGGTGCTGGTGTATGTGTGGGCCACCTGGTGCGGGGTGTGCAAACTCACCACGCCAACGGTAGCCGCGCTCAGCCAGAGCGGTACGCAGGTGGTGAGCGTGGCATTGCGGTCGGGTGATGACTCGCGTGTTGCGACCTGGTTGGAGAAGAAAGGGCTGCAAGGCCCAGCGGTGAACGATGAAAACGGTGCAGTGAGTCAACGCTGGGATATCAGCGTGACACCGACCTTTATCGTATTGCAGCAGGGCAAAGTGGTGAGCACCACCACCGGCTGGAGCAGCAGTTGGGGATTGAAATTGCGGCTCTGGTGGGCGGAAAAATTTAGCTAGCGCGTAAGTGAATGTCAGATCGCGCTAAACAGCGTATTGACTGACAGATAAGATTACTGCTTAGCCAGGCTGTCACTTCTCGGAGTGGCAGCTTTTTTCGTGCTAAGGCAAACGAATGACATGAAGGCACCGTGTTAGCGGCGCGAGGACCGCCAGCCCCAAAGCGGCCCCAGACTGCGTTAACGCTGATCGTTTAACAGACAAGCGGCAATCCAGCAGGAACGCATGCACTATCCAGAGATGCAACTGCATGTGTATCCGCTATCTACCGCGCTCCGAGGAAATCCTCGCGCTGCGGTGTAAAGGTATCCAGCAGGGTACCCGCTTCCAGACAAACGCAGCCGTGCACCACATTGGGCGCTTTATACAACGTATCTCCAGCGCCGACCTCCTGCGTAAGCCCATCAATCGTAAAAGCGAAACGGCCCGACAACACGTAGGTTAGTTGTTCATGTGGATGATGATGCAACGGTCCAACCGCATCCTTCTCAAAGGTCACTTCGACCGCCATCATCCGTCCCCCGTGGGCCATGACTCGCCTCTTCACGCCGTTACCGAGGTCTTCCTGAGTGGTTGCGCTTTTATAAATAAACATGGGCTCTCCTCACCAGTGACTTCATCAATGTGTGACGTAAATCACACCGAAAAGGGCATTTCAGGGCTGCATTTTAGCGCACCTTGATTAAAATGAAACAGTGTTTCAATTTAATTTGAGGATGGATCATGAAAATCGCTTTGATGATGGAAAATAGCCAGGCCGCTAAGAACGCAACCGTATGGAAGGAGCTGCAAACCGTCGCGCAACCGCTCGGCCATCAGGTATTCAACGTCGGCATGAGCGACGAGCAGGATCACCATCTGACTTATATTCACCTCGGCATCATGGCCAGCGTCCTGCTTAACAGCAAAGCGGTGGACTTTGTGGTCGCCGGTTGTGGCACCGGACAGGGCGCCTTGGTATCGCTCAACCTGCATCCTGGCGTGGTGTGTGGCTATTGTATCGATCCCGCTGATGCCTATCTGTTTGCTCAGATCAACAATGGCAACGCGCTTTCGCTGCCGTTCGCCAAAGGTTTTGGCTGGGGTGCTGAACTGAATCTGCGCTTTATCTTTGAGAAGGCCTTTACCGGCGAAAAAGGTCTGGGTTACCCGCCAGAGCGCAAAGAGCCGCAGGTGCGCAATGCGGGCATTCTCAATGAAGTCAAAGCCGCGCTGATGAAAGACAATTACCTCGATTCACTGCGCGCGCTGGACCCTGAGTTGGTAAAAACCGCAGTGAGCGGGGCGCGTTTGCAGGAGTGCCTGTTCGAACACGGACAGAATCAGGATATCGTGCGATACGTGCGTGAATTGCTTTAATGCGCTGCTGTTAAGCGGATCTTGCTACTCAAATCAGGTGCGCACCCTTGCGCACCTGATCAGAACTCACCTCAGCGCCATCCCCGTTAATGGCAACCCGTACCGTTTAAGCCCTACTCGACTCCACCAACATCTGTGTATACGCCACTTGCGCGCGATTCCCCAACAATGCATCGACATCCAGCGTCTCCAGCATTTTCCCGTGCTGCATGACGGCAACCCGATGGCACAGATGCGCCACCACACCGAGATCGTGTGTCACCATTAAATAAGTAAGATTCTCCTGCTGCTGTAAATCACTCAACAGGTTCAGGATCTCTGCCTGTACGGAAACATCCAGCGCCGAGGTCGGCTCATCCAGTAACAGCACGCGCGGTTCGAGGATTAACGCACGTGCAATCGCCACACGCTGACGCTGACCGCCCGAAAGCTGATGCGGATAACGAGTTTGCCAGGCGCGGTTGAGGCCCACTTTTTCCAGCATGGTAATCACGCGCTGGGAACGTTGTCCGATACCGTGAATATGCAGCGGCTCTTCAAGAATGTCGCCAATAGTATGGCGCGGATGCAACGAGCCATAAGGATCCTGGAACACCATCTGCACTTCGCGGCAGCGTGCGCGGGCAATGCGATGCTCCAGTTTTACTCCGGCAATCGCTAGCTCACCATCCCAATGGGTAAACAGCCCGGCAAGACATTTCAGCACCGTAGTTTTCCCCGATCCAGACTCGCCGACCAGACCAAAAATTTCTCCTTCACGCACCGACAAATTGACGTCATATAGCACCTGATTGCGCTGCTCGTCCTCGCCAAAGCTGAGGTTAAGGTGACTCACACGGATCATCTCGTTCATGCTCACTCCTTAAGGTTGTAACCAGCTGGCCTGGCGCTGTAGCACTGGCAACCGAGAACGGCGCGCATCCATATCCGGCAGCGCGGCCAGTAATCCCTGGGTATAAGGATGCTGGGCGTGGTCGAGTTGATCGGCAGACAGCGATTCGACCACGCGACCGGCATACATCACCAATACGCGATCGCAAAAGCGCCGCACCAGATTGAGGTCGTGACTGATAAAGATCAGGCCCAGTCCGCGCTGTTGCACCAGTTCATCCAGCAGCGTCAATACCTGCAAGCGAACGGAAACATCCAGCGCCGAGGTCGGTTCATCGGCGATCAGCAGTTCCGGGTCGGTAATCAGCATCATGGCGATCATCACACGCTGACCTTGTCCGCCGGAGATCTCATGTGGGTAGCACTGATAGACGCGCTGAGGATCGCGGATCTGCACCACCTCCAGCATCTCCAGCGCCCGCTGGCGTGCCACCTCACGCTGCCCCGGATGGTGACTGCGCCAGGCTTCGGCAATTTGTTCACCCACGCGTACCACGGGATTCAGCGAGTATTTCGGGTCCTGCATGATCATCGAAATACGCTTGCCGCGCACGGCACGCATTTGTGCAGGAGAAGCCCGCAGCAGATCGACATCAGCAAACTGCATGCGCTGGGCGGTAACCTGCGCGCTGCGCGGATGCAGTTGCAACAGTGCGCGGCCCACCGTGGATTTACCTGAGCCTGATTCGCCAACGATGGCCAGTTTCTCTTTGCCTAACTGAAAAGAGATGCCGCGCACTGCTGGGGTAATCTGGCGTCCGTTAACGAAATTAACCTGAAGATCCTGCACGTCGAGCAGGGGAGCAACGCTATTCGCTGCGGGGATCGAGAATGTCACGTAAGCCATCTCCTAAGAAGTTAAACGCCAGACTGTTGATCAGAATCGCTAACCCAGGCACGGTGACCACCCACCAGCACTCCAGCATATACGTGCGGCCACTGGCGATCATCGCGCCCCATTCCGGGTCGGGTGGCTGCGCGCCTAAACCGAGGAAACCCAGACCTGCCGCGGTCAAAATGATGCCCGCCATATTCATCGTGATGCGGATGATCACCGAAGGCAGACACAGCGGCACAATGTGCTTCCACAAAATACGCAGAGACGAGGCACCTTGCAGGCGCACGGCAGAGACAAAGTCTGCCTGCCGCAGCGACAGCGCTTCCGCGCGTGCCAGTCGAGCAATCGGCGGCCAGGCGGTGAGGGTAATCGCCATCACCACATGTTCCAGGCCGGGGCCAAGCGCCGCGACAAACGCCAGCGCCAGCACCAGGCTCGGGAATGAGATGAAGATATCGGTGACGCGCATTAATACGCTGTCCACTTTGCCTCCAAAGTAGCCGGCGGTGACGCCCAACAGCAGGCCTAATGGCCCGACGGTGATCGACACCAGCATGACGATATACAAGGTAATGCGCGCGCCCCACACTAAGCGGCTGAAGATGTCGCGTCCAAACTCATCGGTGCCAAACCAGTGCTGCGCGTTCGGCGGCGTGAGTGCGTTATTCAAATCCTGAATCAAGGGGTGGTAGGGGGCGATCCACGGCGCAAACAGCGCCACGATCAGCAACAGTAAAATGATGCCGCCGCCGATGGCCGTGAGAGGGTTACAAGCCATTTGCCACAGGAAATGGGCTATACGCGAGAGCGTACGACGATAGCGCGCCACACGTTCGCGCGTGGCGCTGGCATGAAGCAGATCGAGAGAGGCAGTCATACTTTGGTCCTCGGATCGAATACCTGATAAAGCAGGTCGGAAAGCAGGTTAAGCAGCACGAAAATCAGGCCGACCACCAGCACGCAGCCCATCACCGCATTCATATCGCCGAGCATCAAACTGCCCGTGAGATAAGAGCCAAAGCCGGGCCATGAGAACACGGTTTCAATCAACACTGCCCCTTCGAGCAGGGATCCGTACGCCAGTGCCACCACCGTCAGCAATTGCACCAGAATATTGCGGAAGGCGTGTTGCCAAATCACTTGCCACTCGGTCAGCCCTTTCACCCGCGCGGTCAGGATGAACTCCTGCGACAGCTGCGCCAGCATAAAGCTGCGCGTCATACGGCTGATGTAGGCCAGCGAGTGGAAACCTAACAGCGAAGCGGGCAGGATCAGATGATTGAGCGCGTTGTTAAACACCGTAATATTGCCCGCCAGCAGTGCATCCACTAGCAGCAGGCCAGTGCGGCGCGGCACAATGCCATCCAGACTGAAATCAACCCGTCCGGCACCGCCAACCCAACCCAAATGCGCGTAAAACAGCAATAAACCGATCATGCCGACCCAGAAGATTGGCGTGGAGTAACCGGCCAGACTGATAATGCGCACCAGATAATCCACCAGGCTGTTACGGCGTGCCGCAGCCCAGACGCCCAGCGGTACGCCGAGTCCGGTGCCAAGCACAGTCGCCAGCGTGGCGAGTTCAAGGGTGGCAGGGAACACGCGCAGGATATCGTTAATCACCGGCTGCCCAGTGAGCAGCGCCAGCCCAAAATTGCCGTGTAGCAAACCTTGCAGGTAGATCCAGAACTGCACCCACAGCGGTTTATCAAAGCCTAACTGGTGATAAACCTGCTGGTAAGTGGCGTGGTCGGCATCCGGTCCAACAATCGCCAGTACCGGATCGAGCGGCATCACGCGGCCAATAAAAAAGGTCAGCAGCAACAGGCCGAACAGCGTGATGGCGACCTGCAATGCGCGGCTACGCACTCGACGCCAGTGGCGTTTGGTTAAGGTCATTGGACACCTCCGGCCAGGCTGTTTGGCGTTTTCCACACATCGCGCAGGAAGGTGGTGGCAGAAGGATGCGGCACATAATCCTGTACGCGATTATTTACCACCACCGAATCCGTCATCTGCGAAATCGGCATCAGCGCCGGGATCAACTGGTCGTAACGCTGTTGAATCGCCACGTAATCCTGCTGCTGTTTGAGACTGTCTCGTTCCAGCAGCGCCTGATCGATCATCTGGTTAAGCTGAGCATCGTAGAAGCCGGTGCGCCAACCCTGGAAGTTGGTGAGTCGGGCGCTGTCGGCGTTATTCGGGTTGTACACCAGCGATCGCAAACTGGAGTGCGGATGCGGTTCAACACCACTGCCGCCACGCCCCACCAGCAGATTGAACTGACGTTCGCGCATTGCGCCATAAATCTGGTTGCCAGTGCCGGTGATTATTTTGGCGCGAATGCCTGCCTGCATCAGCGTGGATTGAATGGCGATGGCTATATTGAGGAACGGCTGATCAGCCAGCACACGCAAGGTGGTGTCGAAGCCATTAGGGTAGCCCGCTGCGGCTAGCAACGCTTTGGCTCGCGGCACATCAAGACGATAACCGGGATCGGGCAGTGTTTCAGGCATACCAGACTGGATCGGACGCTGATGCAAAGTGCCATAACCGGCCATCAGGGTTTTATTGATGCCCTGATAATCGACTAAGTAGCGCACGGCTTCGCGCACCTGCGGATTGGCGAAGTGGTCATCCTTCATGCTCATCGCCAGGTAATAAAGGGTGCCTTTCTGCACCGCATCAATGGTGAGATCCGGATCGTGGCGCAGCGCCTGCACATCAGGAATGGCCATGTTACTGGCAATGTCGATATCGCCTTTCTCCATCATCAAGCGCAAGGTTTGTGACTCCTGCAAATGCCGAAACACCACGCGGGTTAACCTGGGAGCGCCACGCCAGTAATTTTCATCCCTGCTCATGCGCAATACATCTTTGGCCTGCCAGACATCAAGACGGAACGGGCCGGAACCGGCTTCGTGCGTGGTCAGCCAGCGGTTGCCCCAGTCATCGTTCACCGCGTTGGCCTGTACAGTTTTACTGTCCAGCACCACCATGCTGCCGAGTGCTGCCAGGGAGTAGATCACCAGTTGCGGATCGTTAGGCTTAGGCAGCTGGATCACCACCGTGCGGGCATCAGGTGCAGTGATCATCTGTTCCACGTTGTCTTTACTGAAGCCATAGGATTTCCACACTGACGCCTGAGCCAGATTGAGATGCAACACCCTGCGCATCGACCAAATCACGTCTTCGCTGGTGAGTGGGTTACCGGAGTGGAAATGCACGCCTTCGCGCAGATGGAAAGTGAGTTGGCGATGATCGGCGCTGATCTCCCAACGTTCCGCCAGAGCAGGGCGCACGTGGGTGAGCTGGCGCGGATCTAACTCGACGAGCCCATCATAAAGATTGACCACAATGCCCACCACTTCATTGCCGGTCATGGCAGCGGGATCGAGCGTCAATAGGTTGTTCATGTTCATGCCCACAATCAGCTGGTCGTCTGGCGTGGCGGCCAGCAGCGACGGGCTACCCGTGAGCAGCATTAGCGCGGCGCACCATGCTCTGCAATAACGAGATATGTTCATAAGCAAAGTCCAGCAGGTCAGAGGTTTATAGTTGTTTGCCGTACTGCTTGTGTTCGACGCTTACCAGCGATTGAGCGTGTGGGTTTCAATCCAGCTGAAATTAATGTCCTCCCCAAGTCCAGGCCGGGTAGGCAGGTGAACAAAGCCCTGATCGTCCATCGGATCGACCAGGCTATTGAGGTAGGCCGGCGGCTGTTCGTAATCGAGGAAAGGGTGCAACAACCCCCGTTCGTACCAACGGCAGTTACGAATTGCACCCACCACCGCGATGCTGGCCGCGCCGTTGCCGTGCACTTCACAATCCATGCCGAAGGCTTCTGCCAGGCTGGCCACTTTCAGGGTGGCAGAGATGCCACCGACGCCGTTGGCTCCGGCACGCAGGATGTCACAGGCACCTGCACGCACCCAGTCGGCACGACTGTGGTGTTTGCCGCCGAGGCTTTCCGGGCCGAGTACGTCAATGCTGAGATTTTCCGCCAGCCAGGCGTAAGAGGCCATACTCTCCTCTTCCATCGGTTCTTCAAACCAGGCGAAGTTAAGCTTCTCCAGCGCTTTACCTATGGTGAGTGCCTCGCTGCGACTGTACCAGTGGTAGCCATCCAGCATCAGGGCGATATCCGGACCTACCGCTTCGCGTACCGCGGCACAGGCTTTGATATCCATTGAGGTGCTGGGGGCGAAAGAAACCGGCGGCATCCAGGTATGCAGTTTTATGGCTTGATAACCGCGTGCTACCAACCTCTCGGCAAACTGGGCGTACTCGTCCGGCGTTGAGAGGCCACCCTCCAACTCATCGCCGCACATGGTGCTGCCGTAAGCGGGAATTTTTTCACGGTAACCGCCCATTAGCTTATGCACCGGTTGTTTAAGCTTGCGGCCAATCAGATCCCACATGGCTTGTTCGACAGCGGAGAGTGCGCGCTCAGTGAGTTGGTGCGCGCTGCCACGCTGCCAGTGCACTAAATCCTGCCACAAGCGTTCACGATCGAAGGCGTTTTGCCCGATCAGCACCTTACGGAAGAAGGCGTTGACCACATGCGGCCGTATGACTTCGGCTGGTGCGAAAGCATATCCGCAATCGCCGTCTTCGCTGGTCAGCGTGAGCAGCGCCATTTGCGCATCGGTTTCTGCACCAGGGTGCGAGTGGCCCGCGCTATCTGATACGCGGCGCGTAGGGTAGGTAAAGAGGGTGACATCAATGGCGCTGATCTTCACGGTAAGACCTCCAGACAGGATTTCCATGCTCAGGGCGAGCGTTAAATTAAAAATAAAACAGCGTTTCAATTCGTAATTTAGCGTTCACAATTTGTTTACGCATTAGGTGAAATGCGGGAAGAGAAGGTCATTACCTGGGCAGTTGCATGGGGTGCTGTGAGCACTTTCACGAAAGGAGGTCGTTTTGTGAGCGGCTACACAGTAAGAAAAACGGCAAGGGGATGTAAAAAAATGTGTCTCAGGGGCTTTTCATTTCGCGTCTGCCAGGTAATAGTGACGCCGCGAAATTTTAATAATAATCATTATCATTTGTATGGGTAGACACAATGAAAAAATGGCTGTTAGCACTGGGGTTACTGGCTGTAACGGGTTCTGCTTCGGCAAAAATCATCACTGACATCGCAGGGCGTCAGGTTGAAGTCAAAGAAGAATCCAAACGTATCATTCTGGGTGAAGGGCGTCAGATGTATCTGCTGGCGGCATTCGATACCGCCGCGCCTTTCCATCGCGTAGTGGGCTGGCGTGATGATTTCCATAAGGCCGACTATGACGGTTATATGGCTTATGAGAACAAGTATCCGGAAATTAAAAAGCTGCCTACCTTTGGTGGGGCGAAAGACGGCACCTTCAACGTTGAGCAGGCGCTGACGTTAAAGCCGGACCTGGTGCTGATGAACCTCGAATCAAAAGCCGCCACGGATGAAGGCAAGTTGATTGAAAAGTTGCAGGCGGTTGGTGTACCGGTGGTGTTTATCGACTTCCGCGAGAAGCCGATGGAGCACGCCGAGAAGAGCATCCGCATCATGGGCGAACTGGTCAATAACCCGCAGCGTGCTGAAGAGATTGTGGCTTTCCGCCGCGCGCAGATCGAAAAGGTGACCGATCGCCTGAAAAACTTCACCGGCACACGTCCAAAAGTGATGATTGATCGTGCAGGCGGCTACACCGATGAATGCTGCATGTCGTTTGGTAATGAGAACTTTGGTCAGATGGTCGAAATCTCCGGCGGGAGCAATATCGCTAAAGATCTGATCCCTGGCACCTTCGGTACCCTGAACCCAGAGCAAATCATTGCCAGCCGTCCGGATGTGGTGGTAGTGACCGGTGCCAACTGGAAGAACTACAACACCGTGGGCAAATGGGTGGGCGTTGGCCCTGGCGCAGACACCAAAGAAGCCACGGCACGTCTGAAGTTGCTGATGATGCGCGATGCGTTTAAAACCCTGCCGGTTGCCCACAACGGCAATGCACACGCCATCTGGCACCAGTTCTACGACAGCCCATATCAGTTTGTCGCGATTCAGGCGATGGCCAAGTGGCTGCATCCGGATCTGTTCAAAGATATCGATCCTGACGCCACCTTCCGTGAGTTCCATGAAAAGTTTCTGCCATTGCCTTATCAGCCGGGTTACTGGGTGACACTGCCTGCGGATAAGTCATAACCTTTAGGCTTTTTGCGGTAATCGCGCGCATTACTCTTCATCTTTACTAATATTTTACAGGCGGTTGGCTGCGATTTCGGGGAAGCGAAACGCAGCCATCGCCTGAATAATAAACGTAATAGGGAGAGTGAAATGTTGTATACCTCGGGACGTTCAGCGTTTGCGGTGGGGCTTTACGCTCTGCTGGAACCGCTACCGCTGGGCTTTTTTGTTGCGGCCTGGCTGTTCGATATCATCTATCTGCAAACCTTCGTCATCATGTGGACCAAATCAGCCAGTTGGTTGATTGCTATCGGTCTGGTGCTCGCCATCCTGCCAAGATTAATCAGTCTTGTTTACTTATTCCGCGGGCCTTATCCCAGTGAAAAGACCCATTTCTGGCTGTCACTACTGGCCATCGTCGTGGCTATCGCGAATGCCTTTATTCACAGTCGTGATGCGTATGCCGTGGTGCCGCTTGGGGTAACGTTGTCGACTCTGGTGGTGGTACTGCTGTTGCTCGCCAACGTGCAGTTAGCGCTGCGTGGACGCATTACAGCAGGAGGTCGCGCATGAAACAGATTCTGAGTGCAGTGACCCTCGCCATGCTTCTCAGCGCTTGTGATGATGGCTCACTTATCGATCCGCAAAAACAGATTGGCCCCAATCCTGAACTCCCCCAGGCGCAAAACTTCTTTGTACCGCCGATGCAGGTGCCGGAGGGTATCCCCTGGAAAGCCGGTGAAATGCCAAAAGTGGCGGAGGGGCTGAAGATTGAAAAGATCGCTGATAACTTACAGCATCCACGTCAGGTACTGGTGCTGCCGAACAATGATGTGCTGGTGGCCGAATCCAACGGCACACCGAAACCGACAACCGCGCCGAAAGATCTCATTACCGGCATCGTAAAAAATGCTTCGGGCAAAGGCGGGGCCGGTGGCAATCGTATTACGCTGTTGCGTAATGTGAACGGCAAGTGGGAGCAGCATCGATTTATCGATAACCTGACCGCGCCGTTTGGCATGCAGCTGGTGGGCAATACGTTGTATGTTGCCAACGCCGATAGTCTGGTGAAATTCCCGTATGAAAACGGACAAACTGAGATTCGTACGCCGCCGGTGGTGGTGACTGAACTGCCCGGCGGGCCGATTAACCATCACTGGACTAAGTCACTGCTGGCCAGCCCCGACGGCAGCAGGCTGTATGTCGGGGTAGGGTCAAACAGCAACATTACGGAAAATGGCATTGGTGCCGAATATCGTCGAGCGGCGGTACTCGAAGTCGATGCGGCGAGCGGTGCCAGCCGCATCTATGCCAGTGGGCTGCGCAACCCCACCGGTCTGCAATGGGAACCGCAAACGGGCAAGCTGTGGGCGATCGTTAATGAACGCGACGAGATTGGCTCGGACCTGGTGCCGGATTATATGACCTCGGTGCAGGACAAAGGCTTTTACGGCTGGCCGTACAGCTATTATGGTCAACATGTCGATGTGCGGGCGCAGCCACAGCGGCCTGACTTAGTAGAAAAAGCCATCAAGCCAGATTACGCGCTCAGTTCACACGTGGCACCGCTTGGCTTGCTATTCTATGGCGCTGACAACATGCCGCAGTATCGTGGTGGGGCATTTATCAGTGAACATGGCAGTTGGAACCGCACGCCGTTGAATGGCTATCAGGTGGTGTGGGTGAAATTCGAAAACGGGAAACCGGTTGGTCAGCCACAGCCGGTGGTGACCGGATTCCTGACCGATGACCAAAAACAGGTACGGGGCTTACCGGTGGGACTGGCATCAGATCAGCAGGGCGGTGTGCTGATCGCGGATGATGCAGGTAATGCCATTTGGCGTATCAGCTCTGCCAATTGATTTCTGCAGGCAATAAAAAAGGATTTGGCTTGATAGCCAAATCCTTTTTTTATGTTCGCTAACCGGCTGGTAACCGCGCTGCGAACGGGGTGCTCAGCACTCCTCACAAAGCAAATCATAAAATGTGCGGGGGAATATTTCAAGTTTCGCAAAAGTACTGTATGGTTATACAGGTGTTGAGTGGCGAGCGCAGTCTCATTGTTTTCTGATGACTCCCAGGGGCGCGGATTGTCAAATCCCGGCAGGTTTCAGGTGGTGCTGGCCTGTGGCTTCCACAATGAGTGGCGCTCAGCACTCCTCACAGCTGTGCTCAGGCCATCGGCGGGTGGAGTCAAAGCTCCGAAGGCTGAAAAGCGCGCTCCTGTCAGAGGAGAAGGAAAGTGATGGAACTTGTTCGGTTACTCCTGGACCTGGTCCGGGTGATCCTGCAAATCATCGTTGCCCTTTTGCAACTGACCGGTCAGGCGCACTGACCGGAACTTGAAACAAGGCGGAGCTTACCCCTCCGCCTTTTTTCGTTAGTTTCAACAGGTGATTTTTTCTCAATATCGGTAGTTACCTTCCGGCACTAAATTCTCTTTGCCAGACAGTGAAAATGTGATTATCAGCTTAGCTAACTTATGTTATGAATTTAGTCTTAGAAAAAAATAATCAGGTAAAGGTTTTATGTCGTCGCAAAAATTGTCCAAAAGCGTTCAACGCATTCATTCATCTGCCATTCGGGATTTATTGAAACACAGCAAAATGGAAGGGGTGATCTCTCTGGGTGGTGGCATCCCGAATCCCGACCTGTTTGATACCGAAGGCCTGCAGATCGCCATGGATCGCGCCTTGTCGCAGGATGGTCACAACGCATTTCAGTATGGCTTGAGTGAAGGGGATCCGCTATTACGTGAAGCGATCTGCCGCATTTCAGCCGACCGCGGTATTGATTGCACGCCAGACGACGTGGTGATCACTTCTGGCTCCCAGCAGTCACTGGATATTCTCGCCCGCGCGTTAATCAACCCCGGTGATGTGGTGGTGGTGGAGCGTCCAACTTATCTCGCCGCATTGCAGGTTTTCCAGTTGGCTGAAGCGCAGTTCAAATCTGTTGGCACTGACGGCGAAGGCATGATTGTTGATGAGCTGGAAGAGCTAGTCAAACAGACAAGAATCAAAGCCGTGTATATCGTTCCGACCTTTGGCAATCCAAGCGGCGTCACCTTATCTGATGCGCGTCGTCAGCAGTTAGTCGCGCTGGCGAAGCAGTATGATTTCCTGATTTTTGAAGACGATCCCTACAGCGAGATCAACTTCACCAATCAGACATTCCGCCCATTAAAATCCCATGCGCAAGCGATGGGGGCCAGCGAGAATGTGATTTATACCTCAACCTTCTCCAAAATCCTGGCACCGGGCGCACGCGTTGGCTGGATCACCATGCCGGGCTGGTTGAAGTCATCAGTGGTGAACCTGAAGCAGGCAACGGATCTGCACACCAGTGCCTTGTCACAATCCCTGACGCGTCATTATCTGGAAACCGGTCGCTTGCCGGAGCAGATCAGATTGATCCGTGCGGCTTATAAGCAGAAGTGCGATGCGCTCTGTACGGCACTGGAGACAGAGTTGGGGGGTCAGCTGCATTTCTATCGCCCACTGGGTGGCATGTTCTTATGGGCAACCTTTAAAGAAGCGTTCAACACCACGGAATGGCTGAAGACTACGCTGAGCAAGGGTGTGGTGTATGTGCCGGGTGAGTTTTTCTATTGTGATAATCCAGATACTTCAACGCTGCGTATTTCGTATGCCTCAGTATCGGAAACCAATCTGGCCGTAGCAGCACAGCGTTTGAAAGCTTCATTACCGCAGTAATCGCCTGAAAGCCCTTGGTAACAAGGGCTTGTTTTAGCCGTTGGCACTGTCCAGCGGCCAGGATTCAAACAGATAACCATCAAAATCGATGTCATCGACATCTGAAAATTCCAGCAATCGCTGTTTCACATTTTCCAGATGCTGCCACATGGCTTGCTTGGCGGCGCGTGCATCTTTCTTGATCAATGTGGCGAGGATCTTCTTGTGATCGTCGAGCCACTGCTTACGATAATGAGTGTTCACCAGATGACGATGTAACTGACTCCACATCACATTATCTTCACGCCACTGCCAGGATTGTTTGAACAACTCGACCAGCATGCTGTTATGGGTCGCTTCGGCAATCGCTAAATGGAAGTTACGATCGCCGTTCTCGCTCTCATTCACGGCGCCGGATGCCAGTTCTCTCTCTTCCAGTTCCAGCGCCTGACGCATCTTGATGATGTCTTCACGCGTGGCCTGAAGGGCGGCAAACTCCGCGATATTACTCTCCAGCAATTGACGCGCCTGCAGCATCTCAAACGGGCCGGCATCGTTACAGGCGGCTTGTGTCGTCGCGCGCGGTGCAGGACTGTCGTTTACCACGTAGATCCCGGCACCACGACGCACTTCAATCAAGCCTTCCAGCTCCAGCATGATCAGTGCTTCACGCACCAGCGTACGCGTGACATCCAGCAGCGCAGCCAGTTCACGCTCAGGCGGCAAGCGTTCGCCCACGGCATACTGCTTTTGCATAATCATGTTACGCAACATTTCCCCCACTTCCTGATAAGGGCGCTGCGCTGATGCTTGTGTTTTCATGAGCTCTTTTCTGCTGATTAAGAAGTTGACGACCACTGACGCTGCCATCAATTGCGCCCTGCACTATAGCACAGGGCGGAATTCTCAACGTGGATTGAGGATAAAGTAGCGCTGTGCGTTATTGAAACAGATATCCTGCAGCATGTTGCCGAGTACCGCTTCATCGTGCGGCACAATGCCATCCTGCACCCATTGACCGAGCAGGTTGCACAGAATACGGCGGAAGTATTCGTGGCGTGTGTAAGAGAGGAAGCTGCGTGAATCGGTCAGCATCCCGACAAACTGGCTGAGCAAACCGATTTGCGACAGTTGCTCCAACTGGCGCAGCATGCCATCGCGCTGATCGTTGAACCACCAGCCGGAACCAAACTGCACTTTACCGGCGATGCCCGCACCCTGGAAGTTACCTGCCATCGTCGCCAGCACTTCGTTGTCACGCGGATTGAGGCAGTACAGAATGGTCTTTGGCAGTTGGTCGTTAACATCCATCGCATCCAGCAGGCGCGAGAGTGGCAAAGCAATATTGTTATCGCCAATCGAGTCAAAACCGCTGTCTGCACCCAGCAGGCGGAACAAGCGAGTGCTGTTGTTGCGAATGGCACCGATGTGTAACTGCATCACCCAATCACGTCGTGCATACTCGGAACCCAACCAGACCAGCACCGCGCTGCTAAACTGCGCGATTTCCAGCTCGCTTAGCGTGTCGCCGTTGCGACGTTTCGCCAGAATGGCGTCCAACACGCTATCGTCGGGAACAGGTGCAAAGCGCAGCACTTCAATCCCGTGATCCGCTGCACGACAGCCGTGAGCGGAGAAGTGATCTAACCGGCGCAGCAGGGCGGTGCGCAACGCATCAAAGTCGGTGATCGCCACATCCGCTGCTGCCTCAAGCCGTCCCAGGTATTCAACAAAGCCTTCAAGCTCAATCTTGAAGACCTTATCAGGGCGCCAGCTTGGGGCGACATCAATATCAAAGCTGCTGTCTTCAGCAATCTGACGATGATATTGCAGCGAATCAACCGGATCATCGGTGGTGCCAACCATACGTACATTCATTTGACGCATAATGCTGCGTGCAGAAAATGCCGGGGTTGCCAGTTTCTCGGCGCATTCGTCCCATACGCGTTGTGCGGTGTCCGGCCCAAATAACGTATTGGTGATGCCGAACGGGCGACGCAGCTCCAGGTGAGTCCAGTGGTAAAGCGGATTGCCCAGCGTTTTGGGTACGGTGTAGGCCCACGCGAGGTATTTATCGTAATCGCTCGTAGATTTACCGGTGATCAGCGATTCATCCACGCCCGCAGCACGCAAGGCGCGCCATTTGTAATGGTCACCTTCCAGCCAAATTTGTCCGAGGTTGGCGAACTGACGATCCTCGGCGATCTCTTGCGGATTGAGGTGGCAGTGGTAGTCATAAATCGGCATGTCAGCCGCATAGTCATGGTACAAACGACGCGCAACGTCGCTTTGCAGCAGGAAATCGTCATCCATAAAGTGCTTCATTTCGGCTCCTGATTCAGGCATGCAACGGCGGCGCGGGCACCATGCTGGCAAAGCTGCGCGTACACCTGTTGAAGATGGCTGACGAAGCCCGGATTGGCGGGCAAATCGTCTCCAAAAATGGTTCTCACTACAAGCAGGGCGCTAACGCGCGCATCGCCTTCTGGCGTGAGCTGGTTGATGTCATGCAAGGTTGCAAGTAATGGGTCAACCACATCAAATGCTTCACCTCGCTCATCCTGCGCGACGACGTAACGCATCCAGCCGGCAATTCCCAGCATCAAGTGGCGATAGTCACTGCCGTGCTTCAGGTGATAGCGCACGGAATCGAGCCAGCGCTGTGGCAGCTTCTGACTGCCATCCATCGCAATCTGTTGCGTCCGGTGGCGCAGGGAAGGGTTGCTAAAACGCTCGATCAGCTGATTAGCATAGGCCAGCAGATCAATACCCTCTGGCATTGATAGCGTTGGTGCCTGTTCCTGCATCATCAGTGCTAATGCTGCCTGGCGATAGGTCGGGAGTTGCATGGTGTCAGCGATGGTTTCACAGCCACCCAAATACCCGAGGTAGGCAAGAAATGAGTGACTGCCGTTGAGCATACGCAGTTTCATCATTTCAAATGGCGCAACGTCGGCCACAAACTGCGCGCCCACGCGATCCCAGTCAGGACGGCCGTTGACAAAGTTATCTTCGATCACCCATTGGCGAAATGGTTCACAGGCCACGCCGCAGGGATCGGCAACGCCCAGCAAGTCGCGAATCTCATGATGTGTTTCGTCGGTCACTGCGGGAACGATGCGGTCAACCATGCTGCTGGGGAAGGTAACGTTCTCATCAATCCAATGCGCCAGTGCCGCATCGCGCAACCGCGCCAGGCCTACCACAGCGGCGCGCGCGACATGGCCGTTATCACGCAGGTTGTCGCAGGAGAGCACAGTAAACGGCCCTAAACCACGCTCACGACGCACACGTAATGCTTCGACAATAAAACCAATGGCGGATTTCGGCGTGCCAGGGTGCGCAACATCGTGTTGAATAAGTGCATTATCCGCATCCAATTCACCGTTGGCACCCTGAGTGCAATAGCCTTTTTCCGTCACCGTCAATGAAACGATAGCGGTTTCCGGACGAGCCAGCGCTTCGATAATGCCGTCGTGTCCATCCAGTGCAGGATGCAAGGCTTCTTTGATGGCCGCAACGAGGTGAACGTCGTTCTGCCCGGCACCTTTTTCCGTCACGCTGTAGAGCAGATCTTGCTGGCGCAGTTGTTCGACCAACAGTTTGCCGCTCGCCGACATCAGGTTGACCTCACAGATGCCCCAGTCAGTGTCACTGATTTCAAGCAGGTGATGCAGATACAACGCCTGATGCGCGCGATGAAAGGCGCCACAGCCGATATGCACAATACGCGGCACCAGCCGCTGATGGTTCCAGGCGGGGCGGGTCACGTTCAATTCGCCATTGGCGAGGTTAGGTTCCATGTAAACTCCATCTAGCCGGGTGCGCCATCAATGGCACCCGGCAGCAACGAATGCCATCAGAAATAAGCGCGATGAATCGCCAGTTCCACACCGCGAATTTCCGCCAACCCTTTCAGACGACCAATCGCCGAATAGCCGGGATTGGTTTTCTTTCTCAAGTCGTCGAGCATCTGGTGACCATGATCCGGGCGCATCGGAATCAAATCCTCCTGACCGGCCGCTTTACGACGATGTTCTTCTTCAGCAATCGCCTTAATGACGGCGAACATGTCAACATCGCCGCCTAAATGCGCTGCCTCGTGGAAGGTGTTCGGGTTCTCTTCGCGTTTGGTTGACCGCAGGTGTGCGAAGTAAATGCGTGGGCCAAAACGTTTCACCATGCCGGCGAGGTCGTTTTCTGCCAACACGCCGTAAGAGCCGGTGCACATGGTGAAGCCATTCGCCGGGCTGGGTACGGTATCGATCATCCACTGCAAATCTTCTGCGTTAGAGACGATGCGTGGTAAACCCAGAATCGGACGCGGGGGATCATCCGGATGCACTGCCATCCGAACACCGGCCTCTTCCGCCACTGGAATAATCGCGCGCAGGAAGGTGGCGAAGTTTTCACGTAACTCAGCTTTGCCGATGCCGTCATAACGGGCTAATTGAGCACGGAACTGGTCCAGCGTGTAACCTTCTTCTGCACCCGGTAAACCAGCGATGATATTGCGCGTCAGGCGGGTTTTATGTGCTTCGCTCATGTTGGCGAAACGCTCAGCTGCCTGCGCTATTTCCGTGGCGCTGTAGTCCTTCTCCGCACCGGGACGTTGCAAGATGTGCAGCTCAAATACGGCAAATTCGATCTGATCGAAACGCAGCGCTTTCGCGCCATCGGGTAACAGATATTCAAGGTCTGTGCGCGTCCAGTCGAGAATCGGCATGAAGTTGTAGCAGACGGTTTTAATACCGCACTGCGCCAGATTTCGCAGAGACTGCTGGTAATGACGGATCCACTTCTGACACTCACCGCTGCCGGTTTTGATCTCTTCGTGAATCGGCACGCTTTCCACCACTGACCACACCAGCCCAGCGGCTTCCACGATGGCTTTACGCTGCATAATTTCGTCCACCGACCACACTTCGCCGTTAGGGATGTGGTGCAGGGCGGTGACGATGCCGGTCGCGCCAGCCTGTCGTGCATCGGCAAGAGAAACGGGATCATTTGGGCCATACCAGCGCCAGGTCTGCTTCATGTTGTTACCTCTTTTAGGTCCTGAAAATGAAACCCAGGACAATTCTTATATTGGTTGACCTATTTATCGGTTAGCGCACCGCTTATGGCGTGGATTGCGCTCTCAGAGCCTAAAATTCGGCTCTTTAACGTCTGATGTCAACCTCGCAAGCCATTTTGGTTAACCAGATCACAAATGCGGCATCTGAGTGGCGACCAGGTTCCGCATCTGTGGTTCACTCCTGGCGGATGGTTAGAGATGACTCACTGAAGTCGCTCCTCAACAACAAGCAACAATTCCTGGGCGGCAGCCAACGATATTTCCGGTTTATCGCTTGCCCGCGCATTCACCACAGGATTTGTAAGCTCATGATGTTAATAAAGAATGGAGAACCAGATGAACCGCAGTTTGAATCCAGGGATCGCTGCCGCTGGCAGCAAACGCACCTTCCGCAATTTGCGCTGGTGGGTATTGGTGTTGTTCTTAGCGGGCGTTACCGTCAACTACATCACGCGTAACTCATTAGGCATTCTGGCACCTGAGCTGAAAACCAGCCTGGGCATCACCACTGAACAATATTCATGGATCGTCGGTGCGTTTCAGCTGGCGTACACCTTCTTTCAACCAATTTGCGGCTGGCTGATTGATGTCATCGGCCTGAAAGTCGGCTTCCTGATTTGTGCCTCGGTCTGGGCGGTCGCCTGTCTGTTCCATGCCGGCGCGGCGAGCTGGGTACATCTTGCCATTCTGCGTTTTGTCATGGGCGGAGCGGAAGCCGCAGCCACGCCAGCCAACGCCAAAGTGATAGGCGAATGGTTCCCGAAAAAAGAGCGTCCGGTTGCAGCGGGTTGGGCCGGCGTGGGCTTCTCAATTGGCGCTATGCTGGCGCCGCCCATCATCTACTTCGCGCACGCTTCTTTCGGCTGGCAGGGCGCTTTCCTGTTTACGGGTTGCCTGGCACTGGCGTGGGTGGTGCTCTGGTGGTTGCTGTATCGCGATCCGGAAATTCATCCCAATCTGTCTGCATCGGAACTGGAATTTATTCGTCAGGATAATGAACCCCCCGCCGTCAAATTACCGTTCTTTAAAGCCCTGAAAAGTGTCTCAAAGAATAAACGTTTTTACGGTATCGCCATTCCCGCTTTTATGGCCGAACCGGCGTGGGGCGTGCTGAGTTTTTGGGTGCCGCTCTACCTGGCGAAAGATCTCGGCATGGATCTCAAACAGATTGCCATGTTCGCCTGGATGCCATTCCTCGCTGCAGACCTCGGCAGCGTCGCCAGTGGCTATCTGACGCGCCTCTATACCCGCCTGTTTGGTTTCAGACTGGTCAACTCCGTGGTTGCCAGTTCGGTCACCGGCGCTTTCCTGATGCTCTCCCTCGCATTGGTGGCAATGACCAAAGATCCCTACGTGGCGATTGCACTGATCTCGATTGGCGGTTTCGGTCACCAGATCATCTCCTGCATGCTCAGCGCACTGGTGGTGGAGAAGTTTGATAAAGGCCAGATGGCCACCGTCAACGGCATGCGCGGTTCCTTCGCGTGGATCTCCAGCTTCCTGTTCTCGCTGGTAATTGGTGTCACCGCCGACAAGATTGGCTTTAACCCGTTATTTGTCGCCATGGGCTTCTTCGACCTGATTGGCGCGGTCTTCCTGATTGCATTTATTGCTGAACGTCGCGCCCAGCGCGCCTGAATAAAGTAGGTAACAATGAAAACCTTAAAGAATTGGTCACTCACGCATTCTGATCAACACCATGTTGCGTTAACCGTCGATGGGAAGTACCAGCTGAACCTATTCGTGCTGGAATCCGGCATGTTCCGTGTTTCGATTAAACGTCAGAGCGGCTATGCACTGGACCGCACCTGGAGCATAGCGCCAGACAGCGATGTGCCGTGGGAAGGGCGTCCACGTGACAGCCTGGCGGGCTTTACCCTGCCAGGGTTCACGCTGGAAGAAGAGGGCGACACGCTGGTGGTTTCCACCGATGTGCTGCGCGTGATTGTCCATCAGCCACTGGCGCTGGAGTGGCAACATCGTGATAGCGCTGGCGCCTGGCAACTGCTGACCTGCGACCGCCCAACCAGTGCCTACCTGATTAACGCGCACGGCGATGGCGTGGCGCACTACCAGCGTCGTATGAATGACGATGCCTATTACGGTCTGGGCGAGAAAACCGGTGACCTCCAACGCAATGGCAAGCGCTATGAGATGCGTAACCTCGATGCGATGGGCTACAACGCCTCGTCAACCGATCCGCTGTACAAACACGTGCCGTTTACCATTACGCGCCGCAGCGATGTGAGTTTCGGTCTTTACTACGATAACCTCAGCAGCAGCTGGTTTGATCTCGGTAACGAGCTGGATAACTACCATCAGCCTTATCGCCGCTGGCAAGCGGAAAGCGGGGATATTGATTATTACCTGTTTGTTGGCAACAAAGTGTTGGATGTCACCAAGGCCTTTGTGCGCCTGACCGGTAAAACGCTGTTTGGCCCAAAATGGAGCCTCGGTTACAGCGGCTCAACCATGCACTACACCGATGCACCGGATGCACAAAATCAACTGATGAACTTCATTCGCCTGTGCGAACAGCATGATATTCCGTGCGACTCTTTCCAATTGTCATCGGGTTATACCTCGATCAATAACAAGCGCTACGTGTTCAACTGGAACTACGACAAAGTGCCACAGCCGGAAGTGATGAGCCAGGCGTTCCACGATGCCGGTTTGCGTCTGGCTGCCAACATCAAACCTTGCCTGTTGCAGGACCATCCGCGCTACGAAGAAGTCGCGGCGCAGGGCTTATTTATTCGCGATTCAGAAGAAGATGCGCCAGAGCGTTCAGTGTTCTGGGACGACGAGGGTTCACACCTCGATTTCACCCATCCTCAGGCGGTGGCGTGGTGGCAGGAGAACGTCACCCAACAGCTGTTGGCGAAGGGCATCGATTCGACCTGGAATGACAACAACGAATATGAAGTGTGGGACGGCGAAGCGCGTTGCCATGGCTTTGGTACGCCCATCGCCATCAAACATATTCGCCCGGTGATGCCGTTGTTGATGATGCGTGCGTCGATGGAAGCGCAGCAGCGTTTCGCGCCAGAGAAGCGTCCTTTCCTGATCTCGCGTTCTGGCTGTGCCGGTATGCAACGCTACGTGCAGACATGGAGCGGCGATAACCGTACTAACTGGACGTCACTGCGTTACAACATCCGTATGGGCCTGGGGATGAGCTTGTCGGGTCTGTATAACGTCGGGCACGATGTCGGCGGTTTCTCAGGTGATAAGCCGGACGCTGAACTGTTTGTACGCTGGGTACAAAACGGCGTAATGCACCCGCGTTTCACCATTCACTCGTGGAATGACGATCACACGGTGAATGAGCCGTGGATGTATCCGTCGGTCACGCCTGCGATTCGTGCTGCAATCGAACTGCGTTATCGCCTGTTGCCGTATCTGTATACCTTACTGTGGCAAGCGCATGCTGATGATGAGCCGATGCTGCGTCCAACCTTCCTCGACCATGAGCAGGATAAACAGACTTTCGCCGAGTGCGATGAGTTTATGCTGGGCCGCGATTTGCTGGTGGCCAGCGTGGTGGAAGCAGGACAGCGTGAACGCAGTTTGTGGCTGCCAGATAACCAAACTGGCTGGTATGACTTCGCAACGCAACAGTGGTACAGCGGCGGTCAATGGATCACGCTGCCAGCACCGCTGGAAACCCAGCCGATGCTGGTTCGCGCCGGTGCGGCCTTGCCACTGAGCCAGCGTCTGCGTCATGTTGATGCACAAGCAGATGACCGTCGCACGCTGCAACTTTATCCATTACAGGGTAAAGGCGAGAGCAAAGGCCTGGTATTTGAAGATGACGGTGAGTCCTGGGGTTATCAGCAGGGTAATGCGCTGTGGTTAAGCTGGGAGATGCGCAGCGATGCCGAGGCAATCCACCTGAGCTTCACACGCAAAGGCGATTATCAGCCAGCATGGAAAACGCTGCAAATTGCTTTGCCAGCCGGAGAACGGCGCCAGCTTTACATTGATGGTGTCGCGGTTGCTGCGGCAGATGCGCAAGCAGTGCTGGCGGAGATAGTGAGTCACTAAGCGTCATTGCTCAGGGAAGAGTGCGCAGCAATGCACACTCTTCAAACGCACAGCGACCTGACATCAATGTGGCCCTGTGCGTTACCCGGCTTAATCAAGCAACCCTTTGGCCCGCGCCAGTAAAAACGCGGTCACTGAAGTGGCATCGGTCACTTTACCTTCCAGCACGAGCTGCAGAAACTCGCTGATTTTCATTTTGCGTGCAGTGAGTCCGACTTCCTCGGCATCCAGATTCTGCCCTTCATAGCGTAATTCGCTGGCAAGATAGATGTGATAACCCTGCGCGGAGTATCCCTGCGCCAGTTTTTGATAGCCCACGTACTGCCAACGATCTGCAATTAATCCCGTCTCTTCCTGCAGTTCGCCTGCCGCCAGTGCTTCCGGTGTAGCGCCAGGGTCCAGCTCCCAGCTGCCTTGCGGCAACTCAATGGTGCGTTCACTTATCGGATAACGATACTGCTCAACCACAAAAATGCTGTCCTGCTCCACCGGAACGATGACGACAAAATCGTTTTTTTCGATCACCGAATAGAGACCTTCGCTGCCATCGGCACGCTGAATTTTGTCCTCTTTTAACGTCATCCAGCGGTTACGATAGATCTCTGTCGATGTGAGGGTTTGTATTTCTGGTTTCAAAAGGGGCCTCCATGAAGTGAATCATTGAGTCAACGATTTAAGCCTATAAACGGGGTGCCGTGACAGGTAACTTATCTGTTTTTTCCATCGCTTGTTTTAACGCATGAAGAAATACCGTCACCCGTGCTGGCAACTGGCGAGTCGTGGGGAACAATGCCCAGACACCGAGCATCTGCGGTTGAGCATCCTGTAATTCAATGGCGATGAGCTCGCCTGAAGCGAGCTCTTCACGGATGTCCCACTCTGATAACTGAGCAATGCCGCTGCCCGCCACGCACAGAGTACGCACCCCTTCCACGTTACTGCCACTGAAACGGCCTTCCACGCTTAAGCTCGAAATATGCCCATCAATGATGAAGCTCCACTGCACCACGCCTGAGAGTCGCAGGCAGTTGTGATGATGTAAGTCGTTTAATGTCTGAGGCGTGCCGAAGCGTTGAAGATAATCGGGTGAAGCACACAGCATACGCGTGTTGTTAGCGAGACGGTGAGCCACTAAACGGGAGTCACGCAGCGGTGCAATGCGGATAGCGACATCGTAGCCCAACCCTACCAGGTCGGTGACGTCATCGCTCAACTGAAACTCAATGCGGAGTTCCGGGTTGGCCTCCATCAAGGCAGGCAACAGCGGAATGATGGTGCGACGACCAAAGCCAGAAGGCGCCGTAATCCGCAGCTGGCCAGTTGCACCTTGCTGGTGTGGTGAAAACAGATTGCGTGCGCTCTGTTCGGTTTCCGCCAGCGATTTCGCATAGGGCAGAAACTCTGCTCCCTCGACGGTGAGCGCGATGGCGCGAGTCGTGCGGTGCATCAGCCGCACGCCGAGATCGTCCTCCAGCGAGGCCAGCCGACGCGACACCGTCATCGGCGTAGTATTCAGCCGCCGTGCTGCCTGGGTCAGGCTACGCGTTTGCGACACCATCAGGAAAACCTCAATATCTTTGGAGTTCATTTTAACGATTTCCGTTATACAGACGTATCATATTCGGTCATTTTTACCGCTAAAGCGACACACTATAATGCGCTCTGACGATAATCAGGGAACACGATGTAGCAAATGGCCGATAAACACTTATTTCAGAGCGGGACATTAAATCGACTCGCGCTGAAAAATCGCATCATGGTGGCACCCATGACGCGCATCTCCGCCACGGTAGATGGCGTACCGGGCGACCGCATGAAGCACTATTACGAACGTTTCGCGCGGGGGGGTTTTGGCACCATCATCACCGAAGGGCTGTATATCGACGAAGCCTGGTCGCAGACGTATGCGTTTCAAGCGGGGCTGGTTAATAGCCGCCAGGTCGCAGGCTGGCGAGCCATTACTGATGGTGTGCATCAGTATGGTGGCAAGATCATTGCGCAACTGATGCACGCCGGTGCGATTTCCCAGGGCAATATTTACCGACGCGATACCCTGGCTCCCTCCGTCGTGCAACCGCGTGGAGAACAGCTGGGCTTTTATCATGGTCATGGCGACTATGCGTTGCCAGGAGAAATGAGCGAAGATCAGATTCAGCAGGCGATTGACAGTTTTGCCGAGACCGCTGCGCGCGCTATTGGCGTAGCGGGATTTGATGGCATTGAAATTCACGGCGCCAATGGCTATCTGCTCGATCAATTCTTTACGGATTACACCAATCAGCGTCATGACCGCTGGGGCGGTGATATCGCTGCCCGCCTGTCACTGACCCTGGCGGTGATCCGCGCGGTACGCCAGCGTATAGGCCACGATGTCACTTTAGGTGTGCGTATTTCACAAGGCAAAGTGAATGATTTCCATCATAAGTGGCAGGAAGGGGAAGCGGGCGCAAAACAAGTGTTTCGCTTATTGGCTGAGTCAGGTATTGATTACCTGCATCTCACCGAATACGACGCACTGCAACCCGCTTTTGCGGACAATGCGCTTTCGCTGGTACAGATAGCGCGAGAGGCGGCACCAAGCCTGACTATTGTGGCGAATGGTTCGCTGTCAAACAGCCGTGCCGCCTCTCAGGCGCTGGAGCAGGGGGCGGATTATGTGGCGTTGGGCAAAAGTGCATTGGCCAATCCCGACTGGCCGATGCGTGTCCGTGATGCAGCAGCCTTGCGTGAGTTTGATAAAAATCTGTTAGCCCCTTCCGCGGATGTTAAGGATTGCGAGCTGGCGTAAGAGGTTAATCGCATCGGAAGATGGTGATCAGTACGGGGGCACGACATGTCCCCGTACTGACTATTATTCTTTAAATGCCCAACCCAATTTTCCATCCGCAGAAATCATTTTATCGAGTTTCTTCGCGTTGACCTTTTTCATCGCCCCCAACTTTTCAGCGGTGAGCGGTCCGGCGTCGCTCTGGGCAATCACCGTGTCTTTAGGTACGTCGGTGATTTTTTCAGCAATGGCGGTGACCGCTGCGCCATAGCCTTTGCGATCGTGCAGATCGAATGATTTCAGCGGAAGTTCAGTCTCCAGCCATTTACCCCAGTAGAATTCAAGGAACGGCGGCGGATTGTCCTCTTTCTCAAAGCCGATATCGCGCACGAAATAGACCAGCGAACGATATTCATCATCCTGCATGTGTTTACGGCCCAACTCTTTAGGCAGGTCATGCGGGGTGATTTTGCCTTTAGGCGTATCCAGCCAGACCAGATGGGCGGCTTCCATTTGCTGCCAGAACGCATTCATCGTTTTCAGACTGCGGAAATCATTGGTGATGCGCACCTGTACCAGCGTTTTCAAACCCCCAACATCAGCGAAATTACTGAAGGTGTGATGCCCATCAGTGAGATAGAGCGCATTATCCGGGGCGATGACGGCAGTTTTCATCGGTCCTGGCTGCGCACCCACCGGGGCTTTACAGGTGAAGCTGTCAGGATCGGAGATGCGTGATTTGCTGTTGAACTTGTCTACGCCTTTCTGCCCCATGCTTTCACAAAAATCATCGAACAGCTTTTTGGGATCGGCCTGGTAACGATGCAGTTTGTAATCCAACTGGCGATAACCAATCGCGGCTTGCGTGGGATGCAATTGTGATAACTGCACCTGCACGATATCACCTGCTTTGATATCAGCGGGCAGTGCTGCTGACGCCTGGCCAGAAGACCACAATAGAGCTAACAGTGACCACGGTGTTCTCATTCCCTTTCCTTAAATGGCCTCAAACGAAGCCGCTACGATAGCATTTCTGTCATCTTGCCGCTTTAGTGTTGTGCTTCGCGCTTGACCTATTACAACTCGTTATCCAGACCTCTGACCACATTGGAGCTTGCTATGGCCCTTGCCGCTGTCCAACCGGCTAAACTGCAACACACCGTCATCGATCCTAGCGTGCGTATGCGCGAAACCCACATTGGTCAGCAATGTGAGATCCTCGCCGAAAGTTATCTTGAATATAGCGAATTGGGCGATTTTTCTTACCTCGGCGAGCACTGTTGTGTCGCTGATGCGCAAATTGGTCGCTTTACCGCGATAGCCAATCAGGTGCGTATTGGTGCGCCAAATCATCCGATGGATCGTGCGTCCCAGCATCGTTTTACCTACTGCCCGGAATATTATGACCCGCATGCGCAGCGTGACGCAGGCTTCTTTGCCGATCGCCGCGAGGACCGCGTGATCATCGGTAATGATGTGTGGATTGGTCATGGCGTCATTGTGCTGCCGGGCGTGACCGTTGGTGACGGCGCGGTATTGGCGGCTGGCGGGGTTGTGACCAAAGATGTGGCCCCTTACACCATTGTGGGCGGCGTCCCTGCGAAACCCATTCGTGGCCGCTTCACACCAGAAATCGCGGCGCAGTTGCAGGCGATTGCGTGGTGGAACTGGCCGCTGGAGAAGCTGATGACGCATTTGGCGGATTTCCAATCGCCAGACATTGCTGCGTTCTGCCAGCGGCACGCGGTGTAAAATTACATCGCCTGCTGTGCTGCCACTTTGGGTGCATCAGCCTGCAGGCGTTTCTCGGGTTGTAATAGCGTCATCGCCAGCATGCTGCCAAACGCAATGCAGGCGGTAACGGTGAACATGGCGTTATAACCGTAATATTCCGCCAGCCAGCCGCACAGCATCGGGGAGATGATGGAGGCAAGGTTGGCTATCGCCAGCGTCATGCCACTGTAAGCACCTACCGAAGCTTTTGGCGTCACATCAATCACCACCGACCAATACACGTTATTCACCAGCGCATTGAGCGCGTTACCTAGCGTCATCAGAGCGATGATCCCTGCCGCTGAACTGACCCACGGAATCGCCATAAAACAGCAGGCGGTCGCGCACAGCGTGACGGCTGCGAAGACGTTCCTTGCCAGGCGAAGGTTGTTAAAGCGTGCCAGCAAACGGTCGGCTATACGCCCGCCAAGCAACACAGTGAAACAGGCACCGCTCCACGGAATCATCGCCACGTACCATAACGAATGTAGATCGTAGTGGAAGTTATCTTGCAGATATTTAGGCAGCCAGGTGACCAGCGTAAAGGTGATATAGAGAAAACTGAAATAGCCAAGTGCGTTGCACACCAGCGTGCGACTGGTAAAGAAACGCCACCACGGCAGTGCACACTCATGTTGGCTTTCAGGCTTTTGTCCATTGATGATCAGCTGACGTTCGGCCGTATTGGCGCGGGGATGCAGCAGCGGTGTGTCGGTAAAGTTGCGTGCAAACAGCAACATCGCCAGCAGCGAGAAAGCGCCGAGCAGGATAAACATCATGCGCCAGTCGTTGGTTAACAGCAGCAAACCCACGGCAATGGGTGCGGTCAGCAGTGAACCCACCTGAGTACTGAGCAAGCCGATGCTCAGCGCAAAACCGCGTTCATTATCCGGGGCCCAGTGGGCAATGGTTTTGTTCATCAACGCATAGGCCGGGCCTTCGGAAAAACCAAACAGGATACGCAATGCAGCAAATCCCATAATGGCTGAACCACTAAACAGCGCCATGCCGACTTCACCGGCCCATGCGGTGCCAATTTCCAGCAAGGACCAAAGAATCCCCGCCATCAACCACACTTTTTTGGTGCCCAATCTATCAGCGAGAAAACCGCCACACAGCGAGCCGAACAGGTAGCCAAAACCGAAATAGCCCAATACCGCACCCAGTTGAACTTTGGTGAAGTGAAATTCCTGAGAGATAGCGTTAGCAGCAAACGAGAGTGCGCCGCGATCAACGTAGTTGATCAGCGCGATGAGAAACAGCAGTGAAAAAATAGTGTAGCGAGTAGAGGATGCTTGCATAGCGCGACTCCTGAAATAGAACACAGGATTCATTAAGCAAAGCTGATGCCAGAATGGTAAGGCTGCTAACAATTAGCGCGGATATACAAGGTAAGGCCTTTCTGTAGCAAGGGCGACCATCAGGACGCCCATAGTATGTCTGTCTGCACCAGCATGATCACATAAGCGTTCTTTTATAGTGCGAAGGGTATAAATGACCTCTGAGCGACATCCAGTCATCTGTTAACTACTCATGATCGCAAGCAATCTCAAAACACCCACATTTTGCGATTACTTGCGATGATCAAAATCCATCAATGAAAGCGATTAGCTGGTTTCACGAGGCCCAAACGTTCGCGCAGCGTGCCCGCAGCATAATCCTGATGAAACACGCGCGCATCCTGCAAACGGGGTACCACCTGGCTGAGGAAGAGATCTTCATTTTCATCAATGTAGGTGGGGAGAATCACAAACCCATCGCAGGCTTGATGTTGATACCAGTCAATCATCTGTTGCGCGATTTGATCCGCCGTACCGGTCGGTGAGGGGAACGACAAGCTCTCCGCATAGCGTTTGGCCATCTCCCCCAGAGTGAGTTTCTGCTCTATGGCGTTAGCAATCACATACTGAAAACGTCCCTTACTGCCGGTAATCTGCTCGCGCAAATCGGGCACCGGTCCATCCACCGGATACTGTGACAGATCGATGTTCATGCTGGCAGAAACAAAACTGAGCCCGGATTCCACGGTGATCAGTGATTTGAGGTATTCAGCGCGGTCGCGTGCATCCTGCTCGCTGTGGCCGACAATCGGCACTAATCCCGGCATGATTCGCAGCTGATCAGGCTGTCGCTGATAGTGCTGCGCACGCTCCTTGATCGTTTGGTAGAACTGCTGTGCGCGTTCCCGGTTAGGTTGCACGACAAACAGCATCTCCGCGTGTTGGGCCGCCAGGTCAATAAACGCCTCAGACACACCAGCCTGTATTACTACCGGATGCCCTTGCGGTGGACGGGGCAGGTTCAACGGTCCTTGTACCTCGAAAGACTCGCCCTGATGGTCGAAGCGGTGGAAACGCGTCGGATCGGCAAAGCGTGCGCTGCTTTTTTCCACCACCAACGCATCCTCTTCAAAGCTGTCCCAGAGCGCTTTCATCACGTCGATGAACTCTGCCGCGCGGCGATAGCGATCCTGATGGCTGAAGTGTTGGCTGCGGCCAAAATTACGTGCTTCGGCATGGGTTAATGAAGTCACCACATTTTACGCGGCGCGCCCACCGCTGATGTGATCGATGTTGGCCAACTGTCGCGCGGTGGTATAGGGCTCGGAATAGGAGGATGAGACGGTGCCGCCTAAGCCAATATGATCGGTGACCGCCGCCAGCGCGGCCAGCAAGGTGAGCGGCTCAGACCAGCCCACCTGGCGATGCTGCACGGTGTGCGCCAGATGTCCGCCATACACATCATCAATCGCCAGCTTATCCGCAACAAAGATCATATCGAGTTTTGCCGCTTCAGCGCGTTGGGCAATTTTGCGGTACAGCGGCCAGTTGCGGCCACCGGTCGTGGCGGCTTGCGGATGACGCCAGCCACCCTGATGAATGCCTGAGTCGAGGTACAGCGCCAGGTTCATCATGGTTTAGTGGCTCCTGCTTTTGCAAAGAATGACGCATCGACCAGGCTGCTCGCCTGCAAGCCGGGTTTGATTAACCCGCTGCGTGCGAAAGTATCAATCGCAGCCTGCTGGCGTTGCGCCACCAGCGTGTAGTCTTCCACCGGAGCGTTGTTTTCACGCTGAACCTTACTCAAGGCGACGGCATCTGGCAGACGCAGTAATGATGCGATGCCATTGGCATACTCCTGCGGATGAGCCACGCCCCAGGCGCGAGCGCGAATCAGACGCTGTCGGAAATCAGCCAGCTCTGCACGTTTATTGCTGATAGCGCTATCGGTCGCCACCAGATAGTTGGAGACCGGTGTCTCCTTGCCGTCAATGGCGATGCGATCACCTGACTGAGCCACCGCAAAAGAGACATACGGTTCCCATGTCGCCACCGCATCCACGGCACCGTTATCCAATGCCAATGTCGCCTCAGCAGGCGTGGTGAAAACAAAGTTAACGCTGTCATCAGGCAAACCGGCCTGGTGCAGCGCAGTGAGTACCATGTTCTGACCCGATGAACCTTTCACCGTGGCCACCTTTTTGCCTTTGAGGTCGGCAATGGTATGGACGGCGCTATCCTTTTTAACCAGCAGCCCGTTACCCAGATATTGTGAGGCCTGAATAGCGCGGATTTTAGCCCCAGCCGCCACGGCAAAAGCCAGCGGACCATCACCGACTAATCCGGCATCCAGATGCTGGGAATTGAGTGATTCCAGCAGCGGTGCAGCGTTAGGAAATTCGTACCATTTGATTTCATAAGGCACATTGGTGAGTTCACCGGCTGCTGACATCACGGCGCGGGCGTTCCCCTTTTGGTCGCCGACCACGAGTTCGGTATTGGCGGCATAAGTGGTGAAGGTGGCGGCCAACAATGCGCTGGCGATAAACGTGAGTTTCATGATGTTTCCCTGAGAAAAAAGAAAACAGCGTAAGTTTTCCGCTACAGCAGGCGTAGTAACAAATCCGCGCAACGATATGCAATGAGCGCAAAATCCACGAAGGGTGAAAGATTTCGCAACTCCCGTTATCAAAAAATGCGATTTATCCTCACTAATGATTAATTATCACAACGAAAAATAAAACGTGATTTCAGTCACAGATTGAAGGCTGCCTGATTTGTCAGTCATTAGCCCGGCTACATTCATAAGCGGAGCTAACGACACACTCAGCAACGGGTTTTTACTATTCGATAACGTAAGTTAAAATTCTGTTGAGTTTATGTAGGTTTATTTTGGGTGGTAATTGATGAAAAACGTTGAGGGATTGGCATGGTTAACAAATTAACCAGTATCGTGCTGGCGATTCTGGCATTAGCGTTGCTCTATATGGGTGGTAAGTTGCTGATGCTGGGCGGCAGCGCGTTCTATGCATTGATGGCGGTGGGCTTACTGATCACCGCCATTTTACTGTTCAGAAACCAGCGTAGTGCACTGGCGCTGTATGCGCTTTTGATGTGGATTACCCTGGCCTGGATTATCTGGGAAGTGGGCTTTGATAAATGGCAGTGGATCCCACGCGGCGACCTGTTTGGCGTGATTGGCCTGTGGCTGGCGATGCCGTGGGTGGTGAAACCGCTGTATCAAGGCGAACGCCGCTTCCACACCTTCCTGGGTGGCACGGTGATCGTGATGATTGTGGTGGTGATCGGTCTGTGCTTCTACGATCCGTTACCGCAGGCGGGCACGATTAGCAATGCGCGTGAACAAGCTAGCGAGCAGGGCGCCGCTAACGACTGGACCGCGTACGGCGGCACCACTGATGGCCAGCGTTTCTCTTCACTGAATCAAATCACCAAAGAAAACGTGCAAAACCTCGAAGTGGCCTGGACTTACCACACTGGTGACCTGCGTCAGGATGCGGATGCCAGCGAATACACCTTCGAAGCGACGCCGGTGAAAGCCAACGGCATGCTGTATTTCTGTACGCCGCATAACGAAGTGCACGCACTTGATCCCGAAACCGGTGCAGTGAAGTGGAAGTACACGCCGAATAAAGATCGTTCTTACCTGCAGCAGCACCAGACCTGCCGTGGCGTGAGCTATTACGAGCAAAGCCCGGTTGCTGCGCAGGATTCTGCTGCAGCGCCGGCCATCTGCCGTAAGCGTATCTTCAACGCCACCACCGATGCACAGCTGATTGCACTGGATGCCGATACCGGCAAACCTTGTGCTGATTTCGGCACCAATGGTGTGGTGGATCTGCATGCCAACATGGGTGAAGTGCGTCCACATGCGTTGATGCAAACCGCCGCACCGCTGGTGGCCGGCAAGCTGGTGATTGTCGGTGGTTCCGTGATGGACAACGGCTTCAACAGTGGTAACCCGTCAGGTGTGATTCGTGCTTATGACGCTGAAACCGGTCGTCTGGTGTGGAACTTTGATCCATCGAATCCAGAAAATACGGCGCCGATCGCTGCGGGACAAAACTATCCGCAAGATACGCCAGTCGCCTGGGGCACGCTGAGCGCTGACCTGAAAAATGGTCTGGTTTACGTGCCGTTTGGTAACGCGTCACCGGATGAAGTGGGTATCGAACGTGATGCCAACAGCAACACCGAGAAGTTCCGCGATGCGTTAGTGGCGCTGGATCTGCAAACCGGTGCGTTCAAATGGCGTTATCAGAGTTCGAACCACGATCTGTGGGACCGCGATAACCCATCACAGCCGTCATTGCTGGATATCGATTATCAGGGCCAGATACAGCCTGTGGTGATCCTGCCAACTAAAACCGGCAACCTGTTTGTCTTGAATCGCCTGACCGGTCAGCCCGTGTATCCGGTTAATCAGGTGAAGGTTTCCACTGAAGGTGGTGTGCCGGGTGAGAAGTTTGCCGCGACGCAGCCGGTTTCGAGCCTGAACTTCATTCCAGACCCGCTGACTGAGAAATCAATGTGGGGCATCACGCCGTTTGACCAGATGTCATGCCGCATGGACTTCCGTTCGCTGCGTTATGATGGCAACCCATGGACGCCAGCCACTGAAGCCGGTTCGCTGATCTTCCCGGGTAACATTGGCGTGTTCAACTGGGGTTCAGTGGCGGTTGATCCGCAGCGTCAGATGTTGATTGCCGCGCCAGTGCGTCTGGCCTACAAGTACAACCTGATCAAGCGTACGCCGCAGACCGAAACGCAGCGTCTGTTCACCAAAGATGGGCAGCCATACTGGAACGAAAACTTCCAGGGTGACTACGCGATTCACATTCAGCAGCTGGCCTCTGGCCTCGGCATTCCGTGTATCGCGCCGCCGTGGGGTCGTATGGTGGGCGTAGACCTGAAAACCGGTAAAACCGAGTGGTTGCGCCGTGTGGGTGTGACCAAAAACCTGAAAACCAGCTTCCTGCCGGGCCGCTTCCCAATCGGTTTCCCGATGGGCATGGTGGCACACGGTGGTCCATTGCTGACAGCGGGTGACCTGGTGTTCCATGGCGCAACCGCGGATAACTTCTTCCGCGCTTACGACAGCACCACCGGTGAACTGCTGTGGCAGACCGAGCTGAGCGCGGGTGCGCAGGCCACGCCGTCGACCTTTATGGGTAAAGACGGTAAGCAGTACGTGGTGATTGCGGCAGGCGGTCACGGTTCGCTGGGCACCCAGGCGGGTGACAGCGTAGTGGCGTTCCGTTTGAAGTAATGTGAAATAACAGCCAAGTCGTCCAGAGGAATATTCCTCTGGACGATGCGTAACATCAGGCAGGAACGGAAAGGGCTTTCTGGCTACGTGACCAGACACGGTGTGCTTTCATTGCATCTATAAAAGCACTCAGCAAAGCATCATCTGAACTGTCACCTTCAATAATGCCCTCTTCTTTTTCGCTCTCCTGCAGCGCAAACTGGGCTTTAAAGCGGCGTGCTTCACCGCTCAGGCCGATCACCTTCAGATGTTTATAAGCCTCCAGCAAGAAATAACGACTGTCACCACTCAGCAACAGCGCATCAATGTTGCCATCGGGTACAAACACCGCGTCAAAGGTCAGTGAAGGGAGCCCAGCAAAGGTCGCATCAATGGGTAAGACTGAACCATCGTCGGCACGAACCTGTCCCATGTGAGCCGCCAATAATTTTGTATGTACGCCAGCCGCTTTAAGTGACTGTAATACAGCCAGTACATCTGCTGATTTCACGCCATCGTTCAACAGCAGGGCAACCTGGCGGCCTTTGATATCACCGTCGGGAACAGCATACAAACTCAGACTACTGTCTTTCTGCAGGCCATTAACATCGGGTGCTGGCGGCGTCTTCAATTGATCAGCCGTCAAGGCAATCCCGAGGTTATCAGCAACCCCTTGCGCTAAGGCAATATCAATATTCAACAGATGATCGACCACTCGCTCACGAATGTACGGTCGGGCGACTTTGCTTAACTCAAATGAATAGGCATCGATGATGTGCTGTTGCTCGACAGGCGTTTGGCTTAACCAGAATAGTCTCGGCTGAGAGTAATATTCGCCAAAGGACGGGCTACGCTCGCGCACTTTATGCCCCTCCATGCGCTCCTGATAACTGTCAAAGCCGCCACCTTCCGCTGCCGGCGGTGTTTCACGTGGCCAATTATCATTAATCGAATTGGGTTCATAATTCGCTGGATTAGTATCAATGTCCTGACGGTGCATGCCCTGCCGTTGGAAATTATGGTAAGGGCAAACCGGACGATTGATGGGTATCTCATGGAAATTAGGGCCACCCAGGCGGCTAATCTGCGTATCGGTATAGGAGAACAATCTGCCTTGCAGCAGGGGATCGTTTGAAAAATCCAGCCCCGGAACAATATGTCCCGGATGGAAAGCAACCTGTTCCGTTTCAGCAAAAAAGTTATCGGGATTGCGATTGAGTACCATCTTGCCAACGATTTCTACCGGCACCAGCTCTTCCGGAATCAGTTTGGTGGCATCCAGGATATCGAAATCGAACTTAAACTCGTCCTCTTCGGGGATCAGTTGTAGGCCTAATTCATATTCAGGGAAGTCTCCGGCTTCAATGGCTTCCCACAAATCGCGTCGGTGGAAATCAGGGTCGCGTCCGGTCAGTTTTTGCGACTCATCCCAGAGCAAAGAGGCTTTACCTGCGACAGGCTTCCAGTGGAAGCGCACAAAGGTCGCTTTGCCTTCCGCATTGATCAGTCGGAAAGTGTGAATACCGAAGCCTTCCATGGTGCGGTAACTGCGTGGAATCCCGCGGTCGGACATCGCCCAGATAACGTTATGCAAGGTCTCAGGCTGCAGGGAAACGTAATCCCAGAAGGTGTCATGTGCACTTTGACCCTGAGGGATTTCATTGTGCGGCTCAGGCTTAACGGCGTGCACAAAATCCGGGAACTTATGAGCATCCTGAATGAAAAATACCGGGGTATTGTTACCCACTAAATCAAAAACCCCTTCATCGGTATAAAACTTAGTGGCAAACCCGCGAATATCGCGCACGGTGTCAGCCGATCCGGCACCGCCCTGGACGGTGGAAAAACGGACAAACACCGGCGTGACTCGTTCCGGATCAGAAAGGAAGTGCGCTTTAGTCAGCGCTTTTAACGAGTGGTATGGCTGGAAGTAGCCGTGTGCAGCGGATCCTCGGGCGTGAACGATGCGTTCAGGGATGCGTTCATGGTCAAAGTGCGTGATTTTTTCACGCATGATGAAATCTTCAAGCAAAGTCGGGCCACGCGTGCCCGCGCGCAATGAGTTTTGATCGTTCGCAATCCGCGTGCCCTGATTCGTCGTTAGAGGCTGCTCGGTGCCGTTTTTACGATGCGCAGCAAGTTGCTCAAGCTTGGTGCTCTGTGTATCAGGAGCTTTGAGGCTGCCCGGTGCCGTAGGCTGCTTTCCGGGTGGAGTTGGTTCAGCGGGAGGTTGGTGTGAACCGTCTTTGGGTGCCAGCGACCCTAATCCAGGTTGTGATGATTCTGGCCCTTTCGTCGGGGCTCGCTGAGTCAGCTTTTTCTTATCGGTTTCGCTCGACATTGCTATTCTCCAGTGACTGATTTAATGACCCCATTAAATATAGGAGAAGAAAAAATATTAGCAGGTGGTTATTTGTTCGAACGAAAATAAACGAAGCCGTATAAATGGTTCAATCTCGGGCAAGTGAAGGTCAGAACATTGTCAGTGTTTTTACACAGTGATAAAAGCCAAGCGGGAAATTATTGATGTCCGGATACATGCGATTAAATAATTAAAACGCTAAGTCATGAAAGCGAACTTTTAAAAGTTAGCCTAACCTAAAACATTCCTTCCTAAGGAGTTAATTATGAAAGCACATAATACGAACGAACAGCGAAAGAAAGAAGGCGATGTCAAAAAAGGCCTTCCGGAGGCCGCGCCCAATGCCGGCAATGCGTACGAAGAGGATGATCATCCCGCTACAGATAATCCTGATGAACATGGCGAGATCCCTCGCACGCGTGATGATAGCCAGGATCACAAGCACGATCCTTTCAAGGATAAGTAGCGTGAGTCGCGCATTAAAAGTGCGTAATCATTGATTTTTATAGCATTAAGGGGATAAACAATGGATTATTCTTCACTTGCAAATGAATTAGGTCTGACGGAAGACGAAGTCAAGGAGATGGGTCTACACTCAGACGATATTTTTCAAGAGAATAGCTCTTCAGGTACGCCATCAGGGGCGTATTATTTCAATGTGCCGGACGGCACGCCAGACCGTATCCTGGGAAAAAAAGGCTGGTCGTTAGGAGAGCGAGTAAAAATTAACAGTAACGTGTTTGATGTCAGCAATAAATAATGATGTTCTTCACGTCCTCGACTTCACATTTCACCAAAAAATTCTCATCGCTACAAAAATAAAGCCCGGGAGTGGTGGCAACCGGGCTTGTACAATCCTGTACCAAACATTTCCAATGAGAGCAGGTCTTATCACAGGGCGTAATAAAGACTTATTTATCATAGCCGGCCCTGAAGGGATTGCATGCGAAGCGGTAAATATTAACGTTGTCAGGATGCCGGTTATCTTCTGAATTCAATCAAATCCATGATTAAATTATTGCCACCAAGGCTGTGACGCGTGGATTAGATTTTGTCCGTGAGCAAGCCCCATTCTCGGCAGAGTTGGTTAACCTCATAAGGGGAGCTAAGCAACAGCTTGGGCAAGGTCCATTCCGCATACATGCGTTGGTTACGCGGGCGATGGCGCCGAGAGGTGATAAGCAGATAACGCGTCATTTCCCAGGTCAACTTCTCGCGCTGATGTGAGGGGACAACACCGCCAATGCGCTGGGCATCAAACAGCGTACGACGCAGATAACGAAAGAAACTTTGAGTCGGTGGCAGGTCAAGCAGAATGATACCGCTGGCACGCGTTAAGCGGTCCGGTAGCGTGCGCACATAATTGCCGTCCATGACCCAGCTTTCCCCTGCGATAGCGTCGAGATGCAGTTGCCGGAAATCTGCTTCAGCGCGGGCTTGCCAGTGCGTGTTGGGGAGGTGATAAAGCTGATCCAGGTGGATGAGCGGGCGCGCTGTCTTGCTGGCGATGGCCTGAGCCAGTGTCGATTTACCGCTGTTTGAAGGCCCCAAAATGCAGATGCGTGGGCCGAAGTCGCTTAATGCCATCATGATGAAAATCCTTTTAATGTCATAAAAAGCTGAACCAAATTGCTGATAGCAAAAAACACCAGTATCAGCCCGCCGCCAATGTTGATGGCGATGGACAGCTTACGAATGTTGATCACTCGTGCTGAAGTCAGCAGCGTAAAACAGATGATCACCAGCCACAGTGCCATAATGGCAACGTGTATGGAGGCCAGCAGCAGATAATGCAGCAAGGCATGATCGCGACCGGCGAATTGCGATACCACGGTGAGATACAACATCACCGCTTTTGGATTAAGCACATTGGCTAGCCAGGCATCTTTAATCCCCATGCGGGCGCTACGGTAAGAGGCGACGGGTTGGGAAATATGACGACCTCGACGCAACAACTGTACGCCGAGCCACAGCAGATAAGCAGCACCCGCCACGCTTAACAGATTAAAGATAATGGGGGAACGCACCAGCAGGGCGCTGATGCCCAGACCAATCAGCAGCGCATGGGTATAAATACCCAGTGCCGTGCCGAGAATGATCGAAGCCAGCCCGCGCGTGCCTGCCACCAGCGTGTTGTTAATCGCGAGGGTAAAACTCGCCCCTGGCGACAAGGCCACCGGTAAGATCGCAATGATAAAGGCGAGCAGGTGCAGGTTCATGAGGGTAACGGCTAAGGAATGTTAAATAATTTTGAATATTATTAGATGGTGAAGCAATAATCTACCACTGCAATCACGCCGCCAGGACTCAGCGGACCTATTAATAGCATAACTATAAGGATGACCATGACCATCGCTTGCCTGCACACCGCCGCCAGTAATATCGCGCTGTTCGATCACGCGGCACACGCCCTTGAATTACCTCCCCACACATTGAGCCATATTGTGATGCCGCATCTGCTGGCTGAAGCCGAACAAAGTGGCGGTATGACGCAGGAGCAACAGCAACGTTTGGCTCAGCTGTTGCACAGTATGGGACCGTGGTTTGATGCGATAGTCATTACCTGTTCAACGCTGGGGCCAGTGGCCGACACCTTCCAGCCGAAAAACACGGGCTCCCCGGTCTATCGCGCAGACCGAATGCTGGCAGATCACCTGCATCAAATGGCAGGGCCTGCGCTGGTGCTCTGCGCGGCTGAGTCAACGTTAGCCGCCACACGCCTGTTGTTCTGTCCACCCACGCTGCCAGCGGAGAAACAGCCGCAGGTCGCGCTGATCCCTGATGCCTGGGCCGCATTTAAAGCGGGCGATCATCAACGCTACCACGCGCTCATTGCCGACGCGGTAACACAGGGACGCGAGCAGGGCGCACAACACGTAGCACTGGCGCAGGTATCGATGGCGGCGGCAAACAGCCTGCCGGAGAGCGAGCGTCCGTTGACGATTCCGCAACTGGCATTAGCCGCGGTAATGGCAAAGCGTTAATGTCGCTAAGGGGACGTCCGCGGGTGGCGTCCTCCCTCTTTTGCCCGCTATAGGGATAATCTCTTACGCTGGCGATACCAGGGAATGAAATAAACCAGCATGCTCCCCCAGAATATCCCCGCAGTAACGCCGCTGATTGCACCGTGAATCAGATTAAATGACAGGGAAGCGATTAATTCAGGGTGCAAAGCCACAGAAACGGAAAGCGTATATTTGGCGGCAAAGGCTAATAACATAAATATTAATGGCAACGCCGAACCTGGGCGAATAATCATGCCGTGATTTTCACTGGAGATGGGTTTGCCTGTCGCGTGAGACAACATGGCACCGATGATACCCCCAATCAGTAAACCGATAATCATGGAAAACAGCGTATAAGCAACCCAGGTGGTTTCCCGAAATACGCCATAAAAGCCCCAAACTAAAAACAAAACTGGAATGTAGAACAGTTTTTGCACCGCGACTTCACGAGTCTGTAATGCCTTAATGCCGCGAAAAATCAGATAGACGAGTAATATCCACACCCATGTTGGCGTATGTCTCAACAGTTCAATCAGTCCCATTTTTCATCTCCAGCAACCTGAACAAGGTTGACAAAAAAAATTAAGAATCCGCTTGTGATTTAAAATCATATCACTGTGAGATTATTTTAGTGCAGATATTTATCGCATGTTAATAACCGCTGAATCCGGCAGGTTAATAGATCCGCTAATAACAATACGCTTTCATGAATGTGTAATATTTGTTTGCATCGCCTGATATTAGTGATTATGGTTGGCAACACTTTTTTACGCTTCACGAACATCTTCTTATAACAACCTCTGCAAAAGAGGTGGCTTTGCTATTGCCGTTAGTCAGAAAATTAAGACTGATGGCACTCAATAAAATGTGGGTTGTGTCAATAAACATGAATGTTTTTTAAACCTTTGGGATGAAGGAGACACGCGAAAAGCGTCAGTCTATTACCACACACCACGGCTATTATGCGCGTCTTAAAGTCATCAGTATCGCTATCGGCCTGTGTATTGGCATGTCGGGTTCCGCCGTCGCCGCAGAAAAGGACTCGGAGAAAGTTACCAGCAGCCGGGAGCGTAGCTATCAGGACGAACAAGAGCTGGTGGTAACCGGAGAGAAAACGGAACGATCGATTTTTGATACCGGATCGAGCGTTGAAGTTTTTGATAGCCGCAGGATTGATTCACTGCCCGGTGCTGAAACCGTTTCAGACTTAATGCGGATGACCGCGAATACCGTTGATGTCGGGATCGGCAACGATCTGCCAACAGTGCGCGGGGTGCATGGCTCCGGCCCATCGACGGGTGCAGGGGCATTCCTTAGCGGAACACGCCCGCGTTTAGGATTATCACTGGATGGCCGTGCGCTCACCTATAACGAACAGGCCTATGGACCGCAATCGCTGTGGGATTTAGATCGCGTGGAAGTGTTTCGAGGGCCGCAAAGTTACATTCAGGGTCGCAATGCCATCGCCGGTGCGATTGTGATGACCACCAAAGATCCCAGCTTCGAATGGGAGAGCGCTATAAAGGGTGGATTTGGCAATCAGCACGCCTCATAACTGGCGGCGATGGCCAGTGGCCCACTGATTGATGAACAGCTGGCGTTTCGTGTCAGCGTTGATCGCCAGCGCCGCCGCAGTGACATCGATCTGCCCGCTTACACGCCGGTGGGCGATCCGCGCGAAGTGCAAACCACCAATGCGCGCGCCAAACTGCTGCTCAATCCGGCGGGGCTGCGTGAACTCACCACTAAATGCTGGAAGAGTTACAGCGCTTCGGTATCAGCGATGATTACTTGTACAAAGTACGTGAAGTGAAATATGACGCGCGCAGCGGTCGACTGTTTTTACCCGGTCTGGGCTACGGCGTAGAAAGTGTGCTGTTCGTCGTGGATACCCGCAAGCAGCAGCTTGAGAAAGTCATTCCTGGTTTTGGCTTTTACGCCACCGGTATCGCCATTGATGAAGCGGGGCGTCGGGTGTTTGTCTCCAATATGCAGGGGCAACTGATGACGCTGAACGCGGACACGCTTGAGATCACCCATACGCAGGAGATTGAAGCCGATCAACTGCTCAATCTGGTCTATGACCCGCAGGGGAATCGCCTGCTTGGCGTTGATCAGGGGATCGATCGTGACAAGCCGCGAAATAACTATCTGGGACAGACCTACACCCGACGCAGCAGCGGACATCAGCTGTTTGCTCTGGATGCAGACAGCGGCAAGGTTCTGGCGAAGGTGGATACCGATCAGGTGCCGATTGGCTTACTGCTGGATGCGCAGCAGCAGCGCATTTATGTCACCAACCGCAACGGTGTCAGAGTCGAAAAGGGCGCGGGCACGGTGACGATCTTTGATGCCCGATCGCTGCAGCGAATTAACACCCTGGCGTTGCCTCCGCACCCCAATAGCCTGGCACTCGATGAGGCTAATCACGCCCTGTTCGTCACGGTGAAAAATGACGGCGCGGCGACCAAAGCGGCAAAGCTTGAGAGTGTTGTATGTATATCGGCGGAATAATGCTTCGTCGCAGCACGAGAGTTCGTGCTGCGACGAAGTTTGGGAAAAGCATGTGTTATAACGACAAAGATTCATCATCACCTTATCTAAAGTCCGCATTGTAAAAATCCACTACGCCCTCTCTCTTTTCATTTTCCTGACAGTGTAAGGAAAGCTAATTTGATAGACTTCATTCTGAGAATGAACGTTCACTACAGGGTAATTCATGAAGAATTTTCAGCGCAGTGTGATCGCCGGGCTGGTGATGTTAGTCGCCGCCTGCGATCAAAACAGCAGTCAACAAGCCGCCACTCCGACCACCGAAGTGGGTGTTAAAACCTTGCAAAGCGAGTCAGTGGCGCTGGACAGCCAGCTCGCGGGCCGCGTGACGGGCAGTATGACCTCAGAAGTGCGCCCCCAGGTTGAAGGGATTATTTTGAAGCGCCTGTTTACCGAAGGGGATGAAGTGAAAGCCGGTCAGGTGCTGTATCAAATCGATCCGGCCAGCTATCAGGCCAGTTACGATCAGGCTTTGGCACAATTAAAGAATGCTCAGGCATTGGTGAAAAGCAGCAAACTCAAAGCGGAGCGCTATGCAGCACTGGTGAAAGAGAACGGCGTGTCGCGTCAGGATGCAGATGACGCGTTAGCCACTTACCAGCAAAATGTCGCATCCGTGGATCAGTATCGTGCTGCGGTTGAAAGCGCTCGCATCAATCTTAATTACACGCAGATCAAAGCCCCAATCAGTGGACGCATTGGCATTTCCTCCGTGACGCCAGGTGCGCTGGTGACTGCCAGCCAGACCACCGCGCTGGCGACCATTCGCGCGCTCGATCCTATTTATGTCGATCTCACCCAATCCAGCGTTCAACTGCTGAAGCTGAAACGTCAGCAGGCTTCCTTGCAGCAGAGCACGGATGCCGTGCCGGTGACGGTGAAACTCGAAGATGGCAGTGCTTATGACCATCCGGGCAAGCTGGAACTGACGGAAGTGTCGGTAGATGAAGCGACGGGCACCGTGACGCTGCGCGCGATTTTCCCTAACCCGCAACATGAGTTGTTGCCGGGCATGTATGTGCGCGCCAATGTGACTAACGGCGTTAAAACCGACGCGATCCTCGCACCGCAACAGGGCATCACACGTGACGCCAAAGGCAATGCCACCGCGCTGGTGGTGGATAAAGAGAATAAAGTCGAGAGCCGTGAAGTGGTGGCCGATCGCGTGATCGGCAATAAGTGGCTGATTACCTCTGGTCTCAACAGCGGCGACAAACTGATTGTTGAAGGTACCGGTAAAGTGCAGGCGGGCATGAGCGTTAAAGCCGTAGAAGTGACGCCAAACGATATAGCCGCGACCAGCGAGGGCAACTGATATGTTGGCTCAGTTCTTTATTCGTCGGCCGGTGTTTGCCTGGGTTATCGCCATCTGCATCATGATGTTCGGTTTACTCAGTATTAACAGCCTGCCCGTGGCGCAATATCCCGATGTGGCGCCGCCACAGATCAGCATTCAGGCCACCTACACCGGAGCCTCGGCGGAAACGCTGGAGAGCAGTGTCACCCAGGTGATTGAGCAGCAGTTGACCGGGTTGGATGGTTTACTCTATTTCAACTCCACCAGCACCGCATCGACCGGTCAGGTAAAAATCAATGTGACCTTCCAGCAAGGCACTGACCCCGATATCGCTCAGGTTCAGGTACAAAACAAGGTTCAGCAGGCAGAAAGCCGTCTGCCTACCGCCGTGACCACACAGGGTGTCACCGTGGAAAAAGCGCAGAGCGACTTCCTGCTGATCCTTGCGGTGTACGATAAAACCAATAAAAGCAGTTCTTCCGATGTGGCTGACTATATGGTCAGTAATATGGAAGATACGCTGGCGCGTGTGAGCGGCGTCGGGAGCGTGCAGGTATTTGGTGCCGAATACGCGATGCGTATCTGGTTAGATCCGAGCAAGCTCGCCTCCTATTCGCTGATGCCGTCGGATGTCACCACCGCGCTGGAGAGCCAAAACACCCAGGTCTCTTCCGGCCAGTTGGGTGCGCAGCCTGCCAGTAAAGAGCAGCAACTGGTGGCAACGGTGCGTTCGCGTTCACGTCTGCAAACGCCAGAACAGTTCCGTAATATTGTGCTGAAAAGCCAGTCTGACGGTTCCGTGGTGCGCCTGAGTGATGTGGCGCGCGTCGAGATGGGTGATGAGGATTACAGTGCCAACGTGCTGGCGAACGGCCATCCCGCTTCGGGAATCGCGGTTCAGCTGGCGTCGGGTGCCAATGCGCTTGCCACCGCCGAACAGGTGAAATCGACCATCAATGAGTTCCGCAGCAGTATGCCTGCGGGTTATGAGATCGCTTATCCGCTCGACAGTACCGACTTTGTAAAAATCTCGATTGAAGAAGTGGTGAAAACGCTGATCGAAGCGGTGATTTTGGTGGTCATCGTGATGTTCGTGTTCCTGCAGAACATTCGTACCACACTGATCCCGGCGATTGCCGTGCCGGTCGTGTTACTGGGCACCTTTGGTGTGCTGTCGCTGTTTGGTTATTCGATTAACACCTTAACCATGTTCGGTATGGTGCTCGCCATCGGCTTGCTGGTCGATGATGCGATTGTCGTCGTGGAAAACGTTGAGCGCGTGATGCGCGAAGAGGGATTACCACCGCGTCAGGCCACCGAAAAATCGATGAAAGAGATCACAGGGGCGCTGATCGGTATTGCCTTAGTGCTGTCGGCGGTGTTCCTGCCGATGACCTTCTTCAGTGGTTCAACCGGTGTGATCTATCGCCAGTTTTCGATCACCATTGTGTCGTCGATGGTGCTGTCGGTGATTGTCGCGCTGACGCTGACGCCGGCACTCTGTGCCACCTTGCTGAAACCACATAACCATGAAAGCGGCACCAAAGGCTTCTTTGGCTGGTTTAACCGTAGCTATGAAAAAGTACAGGGGCGCTATCAAAACGGCGTCGGCCATGTGGTGCACAGTTCAGTGCGTTATCTGCTGCTGTACGGCGTATTGTTGATCGGATGTGCGGTGCTGTATCTGCGCCTGCCGACCGGCTTCCTGCCGACCGAAGATCAGGGCTATATCATGGTGCAGTATCAGCTGGCACCGGGTGCCACGGAAAACCGCACCAGTGAAGTCCGTCAGCAGGTTCAGCAGTACTTCGCGACCAAAGAGAAAGATAACGTTAACGTCAGCATGCTGGTGAACGGCTTCAGCTTTGCGGGCAGCGGACAGAACGCCGGTATTGGTTTTATCTCGCTGAAAAACTGGAGTGAGCGTAAAGGCTCAGAGAACAGCGCCGATGCGATAGCAGGACGCGCCATGGCTGCGCTATCCAGTATTCGTGATGCACAGATTTTCGTGTTGTCACCGCCTTCAGTCTCGGGACTGGGCCAGTCCAACGGCTTTACTTTTGAACTGCAAGCACGCGGCTCAACCGATCGTGACCAACTGCTGAAGATGCGTAACCAGCTGATCGCTGAAGCCAATCAGGATCCGGTGTTGAGCGCGGTGCGTGCCAACTCGTTACCCGATTTGCCTCAGCTGGATGTGAGTATTGATGATGCCAAAGCGCAGTCACTGGGCCTGACCATCAGTGACATCAACACCACCTTGAGTGCAGCGATTGGCGGCAGTTACGTCAACGACTTCACCGACCGCGGTCGCGTGAAGAAGGTTTACATGCAGGGCGATCAGCAGTTCCGCAGTAAGCCTGAAGATATCGATCAATGGTACGTGCGCGGAACGGATAGCAGCAGCAACACCACCATGGTGCCGTTCTCGTCGTTCGCCTCCTCAGAATGGGCTTACGGTCCAGATGTGCTGTCACGTTATAACGGCCTGGCTTCCTATGAGATTGAAGGATCGTCAGCATCGGGCAAGAGTTCGGGCGATGCCATCACCGCTATGGAAAAACTGGCGGCCAAATTGCCAACCGGTACCACCTATGCATGGAGCGGCCTCTCTTATCAGGAAAAACTCTCCGGCAACCAGGCAATGTCGTTGTATGGCATCTCCCTGATTGTGGTGTTCCTGTGTCTGGCCGCGCTGTATGAAAGTTGGTCAGTGCCGTTCTCGGTGATGATGGTGGTGCCGTTGGGCGTCATCGGTTCCTTGCTGGCCATTACGCTACGCGGTCTGGAAAACGACGTCTATTTCCAGGTAGCGTTATTGACCATCATTGGTCTCTCGGCCAAGAACGCGATTTTGATCGTGGAATTCGCTGAGGAGAACTATCGCAAGGGTGAGAACCTGGTGAAAGCCGCGGTGCATGCCGCCACCATGCGTTTGCGTCCGATCATCATGACTTCGCTGGCGTTTACCGCTGGGGTACTGCCATTGGCGATTTCCACCGGTGCGGGGGCGAACAGCCGTATCGCTATCGGCACCGGCATTATCGGCGGCACCCTGACCGCGACCTTGCTGGCCATCTTCTTTGTACCGCTGTTCTTTGTTCTGGTCCGTCGCGTTTTCCCGGCGATTCCGCATGACGATGCACAGTCAACCGAATCTGCTGTGAAGGCGGAGGAGTAATATGTCTGCAAAACTTTTAATGGTGTTTTTGCCGTGTTTCCTTGCGGGTTGCGTATCTCTCGATCCGCATTACGATCGGCCAAAGGATGCGGTGAATACCACCGCGCCCACCGGCGATGCCTATCGGACGTTACAAGGCACACCGGCTAACTATCGTGATATCAGCTGGCAGGATTATGTGCTGGATGCGAAGCTGCGCCAGGTGGTGACGATGGCGCTGGACAGCAGCCGCGATCTGCGTGAAGCGGTCGCCAGTGTGAAATCGGCTCATGCTCAGTATGGTGAGCAGCGTGCCGATTTGTTCCCCAGCCTGAGCGCTGGCGTGAGCGGCACACGTTCACGCGCGCTAACCGGGGAGGGAAATCAAACTGCGCTCAGCAATACCTATTCAGCCGAGGGCAGCGTCAGCTCGTTTGAATTGGATCTGTTTGGCAAGAACCAGAGTCTGTCGCGCCAGCAGTATGAAACTTATCTCGGCACGCTGGAGGGCGCCCGCAGTACGCGCCTGACGGTGCTGTATAACACCGTGGATTACTGGCTGCAGCTGGCCGCCGATCGCAGCAATCTGGCGATCGCTAAAGAGACGGCAGAGAGTGCGCGTCAGTCACTGGAAGTGACGCGCAAGCGTCTGGAGAACGGTGTGGATTCGATGGTGGATGTCGCGTCAGCAGAGACCACTTATCAATCTGCTCAGGCGGATGTGGCCAGTTACACCACCAGCGTGGCGCAGGATAAAAACGCGCTGGATCTGGTGGTAGGCAAAAGCGTGCCAGATAATTTGTTGCCTGAAAGCATTGAGTCCATTGGCGATGCATTGAAAGCCGTACCTGCTGGCGTGTCATCGGATGCACTGAATAATCGCCCGGACGTGTTGCAGGCAGAGCACAACTTAAAAGCCGCTAATGCCAATATCGGGGCGGCACGCGCTAACTTCTTCCCAAGCATCTCCCTCACCGCCAGCGGTGGGGTGGGCAGTTCAGATTTGTCTTCGCTGTTCAAGAACGGTGCGGGAATCTGGTCGTTTGCCCCAAGTATCTCGCTGCCGATTTTCAAAGGCGGCTACAACGTTTCCTACCTCAACTACACCAAAGCGCAGAAAGAGTATTACGTGGCGGTGTATGAGAAGGCGGTCCAAACGGCGTTCTCAGAAGTGGCCGATGCGTTGGCACGACGCGCCACCATCAACGATCAGCTGACCAGTCAGCGTAATAATGTTGCTGCTTCGCAAACCTATTACCACCTGGCAGATCTGCGCTATCAAAATGGTGTGGATACCTATCTGAATGCGTTAACTGCACAGCGCACGCTGTATACAGCACGCACCAGCCTGGTGAGCGTTGAGCAGGCTTACTACCAGAACCTCAATACTTTCTACAAAGTGATGGGTGGTGGTACGGCGTTGAAAGAATCTGAACTGAAACTGTGATGATCGCCCCGGGTCGATGCGTTAGCGACCTGGGGAAAAATGTAACCGGATTTATAGCCAGCATATCGGCTATAAATCCCTTCGCGTATGATAGGAAAAAAAATAATAACGCGCCGGCCACTTTTAGGAGTTATGTTGAGCAAATCAGAGAATGACGCCTTCGTGCGACAGCGACAGCAAATAATTATTGCCGCTGCAAAAATATGTTTTAGTCGCACCGGTTTTCACGGGACGAGCATGGCTGATATAAGCCGGGAATCAGGTTTGGGTGCAGGGCAGATATATCGTTATTTCGAGAGCAAAGAATTCATCGTCAGTGAAACGATTAAAAGTATAGCCACGAGTTGGCGTGTTTTTTTACAAGATAATCTGCCGAAGCAAAGCAGCACCCGCGATATTATTGATGCGGAATCGCCATTTTGGCAGGACTGGCCCTATCAGGACCGCTGCTTATTACTGGAGATGTATTCGGAAGCGTCGCGTAATCAATCTGTGCGGGATGTTTTGGCACAAGAAGAACAGCTATTGATTGCTGATTTGGAAAAAGCGTTTAGCCGCCAGTATGCTCAAGTGAGTCCACAGCAGCGTAATGAGCGTATCCAATTTTTGTTAATGCTGGTAGACGGTGTTGCCTGCCGCGCATTTGGTGATAAGAACCTGGATCATCACGAACAGGGCAGGATCAATGGCATTCTCACACATCATTTGTTTGGCTGATTTCAGGCCATATCATGCTGATTGATGTCACGCGTGATGGCATCAAAAAAGGGCATAAATCCGTCGGGCACGTCACGTTGTTTCATGCAACGGCGAATGATCATCCCATCGATCACCAGAGAGATGATATGCAGTCGGGTGTTGATGACGTCGGCTTTCAGCGCCGGATTGAGCGTCTGCTCCTGAGCAATAAAGTTGTTTTTTAATACCAACCACGCATCATTCATTATCTGACGAATACGCTCGTTACGTGTGGCTTCAGATGAGACTTCCATCAACAAGACAATACTGTGCTCAACTTCGGGCGGCACAATGTCCTGCACCGAATGCGTGACGCCTCCCGCATGGGCAATTCGTTCAAAATCAGCGTTTAATAATGCGATCATGCGTTGCACCACATTGGTCACCAGCGCTTCGATAATGGCATCTTTGTTTTTATAATATTTATAAATTAAACCAATGCTGACATCTGCCTGGCTGGCAATATTCTGAATAGACGTTTGATGAAAACCTTTTAAGCGCATGCACTGTTCAGCTGCATCAAGAATCTGTTCGCTGCGATTCATGTTATTTACTCATCACGGAAAAGCGTATTTTACGCAAAAACAAGCAGCCTGACTAATCCTGAATGCTAAATAGTTGCGTTCTTTAGATTGTTTCTTTTTCTTATTATTGCTGTTAGTTTTCAATATTCAAAAATTTTGACTTAAGTGAGCAAATTGAACACCTGTTCAGGGATTTTCTTGTCGCTATCATGATGAGCATAGCCACATTTTGAGGAGCAAATTATGAACGTAATGCGTGCCCAGCGTGACCAACTGTTTGAATACGGTCCCTTTACCATCCGCCGGCAACGGCCTGGCGAGGCTTTTGGCCCGCTGACGATTATTGATCAGATGTCGTTGAAAATGGATGCGCGTATTCCGATGCACAGCCGTCAGGACGAAGAGATTTTCAGCTACGTCTGGCGTGGTTCGGCGCAGCACCTTGCTGAAAATGGCGACAAAACCGCGCTGAATGCCAAACGCGCCATGGTGGTGAGTGCAGGAAGTGGCGTGCGTTATGAAGAGTCTGCGCCTTTTGTTGAAACCGAGATGTTGCAGGCTTATATCCGTCCGGCCAAAAGCGGCGGTGCACCACGCACCCTGGATTTTACTCGCGCTGATGGGGTGCCGCTCAACGCCTGGACATTGCTGGCGGGACCCGAAACTAGCGACGCACCGCTGCCGTTGGGTCAGGAGGTGTTCATTTATGATCTGAAAGTGGAGCGGGGCGCACAGGTTGAGGTGCCACACCTTGCTGGTTACTCAACATGGCTGACCTTGCTGGATGGCATTGTGACTGTTGGCGAGGAGCGGCTGTTGCAGGGGGATTCTATCAGCGAGCAGGGCGCATTGCCTGCAGTCCAAGGCGAGCGTGACGCGACAGTGATTGCTTTTTTTGTGAGTGACGGTGTCACGTTTATGTGAGTGTTGGCTGCCATTGTTAAATCAATGGCAGCTTTTTGTGTGCGGTGGTGCGGGCCGTAGCACCTCTGCTGCTGCCGGGCAGTCCTCGCGCCGCTGACGCGGTACCCTCGGCTTCCACGTCGTGCCGACGGAACGTTCAGGGATCGACCATCCCTGGTCGGCCCCGAACTGATCCACGCATCCCTGCGTGGATCTCCTGGCCCAACGTAAAAGCCTCAGCGCTGCGGATAGCCCTTGCAGCATCAGAGGCGCTACCGCCATTCATATGGTGCCCGTTTAGACGAAACCCACAGTGGCTCCAGATTGCGTCATCACCTGAGCACCCACCATTCCCACCAAACGGTATTACACACTGAACTCACACAGCAAACGAACAATTGACAACCTACCACCAGTAAGTTACCAATAGTAGGTCAATCATTGTCGGAGGTTAACCCCCATGCACACGCTTATCGTTACGGCCCATCCAGACCACCATTCACACACCCATGCTGTGGTTGAACAGCTGGTTAAAGGCATTTCAGCGAGCGGCCAACACAGTGTTGAAATCGCCGATTTAGCGGCTGAGCACTTTGATCCACGCTTCAATCAGGCGGATGTCGAACAGTTCAAATCGGGAACCCCTTCGCCTCAGGATGTATTGGCCGAACAGCAGCGTCTGAATCGTGCCGATGCGCTGGTATTGGTGTATCCAATTTACTGGTGGTCTTTCCCGGCACAGTTAAAAGGGTGGATTGACCGCGTGTTTACTCAGGGCTGGGCGTATGACGACACCGGCGAAAAGGTCATCAAAAAGTTGGGGCATCTGCAGGTGCATCTGCTGGCACTGGGTGCGGCCAATACGCGCACTTACCTGCGTCGTGGCTATTTCAGCAGTATGCGCAATCAGATCGATGAGGGAATATTTGGTTATTGCGGCGCGCCGGTAGTCACCAGCGAACTGTTGTTGCCTTCCGATGAGGGTTATCCTGATGCGCATTACGCGCTTGCCCGGCAACTGGGGCAGCGACTTTTTACTGTAAAGGAATCTGCATGAACTCACCAACGCGCCAGCGTATGACCTTTGACGCCCGACGCGAGCAGCTGATGAACACAGCGTGGAATCTGGTGCGAGAGCAGGGCAGCGATGCCCTTACTCTTGGGCGAGTGGCCATTGAAGCGGGTGTCAGCAAGCCTGTGGTGTATGAGCATTTTGGCACTCGCCACGGTTTGCTCGCTGCGCTGTATGAGGACTTCGATGTGCGGCAAAACGCTGTCATTGACGCGGCGATGGCAAAAGCGGGAGACGATCTGGCAGAACGCGCCAGCACGGTAGCCGCTTGTTACGTGAACTGTGTACTGACACAAGGGCGCGAAATTCCCGATGTGCTGTCAGCACTCAATAGCTCGCCAGAACTGGCTGAAGTGAAGCGCAAATACCAACTCGATTTCATGGCGAAGTTACGTCTGTGGTTTGCTGAGGCGAAGCTGCCGCAATCCAGCCTGTGGGGTTTACTGGGCGCGGCAGACGCCCTCTCAAACGCTGTAGTGTGTGGCGATATCCGGCAGCTGGATGGCGTAAAGGAACTGCAGGGACTCATTGAGGCGCTGGTGCAGCGCCACCTTATCTGATGCTGTTCACCAGCCAGTTTGTTAGTTCGGTGAGTTCCTTCTGCTGTTCCGGAAACGCCGCAATCAGTTTCTGCATTTCAGCCTGCAGTGACTCCGGTCGATACGCCACACCGTGCAACTGCATCGCCAGCGTTTCTAGCGGTGCGGGATTGAGGCTATCGGTGAAAATTTGACTGCGGGTAATGGTGCCACGCTCAACGTCAAAGTGAATCTCAACGCCACCCCAGACAAAACGTTCCTGCAGCAGATGTGAGAAATCAGGCGCCTGACCAAAATTCCACTCCCAGCTGCTCTGGCGGGCGAACTGCGCCTTAAAGCCGGGAAGGTCAGGCAGGGCTTCCGGTGAAATAAACTCGGGCTCGCAGGTTTCATGGTAATGCGCGAAGTAAGCCGCAATCACCTCACGACGGATGTCTGCAAACCGGATATCAGGAATAAAATCCGCGATGTTCGCCACGCGGGAACGCACCGAGGTGATCCCTTTGGCCTGAAGCTTTTTGATGTCCGGGTTGAGGTAATCGGCAAGGCGCGACAGATCGGCGCTCATCAGGAAAGTGCCGTGGTGAAAACCGCGATCCGGCGTTTCACGATAGGCGGAACCGGAAATCTTACGCATATCGCCATTCACATTGACCACGATGTCATTGCGACCGGAGGCTTCGGCGCGCATACCCAGCTTCTCAAGCGCCTGCAAAATAATCGCCGTCGAGACGGTTTTGTCATACTCCGGTTTACCGGCCATAAAGGTGAAACAGGCGTTGCCCAAATCATGAAACACCGCACCGCCGCCGCTGCTGCGTCGCGCCAGTTTGATGCCATCTTCCGCCATCCGACGCGTGTTGCACTCTTTCCACGGGTTTTGCGCGCGGCCAATCACCACCGTTTCAGCGTTCTGCCATAAGAACAATACGCGCTGCGTGGTAGGCATCTGACGGAATATGCACTCTTCCACCGCGAGGTTAAACCAGGGATCGTGTGAATCAGAGATCAGCAAACGTAAGGTGGACATGTTTCCTCCAGTTCCGTGAGAAAAGGGCAAGCGGAGGACAGAATACGCTGATTCGGATGCAAAGATAAGCGGAGTGATTTTCGTGTTGAGTCAGGTACGCATCCTGCAACCAGAGGACGCCATTGATGATGTCACGTCGAGCGAAAAATCGATGCTGTGTTGAAATGGCTGAAAAAGGGCGGCATTCCTGCCGCCCCCTGGGTGCATCTCACATCTTATGTAGCCAGGCGCACGCCATTTCTGGCGTTGACCATTTACAGAATCGATTTCGCCGTTTGAACCACGTTTTCCACGGTGAAACCAAACTCTTTGAACAGCAGCTCCGCTGGCGCGGATTCGCCGAAAGTGGTCATGCCGACAATCGCGCCGTGCAGACCGGTGTACTTGAACCAGTAATCGGCGATACCGGCTTCGATCGCCACACGCGCGGCCACCGCTTTAGGGAGCACAGATTCACGGTAAGCCGCGTCCTGCTTGTCGAAGGCGTCGGTTGAAGGCATCGAAACTACGCGCACCTTACGGCCCTCGCCCGTCAATTGCTCATACGCAGCAACCGCCAGCTCCACTTCTGAACCGGTGGCGATGAGGATCAGCTCTGGATCCCCTTCACTGTCTTTCAACACATAACCGCCGCGCACCACGTTAGCCAACTGCTCAGCGGTACGATCTTGCTGCGCCAGATTCTGACGCGAGAAGATTAAGGCAGTAGGGCCGTTGACGCGCTCAATCGCGTATTTCCATGCCACCGCAGACTCAACCTGATCACACGGACGCCATAAGCTCATGTTTGGCGTCACGCGCAGGCTTGCCATCTGCTCGACCGGCTGGTGGGTGGGGCCATCTTCGCCTAAGCCGATGGAGTCATGGGTGTAGACCATGATCTGACGCACTTTCATCAACGCCGCCATACGTGCCGCATTGCGCGCGTACTCGACAAACATCAGGAAGGTGGCGGTGTAAGGCAGGAAACCACCGTGCAGCGCGATACCGTTGGCGATCGCGGTCATACCGAATTCACGCACGCCGTAATGAATGTAATTCCCCGCGGGATCTTCATTGATCGGCTTAGAACCCGACCACATCGTCAGGTTGCTGGGTGCCAGGTCAGCAGAACCCCCAAGGTATTCCGGCAGAATCTTGCCGAAGGCTTCAATCGCATTTTGCGACGCTTTACGGCTGGCAATTTTCGCCGGATTGGCCTGCAGCTGCTCGATAAACTGTTGCGACTCAGTTTCCCAGTTATCCGGCAACGCATCTTTGATACGACGGTTAAACTCCGCCGCCAGTTCCGGGTAAGCCTCGGCATAAGCCGCGACTTTTGCCTCCCACGCGGACTCTTTCGCCTGGCCGGCCTCTTTCGCATCCCACTGCGCATAAAGTTCTGAAGGGACTTCGAACGGCGCGTGGTGCCAGCCCAGCTGTTGACGAGTCTGTGCAATTTCGTCGTCGCCCAGTGGTGCGCCATGCACATCGTGGGTACCGGCTTTGTTCGGTGAGCCAAAACCGATCACGGTTTTGCACATCAGCAGAGAAGGCTTGTCCGAGACCGCTTTGGCTGCTTCAACCGCTTTCTTAATCGCGTCGCCGTCATGACCGTCTACGTCACGCACCACGTGCCAGCCGTACGCTTCGAAACGGGCGGCGGTATCGTCGGTGAACCAGCCATCAACGTGACCATCAATAGAGATGCCGTTGTCATCATAGAAGGCCACCAGTTTCCCCAGCTTCAGCGTCCCGGCGATGGAGCAGACTTCGTGCGAAATGCCCTCCATCATGCAGCCGTCGCCCATAAACACATAGGTATGGTGATCAACGATGTCGTGGCCAGGACGGTTAAACTGCGCCGCCAGCGTACGTTCGGCAATCGCGAAGCCGACGGCATTGGCGATCCCCTGACCCAGCGGGCCGGTGGTGGTTTCAACGCCTGGCGTATAACCGTATTCCGGATGACCCGGCGTTTTTGAATGCAGTTGACGGAAATTCTTCAGTTCGCTGAGTGGCAGATCATAACCGCTCAGGTGCAGCAGGCTGTAAATCAGCATCGAACCGTGGCCATTCGACAGGACGAAGCGGTCGCGGTTAGCCCACTTAGGATTGTTTGGATTGTGCTGTAAAAAATCGAGCCACAAAACTTCGGCGATGTCCGCCATGCCCATAGGGGCACCCGGATGACCTGACTTGGCTTGTTGTACGCCATCCATGCTTAAAGCACGGATGGCGTTGGCTCTTTCCCGGCGTGTTGACATAAGGTTCTCCAGAGGTAAGAAGTCGGTGATTATTTAGTATGTGAAACTTGTTCGTAGTAACCGATCTTCTCGACTTTGGCGGTGGAGCCACCACCTTCAAACTCTGAGGCCAGCCAGGCATTGACGATGTTCTTCGCCAGTTCTGGACCGATAACGCGTGCGCCCATGGTCATGATCTGAGCATTGTTGCTTTTACGGGCACGTTCAGCAGAGAAGGTGTCATGGCACTGTGCCGCACGCACGCCTTCCACTTTGTTGGCCACGATTGCCACGCCGATACCGGTGCCGCACAGCAGGATGCCGCGCTCAAATTCATTCTTCTGGATAGCGGTTGCCAGCGCAAATGCCACATCCGGGTACATCGGACGGTCATTTTGTGCGTCATTGGTGTAGTCCGTCACTTGAAAGTCTTTCTCTTCAAGCAGTTTTTTAATGATGTTTTTCAATTCGATAGCCGCATCATCGGCGCCAATTGCGATAGTTTTCATCGTCATTCTCCAGCAGGGTTTAGTTCTGACGCCTGAACGTTTGTTATGCAGGCGAGAAGATGTTCATCGATAGCCTGCCACAAATCCAATCATATGTTCAATGGTTGTTCATGTGTCTTACGTGCTGATTTAGTGATGCAAAGCGCGAAGGGTGCTGATACCGCGCGGATTGCGCTGCATTTCTCCGTATTTTTCCGATTCAGGGCCAAAATCAAATCTCATGAGCAGGCTCACATTTTCAATCATTGCAGTTGAGAGATGTACATTTATACGTGTAGTGTTCATTTGTTCGCATAACGATACCAATGTACAAGAAGACCCCTTGAGGACTCGAACATGTGTCATTTACACCGTACCTCTCAGTACACCTGCAGCCAGCGCTCATTTCGCGTCTGGTCAACACCAAACAACAGTTTTAACCACGCACGTCACGGAGGTGCGTTATGAGTCAGCAAAACATGACGGCGGTTGAGAAATCCGCTATCAGCAAAATCTCCTGGCGTCTGGTGCCTTTCGTGGCACTGATGTTCTTTATTAACTTCCTTGACCGCACCGCAATTTCTTTTGCTGGCCCAAATGGCATGACGCAGGACCTCGGTCTGACAGGTGTGCAGTTTGGTCTGGCATCCGGCATCTTCTTTATCGGTTATATCCTGCTGGAAGTGCCGAGCAACCTGGCGTTGCATAAGTTCGGCGCACGTCGCTGGCTGGCACGCATCATGATCAGCTGGGGTATCGTCTCGCTGCTGTTCACCTGGGTGAGCAGTGTCGAAGGCCTGTATACGCTGCGCCTGCTGCTGGGTATTGCTGAAGCGGGCTTCTTCCCGGGTGCGATTCTTTATCTGAGCATGTGGGTACCGGGACGTCATCGCAGCAAAATCCTGTCCTTGTTCTATCTGGCACAGCCGCTGACCGTCGTATTCGGTGCGCCCCTGGCGGCAGGTTTGATTGAGCAACACGGTCTGTTCGGTCTGGATGGCTGGCGCGTAATGTTCCTGGGTGTTTCCATCCCAGCGATTCTGATCGGTATTGTGGCGCTGTTCTGGCTGGTGGATTCACCGCGTCAGGCGAAATGGTTAACCGCAGATGAGAAGACCTGGCTGACCAACGAGCTGGAAGCGGAGCATCAACAGAAGCAGGGCCATAAGAAACATAGCCTGCGCTCCGTCATGGGCAACGGCCGTGTGTGGACGCTGTGCCTGATCTACTTCGGCTTTATCTATGGCCTGTATGCGCTGGCCTTCTTCCTGCCAACCATTATCGGCGGCTTCCAGCAGCAGTTCGGCACTACCTTTAACGTGATGCAGAAGGGATTGATCACCGGCGTGCCATACCTGATTGCTGCCGTGGTGATGTACTTCTGGTCAAAAGATGCCACCCGTCGTGGTTGCAAAACCTGGCACATCGCGATTCCAGCGCTGGCCGGTGGTATCAGCGTGCCATTGGCGCTGTATATGGATTCACCGTTCACCACCATCATGGTGATCGCGATTACTGCCAGTTCCATCTTTGCTGCCTTGCCTAACTTCTGGACACTGCCAACGCAGTTCCTGACCGGCGCGTCAGCCGCAGCGGCTATCGCACTTATCAACACCTTAGGAAACGTGGCGGGCTTCTCCGCGGGCTACATCACTGGCGCACTGCACGACGCCACCAACAGCTATGTGTTACCGATGTTCGTGGTCGGTGGCTTCATGCTGCTGTCAGCCGTCCTTATGCTGTTATTGAATCGCCAGCGCCCGCAGTCTCAGCCGACCTCTATCGCACAGGAGCACTAAAATGACGTACCTGTTTAACCAACCTTCAGCCTTTGCTGCTGAACTCATTGAAGGCTTTGTCGCCGCCAACGCCGATAAAGTTCGTCAGGTCACCGGTGGTGTGGTGCGCAGCACGCGCAGCCAACCCAATACGGTTGCGGTGATTGTGGGCGGCGGTTCCGGTCATTATCCGGCCTTCGCCGGGTTGGTTGGACAAGGTCTGGCACACGGCGCAGCCATGGGGAACCTGTTTGCTTCGCCGTCTGCTCAGCAGATCTACAACGTGGCAAGAGCGGCACATAACGGCGCGGGCGTATTGCTGATGTTCGGAAACTATGCGGGCGATGTACTGCACTTCGGCCAGGCTTGCGAACGTCTGCGTGCCGAAGGTATTGCCTGTGAAATTCTGGCGGTAACGGACGATATTTCCAGCGCCAGTAAAGACGAACGGGTGAAGCGCCGTGGTGTGGCCGGCGATTTGTGTGTGTTTAAAGCAGCGTGTGCAGCGGCGGAAGCGGGCGATAATTTAGCCTCCGTACTTAAGAAGTCGCAGCATGCTAACGATCGTACGCGGACTTTCGGTGTGGCATTTGGCGGATGTACCTTGCCGGGTGCCACGCATCCTTTATTTGAAGTCGAGAAAGGGCGCATGGCGCTCGGTCTGGGCATCCACGGTGAGCCGGGTATCAGTGAGACTGATGTGCCCAGTGCCGATGAGTTGGCCGAGTTGTTTGTTGAACGTCTGCTATGCGAAGTACCTGCCGACGTCAAACAGATTGAAGGTCATCGCGTGGCGGTGATCCTCAACGGTTTGGGTTCAGTGAAGTATGAAGAGTTATTCGTGGTGTATCGCCGCGTGGCACAACTGCTGGACGCTGCAGGACTTAAAGTGGTTCAGCCCGATGTCGGTGAGTTTGTTACCAGCTTCAACATGGCGGGCGCATCGCTGACGCTGATGTGGTTGGACGATGAGCTGGAGACACTGTGGTGTGCGCCGGCAAATGCACCAGCCTATCGCAAAGGAAGCGTGCTGATCGCGGAACCGCTAAGTGCGGAAGAGCGTGAAGAGAGCACGGAAGAAGCATTGCCGCAGGCTTCAGCTGAGTCCCAGCAGAGCGCACAGCGCGTGTTACATATCCTGGAATCAGTGGCAGATTTGTTACAGCGTAACGCGAAAAAATTAGGTGATATCGATGCAGTGGCCGGTGACGGTGACCACGGTATCGGTATGGAACGTGGCGTGCTGGGCGCGGTGGAGAAGGCGCGTGAAGTGGCTGCGCGTGGTGCAGGTGCCGGCAGCCTGTTGTGCCGTGCTGCGGATGCCTGGGCCGATAAAGCTGGCGGCACATCGGGTGCACTATGGGGTGTGGCATTAACTGCGCTGGGGACGGCCATTGGCGATCAGCAGTCACCCAATGCGCAACGCGTTGCAACCGGCGTACGCGAAGCCAAAGAGGGCATTATGCACTTTGGCAAAGCGAAGGTGGGCGATAAAACCATGGTCGATGTGTTGGCGCCGTTTAGCGACAGCCTTAACGCTGCAGTCGCAGAGGGTGCTTCACTGACCGATGCCTGGTTGGCGGCGGCGCAGGTAGCCGATAAGGCCGCACAAGACACCGCTCAGCTGGTGCCGAAAATGGGTCGTGCGCGTCCGCTAGCCGAAAAAAGTGTCGGTACGCCAGATGCGGGAGCCATTTCACTGGCGATGATCGTCAATACCGTTGGCGATCTGCTAAAAGAACATAAAGCCTCTCAGCAAGGAGCGTAATGATGTCTCAGCCCAAAATCTGGCTCGGCGTCAGCCTGAAAATGTATTTCGGTTACCAGCAGACACTGGACTGGTGCCGCAAAGTCGCCGGATTGGCTCAGTTGCCGGCGGTGAAAAACGGTGATGTCGGGTTGTTTGTACTGCCCGCTTATCCGGCTATTCCCGCTGTGGCTGACATTTTTGCAAAAACACCGGTGCGCTATGGCGGCCAGGATGTTTGCCAGGCTGAGAACGGCGCCTGGACCGGTGAGGTCAGCGCCAGCATGTTGCAGGAGCTCGGTTGCTCACTGGCCGAAATCGGTCACGCTGAACGTCGTCGCCACTTTCATGAAGATAAAGCGCAGATTGCTGCCAAAGTGGCTATGTCGCTGCGACACGGGTTAACGCCGGTATTGTGCATCGGCGAAGAACAGCAGGCTGAGCCGGAGCAGGCCATCGCGCTATGCGAGCTGCAGCTGGCGGAAGCATTGGCTGATGCAGTGCAACAAGGTCTAAAAGGCGAGGTGTTCTTTGCCTATGAGCCGCAGTGGGCGATTGGTGCACCACAACCTGCACCGGATAGCTATATCCGCGCAGTGTGTTCGGGCCTGCAACAGTTGAAAACGCCGGAGGGTATCACCTTAAAAATCATTTATGGCGGCAGCGCTGGGCCGGGGCTGATTCAGCGTCTGGGGACTGACGTTCATGGTCTGTTCCTGGGCCGTTTTGCCCACGACCCGAATGCACTGGCGCAAATCATTGAAGAGGCCAGCGTGCTGGCGAAGGAGATCCGTTAATGAGCCGTATCGGACTCAGTACTTATGCCTTTTTCTGGCGCATGTCCAGCAAAGTGCCCAACCCGCTATCGCTGGAGCAGATGCTGCAGCAGACCGCCGAGATGGATGTCTCGGTATTCCAGATTTGTGATTATCCGGCGATTGAAAGCTGGTCTGATGCGCAGTTGCAGGACCTTCGCCAATTGGCCGACAAGCTGGGCATCACCCTGGAGTTAGGCACACGTGGCTTAGGCACTGCGCATCTGCGTCGATATCTGCATATGGCGAACATTCTTGATGCGCATGTGGTGCGCTCCATGTTCTACACCGCCGATCACCGTCCGTCACTGGATGAAGCGGCAGAGTTGATTGGTGCGGTGTTGCCTGATTTCGCCCGTCAGCAGGTGCGTCTGTGCCTGGAGACGTATGAGCAGGTCAACAGCGGCGCGATGATGTCGGTGATCAATAAGTTTCTTTCGCCGTGGTTATGCGTGTGTCTCGATCCCGCTAACTGCGTAGCAGGACTGGAATTGCCTGAACAGGTGATCGCCAATACGGCGGCGCGCGTCGGCAACCTGCACATTAAAGATTTTGCCTTTACGCGTCGTGATGGCTGGGTCGGCTTTACCTATGCTGGTTGCCTGATGGGCGAAGGCCTGCTGGACTATGACCGGATGATCGCCAGCGTGCGTCCGGCAGAAAGAGAGATTAATCAAATCGTTGAACACTGGTTGCCGTGGCAGGACGATGCCGTGCTGACCTGCGAGCGCGAAGCCGAATGGACGCGCCGCACCGTTGAATTCTTACGTAGTAAACAAGATCAGGAGTTATACCAATGAGCAATGCATTGAAAACCATCACCGTAATTGGCGCAGGCGGCAAAATGGGTATGCGCATTTCTGCCAACTTCCAGAAAAGCGATTACCAGGTGTTTTACGTTGAGAACTCACCGAAGGCGCAGGAACAAGTCACGGCGCAAGGCCGTGAGTTGTCTGATGCCGCTTCCGTTGTGCCGGTCAGTGACGTGGTAATTCTGGCGGTACCGGATATCGTTCTGGGCAAAGTGTCTGAGGGCGTGGTGCCACAGATGAAGGCCGGTGCGATTCTGCTGACGCTGGACCCGGCTGCGGCTTACGCAAACCTGATTGCCCATCGTGACGGCATCGAATATGCGGTGGCGCACCCTTGCCATCCTTCCGTGTTCCTGGAGCGCTACACCAAAGAAGAGCACGCGGATGCCTTCGGTGGCATCGCGGCGGTACAGCATGTGGCGGCTTCGTATGAAACCGGCTCAGATGCGCAGAAAGCCGAACTGAGCAAAGTCATTAGCGTGATGTACGGTCCGGTAGAGGAAGTGCATTGGGTAACGGTGACGCAGCTGGCCTATCTGGAGCCAACGCTGGTGGAAACCGTAGCCTGCATGGTGGGCGCTTTCATGAAAGAAGCGCTGGATGAGACCGTCAAGCACAGCGGCGTGCCGGAAGAAGCGGCCAAAGCGATGCTGTATGGCCATATTCAGATCGCACTGGCCGTGGCCTTCCGCGCCACCAACCCGTTCTCTGATGCCTGTATGATCGCCATGGAATACGGTCGCGAGAAGATTGTGAAGCCAGACTGGAAGCAGATCTTCGATCAGAAAGAGCTGGATATCGTGATTGCCCGCATGCTGAAAATCGACGCCATTAAACGTTAAGCGTGATGCAACCTGCGACTCGCCTCGCTGCTGTCTGGCGAAGCGAGTCGTATCAATGATATAACTCCCTCCTTAAATCAGGTGTCACGATACAAGACAGGTAACGGATGGAAAAAAACACGCTTTCTCAGGACTCCGAGCTGCTGACAGAAATTGCGGTGGCCTATTATCAGGACGAAATCACCCAGGAGGAGATTGCGCGTAAGTTTGGGATATCCCGCATTAAAGTTGGCCGACTGCTCAAACGTGCGCGTGAAGAGGGCATCGTCGAAATTAATGTGCGCTACCATCCGGTGTTCAGTACGCGCCTTGAACAACAGCTGCAAAGCCGTTTCCCCCAACTACAACGCGCGCTCATTGCACTGGATTCGCCGGACGATGAAGAACAGCGTCGTCAGGTAGCGGCGTTAGTCTCAGCCCATCTGGCACAATCATTAAAAGACAATGCGATTGTCGCTGTCGGGCAAGGGCGCAACGTCGCCGCTGTCGCCGATTACCCCGGCCAGGTGCCGACACGTAACTGCCTGTTTATCAGCGGCATTGGTGGGACTCATCGTCCCGGTGATGCGATTAACGCCGATCATATCAGCCGTCGACTCGCCAAGAAATTTGGCGGTACCAGTGAAACCCTGTACGCCCCCGCCTATGTCGAGAACCGTGCGCTGCGCGATGCCTTTATGCAGAACGGCACCATCAAAGAGACGCTCGATCGCGCACGTAAGGCCGATGTGGCGCTGGTGGGCATCGGTGATATGAATGAAAACAGCTATATGGTGAAACTCGGCTGGTTTACGCCGCATGAGATCATCGATGCGCATGTGAATCAGGGCGTCACCGGGGATGTTGCGGGTTATGACTTCTTCAATGCCCAGGGACAGCATGTGGATACGGTGATGAATGACCGGGTGATTGGTCTTAGCATCGAGGAATTACGTAAAATACCCTGCGTGATTGCCATTGCCTCCGAGAATACCAAAGCGATGGCACTACTCGGCGCACTGCGTACCGGGGCGATCGACATTGTGGCGACCACGGCGCAAAATATTCGGACGATTTTGAGTATGTCGCAGTAAATCCTATTCCGTGGCTAAGCCATGCTGCATGGCTTAGCTAAGTGGTTATTAGCAATACCTCTTTGAGTTTCGCCAGCGCCTCAGTGTGTTTAGATGGCTGCATATTCGATAAATTATGTAATTTCCACCAATAAACACTTTGGCGGTCCATTAATTCGACTCCCTGGGGACGGTAATATTCCATGTTTTATCCAATCTGCCGCCACGTGCTATTTCACGTTTACCCACACCTAAATCATATTCTTCCGGCTTAAGGTATTTGAACCAGGCATGATTATGCTGCTGAGACAGCCATAAAAATAATCGTTTGCTCTTGATGCTGGAGCTGGCACGCAAAAGCGCATCCACTTTTTTGGGCGATAGAGTAGGCAAGCTCTGCATCAGTTGATCTGCATGTTCAAAGCTCATTGCTGTTGGAACCCCGGCCAGGGCCTCAAGAATCGCTTTTTCGGGTGTAGAGTAGAGCAAGGGCGGAAGTGACTCTCGCCAGTTATCTTCACGAAGATAGCGTATTTCCTGCATCAGTGAATCTGGCCATAACCGGCGGGTGCTGTGCCATGCAAAATGAATGTTGCTGTCAATTTTATTCAGCCATGCAGGCAATGCCGTTTCTGCGTATAGCTCGATGTGGATATGTTTGCTACGTGATTGATAATGTGCGAGTCCTTCCAGATCGAGTGCGCTCAATCCGCCGACATGGATGGGGAAGAGACTCATTCTTTGCAATGAGGTGACAACGCCTTTCCAGTTAACCTGCGATGTTTCGCGGACGTACACCCCAGGGGTCAGTGTCAGCAGGGTTTGGCTTTTGACCGCGTTATCAATGAAGTGCGGATTAAAACCCTGTGTCACCAACCAGGGTTTAGTGGCGAGTAATCCCGCAGGAAGTATCTGTTTCAGCCTTTGACGACTTTCAGCGTTCAACATTGCTTTTGGTTTGCATAATGGTCATATGGCGGCAATTATCGCCGTTAATTTCAAATTAAGCAAACCAGATGGAAATTTTGGTTTGTTGTGTTTGAGTTGCACGGCAATTATCGCCGTCCTTTTGGCTTTATATAAACTGCACGGCAGGTTTTTTCACTCCCTTATAACAGCAGGGTAGCCTGTTCCAGTCACCCAACCGTCACCCCAGCAACATAAATCCTTCATTTCCCTGAGCTAGCTTACCGCCATTCTGTTTTCAGGACTGCGGATGCATGAGCCACCTTTCGCTACATCACATCACTAAAGCCTGGGGCGCCAAAATTGCCCTCAATGACATCACCTTTGATGCCGCAGAAGGGAGCTTTGTTGCGCTGCTTGGGCCATCAGGCTGTGGAAAATCCACACTACTGCGCACCATTGCCGGGCTGGAAACCGCCGACCGCGGCGAGATCCACTTTAAACACGCTGAAATCACTCATTTGCCCCCATCGCAGCGCAAACTCTCGATGGTTTTTCAATCCTATGCGCTTTTTCCACATCTGAATGTCCGCGAGAATCTGCTTTTTGGCTTAAAAGCGCGTGGGGAAGACAAGCAGACGTTTGCGAGCCGACTGGATGACGTCAGTAAGCTGATGGAACTGGATAAGTTGCTTGATCGCCTGCCATCTCAGCTCTCGGGGGGCCAACAGCAACGTGTCGCGCTGGGAAGGGCGGTTATCGCGAATAACAACCTATGTTTGATGGATGAACCTCTGTCCAACCTTGATGCCAAACTTCGCCAAAGCATGCGCCGTGAGATTCGTGCCTTACAGAAGAAGCTGGGGCTCACCATGCTGTATGTCACGCACGACCAGACCGAAGCGATGAGCATGGCGGACAGTATTATTCTGCTGAATGACGGCCACATTGAGCAACAAGGCACACCGAACGATCTCTATAACAACCCCGCCACGGTTTTTGCCGCGCAGTTTATTGGCGCGCCACCCATGAATATCCTGCCGTTGCACAACAAAGAAAACCGTCATTACCTGAGCCACTTACTGGCGCCGGTGGTTGAGCATTGCGATGAGGTGGCATTGAGTCTCGGTTTACGAGCGGAAGATATTCAGCTGATCTCACCTGAACACGCTGCCTTAAAGGCCAGAGTGATCAGCTACGAATACATGGGTGCTGATACCTTGCTGGTGTGCCAACTGGCTGGCCTGGCCGATGCCATCACCGTGAAAGTGCCCGGCATGCAGCATTTTGTCGAGGACAGCCAGGTCGGCTTGCAGTGGTCCGCAACCCGTCAATATCTGTTTTCCACCACGACCGGCAAGCGCTGTTTGTCTGCCGAGCAACAGATGTTTGTTTCACAGAAAAAATACGCTGTTTAACCGTTGTTTTTCGCCCAAGGGATAATCATGTCTGCGATTCGTTACTCACGCCTGGCCTCTGCTTTACTGCTCTGTACTACGGTTTCCGCTTTTGCCGCCGATCCGGTTAAATTGCAGATGTACTATCCGATCGCGGTCGGTGGCAAAGTCAGCCACACCGTTGACGCGCTGGTGGCTGATTTCGAAAAAGTGCATCCGGAAGTGAGCATTCAGCCGGTTTACACCGGTGACTATGCGACAACCGTCACCAAAGCGCTGACCGCGTTTCGGGGTGGCAATGCTCCGCAGCTGGCGGTCATTGGTGACATTGAGGCTTATTCCCTGATTGATGCGGGCGCGATTGTCGCCGCCAGCGATCTGGCGACCGGTGATGAAGGTAAAAAATGGATCGATGGATTCTATCCAGCGTTCCTGCGTCACATTGATGGCAAAGTGTGGGGCGTGCCATTCCAGCGTTCAACCGTGGTGATGTACTGGAATAAACAGGCCTTTGAGAAAGCTGGCTTGGATGGCGACACACCGCCGGCCAACTGGCAGCAGGTGGTGGAATTCAGTAAAAAACTGACCATCAAAGATGCTAACGGCGTGAGCCAATGGGGCATCGAGATTCCGTCCACGCCAAACGGTTACTGGAACTTCCAGGGACTCTCTGCCACCAATGGCGGTCGTCTGGATAACGGAAAAGGCACGGCCGTACATTTCAACACCCCTGGTAACGTTGAAACACTGCAATGGCTGACCGACCTCGGGCAAAAAGAAGAAGTGTCACCGAAAGGCGCCATCGCCTGGGGTACCACACCACAGGACTTTATCAGCGGTAAAACCGCCATGATGGTCACCACCACCGGTAACCTGACCAACGTGCGCGATAACGCCAAATTCCCATTTGGTGTGGCGATGCTGCCAGAGAAAACACAGCGTGGCAGCCCAACCGGCGGCGGTAACCTTTACGTCTTTAAGAATGCCTCACCCGAGCAGCAAAAAGCCGCGATGGCGTTTATCCGCTGGGTGACTTCACCGGAGCAAGCTGCGCGCTGGAGTATCGCGACAGGCTATGTGGCGACATCTCCAGCAGCATGGGACACCACGGTGATGAAAGACTACGTGAAAGAGGTCCCTCAGGCGCTGGTCGCGCGTGAGCAGTTGAAGTATGCGCAGCCAGAACTCTCGACCTACAACAGCGTACAGATTCAGGATGCGTTGAACCATGCTGTCGAAGCGGCGGTGACCCAGGCAAAAACCCCGGCAGAAGCGCTTGAAGGTGCGCAGAAGCAAGCGGATCGCCTGTTGAAGTCCTACCAGTAATGGAAGCGCGATGAGCACGATAAATGCCAGTACGGCGCAGCGTCGTCCCGCATTCTGGTCGACGCAGCTTTATGGTTACCTGCTGATTTTGCCAGCACTGAGTTTTTTGCTGCTGTTTACGCATTATCCCGCGGTGGCGACGATCTGGGAGAGTCTGTTCAGCGCTTCCCGTAATAATCATCCGGCCCACTTTGTTGGGCTGGATAATTACATGGCCTTGCTGGATGACGATATCTTCATCCAGTCGTTCTGGAACAACTTGTTGTATGCACTGATCACCATTCCGCTGGCCGTCGCGCTGGCGTTAATGATGGCGCTGGCTGTGAATCGACGATTGGCGGCAAATTCGCTGGTCCGCGCGGCGTTTTTTATTCCATCATTGCTCCCAATGATTGCCATCGCCAACCTATGGCTGTTTTTCTACACTCCGCAGTTGGGGCTGTTGAATAAGTTGCTGGCGCTGTTCTCACTGCCTGCCGTGAACTGGCTCGGTGAGCCGGGCACGTCCCTTTATTGTCTGATGGCGGTTTCTGTCTGGCGTGAAGCGGGCTTCTTTATGATCTTCTATCTTGCTGCCTTACATCAGATCGATCCCCGCCTCAATGAAGCGGCAGCGATTGAAGGGGCTTCACGCGGTTACTTTTTCCGTCGCGTGCAATGGCCGCTGTTGATGCCAACGACGCTATTTGTGTTGATCAATGCTTCGATGAACGCCTTCCGCATTGTCGATCAGGTGATTGCCATGACCAACGGGGGCCCCAACAACAGCAGTAGTCTGCTGCTGTTCTACATCTATCGCACCGCATTCAGTTTCTGGGATATGCCTGCTGCCGCGGCGATGACCGTGGTATTGCTGGTGATTCTGGCGGCGATTGCGCTGATTAAATTTACGCTGCTGGACAAGCGAGCCCATTATCAATGAAGAAGACGAACGCGTTGGGTGGCTGGTGTCTGAACCTCATCATTTGGCTGGCCGCGCTGCTGTGGCTGTTGCCGATTCTGGTCGCCCTGTGGGTAGCAATCCATCCTGCATCGGATCAGGCCAGTTTTTCGCTGTTCTCACCGCTGACCTTTGATAATTTCATCAAGGCCTGGCATGCCGCGCCGTTTGCCCGCTACTTCCTCAATACCACCTTGCTGGTGCTGATGATTGTGGTGGTGCAGTTAATTTTGGCGACCATGGCGGCCTATGCGCTGGTGCGTTTCAAAATGAAATTCTCAGGGGTTATTTTCGCGCTGATCCTGCTGCAGTTGATGATTAGTCCGGACGTTTTGATTTTGAACAATTACAAAACCATCGGTGCGTTTGGGCTGCGCGATACTTTAACGGGAATAGCATTGCCGTATTTCGCCTCTGCTTTTGCCATTTTCCTGCTGCGTCAGACGTTCAAAAGTATCCCACTGGTGCTGGAAGAGGCGGCGATTGTGGAGGGAGCCAGTCGGTTTTATATCTTGCGCAAAATCTACATTCCATTGGCGAAACCGATCTACATCGCTTTTGCCCTGGTCTCGATCAGTTTCCACTGGAATGATTTCCTGTGGCCGCTGGTGATTACCGATTCCGTCAACGTAAGACCGCTCACCGTCGGATTGCAATTGTTCTCGGCGCCAGAGCAGGGTGTACAGTGGGCGCTCATTGGTGCCGCTACCTTGATGACCACCTTGCCGTTGCTGGTGCTGTTCCTGATTTTCCAGCGCCAGTTTATTCAGTCGTTCATGCGTGCTGGTATTCGCTAAGGAGTGTTTTTCGTGACTCATCCGCATCCATTGACATCCTTGCAGCGCGAACTCCTCGGCGATGTGGCCGAGCTTTATGCTTTACCTGATTTACGTCCTGCAATGATGGATAACGTGCTGCGTTTCGGTGTGATTGCTGATCCGCAGTATGCCGATGTCGAAGCTGATATCGCCAATAACCTCTACTACCGTCATGCACTTGATAAGTTACCGCAGGCAATTGAAGCCCTGAATCAGCAACCGCTGGATTTTGTTGTCACGCTGGGGGATTTGGTTGACCGCGATTGGGCAAGCTATGCCGCCATTCTGCCGCTGTATGACCAGTTGGTGCATCCGCATGCGGTAGTGTTGGGGAATCATGATGCGCAAACCCTTGCTCAGCATCTGAATAATCGTGCGGCACTCCCCAAAAGTTATTACTCGTTTCGCTTAGCGGGGTGGCGGTTTATTGTTTATGACGGTAACGATGTCAGTTTGTACTGCAATGCACTGAATGGTGATGACTATTACCAGGCTGAGAACCTGTTAGCGGAATTAAAGGCGCAGCGACAGCCGCAGGCTCAGCCATGGAACGGTGCCGTCGGTCAGCAGCAGCTGAACTGGATTGAACAGCAATTGATTGAAGCTCAGCAACGGGGGGAAAAAGTGGGGGTGTTTGGTCATTACCCGCTGGCGCCTCACACCACGCATATACTGATGAACGCCAGTGTGCTGGTGGATCTCCTTTCTAGTTACAACATACATTTTTGCTTCTCAGGGCATGACCACCGCGGCAACGCTGCATACATCGGTCAGACAGGGTTTTATACCATGAAGGGCATGCTCGATGGCCCAGCCGAAGTGCCCTTTGCGGTGGTCGAAGTGGATGATAATGGTGTAAGGATTCACGGCTTCGGCGGGGAAATCAGTCGCGGTCTGTTTTAATACAGTTTGCAGTTGGGTTTAGTACCGCCTGCTATTTAACTAGCGCGCTTCAGCGACTGTACCGGCAGCTGTTGCCGACGACGCGCAATCTCTTCAGCACGCTGTAACAGCTGCTGCAAATCATCCTCGTCAATATCGAGAAGCTGACCGTTCTCCAGTGCCTGATGCAGATCATCGCGAGTAATTGGCACTTCAAGCGCCACTGAATTCGTTTTAGGTTCGTTAGCAGCCAGCGGATGCGGGTAACGGCGACCCGCAAGATTATTAAAAATGATTGCCAGTACAGCGAGACACACGGAATTTAGCAGCACGGGAGAGAGAATAAACTGATATCCCAATTGCTGAACGCCACTGCCGCCCAGAATCGCTGTCAGCGCCACCGCCCCGCTGGGAGGATGCAAGCAGCGCAGCTGAAACATCACGGCAATGGCGAGACAAGCCGCAATGCCGCAAGCGACTGCGGGATAGGGCACATACATCGCGGTTGTCACGCCTATCACGCCTGCGACCAGATTCCCGCCAACAATCGACCAGGGTTGCGCCAACGGACTATTCGGTAAGCCGAAAAGCAGCACTGCAGACGCCCCCATCGGTGCCACAAACCATAAGTTGACCTCACCAAGCAGCCAGTGGCTGGTCAGGCTGGTGATCATCAGGCCGAGGCCCGCACCGATGCTGGCCATCACTCTCTGTTTTTTGGCGACCGGTAACGGATGCGGCCAAAGACGGGCAAGGAAAGTCCGCAGCGATGTTATCCAGCTGGCGCGACGCAGGTGTGTCATGAAGGTCATACTCTGTCATAAGAAAACGCGATGGATGGCGATTGTCGCTGATCGATTCCTGAGGAACAACCACAATGTTAGTGTGCTGTTACCAAACGGTGATGAGGTTACAAGCTGGAACAATGATGTTTAACCGTGTCTTACACAATGTCTAAGGTTGTTGTATAGTCCGTTTTTTTCGGAGGAACCATGCTGCCCAACTCATCCACGCGCCTGAACAAATACATTAGCGAGAGCGGAATCTGCTCACGACGTGATGCCGATCGTTACATAGAGCAAGGTAACGTTTTTATTAACGGCAAGCGCGCGACCGTTGGCGCACAGGTCTTTGCCGGGGATGAAGTGAAAGTGAATGGACAGTTGATCGAGCCGCGTAACGAAGAAGATTTAGTGCTGATTGCGCTCAACAAGCCGGTGGGCATTATTACCACTATGGAAGAGGGTGAACGTGATAACATCGGTGATTTTGTTAACCACAGTAAACGCGTGTTCCCGATCGGCCGTCTGGATAAAGACTCACAGGGTCTGATTTTCCTCACCAACCACGGTGACCTGGTCAATAAGATCCTGCGCGCCGGTAACAACCACGAGAAAGAGTACGTGGTGACCGTAGATAAGCCCATCACCGACGAGTTTATTGCCGGGATGGCGGCGGGTGTGCCGATGCTGGGTACTGTGACCAAAAAATGCAAAGTGAAGAAAGAGTCGACCTTTGTGTTTCGTATCATCCTGGTTCAGGGTCTTAACCGCCAGATTCGCCGAATGACCAAGCATTTTGGCTTCGAAGTCACCAAGCTTGAACGTACGCGTATCATGAATGTCAGTCTGAAAGGCATCCCGCTGGGCGAATGGCGTGATTTTACTGATGACGAATTGATTGAGTTGTTTAACTTGATCGAGGATTCTTCATCCGAAGACAAAAAAACGCAGCAAAGCCAGGCGAAAAAGAAACCGGCAGCAGCGGCGAAAAAAGTCGCATCGAACGGTGCAAAGATTCCAGAGAAAGCTGCGGCCAAACCAGCAGGACGTCAGCGCTTTGCTCAACCTGGTCGTAAAAAGAAAGGGCGTTAAATTTTCCCTGGATTTGCCATGACTGTTTAAACCCGGAACAAATTTTATAATCCTCTCACTATTTGTTCCGGTTTTTTCCCTTCATACTTTTTTTAACAAAGGAGGGAACAATGAACAACGCAACCTGGTTAGATGAAATGCAGCATTTCTATGCCGCGCAGCCGCGTCCGGCGTGGGTTCCACGCATGTTTTGGCTGACCAAAAAACAGCGTAATAAAATTTTGACGGAACTCTTGCTGCCGCAGGCCAAACAGAGATAACGCTGCTATTTAGCCGGTTATTTAATGTTAAGAATAACCGGCCCTTATCACTCTTCTTCAGCCACTTTGACCACGGTTTTACCAAAGTTATTACCCTTCAACATATCGAAGAACGCCTGTGGTGCATTTTCTAATCCATCGATCATGTGTTCACGATAGTGAATTTTCTGCTGTTCAACCAATGGCGTCATCGCCTGCAGAAATTCCGGATATCGATCACCGTAATCCTGGAAAATAATAAACCCCTGCATACGGATTCGGCGCTTCAATATCCCACTCAGGATTTGTGGCGTACGGTCAGGACCAGCGGGTAGGGTTTTGCCACTGTTATAGGTTGAGACCAGTCCACAAACCGGTACGCGAGCGGCGGTGTTCAACAGCGGGAACACGGCATCAAACACTTTGCCACCAACGTTCTCGAAATAGATATCGATCCCGTCCGGGCAGGCGTTCGCCAACTGTTCAGCAAAATCCTCGCGATAGTGATCGAGACAGGCTGAGAACCCGAGTTTTTCAATCGCGTAGCGGCATTTCTCTTCACCACCGGCAACGCCAACCACATGACAGCCTTTGAGCTTACCCAGTTGCCCGACGGTGGCTCCCACCGGGCCCGTCGCGGCGGCGACCACCAGGGTTTCGCCTGCTTTTGGCTGCCCAATGTCCATCAGGCCCATGTAAGCGGTGAAGCCGGGCATCCCCAGAATGCCCAGCGCCCAGGATGGGTGGGGCAGATCGCCGATTTTCGCTACGCCAGTGCCATCCGAGACGGCATAACGTTGCCATCCGCTGCCTGCCAGTACCCAGTCACCGGTTTTATAATCGGGATGCTGCGATTCAACCACCTGTGAAACTGTACCGCCGACCATTGGCTGATCAAGTTGTGCCGGAGGCGCATAGGATTTACTGTCATCCATGCGCCCGCGCATATAAGGATCCAGTGAGAGGTAAACCGTGCGGAGCAGCATTTCACCTGTTTTGATGGAGGGAATAGGTTGTTCAACAAGCCGGAAATTCTCTTTAACCGGTTCGCCATCGGGGCGCGATGCCAATAGCCAGGCTTGATTGCTGTCAGGGGATTGCGTCATGTAAACCTCTTTACTCATTTGAATCAGGCAAGTGTAGTAGAAACCTATTTAAGAGTTTGTCGCAATCTTGAAATGTTGCTATATAATAACAATTAGGTGTTTTTTACATATATGTTGCTATATAACAACATTTGGAGGCGTATGCTGCCAGGCATGCAAGATATCGGCAGAAAGTGCCAGGAAAAACGTAAAGCGAAAAGGTGGACGCAAGCCAAAGCAGCCTTGCATTCGGGTGTTCACCGCACCGTGATCTCGCAGATTGAGAACGGCCTTTATTCTGGGTCACTCAAAGTATTGACGTTGTATCTCAATACGCTCGAACTAAAACTTTCCGTGCAGTCTGCGGGCATACCGCAACTGGATGAACTGGAGGAATTGTTTAACGATGACTGATTTCAACCAATTGGCAAAGCCACTGCGTTACATTGACGTGTTTAGCGGGGGTGAGTACAGCGGAAGATTGTTGCATGAACGGGGGAGTTACAATTTCAGTTATTTCTCTGAAATGGCACGCCCCGTATCGCTTACCATGTTGGCGGAAAATCGGATCAGTTATAACGGTAGTCGATTATTTAATATTTTTGAGATGAACATACCTGAAGGCTATGTTCGCTACCACATCGCTGAACGTTTACGCCGTTATGTGGGGAACGTGAGTGATATGCTTTTCCTCGCATTACAGCAGGACACTGGAATAGGCGCATTATCGTATAAAAGTGAGATCGATTTTCCGCGGCCTTCACCGGAAAAACTGGATGATTTGCTTCGCTGGGATCATAAAGAAAGCGCTTTTCAATATTTGCTAAATAAATACCTGCTACAAACCTCCATTTCGGGTGTGCAGCCTAAGGTAATGATCAGCACTGAGAATCGTGGTACCGTGTTGTACCCAAATCTTATAGCGAAAACGGGTGATGAAGAGTACCCACGATTAGCGGAAAATGAATTTATCTGTATGTCCCTGGCGAAGCTTTGTGGCTTGCCAGTTGCCGATTTTTGGCTTTCTGATAATAAAGAACTTTTTATTATGGAACGCTTTGATATTCAGCATAATAGACGTCTGGCAATGGAGGACTTCTGTGTGCTATCAGGGAAAACATCAGACCATAAATACAGTGGTTCTTATGAAACCGGTGGGAAAATTGTGAGTTTATTTACGCGCGATCAGTCCCAGGTTGAGTTGTATTGGCGCTATGTTCTTTTTAGCTGCATGGTAGGCAACGGTGACGCGCATTTGAAGAATTTTTCATTACTGTATGCAAGTGAAAATAATGGATCACCCAAGTTATCCCCACTCTATGACGTGGTCAATACAGACATTTATCCAACTACTGATAAAGAGTTGGCGCTTAAATTAAATAAAAGCAAACTATTCCCCAATCGAGATAATCTGCTGAAGTTTGCGCGTGAGCTTAAAATCATCAAGCCTGCTGATATCATTGAGCAATTCGCAGATATCATAAGTGACCAAATAAATAACAACCCGATTTTCGATGATTTCCCTGCGCTTAAGGAATCAATCGCCCAGTCTCTGACTCGCAGCGTGGCGACTAACAATGTATTTTTAACCACTGACGTCAAACGACCTAAAAAACGAAAAACTGACTCATTGCTCTAATAGCGCTGGGAGGTATCTATCTTCCCAGTGAGCCAGCGCACAAACCCACACAAAACTTTACGCTGGGAAAACCGCTAACGCATTGAACATAAAAGCACCTTCAACATCTGCACAAACGGTCTCGGGCATTCTCACATAACTGCTCTTTAATCGACTGCGTATACCTATAGCGGTGCAATTAACCCAATAGGTGACGCATGACGGTTCAACAATCTTATGATTTAGCAGCAGATCACGACGCGCATATCGCCTCCGCAATCGCTAAGTTTTTCCGTCGCATCATCCCGATGCTGGCGCTGATGCTGATTGTTAACCAGATTGACCGAGCCAACATTGGATTCGTCAAAGCCGAATTACAGACGGATGCGGGGATCAGTGCCGCAGCCTTTGGTCTGGGCGCAGGATTGTTCTTTATTGGTTATGCGCTGTTCGAAGTGCCCAGCAATATGATGCTGAAAAAACTCGGGGCACGCGTGTGGCTGACGCGCATCATGATTACCTGGGGCATCGTGGTGGTGTTAACCGGTTTTGTGAGCACGCCGCTGCATTTCTATGTCCTGCGCTTCTTGTTGGGTGTGGCAGAGGCGGGATTTTTCCCTGGCGTCTTATTCTACTTTCGCCAATGGGTGCCGAACGCATGGCGCGGTCGTGCCACCGCGATGGTGCTGAGTGCCACCGCCAGCGCCTTTCTGTTTTCCGGCCCCTTAACTGGCGCCATTCTGATGCTGCATGAGGTGAACGGGCTAGCCGGGTGGAAATGGGTGATGTTCCTGGAAGGGGGCGGATCGATTGTGATTGGTTTGCTGGCCGCGCTAGTGCTGGTCTCTAAACCGCAGGATGCCAAATGGCTTAACCCAGCAGAGCAACGTGCGTTGCAAGCACAGTTAGCGTTAGAGGATGCCGCTCGTGACGTACATGCTAAAGAGCACGGCCGCTGGGGTTTATTGCGCGATCGCAGCTTACTGTTCTATTGTCTGATTTTTTTCACCATGACCATGACCGGTTACACCCTGGTCTTCTGGCTGCCGCAAATCATCCAGCGTATTCAGGGTTACAACAGCTTTGAAATAGGTTTGCTGACCGCCGTTCCGTGGTTATGTGCCATTGTTGCCTTGTTCCTGCTGGGTAAAACCACCGACCGCTACCGCGATAAGCTGGATAAAGGGCTGGGGCTTGCGATGCTGATTGCCGCGTGCGGCACCTTTATGGCCACCACCGGCACACCCTGGTTTGGCTTTGTCGCGATGATCGTCGCTTGCATTGGCTCGAAAGTCAGCGCGGCATTCTTCTGGCCAATGCCGCAAAGCGAATTACCTGCTTCAATCGCCGCGCCTGGTATTGCTCTCATCAACTCCATCGGCAACCTCGGCGGGTTCTTTGCACCCACCGTGTTTGGCTATCTTGAACTTCATACCGGCAGCACCACCGGCGGGCTGTATGCGCTGACCAGCGTGTCGGTCATCACCGGTGTCTGGCTGCTGCTGCGACGCAAACCTGTTCCCCCTGCATTCGGTCACACGGAGAGAAACCATGTCCGACACACCAGTCATTAAATCGATGCGTATCGTTCCGGTTGCCGGATACGACAGCATGCTGCTGAACATCGGCGGGGCGCATAACTGCTGTTTCACGCGCATTCTGGTGATCCTTACCGATTCAGCAGGCAACAGCGGCGTGGGGGAAACGCCGTGCCACGCTTCAACGTTGCAACTGCTGGAACATTTTCGCCCGCTGATTATCGGTAGCTCACTGATGCGTGCTAACGCCACGTTGAGCCAACTGTTCGCCAGCGACGCGCGGCAGCAACACACCTCGCACACCAATGACATTCATATTCCGCAGATGAATCCAGAGAAGTTTTACAACGCGGCGGCGGCTATTGAGGCTGCGTTGCTCGATTTGCAGGGTAAATTCCTCGATTTACCGGTAGCGGATCTGCTCGCCAGCGGTAAGCAACGAGAGCGTATTCCGGTGTTGGGCTATCTGTTTTATATCGCCGATCGTCAACGCACGAACATGCACTACCGTTCGGGTGATGACGAAGCGGATGGCTGGTTCCGGTTACGTCATCAACCGGCAATGGACAGTGCAGCAGTGGTACGGCTCGCAGAAGCCGCAGTAGAACAATACGGTTTTCGGGACTTCAAGCTAAAAGGCGGCGTCTTGCATGGCGAGCAGGAAGTCGAAACCGTGGAAGCCTTGCTGTCGCGGTTTCCACAATCTCGCGTCACCGTGGATCCGAATGCCAGTTGGTCGCTGGATGAAGCGATTCGCTTTGGTAAACAGCTGGCAGGTAAGGTGCCATACCTGGAAGATCCTTGTGGCGCAGAGCAGGGATATTCCGGGCGCGAGACCCTGGCCGAGTTCCGTCGCGCCACTGGCGTGCCGGTGGCCACTAATATGATCGCCAATGACTGGCGGCAGCTGCAGCACGCTCTGCAGCTCAACGCCATCGACATCCCGCTCGCCGATCCCCATTTCTGGACAATGCGCAACGCCAACGTCGTCGCGCAACTGTGTAACGAATGGGGCCTTACCACCGGTTGCCACTCCAATAATCACTTTGATGTTTCACTGGCGATGGTGGCCCATCTTGGTGCTGCAGCACCTGGCAATCGTCAGACCGCCTTCGATACGCACTGGATATGGCAGGATGGCCAGCCACTCAGCCACCAGCCACCGCAAATTCGTGATGGTTATCTGGAGCTGCCGCCGGGGCCAGGTTTGGGCATTGAACTGAATATGGAACGCGTCGAGCAGGCGCATGCGCTCTATAACGCACTGCCCGATAAGAACCGCAACGATGCATTGGGCATGCAGTTTTTGATTGATAACTGGCGTTTTGACGCAAAACGTCCGGCTCTGGTTCGCTGAGGACATTAAATGAAGAAAACCTTTCACATAGCCACATTACTTACGGCGATGGCGCTCAGCGCACCATTGCTGGCAAAAACTTTTGTCTACGTATCAGAAGCGGATGATGGCACCATCGCCCGCTACACGCTGAACGAACAAACCGGCGCATTGCAGTTGATGGGGCGCACTCAGGCAGGCGGAAAAGTGATGCCGCTGGCGTTGAGTGCTGACCACCAGCATTTATACGCGGCCATTCGCAGTAAACCACTGCAACTGGTGAGCTGGCACATCGATCGCGCGACGGGCGACCTTAATCAGAGGATTGCAGTGCCTGCCATGGCCAGTTATCCCTATATCAGCACCGATAAACAGGGGCGATTCCTGCTGGGCGCCTCCTACGATGGCGATGTGGTGCATGTCTATCGGCTAGCCAAAGATGGCAAGGTGATAGCACCGCCGGTGGGCAGCTACAAGACTGGCCATGCGGCACATTCGGTGATTGTTGATAATGCCGGTAAAACCGCCTACGTCGGCAATCTCGGTACTGACCGCGTATTGCAGTTGAAGCTGAGCGAGGAGGGGGAACTCAGCGCGCTGGGCAACGGTTATGTCAAAACCGCCGACGAAAATGGCCCGCGTCATTCGGTGTTATCACCGGATCAACGCTTTCTGTATAACGTCGGTGAGATGGGCGGCATCATCACCCAGTTCCGTCGCGAGCCGAGTGGCGAACTGGTCAAAGTCAGCGAAACCCCCAACGCCGTAGCCACAGAGTATAAGTTGCAGCATGGACGTGAGCGACCGGCAGGTTACAGCGATACCACGCCACGCATCTGGTCAGCCGATATTCATCTGACGCCAAACGGTCATTTCCTGTTTGTGACCGAACGCACCAGCAGCACGGTGAGCGGATACCGCGTTGATCAACACAGTGGCAAACTGACGCTGATAGGTAGTTGGCCAGTAGAGAAGCAGCCGCGCAGTATTGCCATAACACCGGACGGCAAATGGCTGATCGCCAGCGGTGAAAAAAGCGCAGTGACAGGCAGCTACGCCATTGATGCCAAAAGTGGTTCGTTAAAGCGTGTGGGTGAAGCGCCTGCTGGTAAAGATGCGAACTGGGTAACGGTGCTAAGTGACTGAGTCCCCCTTGCGATGATCTGGCGCAATGCTCTGCGCCAGATTGCGCGAAATGTTTTTATGGAGCCGTTGTAATCATTGAGGTTGTTTAGAAAAGTGTGATCCAGGACACATTTATACGACTGATGACAGGTTGTGAAGCAATAGGCTTATAAATCAGAGAGATTCTGTAAATAGAAGCTGAATTTGCATTTAGTCCATTAGTAACCCTTAATAATTACCCTGATATTGATTGCCTGCCAATATCACCAATTTTGATGCTGTAACAACCTGACATATTTATCGCCGTGAGTAGATTGAATATTCTGGCAGGATACGCCGCACTTAGTGCCGTCTGGTCTCAATACTGTCATGCAGTGGTTTTCAAAAAACGCCGTTTTTTTTGCTGTAAAAACCTGTCTGGCTGCCTTTTTGGCATTGTACTTCTCACTGGAACTCAACCTGGATAAACCCGCCTGGGCCATTACCACGGTTTTCATTGCCTCTCAGCTTTACTCTGCGTCCACCATTTCGAAATCACTGTTTCGCATGCTCGGCACCTTGTTAGGCGGCGTGTTTATCTTCTTTGTTTTTCCCGTCACTGTTGAACACCCCTTACTTTTTAGCTTCATTATCTCACTGTGGGTGAGTGTGTGCCTGTACCTTTCCCTGCACGATCGCACGCCAAAAAGCTATGTATTCATGCTGGCAGGTTACAGCGCTGCCATCATGGGATTTCCTGAGGTGATGACGCCGCTGTCTATCACCAATACCGTGTTATCCCGCATTGAAGAGATCGCTGTTGGCACTGTGTGTAGCAGCCTGGTACATGCGCTATTGTTTCCGGTCTCGATGCGTAGTTTGCTGGAACAGAGTGTCAGCCAGTGGTATTTGAATGCGCGCAAACTTTGCCACGATTTGCTGTCCGGTATTCCGGGGGATAAGTCTCCCGAACGCGATGAAATACTGACGCGTATGGCGACCAATCCGCAGCAAGTGGAAATTTTGATCACGCACTGTGTTTACGAGGGTGATGCCGCGCGCCGTTTGATTCGTCTGGTCAGCGTGCAGTATCAACATCTCTCTTATTTAATCCCCACGCTCACTGCGATTGAACTACGCCTGCAGCGATTATCGGCATTGCAGATTACCTTCCCGGACAACGTCGCGGTAGCATTCCGCCTGTTTTTGCATTGGCTCAACGATGGCGAAGCCGTGGGTGAAACCAGCGGTATCCAGCTGGAATTAAGCCGTTGTCAGAGTGATATCAACCAGGCCTGGCGTAGCGGGGAGCTACCGATTGAACACTGCCTGCTGTTTACCGGTTTGCTGGAGCGCATGGCGGACTTTGTCCGCATTGCGGGCGCTTATCAAAGCGTCGGCGGGTTGGTCAGCGATCTCTCGGGTGACACCACACCCGCACGCGGCAAACGTACCCATCGTTTCTATGACAAAGGGTTGATCAGGCTGTCGGCCTTAACCGCATTCTGCGCGATTTTTGGTTCCTGTTTACTGTGGATTGGCACGGGTTGGCACGACGGTGCCTCAGCACCCGTAATGGCTGCCATCCTGAGCTCGCTCTTTGCCAGTATGGATACGCCACTGACCTCAATGAAATTGTTTGTGCGCGGTGTAATTGTGGCCATCTTCATCAGCGTGATTTATGTGGCGTTGCTGTTACCGCAGGCCACCTCATTTGAAGCGTTGATTATTTGTCTGGTGCCGGGCTTGCTGATACTCGGCCTGATGATTGCACGCCCCTCAACCAATATGATTGGCATCAGCGTGGCTATCCAGATTCCCGGCTTTATTGGTTTAGGCCATCATCTTAAGCCCGATCTGGTGTTGTTGATTAACAACGCGATTGCTTCGTTGGCTGGCGTGCTATTTGCCGTCATTATGACTGTATTGATGCGTAATAAACGGCCTTCATGGACGGCGCGTCGTGCGGTTCGTCAGGGGTTACGTGAGCTATTACGCTTTATCAAGGAACTTGAACGTACCGGTTCATCGCTGCTGGGCAGACAGCGTTTCATCAGTTTGATGCTGGATAAGGTCAACGTGGTGTTACCACGTTTACGACTCGATCCACAGCCGGATATGTCGACCGCCGGGATGTTGTTAACGGAGGTGTGGCTGGGCGTGAACAGCTTTGATTACTACGCGCGACACAAAGATCTGCTGGCAAAACATCAGCTGGACAGTGGACAGATGTTTCACGAGCTTGCCTTATTTCTGAAACGGCGTCTGAAATCGCTGCAAACACGACCACACCAGGATTTGCTGGACGAACTCGACTGGCTGTTGCTGCTGCTGGAGCGGCTGGCAAAGCAGGATGACGGGTTACTCACACCGCTGTTTCATCTGTTTAGCATTCGTCTTTACCTGTTTCCTGAGCAAGCGTGGCCCATTGCCACGCCGCGCCAGTTGGAAAGAGTGCAACTGCAGGATTATCGTCAGCGCGCTTATTAACCGTACCAACTGTAACCTTTGGGGACACGTGAGAAACCCGCCTCTTTCAACGCTGCGAGCAGGTTGGATTGTCCGACGGGTCGATCGTTAACCCGTTCCAGCGTGAAATTAAGATGCTTTTCGCGGCTTAACGCCTGGCCCAGCGCAACCAGTGCGGCATGAAGATCTTCGTCGCCATCCTGCGCATCAAAGGTCATCAGCTCTTTACCTCCAGGGGGAAGGTAAAGCAGGACACGACCACTGGCGATGACCGTAAAAGCACCCGCACGGCGCGTGGGTTTGGCTCCTGTAAGGCTGAGCGGCCATGGTAGTGTTAAACCGAAGGGGTTCGCGGGGTCAACTGCGGATAATACGACAGGGGGATGTCGCACTGACTTGCCAGCGTCGAGTTGACGCAGACGATCAATAGCAGGGTTATCGGCAAACTGTGCCGCGCCCATGCCTGCAATAAAACGCCCACGCAACAGTCGCCCGGCATCTTCCATCCCGCGCAACACCGGTTGCAACGCCGGAAAGCCGCCGGGAATCTGTTCGGCGATTGCGGCACCACGCGTGATGACACCAAATCGATCCAGCATATTTTCTGCCATTGACAGCGCGCGTTCGGTGTCCGCAATCGGCTGGCGGGGGATCAACGACCAGCGACCAGCCATAGCGTGAAGTGAGAGTCGTGATTCGACCGGGCGACTGGCGCTAAAACTGGATCGACTGTGCCGTCCGTGACGAGCACGTACAGGGCGTGGTTTGGGTGTGATGGTCATTTGGCTGAGATTACGCAACGCCGACCAGGTATCAATGGTGAGGACGCCGCGCCAGACTAGTTGCCAAAGAGCCTGATAAATCTCCGTCGGATCGATTATTTCTCCGTTGTCCCGGATTTCGGTTATGCGCGGGATCAGTTGTTTGACGAACCAACCCGCGCCATCCTGCATCAGCGTCACTAACTTATTTTCAATAGGTGACAATGTCACTGAATGGTCCAGGGCAGGCAAGGTTTCGCTGGCGAATTCACTTAAATGCAGGGAAACAAAGCCGTCTTGCACATTTGATGAAGTATGACCGACCCAAATGACCTCGCCCGATGAGAGCAATTCATCCAGCATGGCTGGCTGATAATCCCGAATGCGTGCAGGGAAGATTTGCGATTCCCACAGTGATACCGGCAGCACCACGCCTGCCAGTTGTTCAACGACTCTCATTACGCCATTCAGACCGGAGAAAGCGCCTTGTGGCTGTCGCGCGTTCGCATCACTCAACAGCCCCTGACGCTCAAGCAGAAACGTCACATAGGCGGGCGGTGCAACGGGTTGAGTGGCGTCGCGCACGGATTGTAACGATCGCACACGTAAGCGGCGAAAGACGCTTTCTGCTGCCCACTGCGTGGACTCATCAGATCCTGAAGCGAGAAAATCGCCTTTAAGTAATTTATTTTGCTGGCGAAGCTGATCCAAAGCTTCATCCACAACGGCGCGACCGAGGCCAAAGCGTTGAGCCACCTGCAAACTGGTAAACACGGCGTGGGTGCGGGCGTAGCGCCCTAATAGATCCTGCAATGGTCGGACGACCGGTTCGAGCAGTGCAGCCGGGAGGCCTGTCGGCAACACGCAACCCAGCGCATCGTGCAGACGTACCGCATCTTCAGCCACTGCCCAGCGTGCGATACCCGCGATTTTCACACTGACGATCCGCTGCGCCTGTTGCAGCGCGTGTAAGCCGGGCTCAAGGGGCTCATCGCCATTGAAGCGTGCAACAAGTTCTTCGGTTGATAACGGACCCAGTTCGCGCAGCATATCCACCAGAGCCTCAATAGTGCGCGCCTGATACTCTGCCACGCAGCGCTGTAACTCCTGTTCAACCCGTGCAATCACGGCGGGTTCCAGTAACTCACGCATCTCCGCCTGACCCAGGAGATCACTCAGCAGATTGCTGTCGAGCGCCAGCATTGAAGCGCGTCGTTCAGCCTGCGGTGCATCACTGGCATACATGAACTCGGCGACGTAGCCAAACAGCAGCGGTGCGGCAAACGGCGAGGGCGTTTCGGTGGTGACTTCTGTCAACCGCACATCACCCTGATGTAATCGCGCCATCAGGTGATGCAGCGCGGGTAGGTCGTATACATCCTGCAAACATTCGCGTGCCGTCTCAATCAGGATCGGGAAGTCTGTAAACTGACGCGCCACTTCCAGCAACTGGCTCGCGCGTAAACGTTGTTGCCAGAGAGGAGAACGTTTGCCTGGATTGCGGCGTGGCAATAGCAGGGCGCGGGCAGCACATTCGCGAAAACGTGCGGCGAACAGCGCCGAATGCCCGACTGATGCCATGACGATACGTTGTAGTTCATCAGGTTCGAATAAAAAGAGCTCGGCACCCGGCACCCGACCGTCACTATCGGGGAAGCGTGCCACGATACCGTCGTCGCTGGCGACCACAGCCGGATCGATCCCCATGATGCGGCCAATGCGTTCTGCCACCGCCAGCGCCCAGGGCGCGTGCACGCGTTGACCATAAGGGGAGTGCAGGATCACGCGCCAGTCGCCGGTTTCATCCCGACAACGCTCAATCAACAAGCTGCGGTCGGTGGGCAACTCGCCAGTTGCCTGAATTTGTTCGGCGATCAGGCTTTTAATATTGTGTCGGGCATTGGCGTCAAGACTGTCACCGGGTAGTGACGTTTCACTATGGGCCTGTCGTAAATAACCACCAATCGCTTCACCCAGTGTCGCTGAACGGCCGAGACTGTCGCCATGCCAGAATGGCAGACGCGCTGAACGGCCCGGCGCAGGCACCACCACCACCTGATCGTGGGTGATTTGCTGAATACGCCATGATGTTGCGCCAAGGGTAATGATGTCGTTAATCCGCGACTCATAAACCATCTCTTCATCCAGTTCCCCGACGCGTCGTGCGCCCGTCTGTTCTTCACCTTCGGGCAGCATAACGCTGAACATCCCGCGATCCGGGATGGTGCCACCGCTGGTGACAGCCAGGTGCTGCGCGCCAGGCCGTCCAGTCAGGGTATTATTCTGTCGGTCCCAAATTAGGCGGGGTCGCAGGTTGGCGAACTCATCGGAAGGATAGCGCCCGGCTAACATGTTTAGCACCGCTTCAAATGCGTGACGTGGTAACGTTTTAAACGGTTCTGCACGCCGTACCAGCTCAAACCAGCTGTCGATTTCCAGCGTGTCCATTGAGGCGGCGGCGACCGTGTGCTGAGCCAGCAGGTCCACCGGATTGTGTGGCAGGGTAATCGCATCGAGTTCACCCGCCAACATCGACTCAACAATGACAGCCGCATCCACCAAATCGCGTCGGGTGCGCGGCCAGATGATGCCTTTCGGCGTACCGCCGACCTGATGACCCGCGCGCCCGACGCGCTGGAGCGCACTGGCAACCGAAGGGGGCGCACCAACCTGAATCACCAGATCGATATCGCCCATATCAATACCCAGCTCCAGGCTTGATGTGGCGACCACGCAACGCAGCTCGCCCGCTTTGAGCGCGTTTTCAATTTCCAGCCGTTGTTCTTTAGAAACAGAACCGTGGTGGGATCGGGCCAATAAGTCATTCGGTGTGACGGTGCGTTTCTCTGTACCGCCGGTAAAGGAACCGTAGGCAAAGGACTCTTCTGGCGCAGTGGGCTTTTCTCCGAGGCGACGCGTGTAGAGCTCATTCAGCCTCGCGGTAAGTTTTTCAGCCAATCCGCGGGAATTGGTAAACACCAAAGTGGCGCGATGGCGTAACACCTCATCCAAAATCCCGGCTTCAATGTGTGGCCAGATGGATCCTGCGGACAGTGTGGCATCCTGCACTGAACGGCTATCGGGGCGCTGCTGAATATCCGTCATATCTTCAACAGGCACCCGGATAGTTAATGCTAATGGGCGCTGAGCTGTAGGATTCACGATCAGCGTTTCGCGACTCCCACCTAGAAACCGTGCGACGGCCTCCGGCGGTTTTACCGTGGCGGAGAGGCCGATACGCTGCGCAGGGTGCGTTAGCAGCGTATCCAGCCGTTCAAGGCTGAGCGCCAGATGCGCGCCGCGTTTGCTGCCCGCGATGGCATGTACTTCATCAACAATCACCGTAGAGATGCCACGCAGCGTGTCGCGGGCTTTTGATGTCAGCATCAGAAATAAAGATTCGGGCGTGGTGATCAAAATATCCGGTGGGCGCCGCTGTAATTTTGCCCGCTCGCTGCTGAGCGTATCGCCCGATCGCATGCCCACCTCCAGGGTGATCTCGGCTTCACCGCGTTTGCGCCGCTCTTCAGCCACCCCCGCTAAAGGCCGTTGCAGATTGCGCTGAACATCCGCCGCCAGCGCTTTCACCGGAGAGAGGTAAAGAATGCGTGTTCTGTGACTTCGTTCGGGGAGATCTTCGGCGCTGCGTTCACGAAACAGGGCATCAATCGCATAGAGAAATGCCGCCAGCGTTTTACCAGAACCGGTGGGCGCAATCACCAAACAGTTCTTACCGCTCGAAATGGCCTGCCAGGCTTCATGTTGTGCGGGCGTCGCCGCTTTAAAGGTGTCGCGAAACCATTGCTGCGTGGCGGCGGTAAACAACGCGAGTGAAGAGGCTGGCATCCGATGCTCCTGGGGTTTCAAAGAGGACTTTCAGCAGTGTAGCCTGCAGCATGATTGTGAGCAGGTTATATACTTGATGTTTTGGCTGATTTTTTCATCAACAGGAGTGAGAAATGATGATGTTCAAACGCGCACTATTATTGGCGTTGCTTCCGGGAACCGTGCTGGCTGCCCCGATATTTACGCTGCAATCATCGGATTTTAACGACAGTGCCATGCTGGATAAAACCTTTGCAGGCAACAACAAAAGTAACCCGTCATGCACCGGCGACAATGTATCTCCCGCTCTAAGCTGGTCAAATGCACCGGCCGGCACCCGTAGCTTTGCGCTGATGCTGACCGATCCCGTAGGAGGAAAAGGCTTAGGCGTGACACATATGGTGGCCTATAACATCGCGGCGGATCGCACGCAGTTTGCGCAGGGCGAATTAAGTAAAGGCGAAGGATACACTGGAGGTAAGAATTCGCCGGGCACCACAAGTTATTACGGTCCATGCCCACCAGTGGGAAGTGGCATACATCATTATAACTTCGTGATGGTGGCAACAGATTTGCCGGTAAATCAATTACCTGGCGGACTGACACATGATGAGTTGATCGCCAAATTGAAAGGCCATACCTTGGGGGCTGCCACCATTGTGGGACGGTTTACCAACGATAAGTAAGTCATACGGCCGCCTGAACTGGCGGCCGTGACAACGTCACTCTACAGGATAGATAGACTCTGCCAACGCGCCCCGACGATCCAGTCGGCGTGCGGCTAACCACAGCAATGCGGTGACAAACCAGCCAATAATCCACGACACATCATTGCCTGCAAATATCCAGGTCAATGAGCCATGGTGCAGCGGATTATCAATAAACGGCAGTTGCACCATCACACCCAGGAAATAGACCACAATCCCTGCCCAGTTCCAGCGCCCATAACGACCATCAGGCTGTGAAAGTGCCGGAATATCCACGCGCCCTTTGGTGATGAGATAAAAATCGGTAAGGCTGATTGCGCTCCACGGAACAAAGAAGGCCAGCAGGAACAACAGGAAATGGGTAAACGACTTAAGGAAGGCCGGTTCACTGATCAGGGCGATGATGCAGGCGATCGTGACCATCAACACCACAAACAGAACCCGACCGCCACGGCTGAGGGACGTTTGCTGCCGGAAGCCTGACACGATGGTGGTGAGTGACATAAAGCTGCCGTAAGCATTCAGGGTAGTGAAGGTAATCTTGCCAAAACAGATAGCAAAGTAGATCACCATTGCCATGGTCGCGCTACTGCCCAGACCCACGATATATCCCACTTCATTACCGGAAAACGCTTTTCCGGCAATCGCCGCCACAATCACGCCCAACGTCATTGAGGCTTGGGTGCCTAAAACGGTGCCGAAAAACACCGAACTGAACAGCTTTTTCGCCGAGACGTTAGCCGGCAGGTAGCGTGAGTAATCAGACACATACGGGCAAAAGGCTATCTGCCAGGAGGATGAGAGTGAAACGGCCAGCAGGAAGTTGGCAATCGTGAAGTGCTGATTTTGCCACACGGCCGACAAATCATGCGTGGAAAGCAGGGTGATGAACAGATAAGCGAAGGCCAGCACACCGATCACACTCGCCACTTTACCCAACTTGTGAATCACCCGATAACCGAGCACCGCAATCACCACAATGATGGCGCTGAACAGGATCATACCCGTCGCGTTGCTCACATTAATCAGCTTTGCCAGTGCCTGACCGGCCAGCACGGTGCCACTTGCCGAAAATCCAACATACATAATGCATACCAGCAGCAGCGGGATCACCGCACCAAACACGCCAAACTGCATGCGACTGGTGATCATCTGCGGTAAGCCAAGACGTGGGCCCTGAATGGCATGCAACGACATGATGGCGGCACCAATAATCTGGCCCACTAACAGGCCCACAAGCGACCACACCACATCGCCGCCCAGCACCACGGCGAGCGCACCGGTGACAATGGCGGTGATTTGCAGATTACCGCCGAACCAGAGTGTGAACTGGCTAAAAGGGTGGCCATGACGTTCACGGAGCGGGATGTAATCGATAGATCGGGTTTCAGACAGGCGCTGGTTTTCTCTGCCTGAATAATCGGCTGCAGGTGATTCGGCTGACATAGTTTCCTCGCTGAAACAATGAACGCAGTGCGTTATGTTATTTTTGTTTATCAGTTGTGTTTGCAATAGGCGATACATGTATATACATGTATCGATATTGTCACGCGAGAAAAGAAGTTACAAGGCAGCCTGTCATTGGAAAATGTGATGACGCTGGCAAGGTTGTCATCAAAAGGAAAGGGGGAAGAGAGGGTAAGCCGCTGTGATTATCAGTGGCCCTGGGTCCAGGGATTAAAATCGCTGTCAGCTGAATTTTGTGTGTCGGGTTCATCCAGAGAATCCAGGTACAGCGCTTCCACTTCAGCACGCGCCCATGGAGTGCGACGCAGGAATTTGAGGCTGGATTTTACGCTGGGATCGTTTTTAAAGCAGTTAATATTGATGAGTTTACTGAGTTCAACCCAGCCATAACGCACCACTAACGCATTAACAATCATTTCCAGCGTCACGCCGTGCATGGGATCTTTAGAAGAGTGAGGGGTCATATTACGTCCTAATTTGCAGGCGGATGATTGGCGGGCAAGATTACAAGAAAGCCGTGCCGGCAGCAATGGTGTAGACTTGAGCTTAGCCATTTACTGAGGAAATAACGCGATGAGCGATAAGAAAATGATTTCAATCGACCAGTTCAATGAAGCTGAGCGAAGTGAAGTGGATGAAATCTTCAAAGGGTTAATGGAAAAACATCGCCAGCGCAGTGGTAAAGAGCCTGATGCGAAAAAAGAGAAAGAATATACCGCAGATGCGCGTCAGCAAGTCATGACCAGCAAGCTAGCCAAAGAAAAAGCCAAAGCGGACAAAGCAAAGAAAACACCTGCGCGCCGCAAGAAACCTGAAGCGCAATCTGCCAGCGAAGTCAGTGACTTCAACTGGTCTGCCTCAATTAATAAAGGACGTCGTTAAGCGTTAACTCAGCAATCCGGCCCCCACATTCACCGACAATCCCAGAATGGCCAGATTGAAAATAAACGAGATCACCGATTGCAGCAGCGCCAGCTTGCGCATTTCGGTGGTGCCCGTTGCCACATCAGCGGTCTGTGATGCAACCGCGATGGTGAATGAGAAATAGAGAAAATCCCAGTATGCCGGTTCGTCCGGTTTTTCCGGGAATATCATGGGCGTGACATTTTGACTGCGATGCAAATAGTGTTGATGCGCATAATGCATGCCAAACGAACTTGGCAGTAATGCCCATGAGACAATCAATGTCATGGCCGTCAGCAGCAGATGTAACACGCGTGGCGTGCCGGTGAGATGTTTGAGCGCCGGCAGTTCGCTCATGATTGCCACGATGCTGATCATGCAGGCCACAATGACCATACCCAAAACTAACGCAGCGCTCTGATCTTGCATCTGAGCGATACGTTTGATCTCGCCAGCATCGGTACGCAGCATGCGAAACCAGATAAACCACAGATAAAGCCACGCCAGCACATTCCAGCCAATCAGCACGCGTTGCAGTTCTCCCAGTTTTGCAGGCAGTAAGAAATAGCAGACGACCCCGGCAACAATCGATATCAACAGACGTAGCCGCGCGAACAGATGTGTGGTGAGCGAAAAGGGCATGATGTTTTTTTTGCTGGGGTTTGAATCAGTTAACTGTAGTTGATGGCAGGAAAAACGCCTGAGATAGCGGTTAAGAATCATATCGGGATTTGAATGATTGTCGGTTTAGGACACTGGCTGAACGCTGCATTCTCTGACGTCGCTACGTGAATTCTGAGATTTTTTGTGAGGGATTGTTGCCAAAGATTGGCGTAGCGACGCCTTAATTTGGCGGCATTTTAAACGTTTAATGAAGGGTGTATTGATAACTTAGCCATGCTTATCAGGATGAGAGTGAAGATAACTCTACATTGAAGATCACATACAGGGCGCCTTCATGTGTACTTGTCTCATGCGAGCGAGCAGTTTTCATGAGTTAAGCGGCATGGCCCATGATGAGCCATTTACAATGTGAACGGCTAAGCAGAGTGGAGGGTTCGATGCTAAGTGAGAAACGTAAGTCGTTTACGTCAGCATGGGGCGCTGGCCATTCACAGCAATGCAATCAAATATCAGTAGGAGATAGCCCAGTTCAGTCTGGCGTGCGCAACCCGATACCTAATTTAACATAATATACATTACCCGTACTTTTATTATCTGGCTAAGTTAAAGTGACCTCCTGGGAAATGCGTGCGTTTTGCTGAGCTGGATGTGCTCTATAGCGTTCCACTAATGCGACGGTTTCTGGCATCGGGCACAGGCCTGAAATGAAAATTTGAAGAGTCAAATCAGATGAGGTTTCCCGTCCGTAACACGTCAGCGATGATGACCTGCCACCAACGGGAAATGATGAATTACTTCTTTCCGTTGCCAGCTTCCCGCGCTTTCAGACGACAGGCTTCGACAACCCAGGCTGAGAAGTTTTGAATGTTTTCGCTCTTCATACTCTCTTCGATTTGATCAATCAGCAGATGTGGGAAACGAATATGTTTTCGTCGGGTTTTGGAGTTTGTCATTTTATCCATGGTGATCCCTGGTCAGTTGTCTCACAAGTTTATTTTTGTATTGATTAAGCATCTGCTCAGATTGCCCCTAAGCAGATGTAAATAAACCAAAAAACAGATCCCTGCTCTTGTTATTGTTTATCGAGCAGTAACCGACTGTCCGCGAGGGAAAGTGGCTGGATCTGATGGGTCACCAGCAGCGTGGTTTTACCCTTAATGAGTTCTTTCAAGCAGTTAAGTACTAATTCGGTATTTACTGCGTCTAGCCCTTCAGTGGGCTCGTCCAGCAACACGATCGGCGCATGGGAAAGAAACGCGCGAGCAATCCCAATCCTGCGGGCCTGACCACCAGACAGACGCCCTCCTAATTCTCCCACCAGGGTGTCGAGCCCCAGCGGAAATGCGCGGACTTCGTCGTCTAAAGCGGCGCGCGCCAGTGCATCCCATAAAGCCTCGTCATCCGCATCCGGTGCAACCAGGCGCAGGTTGTCTCGAATCGATGCGTTGAAGAGATAGGTTTTCTGGCCAACCACTGAGATCATCTGACGCAGTGTATCTTCAGAGAGCGCCCTGACCGGACGACCGCCGATAGACACATCCCCTGCTGTCGTTTCCCAGAATCCTTGCACCAGATTCAGTACGGTGGTTTTTCCTGCTCCGCTGGGACCTAAAATCGCCAGACAATGGCCGACCGGCACGGTAAAGCTCAGCTTATCCAGTACATTAGGCGCGTCAGGCGTGTAACGCATTGTCACGGAAGAAAATGACAACTCGCTGCTTTCCGGTATCGGGCTGGTTTCAGGCAGGACAATCGCCGGTTTCAGCTCCGTCATGGAGAACAGACGGCGTGCCGCTGCGCGCGTAGTGCCGAGTGCAGCAAAAGCAGCGGGCAACCCGGCCACCGCTTCAGTGCTCGCCAGGATGGTGAACAGCAACATCACGATTTCACTGGCAGAAATGCCGCTCGCGTGCCCGGTGTTGAAGAGCAGGATAAAGGCGAAAAATAACCCGAGCTGTCCCATTAAGGCGCAGATCGCCCCGCCGCTGGCGCTGGTCCAGGCTTGCCGACGCTGTGCGCTGATCAGTTGCTGAGAAAGCTGGCGCAGATGATCGGTTTGATGACTAACGGCTCCGACCATCTGTAACTCTGCTAATCCACGCACCAAATCGGTGGATGCGGCCTGAACGGATGAGCGCACGGTAGCGATCTGGTTGCCACAGGCTTGCGTCAGTGAGGCCACAATCCACGGCACGACCACGCCCGCAAGTATCAGCACCACCGCATCAATCAAGGCCACTGAAGGTGAGAACCAGCAAATTCCTGCCAAAATGATGAGCGACGAGATCAGCCCTGCAATGGCCGGCGTCAAAATACGCAGATAGAAATTGTCGAGGCTATCTATATCAGCGCGAAAACGCGCCAGCACATCCCCATCGCGAAAATCCTGCAGTCGCGCAGGCGCAAGATGGGCTAACTGCTGATAGAACCAGACACGTAAAACCGACAACAAGCGCAAAGTTGCATCGTGCGTCACCAATCTTTCCAGATAACGCGCGAAGGTACGCAATACCGCGAGCCCACGAATCGCTGCAGCCGGAGTGAAAAACTCCAGTGCCAGTGAGCCCACGCCAGCCAGCGCCATGGACGTAATAAACCAGCCTGACAAGGCAAGCAGTGCCACGTTGGAGAGAATCACAATCACAGAGAGCAATATTCCCACCGCCATGCGGAAACGCCATGGACGCGCCAGGCGCAAGAGATGGCAAAGATCCTTCATGCGAGGTCTCCTGTTTGCAGACGCTCGAGTTCAGCGAAGACGCCAGCCTGATCGCGCAATGCTTGCGGCGTCCCTGCTTCAACCACACGCCCTTTCTCCAGCACGATAACGCGGTCGGCCGTGGCGGCAATCTCCGTATCGTGGGTGATGATCAAGCGTGCGCTATCCGGTAATGCATCACCCAAGGCGGCAATCATCTGCTGTGCCGTCTGGCGATCCAGCGCGACCGTAGGTTCATCAAGTATCACCACCGGTGGCGAAATCAATACGGCGCGGGCCATTGCAATACGCTGAATCTGCCCACCGGACAGCCCTTTTCCACCATCACCCAGGCGGTAATCATATTGCGCCGGCAACGAATGGATAAAAGTGTCAGCCTGAGCCAACTGTGCCGCTGCTTCAACCTCTGCCTGGCTGATACCCGAACGCGACAACAGAATATTTTCCGCAATCGAACCGGCAAACATAGTGGGTCGCTGCGGGAGCCAACCAATCTGTTGCTGCCATGCAGGAAGATCTAATGAAGAAAGATCCTTGCCATCAATGACGATGCGTCCTGAGTTCGGCGCGATAAAGCCCAGTAGCATTCGCGATAAGGTGGTTTTACCGGCACCGCTGGTGCCGACGATCGCCAGTGTTTCCCCGCTGCGTAAAGTAAAGGAAACATCGGTAACGCCGCCGCCCTCTTCATACTGATAGCTCACGCCTTCGACGTTGATTTCACGAGGTTTCGCCGGGAGCGCGTCATTACCCTGTGACGATTCCGGCGCTTCAGCATTGAGGATCGCCAGTAGACCTTCCGTCGCGCCAATTGCATCCATTCGGGCATGATAGTGCGTGCCCAAATCGCGCAGCGGACGGAAAAATTCCGGTGCCAGCAACAAGGCAAACAGCCCCGGCAGGAAGCCCATTTCGCCATAGAACAGACGGAATCCAACATACACCGCTACCATCGCGGTGCTGATGGTGGCAAAAAATTCCAGCACCAATGATGAAAGGAATGCCAGCCGCAACACCTTCATGGTGGTCTGACGATAGCTGTCCGAGATCGCTGCGATGATGTTCGCTTGTCGGCGTGCAGCATGGGTCTGGCGTAACGTTGTCAGGCCAGCAATCACATCAAAGAAGTGCGCACTCATCAGGCTGAGTTTGTGCCACTGCTTGAGGCTCATTTTCTCCGCGCCCTTTCCTACCACGATCATGAACAACGGCACCAGCGGCGCGGTGATCAACATGATCAAGCCGGAAACCCAGTCAAAAGGAAAAAGCGCCACCAGAATGGCAAGCGGCACAATGCCGATGATGATTTTTTGCGGAAGGAAACCAGAAAAATAAGCTTCGATAGCTTCGACGCCCTCACCAAGTGAGCTGGCGATACTGCCCGTACGTTGATGCTGGCTCCAGGCGGGCCCCAGTGTGGCGATGCGATCTAACAACATCCCGCGCAATCCCTGACGGATACGTGCGGAGGCTTCAAACGCAAAACCCTGACGCAGGATATCGATACCCGCGCGCAGCAACATCACAACCGGCAGCAATAAGAGATAAGGCAATAGCGCGGTGAAGGTTTTACCACCGAGGACGGCGTTGCTGATAAGCCAGGCTAACAGCCAACACTGTGCAATCATCAGTATGGCATTGAGCGCCGCCATACTGATGGACAGTGAAAATAAACCGCCTGCCTGGCGGCGCAGGCTCGAAAGCCAACGTTCCGCCAGGCGGGCTGCCATTCCACTTGGAGGGGAACTAGCAGACATGATGTCTTAGTGTCCCCCGTGACCAACCAGCTTGGAGATACGGCCGCGGAATACCCAGATCTGATACCAGTTGTACATCAGCATTACCGGAACAAAACCGCCCATGGTCATGGTAAAGGTAATCAGCGAAACCTGAGGGCTTGCGCCCGCCCAGATGGTCCAGGTGCCTGGCACGATCCACGGGAACATGGTCAGTAACATACCGAAGCCCAGAATAAATGCCGCGCCATTGAACCACATCACCGCTGCAAAATCTTTGTCCTTCAGGGTGTCACGACGCACCTGATCAATACAGACCAGAGCGATTAAGCCAAACAGGCCCCAGATCCAGAAATGCGGACCAAACCATTTCGCACGTGCCCAGTCGAAGATCACCGCACTCCACACCCAGGTAATCACCACGGCAGCGATAGCTAACCAGAAGATCACCGCCGTCCAACGTGCTGCATCCTGACGAATCGGTTCATTTTTCTCGAAGCGAGCACGTACGAACAGCACGCCTGCCAGCGTCATTGCCACGCAGGAAGCCACGCCGGTCCAGATGGAGAACGCTGAAATAAAGTTAAATGCGCCGCCCACATAGGTTGGAACCCCTTGAGCTGGCGAATCCATCTGGAAACCTTGCAGCAACGCACCAACGCTCATCCCACCAAAGAAAGTCACCGCGAGACTGGCGACACCGAAGATGCCGTCAGAAAACTTCTGCCAGAATGGCGAGGCCAGATGACGAAACTCCAGTGCCACCGCGCGGGACATAATGCCCCACAACACCAGCGCCATTGGCACCATCAGGTAGCTAAATGCCGAACCGTACACAAACGGGAATGTGCCGAACATAATACCACCGGCGACGATCAGCCAGGTTTCGTTGGCATCCCAGGTGCCAGCCATTGCCGACATGATCGCGCCACGTTCATCATGGTCGCGAACGAAGAGCGAGAAGATCCCCGCCCCCAGGTCGGCGCCATCCAGCGCGATATATAAAAGAACGCTGATACCAAATGCTAACCACCAGGCGATGATCAGGAAGTGCTGAGTCGAATTAAGCATGTCCATGGATTTAATCTCCCATCAAACCGGACGGATATATTCAGGATGGTCAGCATGACCACTGGCAGGCATTTCAAGGTGACCCAAATGCTCATGCCCCTCGCCCGGGATTTTGCTGGTCAAATCAGGACCCATACGCACCACTTTAGCGAGGAACCAGATGGTGCCCGCCACCACAGCGGTTTCAAAGATGGCAAAGCCCACCAGCCAGAAGATCGCCAGACCCAGGGTCATTGGACTCATACCGTCTTCGGTGCGCATCAGGCCATACACGATCCACGGCTGACGGCCAATTTCGCGCGTCCACCAGCCCGCAATCACTGCGATATAAGGCAGGATCACCATAATAACGGCCAGCGCCAGGAACAGCTTATTGCGCGGAGCCAGCTCAGCGGTCATGCGACGACGTGCAATCAGCCAGACGCCCCAGAGGCTCACCAGCAACATGGCACCCGCAGCACCTGACATGGCGCGGAAAGCGTAGAACGGCAACACCACAGGCGGTTGCTGATCTTTCGGGAAGCTGTTCAGGCCCGTTACCGTACCGTTCCAGGTTTTGGTTTCAATCAGGCTTAAACCGTGCGGGATATCGATGGACCATGCGAGGCCCGTGCCTTCTTTATTTGGCCAACCCAGGATGTGCCAGGCACTGTTGACGTTACCCGCAGAATCATAAGTATCGTAGTGCCCTTCCATTGCTGCCAGCGCCGCCGGTTTATGTTCCAGCGTGGCTTCACCCAGCACGTCACCCATATAGATCTGAACGGCGGCGACCACGGCCAGCGCCATCAGTGAATACTTCAGCGGCTTCAGGAACAGATCAACATGACGCTGTTTCAGCACATACCAGGCGCAGGTCGCCACCACGAAGCAGAGCGAGAGCTCGAAGCTTGCCAGCAGCATGTGCGGAAAAGCACTGCGCGCATTCGGATTAAACAGCGCGGCCAGCCAGTCAGTTACGATGAAAATACCGTTATGCAGTTCAACACCGGTTGGCGTTTGCATCCAGGAGTTAGCCACCAGGATCCACATCGCAGAAAGCGTAGAAGAGAGCGCCACGTTAAAGGTCGCAAACAGGTGCATCCCTTTGCTGATCTTGCCCCAGCCAAAAATCATCAGTCCGATAAAGCCGGCTTCGTACATAAAGGCGGTGATGGTCTCATAGCCGAGCACCTGACCAAAGAACGGCCCGGCAGCCTGCGAGAAGCGACCATAAAGAATACCGAAGGCCATTTCCATGGTGACACCGGTTGCCACGCCAGCACCGAAGTTAACGATAAACAGCTTTTCAAAGAAGCGACACAGGCGATACCACTGCTCATCTTGCTTCCTGACCCACATCAGTTCAGAGATGAACAACAGTGCAGCCAGTCCAATGGTTAGCGGGGGAAAAATGATGTGAATGGATGAAATTAGCGCGAAGTCAATACGCGTGATCAGCGATGTAAGATCGTTACTTAGCATGACTATCTTCTTTTTTTGAGTGACCGAATGAGTTAACGGCAATCCAGCGCCGTTTCACATGTTATGAAGTGAGATGAAGCAAGCTCGTGCATAACAAGTTGAAATCGGTGCCGCACTGTCGTCTTTCTCTTAACTACGAGCAACAACCACAGTTTATTTTCCAGACAGGTGACGTCTGGGAAATAGGATATTCACTTCGGCGTTCGTTCCGGAGAAAGAACGGGGAAAATAAATCACGATTGTTAACGAAATGTCTGTCGATAACACTTGCAGGCGTAGGTATCGACACGGCTCGTAATAAGAATTTTTCTGTAAATTATTCTATATTTTCGTTTACATAAAGGCATCCAAATTAAAGGGGTAACTTGTAACAAAAAGAAAAAATTCGCTGTATAAATGAATGATTTTCATGTGAATTAAATGTAATGAGAGCGTTAATTTATGAGGAATTTTTGATTTTAATCAACCTAATTCAAGGTTTTAGCGTGGTTTTGAGCGTTAATTATGATGCACTGAAGAGTGAAAGAATCGGCGTGCAGCCCGTAATGATGCGATTATCTTATTATTTAGCAGGGTTACAATTACCGTAGACATAAGCTCAACATCAATAATACGTAATTTTAACAAGCATTGAGTTATTGTATTTTAATAACAGCCGGAATGATTTAATTTAACAAACCAAAAACAATTATCACTTTCAGAACACTTAATTCCTGCGCCATTAAATCTTTAAAAACCTCGCTATTAAATATACTGACTCGTAACATTAAAGACACACCGTGCGCACACTTGTCACATTAATAATGAATCAGGCGACATTTATTTAAGGAAAATAAGGAGTCTGGCCAGGCAGTGTGAGTAGGAGCACGCAGTCACGCGTGGAAACGAAGATTTTGCAGAGCGAATGAAGAATGCCGACAACCCATAAGGTTGTCAGCACAGGAGAACGTCAGCGTGCAGGGTAATTCGTGTTTTAGTGTGAGCCTGGAATGGCGACCCGCCCGTCGAATAACAAACGTGCCGTACGTATCAGGCCGCTTTGCGTCACCTTCCCTGCCTCATCACGGGTCAGCATCACGCTAAACTCGCCGCTGGGATGCTCTACCGCCAGACGCTGCTGCCTGGCATCGGTAATCTGCGCGATGCCCTGCGTCACGGAACCGGGGATCAGGCAGGCTGTAGCCACACTCACCGCGCCCAGTACGCCTATAGAGGCGTGACAGCGATGGGGAATAAATGTTCGCGTGGATAGCGCACCGCCATTAGCGGGCGGCGCAATCAGGGTCATTTTCGGCACAGTTCGTTTGGTCACATCTCCAAGGTTCATCAGCGGACCTGCTTGTAAGCGGATGGACTCCAGACGCGCTTTTAACCCGGCATTACTCTCCAGCTGTTCACGGGTTTCCTGTCCAGTGCATCCCACATCCTCAGCACGCAGGATCACCACGGGCATACCGTTATCGATGCAGGTCACCTCAATCCCGTCAAACCGATTACGCGCCTCTCCGGTCGGTAACAGCGATCCGCAGCTGGAGCCTGCAATATCCTCGAATTGCAAAATTTGCTCTGCGCTAAAACCGGGCACGCCGTCTATCTGGGTCTCGCCCTGATATTCCACCGTGCCATCGGGCGTGGCAAATTGCGCCACTGCGATTTGCCCGGTGTTGACCATAAAGATGCGCACGCGCGTGATGTCGCCCTGTGCCCTTATCAGGCCCTTCTCAATGGCAAAAGGCGCCACGGCGGCGAGGATATTGCCGCAGTTCTGTCCATAATCGACTACTGCTTGATGCACGTTAACCTGTGCAAACAGGTAATCGACATCCGCATCAGGCCGCGTGGAGGGAGAAATTATCGCTACTTTACTGGTCAGCGGATCAGCCCCACCGATGCCATCAATTTGACGGGGATCGGGTGAACCCATGACGGCCAGCAACACGCGATCTCGTTGCGGCCCCGCTTCTGGCAGATCGCTGGCAAGGAAACAGGCGGCTTTGGAGGTGCCGCCTCGCATTAAGACACAGGGTATCAGCGATTGTTTCATAGCGAACTCTTTTGCAGGGCATCCAGAGACTCCACGTAGCGCAATCCCTTCTCCGCTAACATGCCACGCATTTGATAAATATCCAGCCCGAGCTCCCCCGCAGCCAGTCTTACTCGTTTACTCTCCTCATTGGCGACCCGCTGTTGTGTTGCCTCGGCAACGATGTTCGCATCCGCTCGCGGCACAATCACCACGCCGTCGTCATCGGCGACCACAATGTCGCCGGGATAAACCAGTTGACTGGCACAGATAATCGGCACGTTCACCGATCCCAGCGTGGCTTTTACCGTTCCCTGAGCAAACACCGCACGCGACCAGACCGGGAAACCCATCTCACGCAGGGTCTGGCTGTCACGGATACCGATATCGCCCACCAGCGCCACTACGCCACGCGCCTTTAATGAAGTGGCCAGCAGATCACCGAAGAAGCCGTCATGGCAATCCGAGGTCGGCGACACTAACAGCACATCGCCCGGCTGACACTGTTCGACTGCAACATGAAACATCCAGTTATCACCGGGAGAGACCAGCACCGTGACCGCACTACCGGCTACCGAGACACCTTGCTGAATGGGTCTTATACGCACATCAAGCAGACCTTGCCGCTGTTGCGCTTCGTGGACGGTCGCCACTCCGGCACGAGCAAACTGCGCAATCAGAGCGGAATCGGCACGCTCAATTTGCGTAACCACGATGCCTTTCTGGTTAACCCCGCTCATGAAAGATCCTCCGTCACCCGTGGGAACAGACTCTGATAGCCTTCGCCGTGGGTGATGACGCGCGTGGAAGTAATCCCAGTATTACGTTTGGCCTGTACGCCGCGCTGGAGCGCCACGCGCGTGTAGTATTCCCACAGGTGTTCCTGCCCGGCCATGCACTGAATCGCCTGATATTTCTTTTCCCAAACCGAGGTGATATCCAGCAGCACATCCGGTTTCCACAGGCATTGTTCAGGCTGATGCGGTTCAAAACAGTAAACCGGCGGTGCACCGATAATCGGTTCTCCCGGACGATATCCTTCTGCCTGTGCAATGATGCGTGCTTCCTGGGTGAGATTCGCCGCCAGGGGATGATCGTAGTTGTAAGGATCGGCAATCGAGTGCGTCAGCACAAAGTGAGGCTGCACGCGGCGAAACACATCGGCGAGGCGAAACAGCGTTTCCTTATTCGCGCGAAGGGGATAATCGCCGAGATCGAAGAACTCAATGCTGGCACCTAACACATCCGCGGCCCGTTCGGCCTCGGCCTGTCGATGCTGCTTGACGGTCTGCTCGGTCATATTGCCTTTGCGCCATAGTTTTGCCGACTCTCCGCGCTCCCCGTAAGAGAGGCAGACTACGTGCACGTCATAGCCGCTCGCACTGTGCAACGCGATGGCCCCGCCTGCGCGCCAGACAAAGTCAGCGGAATGGGCACTGACCACCAAGGCACTCTTTTTCACTGCGTTTTCCATTATGTTCCCCTGCTATTGCGTTTTTTTTATCCTGACACGCACCACCGTGAGCGAATAATGCCTTTCATTGTGCGAGCTATGATTTTTATTTATGTTGTGATCATTATCAGAGGTTCAGGGGCAGAGGGCATGCAGGAACAGGAAGACACTAATCACATTAAAATCATGCAGCTAAGGTCACTTTGTATGATTGCAGAACGGGGAACCGTCTCGGAGGCTGCGGAAGATTTATTTCGCACGCAATCGGCGGTGACGCGATCGATACGTGATCTGGAACACACTCTCGCCACGCCTTTGTTTGAACGTCATGCCAGCGGGATGCTGCTCACCGAGAATGGTAAATGTGTACTGCCACGCGCACAGCGCGCCCTCCAGGAACTCAAACAGATACCTGCACTTCTCGCTCGATTTAAACTGCGCGAGTCCATGCGGGATGACGCCGAACCGATTTGGTTGTTCAACGTCAGGCGCCTGCAGATATTTTTAAGGCTGTTTCATTTGCAGCATACGCAAAGCGTGGCCAGTTCGCTGAGCATCAGCCAGCCCGCCGTCAGTGCCGCGCTAAAGGTGCTGGAGAAAGGGGCCAACATCGTGCTGTTCCAGCGCTCGCCGCGAGGTATGCAGCCGACAGCTGCCGCGCGTGAAATGGCGCCACACATTAGCCGCGCCCTGAATGAAATTCGCCATATCCCGGAAGATCTTGCCGCCCAGCAAGGTGTTCTGCAGGGCACCGTTCATATTGGCGCACTACCTTTGTGCCGCAGTGTGTTATTGCCCCGCGCGATTGCCCGCCTGGTGACGGCACATCCGGCGATCAACGTCGTGACCAACGAAAGTGCCTTTAGCACGCTGATTACCGAACTCCGTGCAGGTGACGTTGATCTGATTGTCGGGGCTTTGCGTCATGACAGCAACGTTACTGATATCGATAATCGGCGGCTGTTCAGCGAAGAACTTGTGCTGCTCGCCAGGCCACAACATCCGTTAGCCGGTCGAACGTTAAGCGCTGCCGATCTCGCCGACACACAGTGGATTTTGCCGCGAGAAAACAGTCCGGCCCGCCATCTGCTAGAACACGCCTTTGCGACGCTGGATATTCCGGTACCCAAACCGGTGGTTGAGAGCGGTGACCTCGCCATCGTGCGCGGCTTATTAATGGACTCCGATATGGTGGCGGCGGTGTCATGGCACCAGCTGGAGTACGAATTGAAGTCAGGTGTGCTCCAACCTCTGTCCTTCACCCTACCCGATACGCGTCGTGATATCGGCATCACGTTGCGCGCGGGTGCGCTGCATTCCCCGGCTACATTGGCGCTGATTGAGTGCATCAGCGCCGAAGCTCATCCAACAGCGACCTAAACGAAATTCATACAAAGATTGCACGCCGTTTACGTATAGGGCTTTTCTACCGGGCACCACAAACCCGTACTGACACCGTCGATTATGACAACTCGCTCACAATATAAACGTAACTCATACCGCTAAAAGCCTTTTTTGACAGACAGCCTGCCACACGGTGCTTACCGTGGAGCTGGATGAGTTAATCATGACTTGTCATTCAATAGACTTTGCGTGCCCGAAGAGAGAGCGAACGTATGAATACAAATAAGCTGGTCGACATCAAAGCCTGGATTGATTCGCGACCCATTTCCGCCTTTCAGTGGCGCGTGTTATTCCTCTGCCTGATCATCATTATTTTCGACGGTTACGATGCTGCCGTGATGGGATTTATTGCGCCTGCGCTGATTGAGCAGTGGCATATCTCTCGCGCCGCGATGGGGCCGATCCTTGGCGCGGCGATGTTTGGCGTGGCGATTGGCGCATTGATCGCGGGTCCCTTATCCGATCGATTTGGCCGAAAAAAAATCATCCTGCTCGCGGTTATGATCTTCTCCGCTTTCAGTCTGATTTGCGCTTTCGCCACCACGCCGCTGCAAATGGCGATGATGCGATTCATTGCCGGGCTCGGGCTGGGCGCGGTCATGCCCAACTGCGTCACGCTGCTGGCAGAATATATGCCTGAGCGTCGTAAGGGCGTGATGATTACCCTGATGTTCAGCGGCTTTAATATCGGATCCGGTCTGGGGGGCTTTATCGCGGCCGCGTTGCTGGCGCACTATCACTGGAATGCGGTGTTGATTTTCGGCGGTGCACTGCCGCTGCTTATGTTGCCCTTATTAGGTTATCTGCTGCCCGAATCTGCGTTAAATTTGGTGGTGCGCCGGGCACCTCGCGCGCAGATTGCTGCTCTGCTTAATCGCATGGGCGGCCAGTTTCAGCAGGATACGGCGTTCGTGCTCAACTCTCCCCGGATCAATCGCAACAGCACCATCTCCCAGCTCTTCCACCACGGTTTTGCTCGCGGCACGATCATTTTGTGGGTGACATACTTTATGGGGCTGTTCGTGATTTATCTACTTAACGGCTGGCTGCCGACCATTATGCGCTCGGGCGGTATTTCCCTCGAACAAGCGGCGATTCTGGCGGGGTTATTCCAGCTTGGTGGTCCGCTGGGTGGTATTCTGGTCGGTGCATTGATGGATAAATGCAACGCCAGAGTAATGATTGGCGTGGTCTATCTGCTGGGTTGTCTCTGCTTGCTAGCACAAGGCATCTTCGCGTTTTCCGGGGTGGCGCTGGGCGTATTCATTTTCATTATCGGCATGTGTATTAATGGCGCACAGAATGGTCTACAGGTGTATTCCCCTGCTTATTATCCTACCGAAATGCGCGCCACCGGCGTGAGCTGGATGCACGGCATAGGCCGTACCGGTGCGATTCTCAGTTCTTCGATTGGCGGCTTGCTGATGGGTGCGTTCCCGGCGCAGTCGGCGATTTTCTTTATTCTCGCGCTACCCGCGTTACTGGCTGCGATCAGCATTGTGCTTCATCGCAATGTTTCTCTGTCTCTGAAAATAAAGGGCGCAGCACTGGATGACCTTCCGGCGCTGTCACAAACCCTCAATAAATAGGAATGGCATCATGACATCTCAACTTTCTGAACCCTGCTTCGATATTGCGCATCTGGCTCACGTGGAGCTTTACACCGACAAGTTTGAAGAGAGCCTCAACTTCTTTGTCAATGTTTATGGCTTGACGGTCACCGCGCAAGAAAACGATCACGCCTGGCTGCGCGCCTGGGATGATTATGAGTTTCACAGCTTGAAGCTTACGCGTCATCACACGACTGGCGTGGGGCACATTGCCTATCGCGCCGCTTCACAGGCTGCGCTGGAACGGCGTGTTGCGGCGATTGAAGCCAGCCCCTATGAAGTGCTTGGTTGGGTCAACGACGATCAGGGTCACGGACAGGCATTTCGCTTTACCGATCCTTTTGGCCACATTTTTGAGATCTATTACAACACGGTCCGTTATCAGGCACCCGATGACCAACGCCCGTCGCTGAAAAACCTGTCTCAGCGTTACCATGCGCGTGGCGCCTGTCCGCGTCGTCTGGATCACCTCAATCTGTTGGCTGCCGATGTCAGTGAATTCAAGCGCTTTATGGAAACCTGCTTAGGCTCCCGCGTCACAGAGATGATTCAGCTGGATAATGGGCGGATTGGTGGCTGCTGGTTCACCGTCAATAATAAAACCTATGATTTGGCCTGTACTGAAGAGCACGGTGGCGGCAACGGACGTTTGCACCATGTGACCTACGCCACCGATACGCGAGAAGACATACTGCGCGCGGCCGACATCTTCCTGGAAAATGGCGTGCATATTGAAACCGGCCCACACAAGCATGCCATCCAGGGCACGTTTTTCCTGTATGTCTGGGAACCGGCGGGGAATCGCGTCGAGCTGGCCAATTCCGGGGCCCGACTGATACTCGCGCCAGACTGGCAGACGGTGGTCTGGACGGAAAGCGAACGCAAGAAAGGCCAGGCGTGGGGCCTGAAAACCATTGAGACGTTCCATACTCATGGCACACCGCCGATGCCCAAACCGCAAAATCATTAACCCTTCTACAGAACATCGGATAGCGATGCTGTCCGATGCGTCATTACTTTTCTCCATAGTTATCAGTGGAAAAAATCACAGCACAGCGCTTATCGCTCCTCTAGGGTGAATCTCCCCTACAAGGAGAACATAATCGATGAGCCTCATGACTTCCGGCAACCGCCGGGACTTTCTTTCCGCTGGCATCAAACTCACGGCGGCAGGTACGCTGCTCGGTGCCGGAATAAGTAGCCGTAACGCTGCGGCCACTGCCTGTCCCCCTGAAAACCTGATGCAGATTGACGTTAGCCACTATCTGCTGCGGAATGTGCGGCTGGAAGAAGCCTTTGTACGTCATCACGACGTGATCACCGCGACACGCACCGGGTTGTACGATATCGAAATCAACGGCGCAAATATCGCGGGTATCCACGCGGCAGGTTTCAGTAGCACCCTTCCCTCCTGGGATGCGGCGGGCCATATTTTGCTGCCTGCAACGCGCGATATGCACATCCATCTCGATAAAACCTTCTATGGTGATGGCTGGCGCGCCCCGCTGCCGCGTAAAAGCGTGATTGATATGATTCATCAGGAAGAGCAGATTCTTCCTGAGATCGTGCCGACCTCCGAAATGCGTGCCGAGAAGCTGATTGGCCTGCTGCAATCGAAAGGCAGCACCGAAGCGCGCAGCCACTGCAATATCGACCCGATTAGCAAACTGGACGGGTTGGCGCACTTGCAACAGGCGATTGCTAACCACCGTCAGGACTTTACCGTGAAGATTGTCGCCTTCCCGCAGCATGGACTGTTGCGGTCCAGGGTCGAAGGCATGATGCGTGAAGCGATGAAAATGGGCGCCAATTTTGTCGGCGGCCTGGATCCGACCAACGTTGATGGTGCGATGGAGAAATCGCTGGATACGATGTTCAGCATCGCACTGGATTTTGCTGCGCCGGTGGATATCCACCTGCACGAAACCGAGCCGCACGGTGTGGCCGCGATACGCTACATGCTGAAAACGGTTCGTGAGAATCCGCAGCTAAAAGGCAAAGTCACCATCAGCCATGCGTTTGCGCTGGGCACGTTATCGGGGAGTGAACTGGATGCGATGATCGAGGAACTCAAAGCGCAGCAGTTCAGCATCGCCACCACCGTGCCGATTGGGCGCGTGATCATGCCATTGCCGCAACTGCGTGCGGCGGGCGTACCGGTATGGTCCGGCACCGATACCATTGCCGACCACTGGCAACCTTTTGGCAGCGGCAGCATGCTGGAAAAAGCTAATGTCTATGCACAGTTGTATCGTGGCCCGGATGAGTTCTCATTGAGTCGCGCCTTGGGTATCGCCACCCATGAAGTGCTGCCGCTGAATAGTCAGGGTGAACAACAGTGGCCGAAGGCGCAGGATAGCGCAACGATGATGTTAGTGGCGGCGAGTTGTTCTGCCGAAGCGGTGGCGCATGTTGCACCCGTGATAGCAACCTTCCATAACGGCAAACAGGTATTTGGCCAGTTAAAGAAAATTTAATCGGAGAATAAAATGAAGGTTTAAAAGTTATTATTTCGTCGCGCATTGAGTGCGCGACGAAATAGATCAGCAGGATGAATCAACGACTCACTTCATGACCAATCAAGCCACCGATGGCTGCACCACCCAGCGTACCAAAGGTGCTTCCGCCGGTTAATACCGCGCCACCCACAGCACCAACACCCGCACCTATTGCCGTATTACGACCACGATGCGACATGCCACAGGCGGTAACTGATAAACAGACTAAAGCGACAATGGCGATACTGCAGCTGCGTTTTAAAAGCATCGAAATCCTCATTACCATTAAAAAATGGAATGCAATTGTTTTTAATTTGATTGTTGTTAAGACACCAAATCGTTGGCGACTTGCACTGCTCGTCGGCGCTAATTTAAGAGGATTTGTGAAACGACGAAAGGTAAAAATTCCTATTTTCAGGCGGTACTGGCGAAGCGGTGAGAAAGCGCGCGAAACGCCCCTACCCGGGCTATCACGGAGGTTTAAACCTGCTGTGCTCTACTGCAAATTCCTCCCTTGACTGCCAGCCTACCAACTAGTAGATTAATATTTATTCGGCTTACCTTAGCAATGATTTCAGGGGGCATTGTGAGTGTGATTCATTTTCCTAACCAATATCCTGACTGCCGTCCTTCAGATTGTGAATCAACGCAAGCGGATAAACAGAATGTTCGCGAATTTGCGTTGAACATTGCTGCGCAATTACGCAACGATCCTGAATTAAATAAGCAGGCACCTTATCTGGTGGATAAAGTGATTCTGTTGTTGATGAAAGAGTCGCGAAGATAAATGGCCGCAAAGCCATTAAACGGAAATAACCAGACTGTTAAGCACCGGTTTAATCATGGGTAAGAACAGTTCGGGGTTATTAAACGCGCGCGCGGCAATCATCGCACCATGCACCGTCGCCATCAGCGATTTGGCCTCCATTTCCGCCCCTTCACGCAGAATAAACACCCCGCGCTTTTCCCCCTTCTGCAGCACACCGGCCAGCCACGCGGACAGATCGGCGAAATGTCCGGTGACTTGAGCCGCCACCTCTTCCGGTAAGGTCGGCAGCTCCACTGCCAGCATCACGCAAATACAGAACGGTGAGCTGTTTTCCTTAATGCAGGTTGCCCAGAAGTTCACATATCCGTTCAGCTCAGCCAGCGGATCATCACTGAAATGCTCACTGGTCGCGGCCATGCCGGCTCGTGCCTCCTCACGATAATCATTGACCACCGCCAGCACCAGGTCGGCTTTGCCCGGAAAATGATGATGAATACTGGCTTTACGGATTTGTACGCGTTCTGCCAAATCGGCATAGCTGAAACTTTTATAACCACCAGCTGTGAGCAGCGCTCGGGTGTGGTTAATGATTTCAGTGGCTTTAGGCGAACGTTCAACGGTCATGCAGGGCTCCGGCAGCAAAGATGAAATGGCTGCAAATCAGCAAATTGGCACTGAACCTACTGACCTGCAGCGGTGATGTCAAGGCGCTTCAGAACGCTTACGGCGGCCGGTCATACTTCTGAAGACGCCATCACGCAGAATCAGCGCATGGAACAACGCGGCGGCAAGATGCAGCATCACCGTAACGAACAAGGCTAAAGCAACCCAGGTATGCAGCGGACGCAACCAGGCATACAGATCATTACTGATTGGCGTGATGGGGGGCAGCACCACACTGCCTCCCAGACTGATCGGATAGCCTGCCGCCGACAGCATCGCCCAGCCGATAAGAGGTTGCGCAAGCATCATTACGTACAACGCCCAATGCGAAAGGTGTGCCAGCGCTTTTTGCCCGTTTGATAACGTCTCCGGCAAGGCCGGTTTGGCGGTGGTAAAACGTAGCCACAATCGCACCACCACCAGCAGCAATATCATTAAGCCCAACGGCTTATGGATCGCCACGAGCAAGCTGTGCAGTGACGAGACGGTGGCGACCATGGCCACGCCGATAAACAGCATGGTCATAATAGCGGCAGCCATCAGCCAGTGAATCGCGCGCAACGCCGGATGGAAAGTCTCTGTGTGTTTCATCAGTGTGCTCCTGCCTGTTCACGGGTACGGGCGTTGTAGGATTTGGCATAAGCCGATGAACGTGCATTGAGGATCGGATCATCCGAGGCGGTGATGCCCTCGGGCAGAATTAGCGAATCGTAATTGATATCGTTACAGGCGCCCTGCTGCTGCGGCGTGGTTTGGTTGATAGTCAGGGTTCCTGCATTGATGGTCTGCCGGTCCGCTGGCCAGGCAATCGAAGCATCGCTGCTTTTATCCTGCGCGTCTGCGACAGTGATGATCAGGTCCCACTGCAGCGGCCCTTTGGCAAGACGCTGTTGCAGATCGTTCTGCAGGAAGTCGCTGTCATTCTTATCGGCGGCATTGATGGGCTGATACTCGCTGTGCGGCACCATACTCCAGCGCACCACATGGCTCTTGCCGGCCGAATCAATAAAGTTGAAGGCGTTAAGGCTATTGTAGCGATCGCTGGCCCAGCTAGAGGAAGGAACATACTGCTGCGCCCAGCCGAAGAACGGTTTGATTTCGGGATGTTTTTCTACAAAGGCCTGAATCTTCGCGGGATCGGGCTTGCCTGTTTTGGCATCCGGCAGCGTGGCGATTTGCAGATCGTAAAACCCTTCCACGCTCTTCACCGGAAACATCGGCATGGCATTCATCCCGGTGCGCCACTGCTGACCATCTTTTTGGTAAAACGCTAACGCCATGCTGCGCACCGGCACGGCATAATCCGGGGCGTTTGGATTGCCACCGGCAATAGCAAAGCGCCCGATCACCGGGGTTTCGCCCGGTGCAAACAGCCCGGCACGCGACAGCACGCTGGCATTGCCGTTAGCGACAAAGCTGCCGTTGATGCAGACGCCTTTGGCATGATTGCGTCGGGAGCCGGGATGCTCCCCGCCTGATTTTTGTAGCACGGTAATGAGCTTATCGGAGGTCAACTTATCCGGTGTTAACCAGCCGCCAACCCAGAGAAATAACGCGATGACTATCAATGGTACCACTGCAATAGCGGCCAGACGGGTGAGTGTCTGGCCGGTCGTCAGAGAAGGCTTGTTCATAGATTCGCTCAACATGGCATAAATTAAGACAAGGCAGTTACCCGAGCTGAATGATTAGCGCGTGGCAATTAATTACACCGTCTTCGTTCACGGCGGTAGAGTCATCAATCTACTAGTAGGTAGATTGCATTGTCAAACGCATTTGAACAGGCCGATGCACCACTGCCGCGGCCGACAGTGAGTGCCTCAGGTTATCTGAAAGAATAAGTTTACAGGTGAATCAGGATTCTTCGCGCGATCCAGCGTGGGTCTTCATCGGTGCAACCACGACATTCACACCCAGATCCTGCAGACGACGCAGAACTGGCACCGGCGTGCCCTGATTGACAATCACCACATCGAACTCGCTGAGATGGGCAAAGCGGTGCAGTGCCCGGCGTTCAAATTTGGTGTTATCCATCAACAGAATACGTTTCTGCGCGGCATCAAACATCGCTCGTTTGGTTTCGACGGTTTCGGCTGATTGATGAAACACCGCATCATCGATGATGGCTGACATGCTGACGAAGAACACGTCGGCGCGCAGGCTGGCGATTTCTTCACGGGTCATGCGACCCATAAAGGCATTACACCAGTGATAAAACTGACCGCCCAGCCCCATCAGCGTGATATCGCGCCCGTTGCGCAACTCATTCATCAGCGTCAGTGAGTTGGTGATCACCGTTAACGGGGCGCGCGCGTGTAACAAGCGCGCCATCTGCAATACCGTGGTGGAATCATCGAGGAAGATCGCCTGTCCTGGCTCCAGGTAAGTGGCCGCCACCTCAGCGATGGCTTGCTTCTCTTCCAGTTGACGCGTCGCGCGGTAGATATCGCTGGACTCGACCAGGCTGGTTGGTGTGGCGGAGACCACCCCACGCGATTTATGCAGCAATCCGCGTTCGACCATCTCATCAATATCACGGTGCGCGGTCATCAGACTGATGCCGAAACGGTCGGTAATATCTTCAATGCGAATTGCGCCTTCTGCCATCACGGCTTCCGCGATCAACTGGCGTCGCGCCAACTGCCGCGCCTGACGACTGTCGCTGGGTAAGGGTTCGGCCATGAAGACGTTGAGAGAAGAGTCCTGCGGGTTGTGCGCCATATTTCGTCCAGAAAGTGATGCAGAAATGCGGGTTCCAGGTGATTACAACGCGGAAACGCGCCTTTTGCAAATGGTGTGGTGTTTGGACTCACGAGAAGGGTTACAGCGACGCACCGGAGTGCGTCCGCTGAGCAGTATGCGGCCCGAAAGCCGCACGTCATGCATTACTGCTTCAATACAAACGGTGATACGAAATTGCCCGCGTTCTCTTTGGTGATCAAAATGCAGTCAAACAGCTGTTTTTCCGATGCTGCGCCGGTTTTACCGGTTTTCAGGAAGCTGTCAGCCTGCTCTACCGCTTTCTGCGCGAACTGCGCCACGGGCTGCATCACGGTATACGCCAGCGTACCGGCTTTTACGGCATCAACGGCATCCGGCGAGCCATCAAAACCACCGACTTTGATTTGGTTCAGCTTGCCGGCTTCTTTCAGTGCGGCAATCGCCCCCAGCGCCATTTCATCGTTGCCGCTGATCACGCCTTTGATGTTCGGGTTAGCCTGCAGCAATGACTGCATCTTGTTGAAGCCCTGGGTACGGTCCCAGTTGGCGACTTCCTGACCCATTTTCTTCAGCGTCGGGTACTGTGACAACACGGTATCAAAACCATTGGCACGCGTTGCCGCGTTGTTATCGGATGGTGGGCCCACTAATTCAACATAGTTGGCGGTATCGCCTACCTGTTTCACCCACTCCATCGCGCCCACCGCCGCGCCCTGCGCATTGTTAGAAACCAACTGCGCTTTGGCCAATCCGCTCTGATTCAGCTCGGCGTTAATGATAAACACCGGGATGTTCGCTGCAATGGCTTTTTTCACTGAACCGACAGAACCATCGGCGTTAGCCGGATCAAGAATAATCGCCTTTGATTTGTTGGTGATCGCCGTATCAATCAGCTGGCTTTCGGTGTTGGTATCACCTTTGTGCGCGCTGACTTTTGCGCTGTAGCCAAGTTTTTCAGCGGCTTTTTGCGCGACCTGACCTTCTGTCAGCCAGTAAGGGTTGGATGGATCGTTGACGATGATGGTCATCAACCCGTTATCCGCCCAGGTCGGTGCAGCGAAGGTGGTGATCGCCATCGCTGCGGCAGCAATAAACAAACGTTTTGTGAACATAGGTGCTCCGTTATTATTTAGGGTACAGGTTTTACGGATAACCGCGCGCTGCCAGACAGCGCGCGTGAGTTAGCGACTGCGTTTGCCGTATTGCAGGGTGTTGAGCAATACCGCCAGCACAATCACGGCGCCAGTGAACACCGTCTGCCAGTAGGCAGAGACGCCGATAATCACTAAGCCATCAGAGAGAAAACCGATTACAAAAGCGCCCAGCAGCGTGCCGCGCACGTTACCGCGACCACCGGTTAAGGCCGCACCGCCAATCACCACTGCGGCAATCGCGGTCAGTTCATAAGTGGTGCCCGCCGTTGGACCGGCTGAAGTGAGCTGTGAAGAGAGCACCAGCCCCGCCATCGCGGCACAGATACCCGACAACACATAAACGCTGATTTTGATACGTTTCACCGGCACGCCGGAGAGGTCGGCGGCGCGCTCATTACCCCCCGAGGCATAGAGCCAGCGGCCAAACGCCGAACGGCTCAGCAGAAAACCACAGGCCAGTGCTACCACACCCAGCACCAGCACACCGACAGGGATATTGAAGATGCGATTGAAGCCGAGCCAGTCAAAGCCGGTGTTGCCTAGCGCATCACTTCCAGAGAGTTTGTTGTAGGTCAGTCCGTTAGTGATCAGCAGGGCAATACCGCGCGCCACATACATGGTGCCGAGCGTGGCAACAAACGCCGGAACGCGGAACCAGGCGATCAACACGCCATTGACCAATCCCACCAGCGCGCCAATCACCAGCGTCAATATCGCCACCGCCCACACGGGCAGATACAGCACGACACCTAGCGCGTCGAGGTTAATCCCCTGCATCATAAAGCCGGCCATCACGCCAGCCAGACCCAGCGTTGAACCGACGGACAAGTCAATACCGCCATTGAGGATCACCAGCAGCATGCCAATCGCCGGTAAGCCAAAAATCGCCACATGCGATGCCATGGTCAGGAAGTTGGCGCCGGTAAAGTAGTTAGGCGAGAGCAAGGAAAAGGTGATAATAATCACCAGCAACGCAATAAACGCGCGCCCTTCCAGCAGCAATCGCGCCAGATTGAGACTTTTATCGGTCTTCTTTTTACTCGCGACGGGTGGCGAATCCAGCGTGTGTGTTCTGTCTGTCATACCGTTTGCTCCGTTTTTTATGTCATGCCACCAGAGACTCGCCTGAAGCGGCCATAATGCGTTCTTTGCTCACGCTGGAATCGAAAATGGCGTTAATGCGCCCTTTGCTCATCACCACAATGCGATGCGCAATACTCAGGCATTCGCCCACTTCCGAGGTGGTATACACCACCGCCAGCCCCTTTTTGGCGTTTTCCGCCAGCAGACGAAACACTTCCGCTTTGGCACCGATATCAATGCCGCGGCTGGGTTCATCCAGCAGAATCACTTTGGGACGGGTGGCCAGCATTTTGCCGATCACCACTTTTTGTTGATTGCCACCGGAGAGCGATCCGATGGCCGCCTCGCCGCCAGCGGTTTTCACCGTGACGTTGCGAATACTGTCCGTCACCAGCTGCTTTTCACGTCGCGGTGACAGCACCAAACCGCGCACAAATTCGTTGATACTGGCGAGCGACAGGTTTTCGCCCACTGACATGGTTTGCACCAAACCGTCGCGTTGCCGATCTTCGGGCACCAACGCAAGGCCGATTTGAATACGTTGTTGAATGGTTAAGCCGCTGACATCGGTATCCTGCAGCAGAACGCGGCCCTGGCTTTGATGAATACGCCCGGCGATACACTCCAGCAGTTCGGTGCGCCCCGCGCCCATCAGGCCATAGATGCAGACAATTTCACCGGCTTTCACTGACAGTGAGAGGTTATCCACCAGCCGAATCCCGGTTTTGCTTTTCACCGTCAGGTCTTGCACGGTCAACGCCTGGTCACCAAACTCATACCCTTGCGGCGGCGAACCCAGGTCAAAGTGATCGCCCACCATATTGCGCACGATCCACTCGAGATCGATCTCATCGCGTTTCGCGTACGCGGTCATCACGCCATCACGCAGCACCACGGCGCGATCGGTGATCTCCAGTGCCTCTTCGAGATGATGTGAGATGTATACAATGGCTACACCCTGACTGGTGAGATCGCGGATCACCTGGAACAGCACCGCGACTTCCGCAGCACTGAGCGCCGATGTCGGTTCATCCATGATCAGAATCTGTGAATTCACCGACAATGCACGGGCGATTTCGACAATCTGTTGTTGGCCCAGACGCAGGTTTTCCACCGGCGTCAGCGGATCAATTTCCTCCTCCAGCGCCGCCATCAGATGGGCGGTTATGCGGGCTTCTTCCGCGTAGTCCACCCCACCCGGCTTCATGATTTCGCGCCCCATAAAGATGTTGTCGCGCACGTTCATGTTGGGAGCGAGATTCAGCTCCTGATGGATAATCGAGATGCCGCAATCGCGTGCTTCAGTGGCAGAGCGAAACACTTTCTCTTCGCCGTTGTAGAGAATTTCCCCGGATGTTGGCGTAATGACGCCCGACAAAATTTTCATTAGCGTGGATTTACCTGCGCCGTTTTCACCAAACAACGTGGTGACTTCACCGCGACGGATCTCAAAATTCACGCCTTTAAGTGCATGGGTCGATCCATAGATTTTGCTGATGTTGCGCGCTTCAAGGATCACTTCGCCTTTTAGTAGCGCCGGGTTAACGTTGAATGGTTTCATTTCACCTCCAGACTGACTGGCGTCACCATCCAGTTATTCGGCGCGAGCAAACGGAACACCCCGACCACCTGCACGGTTTTCCCGGGCAGCGCATCACGATCCAACTTATCCAGTACTTTGGCTTTCATGGCGCGATTGATCGCCGAACCGGCGTTTTGATACTCAATCTGGTTGGTAAAATCGCCGAACTGGATTTTTCCGCTGGCATCACGTAAATCGGTGCCGGTAATGGCCGGGCCCGTTTGCAGGCGAATCACATTTCCTTCCGGTAAACCGGCCACTTTCAGTGGGAAAATGCCCATTTGACCGGGCTGCACCACGCCTTCCAGCTTGACGGGGATCACCGGGAGCGGCGAACCCACACCGTATTTCTGTACCGCTTCCTGTTGATTGGCTTTCAGCGCATCGGCGAGGGTTTTGGCATCCACCGCACGCGCTTCCACATCCTGCTGAATACTGGGGAAGGTTTTCTCCCCGTAGCTATCCGGCGAGAAACCTTGCTCTTGCACATCTTGCTCGGAACCGATTTTCACCAATTTTGTGTCAATGGCCATGGCGGCAATCACCGCAACCACCACAACACCGATGATGCTGTAGCGGCGGATGCGCTTGCGGGAGAGCTGCTGTGCCAGCATTGAGACATCGGACATAACGTGACCTCTCACTGTTATCTGCTGCGATAATCGCCGCATTAAATGTTATAAATGTGATAACTCTTGTGATGAGGATTGTGCTGATGTGACTAAATTGTCAACAGGGGGTTCACGAATTTTTCAGGAGCGCGATCTGGATCGCTAAATTCACACCTTAACGCCTTCATCGCTAATAAAAGCCCGCCATACAAGCCTTATTCATGTGATATCTCATTTCGTATTGTCGTGTACTACCGCCATTTTCGTGATCAAACTCGCTAACTGAAGTGAAATTTATTCGTTTTATCGAAAAATAATACATTGGATATGTTATCTCCATGAGAAGTGGTGTAAGACATTATTTAGCAAATTCATCACAGGGAATTAACACGACGTGATGGGTCAACTTTTCTTCCCTTCGGAGGTGTACGTGGGTAACAGCGATATCATTCTGGGTCTGGATTCCGGCACCTCCGTGGTGAAAGCGGTGGCGTTTGATCTGGAAGGCACACAGCTGGCGTGCGCCTCTGTGCGTAACCGCTATTACCGCAGCGAAGGTGGTGCCGCGCAGCAATCCATGTCGCAGACCTGGCAAGATGCCGTGGACGCGATACGGAAACTGGGCGAGCGTGTGGAAAATCTCTCTTCCCGCATAGTGGCCGTGGCCGTCACCGCACAAGGGGATGGCACCTGGCTGGTGGGCGCCAATAATCAGCCGGTAGAGGATGCCTGGATTTGGCTGGATGCGCGTGCAGCACACACCGTCGATGCCCTAAACCAGCACGCCCTTGCAGCCGAGCGTTTTAAGTCCACGGGCACCGGGCTGAATACCTGTCAGCAGGGTTCGCAGATGGCGCATATGGACCAGCACTTTCCTGAGCTACTGGCGAAGAGCGAAGTGGCACTGCATTGCAAAGACTGGCTTTACCTCAATCTGACGGGCGTACGTGCCACCGATCCTTCTGAGGCCAGCTTCACTTTTGGTAATTTCCGCACCCAGCGTTATGACGATACCGTCATCGCAGCGCTGGGACTGGAACATCGACGTCATCTGCTGCCGGATATCATTGATGGCACGCAAATCACCCATCCATTGACCGGTGAGGCCGCAGCCCTCACCGGCCTGCGCGCGGGCACACCGATATCGCTGGGTTATGTGGATATGGCGATGACCGCGCTGGGCGCAGGCGTGCACACCGGCGAAGCCCATACCGCCTGCTCAATTGTCGGCTCTACCGGGGTGCATCTGCGCAGTGTGACCATTGATGAGGTGTGGTTGAATCCAGCGCAAACTGGCTATGTGATTCCTCTGCCCTGGCCGGGCTATGTGACGCAGGTGCAAACCAATATGGCGTCTACCCTCAATCTCGACTGGCTGTTGAATGTGGCCAGTGAGTTGCTGAGCAGTTTTGGCTGTGAAATTGATCATGCGCGGCTAGTGGCGCATATCGACCAGTGGCTCAACAAAGCCGAACCCGGCACCCTGCTGTTCCATCCCTACATCTCAATTGCCGGTGAACGCGGGCCGTTCGTCAACGCCGACGCGCGCGCCAGCTTCACCGGACTTAACTATCAGCACAATTTTGCCGACATGGTGCGCGGCGTGATTGAAGGCATCGGCATGGCCGCGCGTGATTGTTATCAGGCGATGGGCAGTACTTTGCCAGGTGAAATTCGTCTTACCGGCGGCGCGGTGCGTTCCCAGCCGCTACGCCAGATCCTCTCGTCCTGCATTGGCGCACCGGTGCGTATCAGCCAGCGTGATGAAGCCGGTGCAGCGGGCGCCGCGATGATGGCAGCGGTGGCGATTGGCGCCTATCCCTCCATGGCGCAGTGCGTGGAAACCTGGGTGCGCCCGCTGCTGGATGCGCCTGAACCGCCTTCCGCTGAACTGTCGCAGCGCTATAACCAACTGTTTCCCCATTATCAGCAGATCCGCAGCGATCTCCCTGCCGCCTGGCATGCACTGAATAAGTTTTAAGGAGTACACCATGAGTGAAAATACGCTGGATCTGTTTGTCATTGGCGGTGGCATTAATGGCGCGGGCATCGCACGTGATGCGGCCGGGCGCGGCTTGTCCGTGATGATGTGTGAAAAAGATGACCTGGCACAGGGTACCTCCTCGCGCTCGGGCAAACTGGTGCACGGCGGGCTGCGCTATCTCGAATATTATGAATTCCGACTGGTACGCGAGGCGCTGATCGAGCGAGAAGTGTTGCTGAATGCCGCACCGCATATTATCTGGCCGATGCGCTTTGTGTTGCCGCATAGCCCGACCGATCGTCCGGCGTGGCTGGTGCGTTTAGGGCTGTTCCTCTATGACAATTTAGGCGGGCGCAAAAAGCTGCCCGGCACGCGATCGCTTGATCTGATGCGCGATCCCGAAGGCGCCCCAATCCTCGATAGCTACAGCAAGGGCTTCGAGTACTCCGATTGCTGGGTCGATGATGCACGCCTGGTCGCACTGAATGCCGTGGATGCTGCGGAACGCGGCGCCACGATTCTGCCGCGTACCCGCTGTGTGTCGGCCAAACGTATCAGCGGCAAGTGGGAAGTCACGATTCAGGATGAGACCAGCGGTGCACAGCGCACGGTTTATGCCAAAGTGCTGGTGAATGCGGCCGGCCCGTGGGTACTGGATATCGTAAATCAGGTCACCCAGACCAAAAGCAACCGCAGCGTGCGGCTGGTTAAAGGTTCACACATCATCGTGCCGAAATTCTGGGAAGGCCAGCAGGCGTATCTGGTGCAAAACACCGATAAACGCGTCATTTTCATCAACCCTTATGAAGGCGATAAAGCCCTGATCGGCACCACCGATATTCCGTGGCAGGGCAAAGCGGAAGCGGTGACCGCCGATGACAGCGAGCAGCAGTACCTTATCGATGTGGTCAATCGCTACTTCAAAGTAAAACTGCGCGCCAGCGATGTGATTACCCGATTCTCGGGTGTGCGTCCGCTGTTTGACGATGGCAAAGGCAACCCTTCTGCCGTCACGCGTGACTACGTGTTCGATCTCGACGATCAGCAAAACGCCCCGCTGCTGCATGTGTTTGGCGGCAAAATCACCACTTTCCGCAAGCTGGCAGAACACGCTATCCAGAAGCTTGCGCCCTTCTTCCCTGATATGGGTGAAGACTGGACACGCGAGGCCACTTTGCCGGGCGGTAATATGGCAAATGGCGATTTCGAGAGCTTCCTTGAGCAAGTGAAAACGCGCTGGCCATGGTTACCAGCGCCGCTACGCAAACAATATGCGCGCCTGTATGGCACGCGCATTGAGAAAGTGCTGGGTCACGCCCGTGAGATAAACGATCTGGGCCGCCATTTCGGCGCACAGTTGTATGAAGCCGAAGTGCGCTACCTGGTAGAAAATGAGTGGGCGCAGCAGGTGGAGGATGTGCTGTGGCGTCGCACTAAGCACAAGTTGCATCTGACCGAAGTTCAGCAGCAGGCCTTTAGCCAATGGTTTGACGCGACCTATGCTGCGGCCGTGCCGCTGCGTAAGGAGGCGTAATCATGCCCTTAACGCTTTCTCTCAATACCAACCCACTGGTGAATCGTTTTGCCGATCCGCAGGATCTGATTCACACCGTGGCACAACAGATTCGTATCCGCGATCTGCAGTTAACCCATGAATTTATCAATCCTGGCTGGCCAGCCGCCACCATCAACCGCATGTCGCGCCAGATGCAGAAGGCGTTGCGGGAAACCGGGGTGCGCGTGACATCGGGTATGACTGGTCCCTATGGCCGCCTCAATCATTTTGGTCATCCGGACGTTGACGTGCGACGCTACTACGTTGACTGGTTCAAAACCTTCGCCGATATCACCGCAGAACTGGGGGGCGAGGCGGTTGGATCGCAGTTCGCCATTTTCACCCAGCAGGATTTCAACGATGCAGCGCGGCGGGATGCCTTGATCGATATCGCGATAGACTGCTGGGCCGAGGTGGCGGAACATGCGCAATCCGCCGGATTGAAATACCTGTTTTGGGAACCGATGAGCATCGGACGCGAGTTTGGTGAGACCATTCCGGCTTGCCTCGCACTGCAGCAGCGTTTGAGCAGTGAGTCCTTTGCCCTGCCGATGTGGATGATGGCGGATATCGATCACGGCGATGTCACTTCAATCGACCCGCGTGATTACGACCCTTACGCGTGGGCTGAAGCAGTGCCGCGCTACTCGCCGATTATTCATATAAAACAAAGCATGATGGACAAAGGCGGCCACAGACCCTTCACATTGCAGTACAATGCGGGCGGCCGTATTCAGCCCCAGCCGCTGCTGGACGCGCTGGCGCGCGGTGGCGCGCAGGATAACGAAATTTGCCTCGAACTGAGTTTTAAAGAGCGTGAACCCACTGACCGCCAGGTGGTGGCGGATATCGCGGAAAGCGTTGCGTTTTGGGCATCGCACATTGATACGGGCGTGCAGGATTTGCATCTGGCTTCCTAAGCCTATTGATCAGGAAATGAAACATGAAACCGGCTCCTACTCCCGCTGAACGCGATGACTCTTTAGCCCTGCGTGCCGCCTGGCTGCACTATGTGGGCGGCCTGACCCAGGCTGAAGTCGCCAAACGTCTGGGATTACCGTCTGTCAAAACCCATCGCATGATTGCCAAAATGGTCGCGGAGGGTGCGGTGAAGGTGTCGATTGATGGCGATATCATGGCGTGCGTGGCGCTGGAAGATCAGCTGCGCGAAAAGCACGGACTGCGTTTTTGCCACGTTGCGCCTGACCTTGGTGAAGAGGGATTGCCAGTGCGAACGCTGGGTATGGCGGGCGCGGATTATCTGCGCAATCTCCTCACGTCGCAGCCTGCGATCACCCTGGGGCTGGGGCACGGCCGCACCCTTTCCGCCGCTATTCACCAACTCTCGCGCATTGACGCCCCGCATATGCGCTTCGTTTCGCTGCTGGGCTGTTTGACGCGCAACTATGCGCTCAATCCCCACGATGTTATGCATCGCATTGCCGAAAAGACCGGTGCGCAGGCGTATATGATGCCGGTGCCGTTCTTCGCCAATACTCAGGAAGACCGCGACGTGCTGCTTAAACAGCGCGGCGTCAGCGAAGTGTTTGCCATGGCCGCACAGAGTGAGGTGAAACTGGTGGGGATCGGTACTGTGGAACCGGCCGCGCAATTGGTTGAAGCCGGTATGATTGATGAAGCCGAGATCAACGATATCTCTGCTTCTGGCGCTGTCGGTGAGCTGCTCGGTCATTTCTTTGACGCCAGCGGGCAGATGATTCACAACAGCCTGACAGCGCGTACGCTCTCGGTGGATTTAGAGCTTGCCCACCGCGCCGAGATTGTGGCGCTGGTGGGGGGATTAAGCAAAGTCGACGCGATCCGCGCGGTATTGGCCAGCGGGTTGGTGACGGGATTAATTACCGATGAATTAACGGCACAGGCGTTAATCGCAGGTTAGAGTGGCCTCCATTCGTCCGCGAATAATCCAAATACCCAATCGTCGCGCCACTCACCCGCGAGATGATAGCTTTTCCGCAAGGTGCCCTCCTGCTGGAATCCCACTTTTAATAGTGTCCTGCGTGAGGCTTCATTTCCTGCGGTCACAGTGGCAATTAGCTTGCGAAAGCCCAGTTCATTCAGCGCATAACGCGCAATATCGTGAAGTGATTCCGTACCAAATCCCTTGCCCTGAGCTTCTGCTGCCAGCAAAAAACCGACTTCCGCTACGCCGTCACCGCGATCGATAAATCCGGTGACGCCTAACGGCGCTGATTGCCCCTGTTCCATCATCACCAGACACAGCCAATGGGTGCTGCCTTTCTGCCAGTGGGGCAATCTTATCTCGAACCTGTCACGTCGAATCTCTTCTTCAGGCTGCGGATCGGCCACATAGCGCATCACACGCTCATCCTGTTGCAGCGAGAGAAAGAATCGCCAGTCATCGGTAACTAACTGGCGATAGTGCAGTCTTTTGGAGGTGATGTTGGGGAGCATGTGATCCTTCATTATGACAATGATGATTGTCGACGCTGATGAAAAGTGCCCCTAAATCAGCGTTAACTCCATTGGCTGCTGGCGCAATATTTCCTGATACACCGGCGACAGTTGGCTATCTGTAATCACCTGCTTAAAGGGCACGGTCGGTGCCAGAGCGAAGGGATGTATCTGACCAAACTTTGATGAATCGGTGAGCGCCACAGTGTGCGTCTGCTTTTCCATGATGGCGTTGACCACGTCGCAGCGCAGCATATCACGTCCGGTAAAACCGGTGATGGCATCCCAGCCGTCGATACCGATAAAGGCTTTATGGAAGTTGAGGTGCTGGATGCACAATCGCGTCAGCGGCCCGACTACCGACTCACTGCTCTTCTGGAACAGCCCGCCAAGAATGATCACATCACCGCCCTGTTCCCGCAGCAATCCCGCGATGTAATGGCTGACGGTGATAATCGTGATATCACCGCGTTCGCTCAATTCGCGTGCCAGCAACGCGTTGGTGCTGCCGCCTTCAATAAACACCGTTTCACCCGCGTTAACCAGCGAAGCGGCGTACTCCGCCAGACGTTTTTTGACGGCAAAACGCGTTTGCATGCGTGCGCCGACATCGTCGCTTTCTGGCGCCACGGCTGAACCGTGCACGCGGCGCAGAAAGCCGCCCTTTTCCAGAACATTCAGATCCTGACGCACCGTCACCTCGGAAACGCCGGTGGTTTGCGCCAGTTCACTGACGCTGACGCTGCCGCGTTCGCTGACCAGTTGGATAATGTGCTGATGACGTGCGTTCATAGTGCCTGCTTTAATTAAAATTTTATCCAGCTTACCAGAAACTTACTCTAAGCCGAGACTGCGACGACCGTTGCTGTTTAACGCGTCCAAAGTGAATCGATCGCGCCAGCTGGCTTCATAGTCCTCTTTCGGGAAATCACCCGGTGAGGCACCGGTTGCCAGCGCCTCAGCAACCTGAGTGGCGTAAGCGGCATTCTTCTCGCACAGGGGTGCAGCCGGAATGTACATCACATTGCCCCAACCTTGCTGATTCTCAACCGGTGCAACCGAATGAATGACATCACAGTGCCACCAGACAGAATCACCCGCTTCCATTGCTGGAATGGAACACAGTCCCTTGATGAGTTCCGGATGCCACTGCTCTGAGATGGGCAGCACTTTGCCTGGCGCCACACCACAGAGTTCATCCTCTGGCACATCTTTCAGCAGCGGACGCAGCAACAGATACGCCATCGCTTCCGGAACCGGCACCACATGCAGCAAGCCCTGACCCAATTGCATGTCTGACAGCGCAGTCCACCCCTGGAAAGTGCGGAAGACTGAACATTTGGTAGTGGTGCCAGCCTGATATTCATTCACTTCTGTGCGATGTGCCGCGTCCCAGGGATTATATTGATCGAATTGATTATTAAAGATTTTGCTAAACACCTGTTGGTAAGCTGGCAGTAACCAGCGTTCCAGCGCCCCGGAATCCGTATGCGCGCCCAGCCCTTTTGATGTGGTGCCCGGTAAACGACGGCGAATACGATCCGGATAGATGATGCTGACATCAGGGTCAAACCAGCGCGTTCCGTTGGATTCGTAGGTCCACAGGCGATTCAGGAAGGATTGGGTTTGTGCCATGGCGTCGCTCTGACGCGCCGACATCTGTGCTTCGCTCCAGTAGATCGGATAGATTTCAGGGCGTGAGGCATCGAGGCTGCCAAAGAAGTTGTCACCCGGCCCTTTATAGACTTCATCGAAATCATTTTTATCAAGGTATTCCAGCATCGACGCATCCCAGCCCAACGCCTGCTCGCGCGTAAAGGTCTGTTTCACCACCACACAGCCGCGACGACGAATGTGATCCTTCACTTCATCGGAAATGCGCCCTGCGGCGATGTCATCCCAACGTATCTGTGGCCATGCCGTGCCGTTTCGCGCTTCTTCCTCGCGTGCTGCAGCAATTTCGCTGAGGATTTTACTTCTGACCTGCTCAAACAGGCCCTCAACATCGCCGATTTGCGCTCTGAGCACCTGTTTCATCAAGCGGATATGCTGCTTTGCATCTTCAGGTTGTTGTAAAGAGGTAAAGGATGTATTCATTTTGTCGCTCCGATTGTTTCGAATGAAACTTAAGTTAGCTTCATTCATAACAATCTGTCGGCATTTCACCTAACTTCAGCGCACGATTTTAAGAAACCCATCACAAAAAAATTAAGAACAACGTCCAACCGAAGGTGCACCGGAGTGGCTCTCCGGTGCCGGGAAATGAGGAAAAATGTCGGGAAATCAAGAGGAAAAAGACGGTGGTATGTGGGAAGGAAATGGCCTGGCAGGTACTATTCCAGCCAGGCGTGATACCGCTGATGGAGTTCAGCCAGATTTTTTACATTGAGTTTGCGCATTGCAGACTGTTTTTGGCTGCTAATGGTTTTGATACTTTTGTCTTTGGCAACAGCAATATCCGTTACGGTACGGCCGCGATAGATGGAGCGGATGATCGTTCTTTCCGTGGTACTGAGTGAAAGCATCGCTTCTTCATACATTCTTGATGAGAATACCTGTCGTAGAGATGAACCCTTTTGCGGTGCAGTGGGTTTGACTTCAAATCCCCAGACTCGATGTTCAAGTACTGCCGTCACCGCATCTTCAACCTCGCGCTGATTGCATTTCCTGTTTAATATGGCTTGCACACCTGATTTTTTATATTTTTGTAATAGCCTGATATCCGATGCGCGGGTTAAAATTATCACTAATGCTGTGGGCAAGTAAGATTTTATCAGCATAGAAATAACATCTGCATTGCCAACCTCAGTATCGATAATAATCAGATCCAAATCTCTATCAATGATGTTGATCTGTTCATCATGGGTTTGGATGGGATGGTGAGTCACCGTCACAGCATTCAATGTTGTCAACATGGCGCGAATACCATAATAGGTGATCGCGCTGGGTGTCATAATAGCGATATTTTTATTTTTGATTTTGCTTGTCGTTATTTTAATGGCGCTATGCATTGGTGATGTTCCTCAATTGTGATCACGCCAATATGCAATTATTACAGATTCATCTGAACGATATTAGCCGATGCCATGCGATTAATCCGATGCGGATATTATTGGCTAGATTGAAGGCTTTCAACATACTGCCGTAAATGTCACTTAAAAGTCACCAGCATGGAGATAATTCACATATTAATCATATAGATAACCCTGTGACAAAGCTGTTACCTACCTGATTGTCATCATCAGCATGCCCTTTTGTCAGACCGTGTTATAATCAGCCGCATGAAAAGTGTGCGTTGAAGATGCGCCGTGGGGATCAGGCAGAAGTGACCATTATTTTTTTTACCGATACCGGTCTGATCAGGCTGGAAGATAAAGAGATTATTCTTAGCAGGCAAAGTAAAATATGCCTGACGTACCTGTGTGAGCATGAAGGTAATATCGTTTCCAAAGAAGCATTACATGACGCTTGCTGGAGAAACCATGGTGCTGTGGTCTCCGATAATACTGTACGACAAACCCTTTTTCGCATCCGGAAATCACTCGCCTCACTGGAAGTAGAAGGCGAAATTCTTGAAACACTGGGATACATGGGATATCGCTTAAAACCCGGTTGCATCACTCTCGTTTCAGACTCACACAATTATTCGTTACCGGAACGCCAGGATGGTTTGAATCAAAAACAAGAAACATCAGCGATTTCTGTTTCTGATACATCGAAATCAGCGCTTAAGAATAAACCGACAAAGATAAAACTCAGGGTACTTACGCTGCTGCTTTGCTGCCTGTTTTTTATCGTGGGCACTGTGATTCGTGGCCAACAACTTATCCACCCATTGCGGTATGGCGAACCACTTCTGCTTGATGGGCACAGCTTTCTGTTTTCGCAATACGTGGAAAATGACAAACATGACTCGGCAAGACGCGTGAGTTACTGGCTTAACAAAATGCAGGTTTCTATTACGCCGCACAGCAAAATCTACATTAATGCCGATCGTGGCAACGCGATTAATTTCTTTGTGTGCAAAGGCGAAATTGCACTGGCGACAACCTCTTGCCAGACATTTGCGGTTATCGGGAGAAACCATCCATGAGAATGGCTGTTTCCGCGGCATGTTGCCTGTTGGCATTGTTGCTGGGTTGGTTTTCGCTGCCCTATTTTGTACGGCCATTTTCTGGCGATTGCCGGGCCGAGACCTATATCATCTATGACGAACCTGACCGGACCGTAGTCAGTCATGGCTACTGGGATATTTTAAGCGGCAGTCGTGAAGGTCATTTAAATGCTTATCTGGCATTTATGTCGCCGCAGGGGCTTGAAAGCAGGATTAATGTTGATCGCACCGTGAATCTTGATTATGACTACCATCCTGATTCCGTAACGGTTTCCACTCGCAAATCTTTTCGTATTGCGGGTCCTGATACGCAGGATCCCGTTATCGGAAAATATATTGATCCGCTGGCGGACGAGAATTTCACCGCCCGCATCTACCTGTTTAAAGTGGGAAACCAGGTCATTTCAGGCTTCCATTATCGGCCGCTTAACCGGTGTATGAAACCTGGATTTTGAAGCGAGTCAGACCGGTCGATCATTTGTTCTGGTAAAGATCCCAACGGTTGCCGTACAAATCCTCGAAAACCACAACCGTGCACACCACGAAATAATTGCTCAGCTTTATCTTCGCAACCCGGTTTTGCCGTTAGCAATGCCACTACAGGAACGGTCATTTTCATCTCCCTTTTAAATACAATAAGCCAAGCCAAACTAACGCAGCTTATTCCTGTTGTCAGTCTGAAAACGTGCGTTGCCTGATATGCCTGGTTCGCGCCATAATCGCGAAAATAACGCAAGGAGTGTTGCATGCCAGAACTGTCGAGTTGGTTAGCCTTTGCATTGGTGGCGTTGGGATTGGTGCTTACGCCCGGCCCCAATATGATCTACCTGGTTTCGCGTTCGCTGTGTCAGGGCAAGCGGGCGGGTTATATTTCCCTCGGCGGCGTGGCGTTAGGTTTTGTGTTTTATATGCTGTGCGCGGCGCTGGGTATCACCGCGTGGTTGCTTGCCGTTCCATGGGCCTATGATGCGCTGCGTTTTAGTGGCGCACTCTATTTGCTGTATCTTGCGTGGCAGGCACTCAAGCCTGGCGGCCGCTCGCCATTTGCCGTGCGCGATCTCCCTGCCGACAACCCGCGTAAATTGTTCACCATGGGTTTCCTCACCAACCTCGCGAACCCAAAAATCGCCATGATGTTTCTGTCGCTATTACCGCAGTTTATTAGCCCGCATCACGGTAGTGTGCTGATGCAGTCGCTGATATTGGGCGTCACCCAAATTGTGATTAGCCTGACGGTCAATGCGATTTTCATTACTACCGCTGGCCAGGTGTCGACATTTTTACTGACGCGCCCCAGCTGGCAGCGTTTGCAGCGCTGGCTGATGGGCACGGTGCTGGCGGGCATGGCCGTCAAACTCGCATTGGATGCACGAAAGTAAGTTGCGATTTAATTGGGCGCGTCGGGGCGCGCCCAACAATCCGTTAGTGAGCCAACATCTGAATGATTTTGTCCGCCGCGATGACGCGATCGTCATTCGGGAACCATTTATTCGCCAGCATAATCACCGCAATCTTCTGTGACGGAATAAACACCGCGTAGGTTGAGAAACCATTGGTCGAACCGGTTTTGTTATACCACGCCTGTTGTGGCGCAGCCTGCGGTGGCGTGATCAACGTGGCCGACATCCCTTTCATGATGCGCTGACCGCTGTTGCCTTCCACCAACTGCTTTGATGAGACAGGCAACGGATAGTATTCCCACATCATCGCCTGCGTAAACGCCTCGGTTTTGAAGTAGCCCTGATGCGTGGTGGCGATCGCCTGCTGCCACTCCGTCGCGACCTTCTGTTCATCAAGTTGAATCGCCAGCCAGCGAATCAGATCAGCGGATGTCGATTTCAACCCATACGATTCAGCATCCAACGGGCCTGGCGTCACACGTACCGGCTTGTCTTGTTTATTGTAACCTTGCGCATATTGGCCCATCTCTGACTGAGGCACCTGAATATAAGTGTGCTTCATGCCCATCGCGGGTAACAGTTGCTGCTCCATCGCGCTGATAAACGGCTGATGCAAGCTTTTGGCGGCAATCATGCCGAGCATACCAATCCCCAGATTGGAGTAGACACGCTGAGTGCCCGGCTGAGCCGGCGGTTGCCAGTTTTTGTACCAGTTCATCAACTGCTGCTGATTGGTGACATCGTCTGGCACAAACAGCGGCGTGCCCGTGGTGTGAGTAGCAAGGTTAAGCAGTGACACCTGATCAAACGCACTGCCCTTTAGGTCGGGCAACCATGTACTGGCTTTGTCACTAAACTGCAGTTTTTTCTGCTGAGCCGCATAGCTCGCTAAGGTAGCGGTAAAGGTTTTGCTGAGTGACCCGATTTCAAACAAGGTCTGCGCGGTAATTGGCTGCTGAGTCTCTTTGGATGCCACACCGTAATTGTAAAACTCGGTTTTGCCATCGTGCAGAATAGCCACCGCCATGCCAGGGATTTGATATTGCTGCATCAACGGTTTGATGATGGCGTCAGGTGAAGGGGTTTGTGCGAGGACGCTGGTGCTTGCCAGCAGCGTTAGCGCAGTAAGAGATAAGCGCATGAAAATTCCTTTTATTTCAGTTAAGCCACAATTTCAGCGCGTGATTATAAAATTCCGTCACGGTTTCACCTAACCAAATATTCTGCTATCTGCGGGAAAGTGAAGGCGATCACAAGCGAGAAACATTTCATTAACCATTAATTGATCTTTTCCCCGCCAGCTTTTATAGCTTATGAAAATTATTTCACGAATCAGAAATAATTTTCAAAACGTACCCCGGCTCGTTTTTCCGCGTTAAGTCGTCACGGCTGAGCCTCTAAATTCAGCGTCTGCTCCGGGGAAAAACATGAAAAAAATCGCCATCCTTCTTTCCAGCCTTGCGTTAGCGGGCACACTCTCCAGCACCGCACGTGCCGCCGATGAATCACCACAGTTCCGTTGCAAACCTGGCGAAACTTACTACATGAACGTCATGGTGACCGGTGTTGAATACTGGTTTCCGGTGTACGAGATGTTTAAACAAGCTGCGCATCAGCTGGGCTGCAAAACCGTTTATGGTGGCACGCCCGCTTATGACGTCAACCAGCAGTTAGCCAGTTTCGAACAGATTCTGGCGCAGAAACCCGCCGGGATTTTCCTCCATCCGATGAATCCCGACCCCTTTATCGAGCCAATTAATCGTGCGGCAGAGATGGGCATTCCGGTGGTAACCTTTGCCGCTGATTCCCCCAACAGCAAGCGTGTCGCTTACATCACCTCAGACAACTTCCGTGAAGGTAAAGCCGCCGCCGATGAACTCGGTAAAGCCATGGGCAAAGGCGCGGAGTATGCGGTGCTGGAAAATCCAGGGCAGGATAATCATGACCGTCGGGTTACGGCTTTTATCAATGAGATGAAAACCGCGTTTCCTGACAGCAAGCTGGTTGCGCGCGCCGCCACTAATCAGGATCCATCAAAAGCCTACAACGCCGTGCTGTCGATGCTACAAGCGAATCCAAACCTGAAAGGCATCTTCATGCCTGAAGCCAGTTCCGCAATCGGTGCCGCACAGGCAGTGGTGGAAAACGGTGGCAAAGTGAAAGTGATGACGGTGGACGTCAACGCCAAAGTACTGGATATGATCAAAAGCGGCGAGGTGTTTGGTGCTATCAACCCCAATCAGGGAATACAGGGCTACATGGGCTTTATGACGCTGTTCCTTGCCGCCCACCCAGAATTGATTGACCCCATGAATGATGCCAAACGCAACGGTGTGAATCCCTTCTCGTTCCCAATCCTCGACAATGGTTATGCCGTGGTGACTAAAGAAAATGCCGATGATTTCCGCTGGGACCGTTACCTGAAACGTCGTGGAACCAAAGGCATCAACGAGTAAGGGGAAAGATGATGACGGCACTGCTTGAGTTACGCAGCATCAGCAAACGCTTCGGCGCAGTACAGGCGTTACAGGACGTTGATCTTACGCTAAGGTCCGGTGAAATTCATGCGCTGGCCGGTGAAAACGGCGCGGGTAAGTCTACTCTGATGAATATCATTGATGGCATTCTGCGCCCCGACAGCGGTGAAATAGTGTTGGAGGGGCAATCCGTAACCATACGCTCGCCGCGTGAGGCGCAGCGGTTAGGCATCGGGCTGGTGCATCAGGAAATCGCGTTGTGCCCGGATATTACTATCTATGAAAATATCTGGATGGCGCATCAGCAGCGCGGCTTTCTATTACCGCATAAAACCTTGAGGGAAAAAGCGCAGCAGGTTATGAATCGTCTTGCGCCGATTCCAGTGAGTAAAAAGGTTAGTGAACTGTCGTTGTCACAACAGCAACTCGTAGAGATTGCCAAAGCACTGACGCTGGATTGTCGTTTGCTGATTCTGGATGAGCCCACTGCAGCGCTCACGGAACCAGAAGCGCAGACGCTGTTCACCATCGTGCGTCAACTGCGCGATCAGGGCATCACGGTGGTGTATATCAGTCATCGTATGGCCGAGATTTTTGCGCTTTGTCAGCACATCACCATTCTGCGCGATGGCCGGACGGTGCACAGTGCGCCATTGAACAGCATGACACCGGATGAAGTCATTACGCGCCTTGTCGGTCGCGAATTGTCGCAACTCTATCCCGATAAACGCCCCTCTCATCGTGCCGCACCGCTGCTGGAGGTACGATCTCTTAGCGATAGTCAGCGTTTTTACGATATCAACTTCGAGCTGTATCCCGGCGAAATTCTCGGCATTGGTGGCTTGATGGGCGCGGGCCGTAGCGAAATCGCTCAGGGCGTGTGCGCATTGCAGCCGGTAACTCACGGCACTGTTCGTATCAAAGGCCAGCCAGCAACACTGAAAAATTACGCCGCCAGTATCCAACATCACATGGTTTATTTATCCGAAGATCGTAAGGACGCCGGGCTGTTTTTAGCAATGCCAATTGACTGGAACATCTCGGCGCTGGATGTCCGCGCGATTAGCCATCGCGGTTTGACGCTAAGCCCAAGACGCGAGCGTGCGCAAGCGGAAGCGCTGGCGTATCAGGTCAAACTGAAACGCGGCAAATTGAGCGACCCGGTGTCATCGCTTTCTGGCGGCAATCAGCAGAAAGTGGCGCTAGCGCGCGTGCTGTCGGTGCACCCCGAAATCATCTTTCTTGATGAACCGACGCGCGGCGTCGATGTCAGCGCCAAGGCAGAGATCTACCAGATCCTCGCCCAATTAGCACATAACGGTGTCGGACTGGTGGTGATTTCATCAGAGTTACCTGAGCTGATTGGTTTATGTGACCGCATTATCGTGATTCATGAAGGTCACATCACCGGTGAAGTGACCGGCGATACAATGACCGAGGAGAATCTGATGAGACTGGCTGCTGGCATTCCCCCTGAAGTGGAGGCGCTATGACCATGAATACGACCTTGCCCGGAGCAGGCAAATCCCGGCTGTCATTGTTTGGCGGCCTGCACAAGCAGCGGGAAATCGGCTTGATTGCGATCATCGCGTTAATCTTTATCGTGATGAGTTTTACCTCACCCTACTTCCTGACGTGGGCCAATATGAAAGCGATGCTGTTGTCGTTTTCGATTGAAGGCATTGTGGTGATCGGTATGACGATCTTGTTGATCGTCGGCGGTCTCGATCTCTCGGTCGGCGCGGTGGTGTGCCTTTCTATGGTGGTCGCGGGACAACTGTTTCTCAGTGGGGTGGATCCCTGGCTGGCCAGCCTGGGAGGAATAGCGGCCGCCGCACTGGTAGGCTTGCTGATGGGTTTAACAGTGACCAAAATCGGCCTGAGTCATTTTATTGCCTCGCTGGCAGCGATGGTGATTGTGCGCGGGCTTTGCATGATCATCACCCAGGGCACGCCGCTGTCGCTGTTCACACTTCCCGTCAGTTTCAAATTTATCGGCCAGGGTGCCATGTGGGGCATTCCGTTTGTCATCCTGCTGTTCTTTGTATTGGTCGCCCTGTTCGATTTCCTGCTGCGCAAAGCCACGCTGTTCCGCAAAGTATTTTATACCGGCAGTAATGAGCGTGCAGCGGCCTATTCCGGCATCAACATCAACCGCATAAAACTGTGGGTCACGGTACTCACCTCAACGCTAGCAGGTGTAGCCGGCATTATTTATATGGCGCGGTTAGGCTCAGCTACCCCGACCTTTGGCGTAGGGATGGAACTGAACGTGATAGCGGCGGCGGTGATAGGCGGCGCAAGCCTGAAAGGCGGCACTGGCTCGATTCTGGGCGCGGTTTTAGGTGTCGCACTGCTCTCCATCGTGACCAGCTCACTGATCCTGATTAATGTTTCCGTCTACTGGCAGGACTTGATCAAAGGTTTAATTCTGCTGGCGGCGGTGTCGATTGACCACCTGCTGAACAAATATCGGGCAGCATAAGGACGCATCATCGATGGAATTCGCCAGCGAACATCCAGCATTTCACAGTGCACGCCAGATCTATCAGGTATTGGTGATGTATTACCTCGACGGCAAAAAGCAGTCGGAGATTGCGGTGGAAACCGGGTTGTCGGTCGCCAGCGTGAATCGCCTGATTCGTCAGGGCAAAGAGAGCGGCATGGTGGAAATCACTATTAAATCGCCCTGGCTGTCGGCCCACCAACTCGAAAGTGATCTGCAGCAATGGGGTCAACTGCAACAGGTGGTGGTGGCACCCAATGTCGCGCGCAGTGATGAGCAGAATTTACAGATGGTGGGCGCGGCGGCGGCGGATTATTTGCTATCACGTCTGAAAGATGGCGACGTTATTGCGATCACCGGTGGCAAAGGCGTGAGCGCTCTGGTGGAGGCACTGCATCCTTCGCGCAAATACGATGTTCAGGTCGTGCCTGCATTGGGTTGCGTGCAAGGAAAGCACTATACCGACGTGAATCATGTTGCCTCTGAAATGGCGGCTCGGCTTGGCGGCCATGCCTGGCAGATTCATGCCCCGCTCTTCACTGACTCTGCTGCTGAACGTGACATGTTGATGAGAATCAGTGCCGTAGACCGGGTGCTGGATAAAGCGCGTAACGCTACGCTGGCAGTGGTCGGTCTTGGTTCTATTCACAGCGACAGTTCCAGCTACTACGATTTGAATCTGGCAGCTCGTCATGCATCCGCCAGCATCGAAACCAGTGGCGCACGCAGCGAACTGCTAGCCTGGTTACTCGATGCACAAGGCCAGCCCGCGCCGTTTGACGCCAATCAGCGGCTGGTTGGGCTGACCTTATCGGAGCTACAACGTATTCCCTTTTCTATGGCGGTGGTGGCCGGACGCGACAAAGTGGATCCCATCCACTGTGCGCTGCAAGGCCAGTGGCTAAAAGGCATGGTCACCGACGAATCCACCGCAGCAGGCGTACTCGAAATGGCCAAGAGCCGGGGAGCAATCCATGGAGAATAATGCAACACGCGAGCAGCGACTCAGCGCTTTACGACAGCGCACGTCCACACCAGTGCTGATTGTCGGTGGCGGCATCAACGGCATCAGCACCTTTCGCGAACTGGCATTGCAGGGTATTCCGGCGGTTCTGGTGGAAAAAGGTGACTGGTGCCAGGCGGCCAGCGGTGCGCTTTCTCGTATGATCCACGGCGGACTGCGCTATCTGGAAACCGGCGAGTTTACGCTGGTCAAAGAGTCGGTGATGGAGCGTGACCGGCTACTGAAAAACGCGGCGCACTATGTTTTTCCGCTGCGTACCACTGTCCCGATCGACAACCTCGGCGGCGGACTGCTCAATGCTACGCGGCGTTTTTTGCGTCTGAGCGACAAACCCACTCGCCGCGGCGCTCTGCTGATCAAAACTGGCCTCAGTCTCTACGATGTCTACACCAGGCAGTACGGATCGATGCCCAAACATCAGGTGCGCGGTGAGGCAGCCACGCGCGACCGCTGGCCAGGATTTGCCCCCTGGGTGAAATACAGCGCCAGCTACTACGATGCCTGGATCAGTGCACCGGAACGACTGGGTTATGAATTGATTGAAGATGCCGAGCGTGCTTGTCCGGAGGCACTGGCGCTGAATTATTTGCAACTGGTGAGCGCCGATGGCGAATCCGTTACGTTACAGGATGCACTCAGCGGTGAGCACTTTACTCTGCAGCCGCATGTATTGGTGAATGCCGGCGGCGCGTGGATAGATCAGCTCAATCAGCATCTGGCGCCCACGGAACATTTCACCAAACTGATTGGCGGGACCAAGGGTTCGCATTTGATCATTGATCACCCCAAACTGTTACAGATGCTCGATGGGGAAATGGTCTACTTCGAAAACCAGGAAGGCCGCGTCTGCATTATGTTTCCGTGGTTTGGCAAAGTGCTGCTCGGTTCCACGGATATCCGCGTGGACGATCCCGATAGCGTGGTGTGTGAAGAGGAGGAAAAAGCCTACATTCTTGAGTCGCTGCGCTTTGTTTTTCCTGACGTCGTGGTGCCGGAATCGTCGATTCTCTATACCTTTTGCGGTGTGCGTCCGCTTCCGGCCAGCAACGCCAAAGTTAACGGGCAAATCTCGCGCAATCACTCGCTGGTGCTGCTGCCGCCTGATGCCGCACATGCTTACAGCTTGCTATGCCTGGTCGGCGGCAAATGGACCACCTTTCGTCAGTTTGGTGAAGAGGCCGCGGATCGGGTATTGCGTCTGATCGGAGAAAAGCGCCGTGTGTCGAGCGGCGATCTGCCCATCGGCGGTGGACGCGACTTCCCTGCACCTTCCGGGCAAACCGCGTGGCTTGCCCAACTCGCGCATCTGCATTCACTGCCCTTGTCCCGCGTATCGCAGTTAGTCCGCCGTTATGGCAGCCGCGCCCTGCCAATCCTGCAATTGATCCAGCAACAGGGGGAGCAGCCGCTACAGCATCATGCGGGGTATAGCGCGCTGGAACTTCGTTACCTTATTGAGCATGAGCAGGTTCAACAACTTGAAGACCTGCTGGTGCGCCGCACGTCGCTGGCGATTTGCGGCGAATTGACGCCCTCACTGGTGGCAGAAATTGCTCAACTGATGGCGGATCTGCGCGGCTGGAATGTCACTCAACTGCAAAACCATCTGCAAAACACTTGCGCCAGTCTGGCGCGACAGCACGGCCTGACCGATCTCAACCCCACTCTTTTCCAGGAGGAAACACGCCATGTTAGTCAGCAATAAAGTCCGCATGAATCGTCTGTTTCAACACGGTAAGTGCCTTGATGTGGCTATCGACCACGGTATTGCGAATGAGCCCGACTTTCTGATTGGGTTAGAGAACATCGAAGGTGTGATGGAGAACCTGATCGCCGCGCAACCGGATGCCATTCAGGTGAATTACGGCCAGGCCGATCTGTTGCAACAGGTCGCGGGACGGAAACCGGCGCTGGTGATGCGCACGGATGTCGGCAACGCCTATAACGCGGCGCGCCATCGCGAAATGTGGGCGGTGTTGCACAACCCGGATGAGCCAATCCTCGCCGCGTTGCAGATGGATGCGGCTGCGGTGGTAGTGAATCTCTATCTGATCCCCGATGAACCCGGCATTTTCCGTATGTGCGTGGAGAACATCGGCCGTCTGCGTCAGGCTTGCGATCGTTATGCGATGCCGCTGATGATCGAACCTCTGGTAATGGCGCCGGCAGGACAAGGCGCGGCTTACGGTTCGATCGGTGATGTAGAGAAAATCGTGCCACTGGTGCGTCTGGCGCGTGAACTCGGCGCCGACATTATCAAAGCCGACCCCACGGAGAAGGTGGAAGATTTTCACCGCGTGGTGGAAGCGGCGCGCTGTCCAACGCTGGTGCGCGGTGGCGGCAAAGGCGAACTGGCACCGGTGCTGGCCAAAAGCGCCGCATTGATGGCGCAAGGCGCCAGCGGCATGGTTTATGGCCGTAACGTGTACCAACACGATAACCCATCACGCGTGGTGAAAGCGCTGATGGCAATCATCCATCAGGGCGCTAGCGGCCCGGACGCATTAGACATTTACCAGCAGGGTTGAGTTTTACCTGCACCGGCGCTTAAGCGGTGCGCCGTCTTCGTCTGTGAATCGGAGTCGGATATGAGTCAACTTCTCGGCATAGATGCCGGAAACACCATGATCAAAGCGGTACTGTTCGATCTCAGTGGCCGCGTACTGTCGGTTGCCGAATGTGCGGGAGAAACTCTCCAGCCGCAAGAAGGTTATGCGGAGCGTCCGGTAGAAGATATCTGGCACGGAGTCAGCGTGGCCGTCACGCGCTGCTTGCAACAGGCGGGCAGCACGGCGAATGAGGTTATTGCCGTGGGCGCGGCGGGTCACGGTAACGGTCTGTATGCACTTGATAAGCAGCAGCAGCCGTTGTTCGGCATTCAATCCATTGACCATCGTGCCATCGAAACCGTGCAGGGCCTGGAAGCCAGCGGTAACGATAAAGCCATCTATCAACTTTCGCTGCAGAAGCCCTGGCCCGCCGCCACGCCCGTGCTGATCAGCTGGATTAAACAGCATCAGCCCGATCGCTGGGCGCAGATCGGCCATTTGTTGTGTGCTAAAGATGTCATCGCCCATTTCCTCTGCGGGGCTATCAGCGCTGAGGTTTCCGATGCCGCCGGAGCCGGATTAATCGATTATCGACAGCGCAATTACAGCCACGAGTTGATGGCGCTGTATGGCATTGAAGAGGCGCTTAATCTGCTGCCGCCTCTGCGCGAGTCTTGTGCGGTGGTCGGACACGTGACCGCGCGCGCCGCGCAACTCACCGGATTACCGTCAGGTATTCCGGTGGTGGCCGGCATTTTTGATGTGGTGGCCAGCGCCATTGGTTCTGGCGTGGTGAAAACCGGAGGGGCTTCCATCGTCGCAGGAACCTGGAGCATCAATCAGGTGGTGGTCGATAAACCGGATTACCAGCGGCCCGTGTTTATGAATTCAATTATTGAAAATGATCGCTTTATGGCGATTGAAGCCAGCGCCACCTCAGCCGCCAATCTCGACTGGTTCCTGCGTGAGTTCGATGATGGACGCGCTGGCAACGGCGCGGCGCACAGCAGTGATACCGTGGCCCATGTTGAACCCAACCCGCAGTTGCCGCTCTATCATCCTTACCTCTATTCCGGTCGTAAATCTGAACCCGCAAAAGCGGGGTTTTATGGCTTAAGCGGCTGGCATACGCGCGCAGATATGCTGTTTGCGCTGTTTGAAGGCGTGACATTTGCCCATCGCGCACACATTGATCGCTTGCGCGCAGCAGGGATTCCGTTTACCCACGCGACCCTTTCTGGTGGCGCGGCGCGCAGCTGCGTCTGGCCGCAAATGTTTGCTGATGTGTTGGGCGTTCCGATTCGCGTGGCTGAGTGCAAAGAGACTGGCGCGCTGGGTGCTGCGCTTTGTGCGGGCGTCGGCGTAGGTGTCTGGCCCGATCTGGCCATGGCGGCACAGCAAGCAGTACGCCTTAATCCCGGCGAGTTACAGCCACGCCCGGAACGCTTTGCGTTTCATGATGCACGTTATCGGGTGTTTAAAAGGCTGGAGCTGGCGATGAGCGAAATGTGGCATGAAGTTGGTTGAATTCACTGGTTATTTTTTTGCCAGGCGGTAATGTTGTGTTCTCGTCGAATTCAATAAGGATAGCGTCGTGCAGATCAATCAATTACCGTTTGGCATTACCGACTGGAGCACCCTCGAGACCGAAAAACATCCGGGCGACAGCGGGTTTGCGCTGTGGCGCACTCAGCGTTTTGGCGATATTCGTGTGCGCATGGTGGAGTATTCGCCAGGTTATCTTGCCGATCACTGGTGCAGCAAAGGTCATATATTGCTGTGTCTGGAAGGCGAAATGATCACCGAACTGGAAGATGGCCGCACTTTTACCCTGACCCCGGGCGTGAGCTATCAGGTTGCCGATAATGCCGAAGCACATCGTTCCTCCACGACGTACGGTGCGAAGCTATTCATCGTCGATTAGCTCTCGGGCCGTGGCTATACACTGCGAATCATCATGCTGAATACGGTAGTCTGAAAAGATAATGTGCGGTTTGTCCTGACTATCCCGCTGTTGCCGCAGTCAGCGTTAATCCTTTCTACGCTCTTTGCGTTTGATCACCATAACAAGAACGCAAATCCGTGAGTTGCGGGCACCGACGTATTGACGACGTTAGTGCCCGCGTCAGGATCACTTCGCCATGCTGTACGCGGCGGTGAGATCGACGCGCTGCCAGAAGGATTGCTCAGCATTACCCGACAACGGATAACCGTTTGGCAAGGCGGTTTTCACCATCAGGCGACGAATCTGCGCGTCAGACAGGTGCGGCAGCGCCGTTTTCAGCAGGATCTCTGCGCCCTGCGGCACCTGAATCGGCGTATTTTTCACATTGGCTTTTGGCAGATTGTAGCTCAGCGTGAAACGATAGAATTGCTTCATATCCGGCGCGCGGTAAGGATCGTCCTTGCCGGTTGTGCGTGCGCATTCAGCTAGCGAAGTACCACACTCCTTCTCCAGCGCGGCACGCAGTTGATCGCGCGCCTCTTTGAACAGCACCTGATAGCGTGCATCGTTGAGGTAAGTCGCCACGTTGCGCTCTGCCACCATACGTGAACCCATCACGTCCAGCGGATAGTGCACGCCTAACACCAGACGCGAATATCCATAACGCGCACCGCGTGTCACCAGTGCCTCAAAGCGTTCCGGCACCATTTCGGCCATCAGCAGCGCATCGGTATAACCGGTATTGGTGTGCCCGCTGGGGAACGATCCGCCGTCCGCGGTATAGCGCACATTGTCTTTCACCACCACATCATCGGGTACCAGATGGATGGTATTGCCTTCATGCAGGAACGGGCGCGGATAGTTAAAGTGTTTTTTGGCAGCGCTGGTGCTGACTTCACTGGCCTTAATCAGCGCAGCGGCTTTGCTCAGTTCGCCTTTGTCATAAGCCGCGATGAAGGCTTTACCCAAACGCGGTCCCATGGCATCAGACAGGAAATACAGCGAGCCGATCGCTTCCGCATCCTGCAACGCCTGATGACGCACGTTCTGCGTGGCATTCAGGTTGATATCAGTCACGGTGGCGCGGTTAGCCGTCAATACGCTGTCTGGCAATGTGCTGAAACCTGATAACAGCGCGATGCCAGCCTGCTGATTTTGCTTCACGTTGAAATCATAGCCACTGCTTTTCAGCCAGGCTTTGTCTGCCTGCGTGCTGGTCTGTTTGGCTTTTTCCAGTTGCTCACGTTTCAGTGACGCACTGTCGCCTTGCAGCCAGGTGCGCTGAGCCTGCAACGACTGTTGCTCCAGCTGCGTATAGCCTGGGGTTGAACCGGTAGACGTTTGTGCAGCCAGTGCGGCCGCCTGCGGCAGTGTTGTCGCATGGGCCTGTTGAGCGAGCAGTAAAACCGTTGCAATCAGTGTGTAGCGGGTTTTCATTATTTTCCCCTGTTATCAGAATATTACCTTGCCGGGGAAACACGCTAGCACCCTGTTATGACAGATTTATTTCATTTATCGGCACTCGTTCGAACAGTTTTGTACGCAAATTTGTGCGAGCGATCCACAGCCGCCGCCGTTGTCATTTTTGCATTGCGATTGCTGTACATAACAGTTTTGCTGGCAGGACGAGAGATCGCATTTGGCCGCCACCGGCGTCAGTTGCACCACGGGCGCTTTTCTTTCCGGTTGCCACTGGGTTTGCGCCATTGCACCCGCACTGAACAGCATCATCAACACCATTATCCACTTCATGGGAAATTCCTCGCGAAAAGGTTCTAAACAGTATGGCCTCTTCTCTGCCAAACGCCATATTGGAACATTTGATTCAAGCCCTGCTTTCACCGCCCTCTTGTTGTGCAAAGCGTTGCGCACTAACGGTGCAATGCACGCATCAGACCATTAAAAACACCCATTAATAATCAATTCCTTACGAAGAAATAGTTCACAACAAACCTGATGGTACGAAAGTTGCAGGGTTAATCAGGTAGACAAAGGAGACAGTGATGAAAGCGATTGTGATTGGAGCGGGCATTGGCGGCATGAGCGCGGCGATTGCGCTGGAGAGAGCGGGTTTCGAGACTGCCGTTTTTGAAGCGGTCAAAGAGATGAAGCCAGTCGGTGCGGCGATCTCGATCTGGCCCAACGGCGTAAAGTGCCTGAACGCACTTGGCATGAAACAGCAACTGCAGGCACTGGGCGGCAATATGGCGTTTATGGCCTATAACGATGCGCACAGTGGCAGCACCCTGACCCGCTTTAGCCTGTCACCCCTGGTGCAGCAGGTGGGCGAATACCCTTATCCGGTCGCTCGCGCCGAGTTACAGGGGATGCTGATCGATACCTATGGTCGCTCACGCATTCAGTTCGGTAAACGCGTGACCCACGTCGAGCAAAGCACCACCGGCGTCACCGCCTGGTTTGATGATGGTAGTCAGGCTGAAGGCGATTTCCTGGTCGCCGCCGACGGTACGCATTCCGTTATCCGCCACTATGTGCTAGGTGAAAATGTAGAACGACGCTACGCCGGTTACGTTAACTGGAACGGCTTAGTGACCATAGATGAAAGCATCGCCCCAGCCGATCAGTGGACAACCTTTGTCGGTGAAGGCAAGCGCGTCTCCCTGATGCCAGTGAGCGGCAACCGCTTTTACTTCTTCTTCGACGTACCTTTGCCCAAAGGCTTAGCAGAAGATCGTTCCACCCTGCGCCAGAATCTGAAGAATTACTTTACCTGCTGGGCCGATCCGGTGCAGCGCCTGATCGATAGCATTAATCCCGACACCACCAACCGGGTCGAAATCCACGATATCGAACCCTTTAGCCGTTTCGTCAAAGGTCGTGTGGCCTTGCTCGGCGACGCGGCGCACAGCACCACGCCAGATATCGGCCAGGGCGGTTGCGCCGCGATGGAAGATGCGGTGGTGCTGGCGCAGACGCTGGCCTCGCATTCGCTGGGTATCGAAGATGGATTGCAGCGCTACGAGGCGCGCCGCGTGGAACGCACCAAAGATTTGGTGTTGAAAGCACGTAAACGCTGCGACGTGACGCATGCCAAAGATGCCGAAATCACCGCTGCGTGGTACGCCGATTTGAAAAACGAAACCGGCGAGCGAGTGCTGGCCGGCATGTGCGACACCATTGAAGGTGGCCCGTTGGGTTAATGCCAGGGCGCACGCCGTGCGCCCTGCTTATCACGCCTCTTCTAAACCGCGATTCTTCAGCATCGGACCAATCTCCGGTGCTTTTCCACGCCATGCCAGCCACAGATGTTGCAGATCGCTACTGTTACCGCGTGAAAGGATATGATCGCGGAATTGCTGACCATTCTCACGACTCAACCCACCACGTTCAACGAAAGCCTGATAACCATCATCGGCTAACATTTGCGTCCAGATATAGGCGTAATAACCAGCCGCGTAACCGCCGCCCCAGATATGACGGAAGTAGGTGGAGCGATAACGTGGCGGCACCGTGGTTAACGCGATGTTTTCCGCCGCCAGCGCCTGTAATTCAAAGTGACTGACATCCTGCGGGTTGTCATGCGTGGTCAGCGAATGCCATTGCAGATCCAGCAAAGCCGCCGCCAGCAGTTCGGTCATGTCGTAGCCCTTGTTGAACTTAGACGCGCGCACCATCTTCTCGCGCAGTTCCACGGGCATCGCCTCACCGCTCTGATAATGACGGGCATAGTTGGCAAACACCTTTTCATCGCTAGCCCAGTGCTCGTTAATCTGCGAAGGGAACTCGACGAAATCGCGTGGCGTAGCGGTACCGGACAGGCTTGGATAACGCTGGGTGGCAAACAAACCGTGTAGCGCATGACCGAATTCGTGGAACAGAGTGATCACCTCATCCCAGCTGAGCAACGCAGGTTGCCCAGCCTGCGGTTTGGTGTAGTTGCAGACGTTGTAGATCACCGGCTTGGTGCCCAGCAGCGTACTCTGGTCAACGAAGTTGCTCATCCAGGCGCCGCCGCTTTTGTTATCCCGCTTGTAGAGGTCGGTATAGAACAGCGCTAAAGGCGTATCATCAGCATCAAAGATTTCATAAACGTTAACGTCCGGATGATACACCGGCAGATCGTGACGCTGCTGGAAGCGGATGCCAAACAGCTGGCTGGCGGACCAGAACACGCCCTTTTCCAATACATTATTCAGCTCAAAGTACGGGCGGATTTGGCTCTCATCCAGTGCGTATTTAGCTTTTCTCACTTGTTCAGCGTAGAAATTCCAATCCCAGGCGCGCAGCGGGAAAGTGTGGTGCTGTTGTTCAATGACCTGCTGAATGTCTGACCCTTCTCGCTCAGCGCGTGCCCGCGCCGCCGGAACAATATTACGCATAAACGCAAAGGCAGCATCCGGCGTTTTCGCCATCTGATCCTGCATGCTCCATTCCGCATAAGTCTTGAATCCGAGCAGCTTAGCCTGCTCTGCGCGCAGCTGTGCCATGCGTAACACAATCGCGCGTGTGTCATTGTCATCGCCCTGTTCGCTGCGCGTGAGTGCCTGGTTGAACAGCGCTTCACGCGTGGCGCGCACTTCCAGTGACTGCAATGCAGGCTGTTGCGTGGTGTTCTGTAACGGCAGCAGCCATTCGCCGTGCAATCCACGCGCCTCCGCTGCGGCTTTAGCATGCGCTAACTCTTCTTCACTCAATCCCGCCAGCGCCGCTGCGCTGCTCACCGTATACGCGCCCGCTTTGGTCGCCGCCAGCAGCTTATTGCCAAAACGGGTACTCAACGTGGCGAGTTCCTGATTGCAGGCACGCAGCTGCTCTTTATCTGCGTCGCTCAGGCTGGCCCCAGCCAGCTGGAAATGCTGCCAGGTCACTTCCACCAAACGCATCGATTCCGCATCCGGACAGGCAGCGCCGCGATGCTGGTAAACGCTGTCGAGGCGGGCAAACAGCTGGCTGTTGAGATGGATCTCATCATTTAGCGCCGTGAGTTTAGGCGTGATTAGCTCATCAACTTCCTGCAATACATCACTGGTGTTGGCTGACGTCATGGCACCAAACACCAGGTTGACGCGGCTTAGCAGCTGCCCGCTGCGCTCCAGAGCTTCATAAGTGTTGGCGAACGTGGCGGGTTCAGGATTGTTGGCAATAGCGGCAATTTCCTGACGCTTCTCTTCAATACCCGCTTCAAGCGCCGGAAGAAAATCGGCTTCCTGAATCAGGTCAAAAGGCGGAGTTTGATAGGGCAATGCACTGACGGTGAAAAACGGATTGGCTCGTGAAGTCATTATCGCTCCTGATAATCAGCAACGCCGCAACCGGTGCGGCGGGATGCTTCTATCCTGGCAGTTTCAACGTCACTCAACAACCGCTCTGCTGGCGCTGATACACACTGATGATTTCACCCGCTACCGCCACGGCGATTTCCGCTGGCAGTTTGCCTTTCACATCCGGCAGGCCGAGCGGACAGCGCAGCCGCGCCACTGCATCCGCAGCGATCCCTTTGCCTTCCAGCCGATAGCGAAAGCGCTGCGCTTTGGTAGCCGAACCAATAACGCCGGCATAGCGAAAATCACCGCGCCGCAAAATGGCTTCGCTTAGCGCCAAATCGAGCGGATGGTCGTGGGTCATCACAATGAAGTAGCTGTCGGGCGCGGCCTCTTTGACGCAATCGATCGGGTCCTCTACCTGGCGCACCGTGACGCCCGGCGGCACATGGCGAAACTGGGCGGCGCGGCTATCAATCCAGGTAATGTGACAGGGTAACGTTGCCAGCAGGTTTACCAGCGCCTGCCCGACGTGGCCTGCGCCGTAAAGCTGGATTTCAGGTTGCTGCTGCATCAGTGGTTCAAACAGCAGCGTGGCATGCCCGCCGCAGCACTGGCCGAGGCGCGCAGCCAGCGCAAACTCTTCGCTGCGCGGCTGCTGGCAACGCTGCTCCAGCATCTCGCGCGCCAGCGCAATGCACTGATATTCCAGATGACCGCCGCCGATGGTGAGATAAGTATCGCTGGCGCTGACCACCATTTTACTGCCGCGATCGCGCGGGACCGATCCGCGCTGGCTCAGCACGGTGACTAAAACGCAGCTCTCACGTTTCTCACGTAAACTGTGCAGTACGGCGATCCAGTCATGATAAATCATCATCCGCTCCTGAGAGGCGCTGAACGCCCCAGAAAACGCGCTCCGGCGTGGCGGGTGCATCCAGTTGCGGATGGCGGCGGTAGTTACCCACGCTGGCTACGGCATCCTGTAACGCACACCACACCGCAATGCCCAGCATAAACGGCGGCTCACCCACGGCTTTCGAATGGAATACCGTGTCCTGCGGATTTTTACGGTTCTCTACCAGCGTGACGCGCAAATCATGTGGGACATCGCTGATGGCGGGGATTTTGTAACTCGCCGGGCCGTCTGTTAGCAGCTTGCCCTGATCGTTCCACACCAGCTCTTCGCAGGTTAACCAGCCCATGCCCTGCACGAAACCGCCCTCCACTTGCCCAATATCCAGCGCCGGATTGAGCGAGGCGCCAACGTCATGCAGGATATCCGCGCGCAGCAAACGATATTCACCGGTTAAGGTATCCACCAGCACTTCGCAGCACGCCGCGCCATAAGCGAAGTAATAAAAGGGTTTGCCGCGTCCGGCATTGCGGTCGTAATGGATGCCGGGCACTTTGTAAAATCCGGTGGCGGATAACGGCACCTGATTCAGCCACGCCTGCTGCGCCACCTGCGCAAAAGTAAAATGCAACTCGCCAACGCGCACAATGCCATTGCTAAAGGAGATGGCGTCGACCGTGCAGTGATGCTGCTGACACAGCATTTCCGTCATGCGATCGCGCAATATCTGCGCGGCATTCTGCGCCGCTTTGCCGTTAAGATCGGCCCCGCTGGAGGCCGCCGTGGGTGAGGTGTTCGGCACTTTTCCGGTGTCGGTCGCCGTGACCTGAATCTGGCTGATATCGATTTGCAGCACTTCCGCGACAATCTGCGCCACCTTGGTATTCAGTCCCTGACCCATTTCGGTGCCACCGTGATTGAGCTGCACCGTGCCATCGGTGTAGATCAAAATTAAGGCACCGGCCTGATTGAGGAAGCTGGAGGTAAAGGAGATGCCAAACTTCACCGGCGTTAAGGCCAGACCGCGTTTCATATAACGATGACTGGCGTTAAACGCTGTGATGTCCGCGCGACGCGTGGCGTAATCGCTGCTGGCTTCCAGCTGTTCCGTTATCTCCATCAGCAGATTATCCTCCACCTGCTGATGGTAATGGGTGATGTTGCGATCCTGCTTGCCGTAATAGTTTCGCTTACGCAGTTCGAGCGGGTCCAAACCGCGCTCGCGGGCGATATGGTCCATGATCTGCTCAATCGCCACCATGCCCTGAGGCCCGCCAAAACCGCGATAGGCGGTGTTAGACGCGGTGTGCGTGCGGCAGCGATAACCGGTGATCAGCGCATCGCCGAGGTAATAGGCGTTATCGGCGTGGAACATCGCACGATCGACAATTGATCCGCTCAGATCGAGGGAATACCCGCAGTTTCCCGCCAAATCGATTTTGACACCACAGAAACGACCTTCCTCATCAAAGCCCACATCGTAACGCACAAAGAAGGGATGGCGCTTACCGGTGATACGCATATCATCGCGTCGCGCCAGACGCATTTTTACCGGATGCCGCGTCTGGCGCGCGGCAATCGCACACAAGCAGGCCACACTCGCAGCCTGCGTCTCTTTACCGCCAAACCCGCCGCCCATCCGGCGCATATCAATGGTGACTTTGTTCATGGTGATATCCATCACTTCGGCCACCAGCTTCTGCACTTCCGTCGGGTTCTGCGTCGATGAGAAAACCTGCAGGCTGTCGTCTTCACCTGGGATCACTAACGCGGTCTGGGTTTCCAGATAGAAGTGCTCCTGACCGCCTATATGAAATTCACCCTGAATACGATGCGGCGCACGCGCCAGTGCCGCTTCAGCATTACCCCGTTGATGGACGTGCGGCTGCTGCACAAAGTGACGCTGTTCCAGGGCTTCACGCACATCCAGGATCGCCGGCAGTGGCTGATATTCGATGATGGCGGCAGCAGCACCGGCGCGCGCGGCTTCGGGTGAATCCGCTGCCACCGCAATCACGATCTGCCCCAGATATTCCACGATATCCATTGCCAGTAACGGATCGCCCGGCTCTAACGGACCCACATCATTCAGACCCGGCACATCGCGCCAGGTTAGCACGCTCACCACGCCGGGCACGGCATAGCAAGGCTGCACATCGATATGTGTGATCCGCGCATGCGCATGCTCACTCAGACGTGGGCACAAATGCAGTAGACCAGGCAGATCCGGCCGATCATCTATATAAATCGCTTCACCCGTGACGTGTTTATCGGCGCTTTCATGCTTCTGACTGCGGCCCACACCGGTTTTTATGTCGCTGGCAAACTGGCTTTTTAACAGCGTTTCGCTGAGTTCGGGTCGGTTATGAGACATAGCGCGCCACCTCGGTGAGGGTCAGTTCGCCACAGGTTTGCGCGTAGTAACGACGCAATAGATTGCGCGCGACCTGCAAGCGGTAGTCGGCGCTGGCGCGAAAATCGCTTAACGGCTGGAAATCCTGGCTGAGCGCCGCGCAGGCTTGCTCAATGGAAGCTTGATTCAGTGGCTGACCATTAAGCGCGGCCTCGGCTGCGGTTGCCCGTTTGGGCGTTGCGGCCATGCCGCCAAAGGCCAGTCGTGCCTGCACCACCACGCCTTCTTTAAGCTGAATGTTGATGGCGATAAACACCGCCGAAATATCATCATCCAGACGTTTTGCCACTTTCCATGCCACGAAATTAGGTGACACCGTCACTTTCGGTATCACTATTGAGTGAATGAATTCCCCTGGCTGCAACACGGTTTGCCTGTAGCCAGTGAAGAACTGGTCCAGCGGCACTTCACGTAGGCTTTCTCCCTGCTGCAACACCAATCGCGCATTGAGTGCCAGCAACATGGGCGCACAATCACCGATCGGTGAAGCATTGCCGATATTGCCGCCGAGCGTACCCTGATTGCGGATCTGTAATGATGCAAAGCGCTCTAATGTGGCACTGAATGCAGGAATTCTCGCTGCCAGGAAATGGTAGCAATGGTGAAGCGGTGCAGCAGCGCCCAGATGAATATCCTCTTTATCTTCAGAACAAACGCTTAACGCCTCAATCTGTTCCAGCGCAATTAGCAGCGGTAAACGTTGATACTGCTGAGTCATTTTCAATGTGAGATCGGTGCCGCCGGCCAACAGTTGCGCTTCAGGATACTGCTGATAAAGTGCCGCGAGCTGTGCCAGTGTTTTCGGGACGAAACAGCGACTGCCGTTGGCTTCGAGAATTTGTACTTCCCCGTTATCCAACGCCTGTAAGCGCTGAACCAGTGCCGACTCATCCGCCGTAAAATTATCTTCTGCGGGTTGCTCACAAGCTTGCTGTGCGGCGGCCATAATTGGCCGGTAGCCCGTGCAGCGACACAGATTGCCTGCCAGCGCTTGTTCAGCCTGCTGCGGATTCCAGCCCTGTGTATTTTTCTGCAAAGTGAACAGCGACATGACAAAGCCCGGCGTACAGTAGCCGCATTGCGAGCCGTGGCAATCCACCATCGCCTGCTGCACGCTGTGCAGTTCACGGCCCTGTTTCAAATCTTCCACGGTGATCAGCTGTTTGCCTTGCAGGCTGCTAACCAGCGTCAGGCAACTGTTGATGGCCTGATACTGCATTCGCCCCGCCACCACTTTTCCCAGCGTCACCGTACAGGCACCGCAGTCACCTGATGCGCAGCCCTCTTTGGTTCCCCGCCGCTGTTGATGGCTACGCAGGTAGTTAAGCACGGTCAGATTCGGGTCTAAGGCCGTTTCGGTGACCAACCGATTATTCAGCAGAAACTGGATCATACCGTTGCCTCTTCTCGATCGCGCTGCCACACCGGTTTGCCGCTAACCCAGGTTTGCGCAATGTTGCGATCGTCTCCCAGCGTCATCATCACAAACAAGCGCTCCCAGATATCTTTGCTATTACCGCTACGCAGCTTTTGCAGCGGCGAAACCGCCGGGTCGATCACCACGAAATCCGCTTCTTTACCGGGATTGAAGTTGCCAATTTTATCGTCGATGTCCAGTGCATGCGCACCGCCCAGCGTCGCGTGGTAAAAGGCTTCGCAGGCGCTGAGTTTGTACTGCTGCAACTGCCCAACTTTGTACGCTTCACCCAGCGTTTGCAGCATATTAAAGGTGGTGCCTGCGCCGACATCGGTGCCGATGCCCATGCGCACGCCCTGCTGCCAGCAGCGTTTAATATTGAACAGGCCACTGCCAAGAAACAGGTTCGACGTCGGACAAAATGCGATAGAAGAATCGGTGTCGTGCAGGCATTGCCACTCGTTCTCTTCCAGATGCAGACAGTGTGCAAAGACGCTGCGCTTTCCGGTGAGCTGATGATGGTGGTAAACATCGAGATAGCCGTCCCGCTCCGGGAACAGCGATTTGACCCAGGCGATCTCCTGCTGATTTTCGCTCAGATGGGTGTGCAGCCACGTATCCGGGAACTCGCTGCGCAGTTGACGGACTTTCTCCAGCAGTTCTGGCGAGGAGGTGGGCGCGAAACGTGGCGTCAAGGCATAGCTCAGACGACCACGCTGATGCCAGCGTTCAATCAGTTCACGTGAATCCTGATAGCTCTCTTCCGGCGTTTCTGTCAGATACGCGGGGGCGTTGCGGTCCATCATCACCTTTCCGGCAATCAGACGCATATCCAGCTGTTGCGCGGCATGAAACAGCGCATCGACCGATTGTTTGTGCACCGTGCCAAACACCAGCGCCGTGGTGGTGCCATTGGATAACAGTTGCTGCAGGAAGAAGGCCGACATCTGTGCCGCGTGATCCGGGCAGTGATATTGGCTCTCAACCGGAAAAGTATATTGGTTTAGCCACTCCAGCAACTGTTCGCCAAATGCGCCAATCATCTCCGTTTGCGGATAGTGAATATGTGTATCCACAAAACCCGGCACAATTAGCTTGCCGCGCAGATCGATCACCGTGGCAGCATCAACGCGCCCTTCTGCAATCTCCCAGCTTTCAAGTGACACCACCTTGCCCGCGCGCAACGTTAGCAAGCCGTCTTCGAGGTAGCGAGCATGCGCAGCGATATCATCGGGCTGAGAAGCCAGTGCGGTGAAATCAAAAAAACTGGCGCGCAGTAGCGTTTCAGAGGCGTAAGGCATAACGGTTCCTTGATAAGTAAAAGTGCAATGAGTTGCCTTCAAGGTTTATTGCAAACGCTATGCCAATGAGGATTTATAAAAATATCGCTATCTATCAACAACTTAAAAACTACACATTCAATTTCATGTCCCTTTGGAACCGCAATCGAATGCGCAATCGGTTGCGAAAATAAGCAACCGATTGCATGGGGATAAAAAGCGTGTCAGGTATGAGATGCCTGAGGAAATAAGCGTAATGACAACACGAACTGCGCACCATTTAAGTGCAGCGCCGCACGCTTGTAGTGCACAGATTTTACTTCAGGAAGATTCCGGTGTGGCAGAGGAAGGATTTGGGTGTGCTAATAAGCGCTGATAGTGAAAACAAATGAGAGGGAATACGATGAGACAGATGAAATAAGAGAATTAATACAGAAATGTTAAACATCATCATGGCATGCGGATGTATTAGCATAAGAAAAACCGCATAAAAATCGTCTCGTTAAAACTCAAAAAAGAAGATTATTGTCTGCTTTTCCTTGAACCCCGTTGATATTAATTGGGATTTATCTCTATTAAAACTAATATCAGCCTTCCAGGGAATATCATCACTTAAGAGCGACGTTTATGTTTAATCGCATGATATCAGGAGTGGCCAGTGCCATTCTGTTAACTGTATCACCCTTAACGCACGCAGCCAGTTCATTACCCACGCCGACAGAAGCTGACTGGATCGCAAAAGAATTTAGCTTTAATAGCGGTGAAAAATTAAAAGATGTGCGCATTCACTACATTACTTTAGGTGATAAGAATAAACCAGCGGTATTATTACTGCACGGAACCAATCAACCTCTGAGTGCCTTACTGGCACCGGGATTTGCCGGGGAGTTATTTGGCCCGGGACAGGCGCTGGATGCCAGCAAGTATTTTATTATCATCCCGGAAGGCATTGGTTCAGGAAAATCATCCAAACCTTCTGATGGCTTGAGAATGGCCTTCCCGCATTACGATTACGACGATATGGTGACAGCACAATATCGGCTGATTAAAGAAGGTTTGGGCATTTCGCATTTACGCCTGGTGATGGGCTATTCCATGGGCGGGATGCAGACGTGGCTGTGGGGTGAAAAATATCCCGGCATGATGGATGCACTGGTCCCGATGGCGTCGCAGCCGAATGAGTTATCGGGCCGCAACTGGATGCTTCGCCGCATGCTGATTGAATCGATCAAAGGCGATCCTGCCTGAGCTGAAGGCAACTATCAACAGCAACCCCCTACGCTTAAAACCGCCAATATCATGTTCAGTATTGCCACCACCGGCGGTACGCTAGCTTATCAACATAAAGCTTCGACGCGCGCACTGGCGGATAAACTGGTGGATGCACGTCTTGCTGCGCCTGTCACCGCGGATGCCAACGACTTCATTTATATCTGGGGTTCGTCGGCAAATTATAATGCCATGCCTGGATTGAGCCGTATTACCGCACCCATGCTGATCATTAATTCAGCAGATGATGAACGTAATCCGGTTGAAACCGGCATTTTGCAGAGTGAATTGCCCAAGATAAAGAAAGCGGAGTTACTGCTCATTCCGGCCAGTGCTGAAACCAGCGGTCATGGCACTATGATGCAAGCAAAGTTTTATAATAAAAAACTGCAGACCTTCTTAGCCGAGACCGCTAAGCCTTAGTATTTGGGTTAAATCCGCCTGTTTACTGGAAGTCACACTCATGACTTCCCCTTTTAATAAAAAAATCATTGTTACTACGCCTTCATCTTTTTCAATTAAACGTTCTCAGGGAATAGTTATGTTTCATAGAATAAAGATCCGCACCGCCCTCAGCATCATGGTTTTTTCATTAACAGCATTATTGCTGTTCGTCGGTATTTTAGGGTTATTTGCCGTACAGTCTGGCAATAAATCCTTTGCCACCGTTGATACCGAAGTTTTGCCGGGCCTGGTGGCGCTCAATGAAAGCTCAGAACTTTTATTACGTGGACGACTGGATTTGCGTTTATATGAATCACTGGTGGGCAGTGGCGATGCCGAAAAAGCCAAAGTCGCGCTTGAGCGCGCCAGAGGTAAAATAGATAACGCCAGTGCGAAATGGCAGGAATATCTGAAATATCCACAATCCTCAGCAGAGAAGCCAATTGCGGCTGAAATGGCCACCACACGCGATGCGCTGATGAAAGAGTTTATCGATCCGGCTTTTGCCGCGCTCGAAGCAGGCAAACTGGATGAATACCGCCAGCGTGCAGGGAAATCAACGGCGTTGTACGGTGCCTTTGATAAAGCCTCTAAAGCGCTGGTGGCCTTTAAAATTAAAAGTATTGATGTCGCCTACAGTGACTCCAGCGATCGGGTTCAGCATATGGCGTTTACGCTGTACTTTTGTATCGCCTGTGCGCTGGTGTTGGCCGCGCTGGCCTGGTCGGTGATGACCAATCTTATCGTTAAGCCGCTCAATCATGTGATCAACGTGTTTGATCGCATCGCCGAAGGTGACTTACGTGCGCGCATCGATATCTCCGGTAAAAATGAAATTGCGCAATTGTTTGCCGCGGTACAGCGTATGCGCGATGGCCTGGCAAACATGGTGCTGATGGTCCGCAGTGGCACCGATGCGATCGGCTCCGGCGTTGAAGAAATCGCGACGGGCAACATCGACCTCTCCAGCCGGACTGAGCAACAGGCGGCCTCACTGGATGAGACGGCATCCAGCATGGAGCAAATTATGGCGACAGTGAAAAACAATGAGGACAACACGCGCAAAGCTAACGCATTGTCGCAGAAGGCTTCAGAATCTGCTTCGCGTGGTGCAACAGTGGTGTCTGAAGTGGTCACCACCATGAGTTCTATTGAGAAAAGCTCGGCAAAAATCGGCGACATCGTCGGTGTGATTGACGGCATTGCCTTCCAGACTAACCTGCTGGCCTTGAACGCAGCAGTTGAAGCCGCGCGTGCAGGAGAAGCGGGACGCGGTTTTGCTGTGGTCGCTTCGGAAGTTCGAGTGCTGGCTCAGCGCAGCGCCACCGCCGCGAAGGAAATTGGCCTGATGATCAATGACTCGCTCAGCAATATTGAGCAGGGTTCAGGACTGGTTAAAGATGCTGGCGTCACCATGAATGAAGTGATGCTCGATGTGAAAAAAGTGGTCGATATCATGGATGAAGTGATGCTGGCTTCCGGCGAGCAGACGCGCGGCATCTCGCAGATCAACATCGCTATACAGCAGATGGATGGTGTAACACAACAGAATGCCTCACTGGTGGCTGAAGTGGCAACCGCTGCCAGCTCACTGCAACAGCAGGTGGTGAATTTGCAGCAGTCGGTGACGCAGTTCCAGGTTGATGAGGACGCGATGCCATTGGCCACTGACCGTTATACCGACTCGCATCAGCTGTCCCTCGTCGCGTTAAGTTAAGCGGTATCAGCGAGTGCATTTGAGCGCTCGCTTCGTTAAGTATAGTGTGCCCGTATCTTTATCAGGACGACGGGCGCGCTGACTCCCTTCCCTTTTAGTGCCTTAATACTCTTCCACCGCGCAATCGGTTCCCTACAGTTTTAGATGGGATTACCGATAACAGAGAACGTATTCCGTATTTTCAGTGACGCAGGACGCATTCTGGAAAAATCAAACCTCTAATGTGATCCAGTTGGGTGGAAGGTAAACATGTTTAAAACAATACGCTCGCGTTTAATCGCTATCAGCGTGGTCATCACGGCAGTATCTCTTATCGCACTTGCCACTTTTACCTACACCACCGTGCGTGGAAAGACACTTGAAAGCATTGATGAGCGCATTGGCCAGCTCTCCCGCGTTCATGCGGCTGAACTGGCTGGCTGGGCAGAAGAAAAACAACGTATCACCGGTTCGATCAAAACGGCTTTTGGTCGTCATGACGATGCGGTCCCTTTTCTGCGTGCGGCGATCGAAGCTGGCGAGTTTGATGATGCCTATATCGTCTATCCTGAGCCTCATTCCCATGTGTTCGTCCATCCTATGCCAGCCACCTATGATGGCAGCCAGCGTCCGTGGTATCTGGAAACGGTAAAAGCTGGCCATCCGGTGTTGCTGGACCCCTATGTTGATGCCTCAACCGGCAAGCTGACCATTACTTTTGCTCAGCCGATTGTCGATAACGGAAAAACATTGGGTGTGATCGGCAGCGATCTACACCTGGATACCGTCTCCAATACGGTGAATGCGATTCATCCACTGGAGAAGAGTTTTGCATTCCTGGTGGACAGCAGCGGTAAATTGATTGCCGCGCCGAAGTCTGACCTTATTCTCAAGGCGGTCACTGAGTTGTCACCTTCACTCGACCTCAAAGTTATCCAAAATCTGGCCAGTCAGGGTGGGCATGCTGAACTGACCATCGGCGGTGAACAGCAGTTCGTTTACGCCTCTCCGGTAAAAGGGACGCCGTGGTCACTGGTGATCGCCGTTGATCGTGATGAAGTGACGGCATCGCTGACGACATTACAGCGGGAAAGCATCCTCATCACCCTGGTGAGTCTGATTATTACCGCGCTGATTGCCGGGCTGGTGTTCAACCAGCAGTTGCGTCGCCTCGCCATTTTACGCGACGCCCTGGAAGACGTTGCTTCAGGGGAAGGTGATCTGACGCGTCGCCTGGAAGTGCGCGGCGGCGATGAGCTGGCGCAGATATCAGCGGCATTCAACCGCTTTGTTGAAAAACTCTCGGGCGTGCTGCTCCGCGTGCGTGAAGGTGCCAACAACATCGCGCTTGCTTCCAGTGAAATCAGCGGTGGCAACAATGATCTGGCCTCTCGTACCGATGAACAGGCAGCAAGCCTGGAGGAAACGGCCGCCACGTTAGAAGAGCTGACTTCAACGCTGAGCAATACCGCCAGTAATACTGAGCAGGCGCGCCAGTTTGTTAGTGGCGTGGCCTCCGCGGTCAGAGACAACGGTGCCGTAATGAACGATGTTTCGACACGCATACAGGAAATCTCGAACGATTCGCAGAAAATGTCCGAAATTATTAAGGTGATTGACGGCATTGCTTTCCAGACCAATATTTTGGCACTGAATGCCGCTGTTGAGGCTGCGCGAGCGGGAGAATCAGGAAGAGGCTTCGCGGTGGTTGCCAGCGAAGTGCGTAGTCTGGCGCAGCGCAGCGCGGGTGCCGCGCGCGAGATCAAAACACTAATTGATGACACGGTTGCACGCGTGACGTCAGGCAGGGAGCTGGTTGTGAAAGCCGATCAGGGAATGACCAGTATTGTGTCTGATATCCACAATATGACGCAGCTGATTGAAGAAATTGCCCATGCCAGCCGCGAACAAAGCGATGGTATTGGTCAAATCAATATCGCGATGGGGCAAATTGATACCACCACGCAGCAGAATGCGGCGTTGGTTGAAGAGTCAGCCAGTGCAGCCCAGTCCATGTCCGAGCAGGCCGCCGTAATGGCAGAACTGGTCAGTACGTTTAAATTGATGGAGAGCGCTGATGCGGTGATACCCAAAGCTGAAAGCCAAGTGAAAAAACCGGTTCTCTCTCCGCTAAAATCGCGTACAGCGCTGGCTACAGCGGGAAGCTCCCCAGAGGATAACTGGAGTTCTTTCTGATTCACTGTGCCAAACAGGCGCCTGGTATCGTGGTGATAAACCGCGATGCCAGGTTCGCTTTCGTTCGCAACGCTGAGCAAACAGCAGGCCGAATCCGGTTATGAATTGAATACCTCTCACCGCCAGCCAGATAGCACACGTCAGGCTCGGTGAGTCATAAAAGCAGCAGCATGTCTTGAATCAACCAAAGCATGCAACCTGTTAGCATGAATTGACCCATGTTACGCAGCGCTGTGCCCGTGCCTCCGCCCTCCTCAAAGCCAGATTGTTGCGCATGTTAAATTCCCTCCACAGCGGCTAATCCCACATTTATCGCAACGCACAAAGACCATGAGCCTGCATAGATGGTTTATGATGTATACGGTTTATGGATTGGAGAGCTGATTACAGCCGGGTAAATTTGCTCAACCAGGCACTCACAAAATGATCTCGCTTCCCCCGCCCATAATTCGTAGAGTTTCATTGTTGGTTTTTAAATTTAAAATCAATTGGTTAACATTGACGTACAATTGTTTAAGGAACAGTGAGATGATTATTTTTGTCACTGGCGCCACCGCCGGTTTTGGTGAGAGCATCACCCGTCGCTTCATCGCTAATGGTCATAAAGTGATTGCCAGCGGACGCCGCGCAGAGCGTCTGAAAGAGCTAAAAGAGGAGTTGGGTGCCAACCTTTATACCGTTCAGTTGGATGTGCGTAATCGCGCCGCTATCGATGAAGCTATCGCTGCGCTGCCCGCAGAGTGGCGTGAAATCGACGTGCTGGTGAATAATGCCGGTCTGGCATTAGGGATCGAGCCCGCGCACAAAGCCAATATTGAAGACTGGGAAAATATGATCGACACCAACAACAAAGGTTTGGTGTACATGACGCGTGCCGTGCTGCCCGCCATGGTGGAGCGCAATGTCGGTCACATCGTAAACATCGGCTCCATCGCGGGCAGCTGGCCTTATCAGGGCGGCAACGTTTATGGCGCGACCAAAGCATTCGTGCGCCAGTTCAGCCTCAATCTGCGTACCGATCTGCACGGTACCGCGCTGCGCGTCACCGATATCGAGCCGGGCTTAGTGGGTGGCACCGAGTTTTCTAATGTGCGCTTCAAAGGCGATGATGGGCGTGCGGATGCCGTTTACGAAGGCACCACCGCGCTGACAGCGGAAGATGTCACTGAAGCGGTGTATTGGGTCACGACACTGCCTAAACACGTCAATATCAATACGCTGGAAATCATGCCGGTCTCCCAGACGCTTGCGGGTCTGAAAGTGCATAAAGGCTGAATATTGTCACGGGCGCACAGGTTGCGCCCATCGCTTACGCCCGGCCCCAACCAGCGACAATAATCAACATGCCGCTAAACGCTACAAGCGCGCCAATCCAATCCCATGTACTGAGCTTGACGCCATCCACCACGCGCAGCCAAATCAGCGCCGTCACCACATAGACACCCCCGTAAGCCGCGTACACACGACCGCTTGCTGCCGGATGCAGCGTCAGCAACCAGACAAACAACGCCAGACTCGCCGCTGCAGGCAGTAAAAGCCACGCGGTCATTCCCTTCTTCAGCCACAGCCACGGCAGAAAACAGCCGACAATTTCGGCAATCGCAGTCAAAAAAAACAGTAAAGTGGTTTTCACCAGCATAGAAAATCTCTCTCTCGCCTAAACAAAAGGCTCACCGCTGGTGAGCAAAGTTGCAGCGATGATATAATAGCCCTCATGGTTGTGACAGCCGGGTTTCTGGCTGTGCTGGTGTTAACTAAAGGAAATCACTATGAAAAACCTGTTTTCTCTCCTGCTGACTGTGACGTTAACCTGCGGCGCGCTGCTGACTGTACCGCTGGCATCGGCCCAAACCGACCGCCTGATCATTGAGAACGGCAACAGTGCTTCCAGCAACGAAGCCGCGCGTCAAAGCAAAGAACAGTGGAACGACACGAAGAATCTGCGCAATAAGGTCAACACGCGCGTCGAGAAAGAGTTCGATAAAACCGATAAAGCTTTCGACACCCGTGATAGCTGCGAGAAGAGCTATAACGTCAATGCGTATTGGGAACCGAACACTCTGCGCTGCCTTGATCGTCGTACCGGCCGTACGATCGCCCCTTAATTCGCTGTTGCTGCTATAGTTTTCAAGAGAATTCAGAACTAAGGAGAGTGTGATGAAAAAACGTAATGCAGTGATGTTGATGGCAATGCTGGCGTTGCCGATGCTGGCGCAGGCTTCCTGTGAAACTGTTAAAGCGGATATCAGTAAGAAGATCGTCAGTAACGGCGTGGCCGAATCGGACTTTACGCTGGATATCGTGCCTAACGATCAGGCCGATCAAGCGGGCGGCCAGGTAGTGGGTCACTGCGAAAATGACAGCCAGAAAATTGTGTACAAGAAAAACGGCCGAGACAGTGAAAGCAATGTCCCGGCCAGCGCAGGCAGTTCACAGGATGCTCCCGCGCAGTAATACTGAAAGGGCGGCTGATGGCCGCCCTTTTCTATTCTGCCTCTGGGCGCTGACGCGGCATCAACCACGCAATCCACAACGTTAGCATCGCAATCACTAACGCCACCACAAACACCCAATGCAGCGAAGCAGCGATCTGTCCGGTCCACTGATGCAACGTCGCTTCGGACAGTGACTGACGGCTTTCATGTGACATGATTTGCTGCATCGGATCACTGGCCTGTGGCAGACGCTGCGCAAGATTGAAGTTCAGCACCGCCCCCATCAGCGCAGTACCAATCGCTGAACCCAGCATGCGGCTAAACATAATTGACGCGGTGCAAATGCCACGAATGTCGTAGTGCGCATGGTTTTGCACCGACACCAGGAAGGTGGTGCTGGTCATGCCCATGCCGGTGCCGATGACAAAAGCAGTCAGCCCCGCTTGCATGATTGAACTGTCGGTACGCAATAGCAGCAGTAGCGCGCTACCCGCAATCAATAACAAGGCTCCCAGCTGCGCGGTAAAACGGTAGGAAGTGATCAGCATTAATCGGCCACTCAGCGTGCTGGCTAACGGCCAGCCAATCGACATCATCGCCAACGCACTCCCCGCCTGCAGCGGTGTACCGCCAGTAATACCCTGAATCCAGGTTGGCAGAAACGCGCTGATGCCCATCATGGTGGCACCAATGATCAGATTACCGGCATTGCCTGCCAGAATTAGACGGCTGCGCCAGATGGCGAGAGGAAACAGCGGTGCTTCAGCACGCTGTTCATGCTGTTTTAATTGCCAGCCCGCCAGCAGTGCCAATAACAGGAATGCCAGTAACCAGTAACCAAGGGCATCCGCCTGCAACAGCGCCACTAACAGTGCCGTAACGCAAATCATCAGCCAGCAGCTGCCGGTAAGATTCAGCGTCGCCCCTTTGTGATGCTCACGCGCCGGTAAGAAACGCGCTAACAGCAGCATGGAAAACAGACCGATCGGCACATTAACCCAGAAAATCACCGACCAGCTAAAATGCTGTACCAGCCAGGCACCACTCAGCGGCCCAATAATAGCCGCGACACCCCAGACGCTGGAGAGCCAGCCTTGCACGTGGGCACGTTCGCGCGGGGAGTAGATGTCGGCCACAATGGTACTGGTGAGCGGCATAATCGCGCCTGCCCCCAGCCCCTGAAACGCGCGAAACAGAATTAACCACGTCATGGTATGCGCAAAACCGCACAATACCGAACCGATCAGGAACAGCGAGACGCCAATGAAAAAGAGTCGTTTACGCCCCCACATATCAGCAAGCCGACCATACAGTGGCACGCTCACCGCCTGAGTCAGCAAATAGATAGAGAAGACCCAGCCAAACTGCGAGAAACCGCCGAGTTCAGCAATAATGGTCGGCATCGCGGTCGCCACAATGGTGACTTCAATCGCGGCCATAAACATGGCGAGCATGCAGGCGATAAGGATCCAGTGGCGATGTTCCGTGTTCAATTCTGCAGTTTCAGTCATACGTCTCCCTTTTTCTCTCAAGGCTAGCTGATTTTCCATCAGACGAGTTTCCTCTGCGTGCGCCCATTATGTGACAATGTCACATAATTCGATGAATTTTTTTTATTGTCAGATGATGCCTTACTTCATGCGGGTTAAGAAGGTTTTAACCGCTCTTCTATCTGTCTGATTTTGCCGTGAAAACTGGCGCAATACGCTAAGCATTGCTATAGCTTTTAACAGCACTTTCCAGTTATTCGCTGGAAAAGCACCATCTAACAGTCATTTTATCTGCAATTTATTAACGTGAAGGATTTTCGTATGTGGTTTGTTCTCCACTACGCCTTCAACCGTGAAATGACATAACAAGATCGAACAATTTGTCGAATCAGGGAGACTTTCGCATGCAAAATGCATCGCTCGTTAGTAGAGCCGGGCTGGCACTACTGGCCATCGTCGCGGTGATTGCCCTGCTGGTTTGGGGAATCGGGTTGAATACGTTGCGCGACCGGCAAGAAGACTTAATTTATCTGGGTCAGCAGCATCTGTTTTTAGTGTTTTGGTCAATGTTTTTCGCCCTGCTGATTGGCATTCCGAGCGGGGTTTTGCTCAGCCGCCCGTTTGCTCGTCGTTGGGCTGAATATGTGATGCAGATCTTTAACGTCGGGAATACCTTGCCGCCGCTGGCTGTTCTCGCACTGGCCATGGTCATTGTCGGGATTGGCGATCGGCCTGCGTTAATCGCCCTGTTCCTCGCCTCATTGTTACCTATCGTGCGTAATACCTATTCCGGATTAAGCGCCGTACCGCCGTCACTGATTGAAGCTGCCAACGGCATCGGCATGACCAAATTCCAGCGTTTACGTCAGGTAGAAATTCCCAATGCCTTGCCAGTGATTCTGGCGGGTGTGCGGATTGCGACCGCCATCAATGTCGGTACGGCACCGCTGGCCTTCCTGATTGGTGCCAGCAGTTTTGGCGAACTGATTTTCCCCGGCATTTACCTCAATGACTTCCCTACGTTGATCCTCGGCGCCGTGGCCACCGCCCTGTTTGCGTTGATCCTCGATTTGCTGCTGGCAGCATTGGGTCGTTTCCTCAGCCCGCACTCTGCGGCTTAACACAAGGAGCTAAGTGATGGGTAAAACGCATAACTTAACGCGCTGGGTGAAACACACCGCGCTGGCACTGGCCGCCACACTGGCCATCAGCCAATCCGCCGCCGCGGCAACACCGATTGTGATGGCAACCAAGAGCTTTACCGAACAGCATATTTTATCTGCCATGACCGTGCTCTGGCTGCAAAAGAAAGGTTTTCAGGTGGTCCCTAAGACCAATATCGCCACCACGATTGGTCGTAATGCGATGATCAACAAGCAAATCGATATGACCTGGGAGTACACCGGTACCTCGCTGATCATCTTTAACCACATCAACAAACCGATGTCATCTGAAGAGGCTTATAAAACCGTTAAACAACTCGATGCCAAACTGGGCCTGGTGTGGCTCGATCCCGCGCCAATGAACAACACTTATGCATTTGCCATGCAGCGTGCACGCGCCGATAAAGAAGGCATCAGCACCATGTCACAGCTCGTTGCCAAACTGGAACAGGTGCGCAAAACCGACCCCGACCACAACTGGAAACTCGGGCTCGACTTAGAGTTCTCCGGCCGTTCCGATGGCCTGAAGCCGTTGCAGAAAGCCTACGACATGCCGCTAGATCGCCCGCAGATTCGCCAGATGGACCCGGGATTGGTGTACAACGCGGTACGTGATGGTTTTGTCGATGCGGGCTTGATTTATACCACCGATGGCCGAGTAAAAGGCTTTGAACTCAAGGTGCTGGAAGATGATAAGCATTTCTTCCCAAGTTACAACGTCACGCCAGTCGTACGTCTGGATGTGTTGAAAAGCCATCCGGGGCTGGATGCGGCCCTCAATCAACTCTCACCGCTGATCACCGACGAAGCGATCACCGAGATGAACAAACGTGTTGATATCGATCATCAGTCACCGCAGCAGGTGGCGCGTGATTTCCTGCAATCGAAAAACATGCTGTAAGGAGGCGTCATGGAGACTTTGCATTACATCATGAGTAACTGGCACACCCTGATGGCCTTAACCTGGCAGCATACCTGGCTGGTGCTGGTTGCAGTGGGATTCGCCATCATTGTTGGCGTGCCATTGGGCATTTTGATTGTGCGCTTTAAATGGCTGGCGACGCCAGTGCTCGGTATCGCCACCATCGTACTGACGATTCCAACCATCGCGCTGTTTGGTCTGATGATTCCGCTGTTTTCCATGATCGGTCAGGGTATTGGTGCGCTGCCCGCTATCTGCGCGGTATTCCTTTACTCCCTACTGCCGATTGTGCGTAACACCCACACCGCACTGGAAAACCTGTCGCCAGGGCTGCGTGAAGCCGGTCGCGGCATAGGCATGACTTTCTGGCAGCGCCTGCGCTGGGTCGAAATTCCGATGGCGCTGCCGTTAATCTTCGGCGGTATCCGTACTGCGGTTGTCATGAACGTTGGCGTAATGGCGATTGCCGCAGTCATCGGCGCAGGTGGATTGGGATTACAACTGCTGGATGGCATCAGCGGCAGTGATGTGCGCATGCTGATTGCCGGTGCATTAATGATTTGTTTATTAGCGATTGTGCTTGATTGGCTACTGCACCGTTTGCAGTCGGCGCTGACTCCTAAGGGGATTCGATAATGATAAAACTGGAAAACCTGACGAAAACCTTTACACAAAAAAACGGCACCGCCTTCAACGCCGTGGACAACGTCAGCCTGGAAGTACCTGCCGGAGAGATGTGCGTGCTGCTCGGCCCTTCCGGCTGTGGCAAAACCACCACGCTGAAAATGATTAACCGTCTGATCCCAGCCAGCAGCGGAAAGATTTTGATCAACGGTGAAGACACCAGCGGACAAGATACTGTGACGCTGCGCCGAAATATCGGCTACGTAATTCAGCAGATTGGTCTGTTCCCCAACATGACCATCGAAGAAAACATTACCGTGGTGCCGCGCATGCTGGGCTGGGATAAAAAGCGCTGCCGCGAACGTGCTACCGAGTTAATGAGCATGGTGGCGCTCGATCCCAGCAAATTCCTGAATCGCTATCCACGAGAAATGTCCGGCGGTCAGCAGCAGCGTATCGGCGTGATCCGCGCGCTGGCTGCTGATCCACCGGTACTGCTGATGGATGAACCGTTTGGTGCTGTCGACCCAATCAACCGTGAAGTGATTCAGAATGAGTTTCTCGAAATGCAGCGCCAGTTGAAGAAAACCGTAATGCTGGTAAGCCATGATATTGATGAAGCACTCAAACTGGGTGACCGCATCGCGGTGTTTGGACAGGGCAAAATCGTACAGTGCGCTAGCCCCGACGAGCTGTTGGCAAAACCGGCCAATGATTTTGTCGGCTCTTTTGTTGGACAGGACCGCACGCTGAAACGCCTGCTGCTGGTGCAGGCGGGCGACGTCACCGATCAACAGCCAACTATCACCGTGCAGCGCAGCACGCCGTTGCAGGAGGCGTTCGCCACCATGGATGACAACGACATGCGATCGGTCACCGTGGTAGATAATGATGGCAAGCCGCTGGGATTTGTGAAGCGTCGCGAAGCACGTAATGCTGCCGGACGCTGCGAGGAGATGCTGCATACCTTCAAAGTGACGGGTAAGGCTGAAGAGAATCTGCGCGTGGTGCTATCCAAGCTGTATGAGCACAACACCGTCTGGATGCCGATCGTCGATGAGGAAGGACGCTACAGCGGTGAGATTTCGCAAGACTATATCGCGGATTATCTCAGCTCAGGACGTACGCGCCGCAGACTGAATCCTTAACAAGACGCACAGCAGCCTGAATCCAGACAAACCGCACAACAGCTAAAGCGTTGGAAGAGGCGGCAGAGGAGTAAAGCGTCCTGCGCCAGGGATGGCGCGGGCCGAGCCCCAGGGATGGTTTATGGCGTCTTTACGATCTGCCGCCTCTTCCGACGTACGCACCAACTCACAGTCAGTGGTTTAGATCCCCAACTCTTCCGACGTACGCACCGACTTACAGCCAGTGGTTTAAATCCCCACCTCTTCCGACGTACGCACAAACTCACAGCCAGCGGTTTAGCTCCCCAACTCTCCCAACGCAACCACAGACTCAAATCAGTGATTTTCCTCCACCGCACCGATAACCCGCTCATCACCCCGCTCCGATGGCAGCACGATATTCAACAGCATCGCCAGAATGCCCCCCGTGGTCACCGCATGACCAAACAAATTACTCACCAACGGTGGCAACTGCTTCAACACCTCGGGTACCGCTTCCACACCCAAGCCAATACCAAAGGACACCGCGACGATCAACATCTCACGGCGTCCCAACGGGGATTGCGTCATCACCCGAATGCCTGCCGCCACCACACTGCCAAACATCACCAGTGTGGCGCCGCCAAGTACCGGCGCAGGGATTTGCTGCAGCACATTGCCGATCACCGGAAACACCCCTAACAGCAACAGCATCACACCAATCACCATGCCAACATAACGGCTGGCCACGCCGGTCATCTGAATCACACCGTTATTCTGCGCAAAGGTAGTATTAGGGAATGCCGAAAACATCGCGGCGAACAGACAGCTAATCCCATCAGCCAAAATGCCACCCTGCAAACGACGTTGAAAACCGTCGCCCTCAATGGGTTGCTGCGAAATCAGGCAATTCGCCGTCAAATCCCCTACCGCCTCAATCACGCAAATCACCGATACCAGCGCAATCGGCACGAAAATGCTCCAGCTAAAATCGAAACCAAAGCGGAAAAATGAAGGCAAAACCAGCAAGTGGCTGGACATCATCGGTTTGATGGGCAGATGGCCGGTCAGTGCCGCCGCCAGACAGCCCACGGCGATACCTGCTACCACCGCAACAAGGCGCATCCAGCGATTCTGGGAACGGTTAAGCACAATAATCACCAGCAGCGTCAGCGCGCCCAGCGCCAGATTTCCTGGCGCACCAAAGTCAGTGGCGTTATGGCCGCCAGCCCAATCGGTGATGCTCACTTTAATCAGGCTGATGCCGATCAAGGTAATCACCGTGCCGGTCACCACCGGCGTCAGCACTTTCCGCAACGGCGCTACGCAACGGCTGATCAACATGGGGATAAACGCGGCCACAAAGTTACAGCCCATGATCATCGCCATGATTGCTTCCGGTGAACCGCCCTGCGCTTTCACCATCAAACCGCCAGATAAGATGACGCCGAGAAAAGCAAAGCTGGTGCCTTGCAGGCAAATCATGCCCGCCCCAATCCCCATAAAGCGACGCGCCTGCAGAAATGTCCCTAAACCGGAAACCAGCAAAGACATGCTGATCAGATACGGAATGTAAGTCTGCAATCCGAGGATTGAGCCAATAATCAGTGGCGGTGTAATGATCCCTACCACGCTGGCAAGGACGTGCTGCAACGCAGCGAAAAAGGCGGGAACAGGACCAATACGGGCATCAAGCCCATACAATAAACCTTTAGGGGAGTGCGACATGTGTGTGCTCCGGCAGAATATTCATCAGCATGGCTGATGCATGATTCACGCCATTGGCACTCACATTGAGTAAAAAATTTATAACCGCATGATTATAAGCTGATTTAAGCAGAGCGATCTCGGATGCTGAACCCGAAACCTTAGATTCAGCCACCGATCATTTGCATCACTTCGTTTCATCAGGCCGCAGGCTGTGCACTATCAACGTGCATTAATGCCTCATCCAGCAGGGAAATGTTCAGATAACCACTCAGCTCACGCTGCTCGGCACGCGGCAGATAAGGCAACTCACCGAGCAGCGGTGCGCCTAGCTTTTCACGCAGAACATCAATGATTTCAGCGTAATGAGCCAATCCTGGGTTAATCCGGTTGGCGACCCAGCCCACCAAAGACAGCCCATCACGAGCAACGGCATCAGCGGTCAGTAAAGCATGACTAATGCAACCTTCCTTAATGCCCACCACCATGACGACCGGCAGTTGTTCCTGTTGAACCCAACTGGACAACGGCTGCAGATCATTCATCAGACTGCGCCAGCCGCCAGTTCCCTCCACCACCACCCGCGCGGCGCGGCTTTGTAACTGCTCAAGGCTGCGGCTCAGCAACGGATAATCCATTCGCACGGATGCGCTGGTGCTGATTTCATCTTCTTCCAGGGTGATGGGATTCACCGCCTGGTAAGGCAGTTCAAGCCCCGATGCCTGCTGCAGCAGCAAAGCATCTTTATTACGCAATCCGTCTGGCGTGTGCTGTGCACTTTTAGCAACAGGTTTGTAGCCTGCTGCACAGAGACCCGCTTTGGCGAAACACTGCAGAAGCGCGCGTGACACGACGGTTTTACCCACCGCAGTGTCGGTACCGGTGACAAAGATTGTTTTCACCTTATTCCTCCTTCGTTGAAGCGATGTGTAACCTGCGAAGAAGGCAGTTTAAGGAAATATCTCGGATGGCAGATTGCGTTAGCGCAAACTTAAGGCGAGCAGTGATTAGCCTTGCAACAGTTTTACCAGCAAATGGCCGCTATAAAGTGAGTCTTTGATCAGCGCGGCGGCACCAAAAGTGCCCGGATCGCTAAAGCTGGTAGGGGCGAGTTGGATCTCATGACTGTATGCGGGTAACGCCTGCTGACGAATGGTGCTGCTAACGGCAGGAAACAGCACCTCAGCGGCTTGATTAAGCGGAGAACCAATCAGGATTTGTTGGGGATTGAAGATATTCACCATCATTGCCAACATGCGACCAATGTGGTGGCCGACACCGGCAATCACATCACGCGCCAGTCGATCGCCCTGCTGCGCGGCTGCGCATAAACTGGCGATGGTTAGCGGTTCCCGATGCAGCAAACTGTCGGGTTGCGAAGATAAACGCTGGGCCGCCAGCTGCAATAAACTGCCTGTGCTGGCCACGGTTTCCAGACAGCCATGATTACCGCAGTAACACTGCTGGCCGTAAGGATCGATCTGCGTATGCCCAATTTCTACCAGCGCACGACCTCGTTTGTGCAAAAGCTGGCCCCCGCTGATCACACCCGCACCAACCGTTTCATCAATCACTATTTGAATAACATCCTGCGCACCGCGCGAAGCACCGAACAGCGCTTCGGCCAGCGTCCAGGCGGAGATGTCATGTTGCACAAATACCGGTAACCCTGTAAGCGAGGAAAGTGTTTCACCTAACGGCATTTCCTGCACGTCATAGCCCGGCATGCGATGCACCACACCCGATGCCGCGTTAATTAAACCGGGTAAGGTGATGGCAATCGCGGTAAGACGCTCAAGTTTGTTCTGATGGCGGATGAAGAAGTCATTAACCATTTGCTGCAGCGTTTGCAGCAGCGGCTGGTCAGCGCTGGCAGGCAGTGGCAGTCGATCTTCCTGCAAAGCACGGCTGCTCAGATCGCGCAGCGTTAACGTGATATGTCCCGGTTGAATACGGATGGCAAGATAGTGCCAGGCGAGGGTATCAAGAATCAAACCAATGGCCGGACGGCCACGGCTGCCTGGATCCTGGAACTCGGTTTCCTGCACCAGATGCGCATCGAGCATTTCACGCACAATTTTGGTGATGCTGGCGGGTGCCAGCTGGGCACGTTTAGAAAGCTCAATACGCGAAATCGGGCCGTAAAGGTCAATCAGTCGGTAAACCACACCTGCGTTGGTCTGTTTTATTTGGTCAATGTGGCCAGGCTGACTGTCCAGATTCACGCCCTGCTCCCGGATATTTTCGCGCTTCTAAATAAACAGCAGCTATGGTGATGCAGATTGGCAGGCAGCGTCAAATATTTGATTAGAAATGTGATTTATCGCACATAAAGATCGGGCCATTGATCATCAGACGATTTAAATTTCGGCATTCTGCATCATCAATTGCATCATATTGTGCATTTGCGCAGTGGGTTGCCGCGTGGCTGACCAGACCAGCCAGACTTCAGAAATGGCATCGTGCTCCTGCAGGGGAATCCACACCACATCAGCCAGTCGCGCACGCCGGAAAGAAGCCGGTAATATGGACACTCCTAATCCGGTAGCAACGAGACCGAGAATCGTCATCGCTTCGCCCACTTCCTGTGTAATAAACGGTTTGATTTGATAACGGTGCAACAGCGCCAGTGTTTCCCCGTACAGCGCGGTGCCCCCCTGTGGATCAAAAAACACGAAGGGCTCGTTGGCCAGTGCCTGAATAGAGATCGTTTCGGCATCCGCTAGCGGATGTGCCCAGTGCACCAGCGCGCACAACGGCTCGCGCAACAGCACCCGATGCTGTAAATCGCTTGGCAACGGTGTGTTGCGCATCACCCCCAAATCCAGCCGACCTTCGTGCAGCGGTGCTAACTGCTGACGCGTGTTATTTTCCTGCATCGAAATATGCACTTCCGGCCAACGCTGACGAAATTGATACAGCGCGTCCGAAACCAGGCCGGTGAAGGGTGCGGAAGAGGTGAAACCAATACGCAGCTCGCCTTCCTGTCCACTGTGCACACGCGCTGCCCTACTGGCGGCTTGTTCAACCTGCAGCAAAATGACGCGCGCATCCTGTAAAAACAACTGACCGGCAGGTGTGATCTGCACGCTGCGATTAGTGCGGGTAAACAGCTGTGCGCCAATCTCCTGCTCCAGCTGCTGAATCTGTTGACTGAGCGGCGGTTGGGAGATATTCAGCCGCTGCGCCGCGCGGCCAAAGTGCAGCTCTTCCGCAACGGCGATGAAATACCGCAGATGGCGCAACTCAATATTCATACTTTAAACGTCTCATTTGAGATTATTAATATATTGTACAACCTATTCTCATTTTCCTACAGTAATCAGACCGTTTCTTATCTAAGGATATTCCGTGAGTCGCTCTTCCCAGGCAGTGACAATTCGTGAAGACGAGTTGTCCGCTAAGCCTGATTCAACCGTAGCCTCCTCCGAATGGATTGAACGTGGATCGCCGCAGTTTATGCGCGTCACGCTGGCATTATTTTCCGCTGGATTGGCCACCTTCGCGCTGCTGTATTGTGTGCAGCCAATTCTGCCCGTGTTGTCACAGCAGTTTGGCGTCTCTCCCGCTGAGAGCAGTATTTCATTGTCACTCTCAACGGGTTTGATGGCGCTGGGCTTGCTGGTGACCGGCCCGCTCTCCGATGCCATCGGGCGTAAGTCGGTGATGGTCACTGCCTTAATGCTCGCCGCCATTTGCACGTTGATTTCGGCCACCATGACCAGTTGGCAAGGCATTTTGATGATGCGTGCACTGATTGGATTGTCTCTCAGCGGTGTGGCAGCGGTCGGGATGACTTATTTAAGTGAAGAGATTCATCCCCGCGTTATTGCCTTCTCGATGGGGCTGTACATCAGCGGCAATTCTATTGGCGGCATGAGCGGACGCTTGCTCACCGGGGTGCTGACCGATTTCTTCTCATGGCGTGTAGCCATTGGGGTGATCGGTTGCTTCTCGCTAGCAGGCGCACTGATGTTCTGGAAGATTCTGCCGGCATCACGTCATTTCCGTCCCGCTTCGTTGCGACCGCGCAGTTTACTTATCAATTTCCACCTGCACTGGCGCGACAAGGGTTTGCCGTTCCTGTTTGCAGAAGGTTTCCTGCTGATGGGCGCGTTTGTGACGCTGTTTAATTACATTGGCTACCGTTTGTTGAGCGCACCCTGGTCGCTAAGCCAGGCGGTGGTGGGTCTGCTGTCGGTGGTTTATCTGACCGGCTCGTGGAGTTCTCCTAAAGCAGGCGCGATGACCAGCCGCTTTGGCCGTGGTCCGGTAATGATTGGCGCCACCGCCATTATGCTGGTTGGGTTGTTGCTCACCGCATTTGATTCACTCTGGCTGATACTGCCCGGCATGATGCTGTTTACAGCGGGCTTTTTTGCCGCGCACTCCGTTGCCAGCGGTTGGATTGGTCCACGCGCACGCCGCGCCAAAGGCCAGGCATCGTCACTTTATTTATTCAGCTACTACGTGGGTTCCAGCGTGGCGGGCACATTAGGCGGTGTGTTCTGGCACAGCTATGGCTGGACGGGCGTGACGCTGTTCATCAGTGTGTTGCTGTTGCTGGCCTTATTCGTCGGCTGGCGTTTACAGTGCCGAAAACTGTAATACCTTTCATCTAAACGACGGGGCCGCTGCGCCCCGCTTCTCGCTTAAGCCGTCAGAATCGCGCTTTCAAATAGTCCCACTTAAAACAAAACGACAATTCGTCGCTATAATCCATTTTATTCCAACAATAGTTAGATTTTCTTTTTTCACAGCAATGAGGACGTTAGATGCAACTCTATTATTACGTCGATAAGCATGCAGGCTATAACGACAACCATGTGGTACATGCAACAGGCTGCCCGTTCCTCCCTTCCGATGGTGCACGGCGCTTTCTCGGGACTTTCTACACCGCCACGGCCGCCATTCAACAAGCCCGTAAATTCTATTCCAATGCGATGGGATGCGAGCATTGTTGCCCGGTGGCGGTAAAAAAAAGCCTGACCACTCAGCATAGCGTGGCGCTAAAACACATGGTGCAACTCTGATAATGCTGGTCTGACAATCGCGTAGCGCTTAAGGCGTGTTGTTAAGTACGGCTGTCACATCGTTCTCATACAGAAATAGCCGACTTCCTCATCACGGAATCATAAAGCGCTACGCTTTGATTGTTCTTGCCTGCGTTCACCCCTTAGCCAAAAAGCAAGAATTGATAATAACCCCAGGCTATTAACCAGGTCTTCAGCGATAAAAAATATTCAGGAATAAAAACGGTCTATATGGTTTTCATCCGCTCATTAATGCTCCACAATAGCCCCAATTTGTGATGCAGGTCACTTAACCGGGCTCGTTTCGCCCCCTCACTCGCTGTCAGATCGATTTGAACCCCATGCAACCAACTACCGTCTCACGTAAAACAGCCTGGCTACGCGTTGTGCTGCTGGCGATTGCCGCCTTTGTCTTTAATACCACTGAATTTGTACCTGTTGGCCTGTTGTCGGATATAGCGGCGAGCTACGCCATGAAGACCGCTGATGTCGGTATTATGCTGACCATTTATGCATGGGTCGTTGCGCTGTTATCCCTGCCGTTAATGCTACTGACGCGGAATATAGAACGCCGTCTGCTGCTGTCGGTGTTGTTCATTCTGTTTATCGCCAGCCATGTGCTTTCGTCCGTGGCATGGGATTTCACCTCGCTGGTGATTTCGCGCATCGGCATCGCACTGGCGCACGCGGTATTCTGGTCGATTACTGCTTCACTCGCGATTCGTGTTGCTCCGGCTGGCAAAAAAACCCAGGCGTTGAGTATGCTGGCAACCGGTACGGCATTGGCGATGGTGTTGGGCGTGCCCATTGGCCGAATCGTTGGGCAATACCTCGGCTGGCGCACCACTTTCGGCATGATCGGCTTGTCAGCGTTGGTGCTGCTAATTTTGCTGGTGCGGATACTGCCACGTCTGCCGAGCGAGCACACAGGCTCACTGAGTAGCGTACCGATGCTGTTCCGCCGTCCGGCGTTAGTAGCAATGTATATTCTGGTGACGCTGGTGGTCACCGCGCACTACACCGCTTACAGCTACATCGAACCCTTTATGCAGGTGGTCGCGAATGCGGATGAGAACTTCACGACCTTACTGCTGTTGCTGTTCGGTTCATCCGGGATTATCGGCAGCGTACTGTTCAGTTCGCTGGGCAACAAATTCCCCTCAGCGATGTTACTCGCCGCGATTGGCATCATCACGTTGAGTATGGGGCTGTTGCTGTTTGCCGCCGTGCGCCCTGCAGCCATTTCGCTGCTGTGCATTTTCTGGGGCATGGCAATGATGATGATCGGCCTGGCGATGCAGGTTCGTGTGCTGTCACTGGCACCGGATGCCACCGATGTGGCGATGTCCTTGTTCTCAGGTATTTATAACATCGGGATTGGTGCGGGTGCCCTGTTGGGGAACCAGGTCAGCCTGCATATGAAAATGTCGGATGTGGGTAACGTGGGGGGGTTAATTGGACTGGTTGCGTTGTTCTGGTGTATCGCCATCTTCCGTCGGTATCCGCAACTCCGTTCAAACGGATAATCCGCTCATAACCAGGGGCCCACATCGGTGCGCCCCTGCGCCATTCTTCGCGCTTTGGTGATTAGTTATAAATTACCGCTGTGCCATTTAGCTTGTTGTTGCCAGAGGTCGAAGTGATGCGGAACGACTTTGCTCCGGCAGCACTCGCCTTCTCCGATAGCTGATTCTCCAGTGAAGTCAGGTTAGTGCTACCTGATGCACTGACCACACCAATTTGCTGCTGGTTCAATGGTGCCTGATTCACTAGTTCAGCAGCCATGCTACCAAACGCGATGGATGACAGTGCGACTGCGGCTAATACCATTTTGATGCTTTTCATGATCGTCTCTCTTATGCAGATGAAAGGGGTCGGCTGAATTAAGTTAACAACCGTTAATTAAATGCTAGCGCCGAACTGGGCATCTCGTCAATCATTTTATTAACGGTCATTATTTTATTAAGAAGAGGCGTGATTATGGGCTTTAGCGCCCTTTTTCACTTATCGATTTGAGTGTTGTGCCGCAGGTAAAGCACAAACGGGCAAAGTGAATGAGAGGGAATGTCGGCTGCGCTTGCATATTTAGTTAGCGATCGGTAATTTAATCACATGTTCTTCATGCAGTGAGGTGTCCCTATGACGCAAATGACCGACACGCTTAATCGCAAAACGCGTGGTCGCCCCAAAGTGTTTGATCGCAACGATGCGCTGGATAAAGCGTTAATGTTGTTTTGGGCACACGGTTATGAAGGCACCTCGCTGTCAGATTTGGTGAACGCGACGGGGGCGAAAGCGCCGACGCTTTACGCGGAGTTTGAGAATAAGGAAGGCTTGTTCCGCGCAGCAATGCAGCGCTACATCGATACCTTCAGCGCGCAGCGTAATCAGGTGCTTAAGGATGAAACACTCGATGTCAAAGCCGCGATTGAGGCCTATTTTCGTGCTACTGCAGCCTGTTTTACCGAGTGCGATAAGCCCGCTGGCTGTTTCTTTATCTGCACCTCCAGTGCGCTCTCTTCAGGCTCAGACGAGATTGCACAGATGCTGGCTAAGCAGCACCATGCACAGGAACGGGCTTTGCAGCAGTTTCTGGATGTCCGGCAACAGCGTGGCGAATTGCCGCAGTGTGCCAACAGCGGTACGTTGGCCAGCTATCTGGCCTGCGTGTTGCAGGGCATGTCAGTGCGCGCCCGTGAAGGCGCAAGCCGTGACGATCTCGATGGAATAGTCGATACGCAGATGGCCATCTGGCCCGCTCTGGCAGGCTACTGCGCGTTGAACGCGTCATAGCCTGCTGACGATGTTTTATCACTTTGCAGTCAGGTGCGACCTCCAGGCCGCCCCTGACTTGCACCAAAGTGTAATGTTTGAAATCCTTAAGGCATAAAAAACATCGGTTTTAACACCTGGCTGATCGGGCTATTGTTCGCATTCGATGGCATCAAATCTTTCATCGATGCCCACCAACGCTGGCACACTTCCGTGTTCGCGACCGCCTCCCAACGTGCTTCCGACTCTATCTCCACGCTGGCGAATAACAAATTACGCTCCGCATCCAGCCAAATCGCATAGTTGTGCGCACCGTGAGTTTTCAACGTCTGTTCCAGCTCAGGCCAGATCGGTGAATGGCGACGCAGATATTCATCATGACAGTGCGCATGCACCTGCATCACAAAGGCTTTACGCAACATCACTGCGCTCCGCATCCAATGCCGCTTGCCACGGTTTGACGGCGAAGCGTTCTCCCAGTGCCACCAGCTGTTCGGTGGTGATGCTCTGGCGAATCCCACCCATCGACAAGGCTTTGACCACCACTTCTGAAGACTTCTCGGCCGTGTCGATCAGTCCAAAAGTTTCATCCAGATTCGGACCGGCACCGAAAATGCCGTGGAACGGCCACATCACCAGGCTGTGTGATGCCATGGCATCGGCAGTGGCTTGACCAATCTGATCGGTTCCCGGCACCATCCACGGCAGGATACCGACGCCATCCGGGAACACCACCAGACATTCGGTGCTGCCTTCCCATAGCAAGCGCGTGAAACGGGCGGAATCCAGATTCACTACGTAGCTCAACGCCATAAAATTGGTGGCATGGCAGTGCATAATCACGCGGTCAGCCCCATTGGAAACCTGCTTGCGCACGCTATGCGACTGGAAATGCGCCGCCAGTTCCGAGGTCGGCAACCCGCCGTTGCTGAGTCCCCAATGGATTTTGTACGACAGCCCTTTGTCGTCCACCTGTAACAGCGCCAGACAGTCGGCGGGATCAAGTTGAACGTTACGGAAGAATTTGCCAGAACCGGTGACCAGGAACCAATCGTTGGCCAGCGCCGGCGCCGGTTGGGTTAACTCAATACAGCGCGGTTCGGCATAAAAATCAGCTGACCAGGCCTGCGCTTCCTCCGGCAGCAAACGCAGGCTGACATTGCCACCATTGCGCTCATCCCAGCCTTTCAGCCACATATCACTGGTCGCCTTCACCATGTTCTGAACGAATGAAGAAGAGAGAATATTTTGCATGGTAGATCCCTTATCGTAGACGCAATGTTTGTTGTTCATAATGACGCACTTCACTCAGCCAGCTGGCATCGGCGGGCACATCATGGCGCAGGCACCAGGCTTCCCAGACCGCCTGCCATGGCAGAGATTTCTGCTCTTCCAGCAGCGCCAGACGCGCGGTGTAATCCCCTTCCTGCTCACATTTTCGCAGCTGATCGCTGGGTTCCAGCAGTGCGCGCAGCAGCGCTTTTTTGGCGTTGCGGGTGCCAATCACCCAGGCTGCGATGCGGTTAATCGAGGCGTCAAAGAAGTCCAGGCCGATATGCACTTTGTCGAACAGTTTGTGGCGGGCGATCTCAGTGGCGATGGCCTGCGTTTCATCATCGAGCAGCACCACGTGATCGCTATCCCAGCGTACAGGGCGGCTGACATGTAACAGCAGGCGCGGCACGTACAGCATGGCGGTGGAAATCTTGTCGGAGATCACTTCGGTAGGATGGAAATGTCCGGCGTCTAACGTCAGCGCCGTTTGACGGCTGGCGGCGTAGCCGAGGCAAAACTCGTTGGAGCCCACGGTGTAACTCTCCGCGCCGATACCAAACAGTTTGCTTTCCACCGCATCGATATGATGACGCGGGTCGAGCTTCTCGCTGATGACTTCATCCAGCGCGCTGGCCAAACGCTCGCGCGGTGCCAGACGATCGATGGTGAGATCTTTCATGCCATCAGGCACCCAGATGTTCATCACCGATGGGGTTCCCAGCTGTTCACCAAAGTGCGCTGAAATACGGCGGCTGGCTTTGCAGTGGTCGATCCAGAACTGGCGAATCCCTTTATCAGCATGGGAAAGCGTAAAGCCGTCGGCGCTCAGCGGGTGTGAGAAGCAGCTGGGGTTAAAATCCAGTCCTAATTTGTTGGATTTCGCCCACTCTACCCAGCCGCTAAAGTGCTTCGGCTCAATGGCATCGCGTTCAACTGGCGAATCGCTTTCCAGATAAATGGCGTGGAGGTTGAGGCGTTTAGTGCCGGGGATCAGCGACATGGCTTTTTCTATGTCCGCACGCAGCTCATCCGCGTTGCGAGCGCGTCCCGGATAATTGCCGGTGGCCTGAATACCGCCCGTCAGTTCGCCATTCGGGTTTTCAAAGCCACGAACATCATCCCCCTGCCAGCAGTGCATCGACACCGGGATGCCATCCAGTTGGGTCATTACCTGGTCCACATCAATACCCAACGCCGCGTAGCGTTGTTTCGCCAGTTCAAAGGCTTGTTCAATCAGCTTTGTCATATGCAAGTTCCTTAGCAGGTTGGCTCAGTGCCGCAAAGCGTGCCTGGTGGGCAGCAAAGATGCTGGCGTTCTGAGGTGCAAACGTTTCTAACGGGAAATTTTTATCGATGCAGCGACGCAATTCGGCCACATCACGCAGTTCACCCAACGCCATCAGCTGGCAGCCGACATTACCCAGCGTTGAGGCTTCAATGGGGCCGGCCAGTACGGGCATTTCGCAGGCATCGGCACAGAGTTGGTTCAGTAATGGGTTCTGACTGCCGCCGCCGACCACATGTAACTGGCGAATCGCGGTTCCGCGCAGGTTGCCCAGTTCGCCTATCACCTGGCGATACAGCAGCGCCAGGCTGTCGAAAATGGTGCGTGCCAGCGCTGCAGGGCTTTGTGGAATCGGCATATGCTGCTCAGCGCAGGCATCCTGAATCTCCTGCACCATGCTGGCGGGATTAATAAAACGCGTATGATTAGGATTGATCAGGGCACGACAGGCGGATTCATTTTTTGCTTCGTCAATCAATGCGCAGAGATCTGAGATGTGCAATTCGCTGCATACGCGCTGTAATAGCCACAGGCCCATGATGTTCTTCAACACCCGATAGCCTTCCGCGCCACCTTCGTTGGTGATATTGGCGTCGAGCGCCGTGCGGTTGACGCAGGGTTGCAGACTTTCTATGCCCATTAACGACCAGGTGCCAGAACTGAGATAAGCGGCATCATCCTGCATCAGCGGCGTGGCCAATACCGCGCTGGCGGTATCGTGGGTGGCGACGGCCACCACCGGGATCTTTTTACCACTGGCGTTAACCCAGTTGCCCACGGTGTTGCCCGGCGCAGTCGGTTTGCCGAACCAGTCGGCTTCGATCCCTGCCCACGACAGCAACTCGCTATCCCACTCGCCAGTTTCAATGTTCAGCATCTGCGTAGTGGTGGCGTTGGTGTACTCCCAGTTCATGTTGCCGGTCAGACGATAATGCAGATAATCCGGGATCATCAGTGCATGCTTGACCTGTGCCTGCCAGCCCGGTTGTTGCTGGTGCAGCGCACGCATCTGATACAGGGTATTGAAGGGCAGAAACTGGATACCTGTGCGCTGGTAAATGGCGGCTCTGCCCAGCTCATTGATCGCTTGCGCCATCAATCCATCGGTGCGCGAGTCACGATAACTGACCGTTTCGCCCACCCGATCGCCGTTGGCATCCAGCAGCACCAGATCCACGCCCCAGGTATCAATGCCGATACTGTCCGGCACAATGCCCTCATCATCTAACTGCGCCAGCCCTGCGCGAATCGCCTGCTCCAGACTGTCGAGATCCCAGCAGTCATAACCGGCGCGACGAACACGTTGGTTGGCAAAACGACACACTTCACGCAGGGTGATGCGCTGGATAGCAGAGGTCCATTGTGCGAGCATCACGCGCCCGCTGGATGCGCCTAAATCAATGGCAACAATGTTACGCATACTCATGGCGTTTCTTCCTGTGATGAGATGGCTTTAGCGTATGAATACTGGCGCTTTGCCACCTTCCCCTTACTGCCAGCGCGTGATAGTCGATGGCAGGCTGGCAAAGATGATCGTGAGAAAGCTCACAGAACCGGGGAACAACAGAGTTGTGAGCTTTACCGCAATTCCATCAATCACCTGGCCGATCTTGAATAATTCGCCATTTTCCTGCGCTGTGCGGTTTAAATTTCAAGGTAAGGTGCAGAGCGCCTGCGTAGACTCGGTTACAAAATTGTTAATCGAGAGGCGCATCATGACCGTTCTGCACAGTGCTGATTTCTTTCCGGAAGGAAACTACGCGATTGCTATTGAGCCGCGCGTACCGCAGCAGGCCTTTCCCGAACATCATCATGATTTCCATGAAATCGTGCTGGTTGAGCAAGGTTCCGGTATTCACGTGTTTAACGGCCAGCCGCAGACCCTGTGCGCCGGTTGCGTGTGCTTTGTGCGCGATCACGATCGCCATTTGTATGAGCAGACCGAGAATTTGTGCCTGACTAATGTGCTGTACCGCAGCCCGGCAGCGTTTCGTTTTCTCTCTGGTTTACAGTCATTGCTGCCCGGCGATGAAAACGGTAACTATCTGTCGCACTGGCGTATCAATCACAAGGTGATGGCGCAGGCGCTGCAGATTGTGACGCAGATGAAACAGCAGGAGGTCTGGTCGCTGGAGCGACAGGCGCATCAGGAGCAGCTGTTTTTGCAACTGCTGGTGCTGCTGCGCGAGGCGGGTCACAACGATCAGGCGCAGGATCAGGAAGCGCGTCTGCATCGGTTGCTTGACTGGCTCAATGAGCACTACAGTGAAGATATTGAATGGGATGCGCTGGCCGATCGCTTCTCGCTTTCGCTGCGCACCCTGCATCGCCAGATGAAGCAGCAAACCGGCAATACGCCGCAGCGCTACCTGAATCGTCTGCGCTTATTGCAGGCCCGGCATTTACTGCGCCATAGCGATATGCGCATAACGGACATCGCCTATCAGTGTGGATTTGGTGACAGCAACCACTTCTCCACGCTGTTCCGGCGGGAATTTGGCTGCGCGCCCCGAGCGGAGCGCCAGCAGATGATGTAACTGGAGTGGTTCCCATGTCGCTGATTTTGACGCGCGAAGACTATTTCCCGGCCACCAATCTGCCGATTGCGGTGGCCGAACGCATGCCTCAACCCTCCTTCCCCCCGCATCGTCATGAATTCAGTGAAATTGTGATCGTCTGGCGCGGTAACGGCTTGCACGTGCTCAACGATCGCCCGTGGTTGATCACCTGCGGCGATGTGTTCTATATACGCGACAATGATTGCCACAGTTATGACAGCGTCAACGATTTGGCGCTGGATAACATTCTTTACTGCCGCGATCGCTTTCGTCTGAGTCTGGACTGGAGCCAGCTGCTGCCCCCGCAGGACGATGATGCACCCAGCTGCTGGCGCTTAACCACGCGCGGCATGGCGCTGGCGCGTGGCGTGATCAGCCAGCTCGAGCGGGAGAGCCGTAAAAGCGATTCGTTGTCGATCCAGCTCTCTGAAGCCCTGTTTCTGCAGCTGGCACTGATCTTGCGTCGCCATGGTTATGCCGCCGACCGTCCATGGGCGCTGCCGGAGGGTGAACAGCTTGATTTACTGATGTCTGCCTTACAGGGTGCACTGCACCGCCCATTCGACCTGGCCCATTTTTGCCAGCAAAATGAATTAAATGAGCGTGCACTGAAGCAGCTGTTTCGTCAGCAAACCGGCATGACGGTGGGCCACTATTTACGGCAGCTGCAACTGTGCCAGGCAAAATATTTGTTACGCACGCAGGATTGTTTAATCAGTGAAGTGGCCGCTCGCTGCGGCTTTGATGACAGCAATTACTTCTCGGTGGTGTTTACGCGGGATACCGGTTTGACACCCAGCGCCTGGCGCCAGCGTTTTCTTCCTCAGCACGCCTCACTGAGCGACAAAATAAAAGCCTGACGCACCTTGCCGCGCGTCAGGCTTGTTCTAAAGCGGCCAATTCATTAGCCGTTGGCCATGCCCAATCCGACGATGTTGGCGGCAATGATGATCACCACGCAACCCAGCGACAGCACGCGAACCGGACGCTGCCCCACCGCTTTCCACTCTTTCAGCACCAGACCCACCAAACCACCGCACAGCACATACAGGCTCATGTGCAGCATCCAGCTGACAAAGTCGTATTGCGGAGGGATTTTCGCGTGGCCCCAGGCATAGAAGAAGAACTGCAGATACCACATGGTGCCGCCGAGCACGGCGAAGGCCACGTTAGCGATCAGCATCGGTTTCGCCACTGAGAAGTCACGGCGCACCGACAGTTCAGGTTTGATCGCCAGACGGATAAAGCAATAGGCCAGGTTAACCAGCGCACCGCCGCCCATGATCACCACATAACTTGGCAATGCCACGTACAGCGGGTTGATACCCAGATTGGCAGCAGCTTCATGCATCGGTTTTGCCGCATCCATCGCGAAAGACATCCCGGCGGAGAAGATGCCACACAGTACCGCCAGCACCAGCCCTTTCTTCAGATTAAACTCTTCGGCATTGATGCCGAGTGCACGCTCTTTCAACAAACCGGCACGTGAAACGATCGCCACACCCACCAACGCCACCAGTACGCCTAACAACGTCATTCGTCCGCCCGGCGAGCTGAACAGCTCTACAAAGCGTCCCTGCAACAGCGGCGTCATCAAGGTGCCCACCACGAGGGTGATACCGATGGCAATACCAATGCCCATCGACATGCCGAGATAACGCATGGTCAGGCCATAGTTGATATTTCCGACGCCCCACATGGCTCCAAACAGAAACACTGGCAGCAGTTGCGAGAAGCTAAAACTGCCGTAATAGGCCCAGAAGTTGGGCAGCAGCACGGCGCTGACCGCCCATGGCAGAATCAGCCACGACATCACGCCGCCCACTGACCACATTGTTTCCCATGACCACTTTTTTACCTGCTTAAACGGAGCATAAAAACATGCGGCACTGGCGGCACCCACCAGATGCCATAAAATACCGGCAAGAATGGCACTGTTCATTGTTATTCCTTCGTAAGGTTGAGGCCCACAGGAAACCGACAGTTTCCCGATTAGCAGCAGTCTACGGTGCGCAGCTTTTCTTCAGCCTTTGGATGGCTGCCGGAAAGCGCGCACTGCTGGCAAAATTCGGCGGGTCTTCAACATGAGGATCACAAAATCGCATTTGCAGGCAACATTCTGACTGATTTTTATAAGTGACTTATTATTGGGGATATTTTTTATTTTTGTTGTGTTGATCGACACAGTTTTTGACTGACTGCCAGCCTGCTGTTTAACATGGCAGTCACGCAAAGCCGCCCGATGAGCTTTCCCCGACGTGGCGAACTCCGTATAACGTTGGAAAAATCATCGCAACGAAGGAATGAGATGAATAGCAAAAGGTTGACGCTGCTGTTGTCGCAGCAGGTGAGCCGCGTGATGCTGGATGATATCCGCGCCATTGTGCCGCCCCAGGCGTTAAACGTGTTCATTAATGGATTGGATGAAGAACGTTACGCCACACTTGACTGCATCCAGAGCGAAGAGAACTGCGCCCTGCTGGCTTCGGCCATCGTGGTGTGGCGTCAACTCGGGCATGTTCACCGCATTCGGTATCAGAAAGGCGAACATCTGCGCGAGGTGGATGACGCCAGCCAATTCCAGCTGTTCAGTATGATGAAAACCCATCGCGCCATTGTTCAACTCGCTTAACGATCAGGATAATTATGAAAATCGGACTGCTCTTCCCTATTGCCATCATCATTGCTGGCGTCAGTTTCCTCGCCTGGTTTATCGCCAGCGGCGCGGCGGTGCCAGGCTCCTGATATTTTTGCTGAAAAGGATGATTAGCTAACACGCTGAATACGCGGCATTTCAACAGGAATGCTGCGTCTGTCGTACCGTTCTTCCCTTCTCTGCCATCTCGTCATCCGCTCTGGCACTGACAAAAAGGTGCTACACCTTGATCTGTTTCACTCTCGATTCACACCCTGATAACGAAACCGATCGCGGAGACCCTACAGATGACAACACACCATCAACATTACATTAATGGCGCGTTTGTAAACGATCAGAACGATAAATGGATTGAGGTCATCAATCCGGCGACTGAAGCGCTGCTGTCACGCGTGCCGCAAGGCACTCAGCAAGATGCAGCACAGGCAATTGCGGCCGCAGAAACTGCACAACCCGGCTGGGAAGCGTTGCCCGCAGTAGAACGCGGCAACTGGTTGCATAAAATTGCCGCCGGTATCCGCCAGCGTGAACCCGAATTGACGGCCACGATAGTGGCGGAAGGCGGTAAAACGCAGGGGCTGGCGCAAACTGAAGTGCTTTTCACCGCCGATTATCTGGATTACATGGCCGAATGGGCGCGTCGTTATGAAGGTGAAATCGTCAATAGCGATCGTCCAAATGAAAATATCTTTGTATTTAAGAAAGCCATCGGTGTCACCACCGGTATCCTGCCGTGGAATTTCCCCTTCTTCCTGATTGCGCGTAAAGCCGCTCCGGCGCTGATTACCGGCAACACTATTGCCATCAAACCCAGTGAGCTCACCCCTAACAACGCGGCGATTTTCGCGCAGATTGTGCATGAGATTGGCCTGCCGAAGGGCGTGATCAACTTTGTGTTTGGCTATGGTCCTGAAGTCGGTCAGGAGCTGGCGGCGAACCCGAAAGTCGGTTTGGTGAGCCTGACCGGCAGCGTCGGCGCGGGCATTGCCACCATGCAATCCGCAGCGAAAAATGTCACCAAGGTGTCGCTGGAACTCGGCGGCAAAGCCCCCGCGATTGTCATGGATGATGCAGACCTGGATCTCGCTGTGAAGGCGATTGTCAGCTCACGCGTGATCAACACCGGACAGGTGTGCAACTGTGCGGAACGCGTGTATGTCCAGGAAGGCATTTATGATCGCTTTATCACCGCTCTGACTGCCGCAATGAAGCAGGTGAAGTTTGGCAATCCGGCCGAACAAACCGATATCGACATGGGCCCGCTGATCACCGCCGCCGCGCTGGAACGCGTGGAGCAGAAAGTCGCCAAAGCAGTGTCTGAAGGCGGAAAAGTAGTGCTGGGCGGCAAACGCGCCGGTGATAAAGGGTTCTACTTCGAACCGACGATTATTACCGGTGTGCGTCAGGAGATGGAGATCATGCGTGAAGAGATCTTTGGTCCGGTATTACCAGTGATGACCTTTAAAACCCTTGATGAAGCCGTCGCGCTGGCTAACGATTGTGAATATGGCCTGACCTCTTCGATTTACACGCAAAATCTGAACACGGCGATGATTGCGCTGCGTCAGTTGAAGTTTGGTGAGACCTACATCAACCGCGAGAACTTCGAGGCGATGCAAGGGTTCCATGCAGGCTGGCGCAAATCGGGTATTGGTGGTGCGGATGGACGTCACGGACTGGAAGAGTATCTGCAGACCCACGTGGCGTATTTGCAATTCTCCTGAGTGAAATACCTGGCTGAATAGGTTACCAGCCAGGTATCGTCATGAGGTGAAGTCGCGCCATAACTGGCGCATTTCTTCAGGCTGCGCAATGGAATGCGCAGCTCCGGTATGCCTAAGCTCTTCGCCTTTAGATAGGGGGGCAAACTAATCCGCTCAACCGCTTTTAAGCGATACGCTTCTGGCTGCGTAGCAAGGCTAATCCACTTAGTACCGACATCGCCATCAGGTAATAACCGGGTGCCAGGCTGGTGCCGGTGGCAGTGATCAGCAGCGTACAAATCAGCGGTGCAAAACCACCAAACACCGTCACCGCGACGTTATAGCTGATCGCCATCCCACTGGCGCGAGTACCAATTGGGAACAAGTCGGCCATCACCGACGGTACCGTCGAGAAATAGATCGATTTCAGCAACGCCATCCAGCACACCAAAATAATCAAGGTGGTCGGCGTGGTGTGATTCACCACCAGCTTAAACGCCGGATAGATAGTGATGATCAACAGGATCAGCGAGCCCCACATCAACGGCACGCGACCAACACGCTCCGCCAGTAAGCCCATCAGCGGCGTCACCACTGTCAGGATCACTCCTGCCAGCAAGGTCGCAGTGAACGCGGCGGAACCTGGCAGATGCAGGTTTTTGGTGGCGTAAGTTGGCACGTAGTTGAGCATGTAGTTTACTGCGGTGGAGATCACCATCAGGCCAATCGCCAGCAGCATCAGCTCCTTCTGACGCCCGAACAGACGTTTCAGCGGTGCGGCCTCCGGCGCTTGCGCTTCAAAACTGGCAGGCTCATGCACATGGCGGCGGATGTAGATCCCCAACGGACCAATCAGCAGACCGAAGGCAAACGGGATACGCCATCCCCAATCCTGAATCTGGCTCTCCGTGAGGATCTGCGTCAACCCCAATCCAAACGCCGAGGCCAGCAGCGTACTCGCGCCTTGCGTGGCAAACTGCCAGCTGGCGATAAACGCCCTGCGCTCCGGGAAATGCTCGACCAGAAATGCCGTTGAGCTACCGAATTCGCCACCCGCTGAGAAGCCCTGTACCAAACGCGCCAGCAGAATCAGCAACGGCGCAATCAAACCAATAGTGCCGTAGCTCGGCATAAAGGTGATCACCGCGCCGCCCAGCATCATCAGGTTAATGGATAGCAGCAGCGCCTTTTTACGCCCGTGGCGGTCGGCATAGTTACCCAGCACAATCGCGCCTAACGGACGAATCAGGAAGGAGACGCCGAAGCTACCAAAGGTCAGCAGCAAAGAGACCGAGGGATCGCTGGTGGGGAAGAACGCATGGGCAATGTAGCTGGCAAAGAAGCCGTACACCGCAATATCAAACCACTCCAGTGCATTACCGATACAGGTGGCAAACAGCGTTTTGTGCAGATTTGGTTTGGTGCTGCTCAATGGGGCAGCCGTGTTAAGCGTACTCATGCACCACCTCCTGCGTGCAGACGGTGTTTAGCCACCAGTTCGCTGCCCTGCTCGCCCAAATCCCACAGCAGTCGGGTCATAATTTGCAGACCTTCACGCGCAATCGACTTCAGCATATGTTCGTTGACGCCATGCTGACCGCAGGCCGGGTAGGAGTGCGGCACCCACAAGGTTGGCAGGCCGAGAATGTCTGAGAACACTTCGTTGGGCAGTGAACCGCCCAGATTCGGCAGCAGCGCCGGTTTTTTGCCGCTGGTCTCTGCCATGCTCGCCAGCACCCAATCCACCAGCGGATCGGTAGGATCGAGTCGCGTCGCCGGTGAGCCGCGCATAAACTCCACTTTTACGTAGCCAAAACCGTGCTGCGCCAGGTGCTCGCTCACATGCTGAGCCAGGTTTTCCCAATCGGTACCGACCACAAAGCGCAACTGGCACACCGCCGTGGCTTCACCGGGAATGGCATTCATCGGACGCGCAGGATTGCCGGTCAGGAACGCGAGGACTTCCAGTGTATTCCAGCCGTAGAGTCTTTCTGTCGGAGAAAGCGTCGGCTCGCCCCAGGTGGGATCAATCTCTGGGTCACCTGGCATCCCGCCCACTTCGATGTCGCTGAGGATGTCGCGCACTTGCTGAGTGAGAGAGTCAGGTTTCAGCGCATCAACCTGCAGCACGCCCCTTTCGTTCACCAGACAAGCAATGGCGTTGGCGAGTTGAGTACCCGGATTGGTCAATAAGCCGCCCCAGTTACCTGAGTGATAGGCGTTGTCACGCGCGGTGACGGTGAGACGGAAGTTGACCGCACCCCGGGAGCCAAGGAACAGGGTTGGGCGCACCGCATTGAGACGCGGGCCGTCAGAAGCGATAAACAGATCGGCTTTAAGCAGTTCAGCATGATGCTGGCACAGCTGAGCCAGACCCGGAGAGCTGATCTCCTCACCCATCTCAAACAGCATTTTGCAGTTGAATCCGAGTCGTCCACCACGTGCTTTAAATACCTGCTCCAGCGCAGCAAGGTTAACGCAGTGCTGGCCTTTGTTATCCGCGCTGCCGCGTGCGTACCAGCGATCGCCTTCTTCCACCAACTGCCACGGCGATAGGCCTTCGCGCCAGTTTTCGTCATCGCCGAACACCACATCGCCATGGCCGTAGCTCAGCAAGGTCGGCAGAGACGGATCTTCGATGCGCACCGCCACCAGGAAGGGGCGATGAGCGGCTTCAGGGTTATCGATAAAGTGCAGCGTAAACCCCAGTGCGATCAGCTGAGGGCCAATTTCATCCTGCAAGTAATGCTGTAATTCGTTGTCGCGATCCTGGCGCTGGCTTTCGGTGCGCTGTGCCACGCGTCGGGCCAGTGTTTCCTGAAACTCCCCGCTGTCGAACCAGGCGGTGGCTTGTTGTACCGCTTCTTTAGCTGTCATGTTTGCATGTCTTTTATTGATATTTTGGTTTTGTCATCTTTGCGGAAACCTTGCTTTGCCACAATTATCAATTTATCGAGTATGATTTGCTTTTTTGGCAAAGCTCCGCTGCCCGATTTCGAGGCATGCACCAGCATGAGGCATTCGCATGATAAGCAACGAGATCCGCTATTTTCTGGCTGTCGCCAATACCGGTTCGCTCAGCGCGGCCAGTGAACAGCTGTTTGTGGCGGTGTCGGCCATCAGCAGGCAGATCCAGCGACTGGAAAATCAGGTCGGCGTACCGCTGTTCGATCGCCATGCGCGCGGTATGGTGCTGAATGAAGCCGGTGAAATTTACGCTCATCACGTGCGCAAAAATATGCTGGAGATGGAATACGCGCTGGCAGAAATCAAAGGATTAAAGGCCGTACGACGCACGCTGATTCGCGTGGCCTGTACCGATGGGTTGGCCTTTACGCTGCTGCCGCGCATGATTGCCGCCTTCCGTAAGGATAATCCCGGCGTGCTGTTTGATATCAAAGTGGCGAGTACGCAAGGTGTCGCCGAGTTATTGCGCAGTGGTGAATGCGATCTGGCACTGCAATTTAGCCTGCACGCTGAACGCGGTGTGGAGGTGATCGGTTCCTGGCCAGCGCCGGTGCTGCTGGTGATGCATCAGAGCCATCCACTGGCTAGCGCAACACACGTGACCCTGAACGATGTCAGCCACTATCCGCTGGCATTGCCGCAACAAAACACCACGGTGCGCCAGCTGTTTGAGCTGGCGAGCCATATGAGCGGCAATTTGATTGAACCGGTGATCACCTGCGATACCTTCTCAACGCTGTTCCACTTCCTGCTGCGTACACCGCTGGCCCTGACCATTTGCAGCGCCTTTACCGTGCTGCAAGAGGCGGAAACGCACGGCTTGATATTACGTTCTGTGGGAATTGATCAGTTGAGTCAGCGCAACCTGCAGCTACAGGCGCAATCAGGGCGACCTCGCAGTGCCGCCCTGAATGTGTTTATGACGTTTTTACTGCAGCAAATGAACGCGCTGGAAGAGCCGTTGCGTCAACGCTGGAAGCCATAATCGCCAGGATTTTGGCAATCTAGCGGGCCGCCTTTGGATTGCCCGCTGCCATCATCAATCCTTAATATCGACCGGAAAGAAAATGTGTTTGCCAAACGGATCGACGGTATATCCGCTCACCGTTTTGCGCACCGGCTCGAAAATTGTCGAATGGGCGATCATCACGGCAGGCACCTGGTCATGCATCATCTGCTGCGCTTCGCGATACAGGGTGACGCGCTTGTCATGGTTTTGCTCAGCACGTGCTTCGGTGATGATCTTCTCGAACGGCTGATAGCACCATTTGGAGGAGTTGGAGCCGCCATTGGCCGAGGTGCAGCTGTAGAGCGGGCCGAAGAAGTTATCCGGATCGCCAGTCGCCGTGGTCCAGCCCATCAGCGCCGCCTGATGCTCGCCGCCCTTCACGCGCTTCAGGTATTCACCCCACTCATAACTGACGATGTTGGCTTTAATGCCCACCTGCGCCCAATCTGCCTGAATCATCTCTGCCATTCGTCGCGCATTCGGGTTGTAAGGACGCTGTACCGGCATCGCCCACAGTGAGATTTCGGTGCCGGGTTTTATGCCCGCTTCCTGCAGCAACGCTTTGGCTTTCTGCGGATCATAATCGTAATCTTTCAGATCCTTGTCGGCGCTCCAGACATCCGGCGGCAGAATATTTTTCGCCACCGTGCCGGTGCCTTTGAAGATCGCGTCAATTATCGCCTGCTTGTTAATCGCCATCGCCAGCGCCTGGCGGACTTTAACGTTATCCAGCGGCGCTTTAGTGGTGTTGAACGACAGGAAACCGGTGTTGAGTCCCGATTTCTGTTCCAGCGTCAGGTCAGGATTGGTGCGCATTTTTTCCAGATCGGCCGGATTAGGGAACGGCATAATCTGGCACTCGTTTTTTTCCAGCTTGGCATAGCGCACTGAGGCATCTGGGGTGATGGAAAAGACAATGCGATCCAGTTTCGCTTTGCCCTGCCAGTAATCCGGGAAGGCTTTGTAGAGAATGCGGGAGTCTTTTTGATATTGCACCAGCTCAAATGGCCCGGTGCCGATAGGCTCCATGTCCACTTTTTCTGGCGTACCGGCCTTCAGCATCTGATCGGCATACTCCGCAGAGTGAATGGAGGCGAAGTACCAGGCCAAATCCGCGAGGAACGGCGCTTCCGCATGCGCCAGCGTGATGCGCACCGTATTGTCATCCACTTTCTCTATATTCTTGATCAGCTTCGCCAGTTCCAGGCTATCGAAATTGCTGTAGTTGCCACCGGAGACGTTGTGGTAGGGGTTTTTGGGATCCATCTGACGCATAAACGAGAAGATCACATCATCGGCATTCAGGTCGCGCGAGGGTCTAAACAGTTTGTTGCTTTGGAATTTAACCCCTTCGCGTAAGTGAAACGTGTATACCGTGCCGTCCGGGCTGATATCCCAGCTTTCAGCCAGGCTTGGCACCAGTTCTGTGGTGCCGGGCTTGAAGTCTACCAGGCGATTGAAAATCGGCACTGCGCTGGCATCCACACTGGTTCCCGAGGTGTACAGCTGTGGGTTGAAATTCTCAGGAGAACCTTCAGAACAGTAAACCAGCGTTTTTGCCGATACCCCGCCTGCTACCGCTAAACACAACGCGCTGAGTGTGAACTTTGCCATCATCTTTTTCATTGTGATCCTCGTTTTTGTTGACTTCCATGAGCCCGCATCGGTATGTATTGATAAATAACACGTTTTATCCGAGGTGTGTAATGCACATCGCGCAAAGCTAATAAGGAAATGTGATGACAGAACAACTCGCGCGCCAACTGACCCAACGTTTTTACCGTTATCTGGCGGTTTCCAGCCAGAGCGATGCCAAATCCACCACGCTGCCCAGCACCCCTTCACAACATGCGATGGCGGAGCTGCTGGCGCAGGAACTGCGTGAGCTTGGGCTGCAGGATATCGTCATCGATCAGCATGCCACGGTGACCGCAGTAAAACCGGGCAATCGGCCTGATGCACCGCGCATTGGCTTTATTACCCATATCGACACGGTTGACGTGGGTTTATCACCGGATATCCACCCGCAAACTCTGACGTTTAACGGCGATGATTTGTGTCTGAACGCGCAGCAAGATATTTGGCTGCGCGTAGCGGAACACCCGGAGATTGCGGCCTATCACGGTCAGGAGATCATCTTTAGCGATGGCACCAGCGTGCTCGGCGCCGACAACAAAGCGGCGGTGACGGTGGTCATGACGCTGATGGAAAACCTCAAAGGCGATCATGGCGACATTGTGGTGGCATTTGTGCCAGATGAAGAGATTGGATTGCGCGGCGCCAAAGCGCTGGATTTGGAGACACGCTTTAACGTTGATTTTGCCTGGACTATCGACTGCTGTGAGCTGGGCGAAGTGGTGTATGAGAACTTCAATGCGGCGGCGGCGGAACTGGTGTTTACCGGCGTGCCGGCGCATCCGATGTCCGGTAAAGGCGTGCTGGTGAATCCCCTCCTGATGGCGCACGACTTTATTTCACGTTTCGATCGCCTGGCCACGCCAGAACATACCGAAGGACGCGAAGGCTATATCTGGTTTAACGATATCAATGCCAACGCCAGCCGTGCGGTGTTGAAAGCCTCGATTCGCGACTTTGATTTACAGGGATTCGATGAGAAAAAACAGCAGTTGGTGGAAGTGGCGGATGAGATCGCCGCGCTTTATCCTACCGGGCATGTTTCACTCACCATTAACGATACCTACAGCAACATCAGCAATGCGATTGGGGAAGACCGTCGTGCGATTGACTTGATATTTGCGGCGCTCGAACAGGTGAGTGTGGAGCCGAAAGTCATCCCGATGCGCGGCGGCACAGACGGTGCGGCTTTATCGGCCAAAGGATTGCTGACACCGAACTTCTTTACCGGTGCACACAATTTCCATTCACGCTTTGAGTTTTTGCCGGTGCCCTCGTTTGTGAAATCCTATCAGGTGGCCGAAGCGCTGTGTTATCTGGCGGCGAAATAAGCAAGAACTTTACCGGCAGATCTTAATGCTGTCAGAGGCACAGGAATGGCCCGGCAACCGTTGGGAGGTAATGCCACCCACTCCGACGTAAACGAAAAAGGCTGCCATGGATGAACAATGGCAGCCTTAATTTAATCCGGTTTTAACGCCGCAGCGCGCCAGAGTGGCGCTTGATGTTATTTCGCTGCGGTCACATCAATGCCAGGGAAAAATTTCGCCGCCAGCTTGGTGATGGTGCCGTCAGCCTGCACTTTCGTGATAGCCGCATCCAGTTCACCCTTCAGCTTGGCATCGCCCTTGCGCAGACCAAAACCGATACCGGAACCGAGGATGGTGTCATCTTCAACCGGCTTGCCAACAAAGGCGAAACCTTTGCCCTGTGGCTTATCGAGGAAACCAGACTGACCCGCAGCAGACATCACCAGCGTGCCGTCAAGGCGGCCCGCCACCATGTCGTTATAAACCTGGTTCTGGTCCTGATAAGAGGTCACGGTCACACCCTGCGGCTCCCAGTGCTTCTTAGCGTAAGTTTCCTGGATTGAACCCTGCAGCACGCCGATGTTTTTGCCTTTCAGCGACTCGGCGGTTGGCAGGACTTTCTCGCCCTCTTTCACGATCAGCATGGTCGGAATACGGTAGATGGGCTTGGTGAAATCGATGCTTTTAGCACGCGCTTCGGTGATGTTCATCGCCGAGTTGATCGCATCAAACTTTTTCGCCTGCAGTGCCGGGATCAGCGCATCAAAGCTGCTTTCCACCCACTTACAGTCGAATTTGCCAACTTCGCAAATTGCTTTACCCAGTTCGATATCAAAACCTTCCAGCTCGCCCTGTGCGTTGCGGCTTTCAAACGGTGGATATTGTGATTCCAGACCGTAGCGTAAGGTTTCCTGTGCCAGTGCGTGTGCAGAAGTCAGCATACCCAGCGCCACAAACAGTGCGTTTAACTTTTTCATTATTCTTCCCCTAATTACCCTTTAACCCGGCACAGCGCTTCCGCGCCAGCCTGCAGTGTTGCGTCGTCTTTCGCGAATGACAGGCGAATTAATTTATTGTCAGTGCCGTCCATATAAAACGCCGACAACGGAATGGTGGCCACACCGTGATCGACGATGAGACGTTTTACCATTTCACTGTCGCTTTCGTCACTGAAATGTCCGTAACTGGCCAACATAAAGAAGGAACCTGCGCTTGGCAGCAGCTTAAACGGCGAATCTTGCATCAATGACAGCAGGCGATCGCGCTTTTCCTGATAGAACGGTGACAGCTGCAGATAGTTTTGCGGATTCTGCAGATAGTGCGCAAAACCCACCTGCATTGGCGTATCGGCGGCGTACATCATGAACTGATGCACCTTCACAATTTCTTCCATCAACGCGGCCGGTGCCAGCGCATAACCGACGCGCCAGCCGGTAACGTGGAAGGTTTTGCCGAATGAAGACACGATCACGCTGCGCTGTGCCAGTTCCGGATGGGTTGCCATGCCGCAGTGGGCACGGCCATCAAACAGGATGTGTTCGTACACTTCGTCGGATAGTACCACGATATCCGTGTTGCGGGTTAAGGCCGCCAGCTGCTCCAAATCGGCTGGCGTCAGCACCTGCGCACTGGGGTTGTGCGGCGTGTTGATGATGATCATGCGGGTGCGCGGCGTGATGGTGGCGCGCAGTTCATCCCAGTTGATCGCAAAATCCGGCACCTGCAACTTCAGGCCAATCGGGGTTGCGCCCTGTAAACGCACCACCGGCGCATAGCTGTCGAACGCCGGTTCAAAGAAGATCACCTCGTCACCAGGATGCACCAGCGCCGAAATCGCCATGTAAATACCCTGGCTGGCGCTGCCGGTGATCAGCACTTCGCTGCCCGCATCATAGCGCTGGCCATAAAGCGTCTCGACTTTTTCAGCCAGCGCTTCACGCAGCGCCGGTAAACCGGTCAGAGAGGCATATTGGTTATGACCTTCGCGCATGGCTTTACTAACCAGCTCCACCAGATGCGGATCGCACGGGAAGTTCGGCGCACCTTGCGACAGGTTGATGGCTTTATGTTGTGCTGACAGCTGGCCGATGACGCTGAAAATCGTCGTGCCGACATCGGGCTGTTTGGAAGAGATGTTAACACTGCTATTCAAGGTCATCGTTGCTCCACAAGGTTGCATAACCACGTAAGGAAAGTAGATTTCTATTCAACGGTGAGACGCTTGAGTCGACAAGCGAATTGTTGTCATAATAGCCATGATTAAAAATCATAGCTTGAGGTCGTTATGTCCCGCTCCGCCCTGCCGTTGAATGCCATCCATGCTTTTCTGGTCACCGCACGCCATCTTAACCTGACGCGCGCCGCCAGCGAATTATGCATTACGCAGGGTGCGGTGAGCCGTAAAATCGCCACGCTGGAAAGCTGGCTGGGATTTCCCTTGTTTGCACGCCATGCGCGTGGTCTGCATCTTACCGAGCAAGGCGCGGTGCTGTTGCCCGAACTGCAACAAGGTTATGCCATGCTGGTGAATGCCACCGAGAAAGCCAGCCGCAGCAATGCCTCAATTCGCCTGAAAGCGCCCACCTGTGCCATGCGCTGGCTGGTGCCACGTTTGGTGGCGCTGGAGCAACAGCGGCCGGAAATCCATGTGGCACTGACCACCACGCTGGACCACGCTTCACAGCTGGAAAATTATGATGCGGCGATTGTGTTTGGCACGCCGCCTGCCGGTTCCATTCGTTTATTTGATGAGCGACTGACACCGGTCCTGGGCAGCAACATCACGCCACCCGTGGGCATCAGCGATTTGGCGAGGTTTACTTTTTTGCATCCCACCAATGATTCCCGCGACTGGCAAATGTGGCTGGCGGATCAAGCGGCCACTGTGCCGATGGCACGCAATCAGCACTTTGCTACTATGGATCTGGCCATCAGCGCGGCGATTCAGGGCTTTGGTGCAACGGTGGCGGATGTGACACTGGTGCAAAATGATTTGGCGAATGGTCGCTTGATTGCCCCGTTTGCCAACAGCGTGGCCACCGGGGCAGCGTACAGCCTTTTACAGTGCGCAGAACAGGATGCGCCACCGTTCCTGCCGGATCTGGTGGCGTGGTTGTGTCAGCCTCAGAATGAAACCCACTCATCGGCGCTGGCCGACTTCGATTGAGCGACAGGCGTACTGGTTAACAGCGGACGGCGCAGAACGGTGCTGGCTGGCGCGGCCTGAGCTTTACCTAACGGCGCACTGTCCGACAGACGGAATTTCGCGACAGAAGCCTGCAACTCTTCCGTTTGACGCTCCAGCGCACTGGCCGCCGCAGAAACCTGCTCTACCAGCGAGGCGTTCTGCTGAGTCACGCTGTCCATTTCCGTGACGGCGGTGCCAACTTGCGAAATGCCCTTGCTCTGCTCTTCGGAGGCGGCCGCGATGTGCTTCATGATCTCATTCACATCCTGCACCGACTTCAGAATATCGTTCATGGTGCTGCCTGCGCTGCTGACCAATGCAGAGCCCTTATCCACGCGCTGGACGGAATCTTCAATCAGCGTGGCGATCTCTTTCGCCGCCCCGGCACTGCGCTGTGCCAGATTACGCACTTCACTGGCCACGACCGCAAAACCACGGCCTTGTTCGCCCGCACGCGCGGCTTCAACGGCGGCGTTAAGCGCAAGGATGTTGGTCTGGAAAGCAATGCTGTTGATCACGTTGGTAATCTCAGCAATTTTCTTCGAACTGCCGGAAATGCCCTGCATGGTGGTGACCACTTCCCCTACCAGACGGCCGCCCTGCTGCGCGGTGCCGGTAGCCGTTTCTGCCAGTGAACTGGCCTGACGGGCGTTGTCGGCGTTGAATTTCACCGTTGCCGTGAGCTGCTCCATACTGGCCGCAGTTTGCTCCAGCGCGGCCGCTTGCTCTTCGGTACGGGAGGAGAGATCGTTGTTACCGGATGAGATTTCTGCCGCGCCGCGATAGATATTCTCGGTTCCGCTGCGAATGGCGCTCACGGCTTCACGCAGGCTGTCCTGCATCGCACGCAGCAGCGGCACCAGTTTGCCAACACAATTGCGGCCGAAATCTTCCACGGGCTGACTAAGATCGCCTTGGGCAATCACTGCAAAATGGTTACGTACGCGCTCCAGTGGTTTCACCAGCATCGCTACCAGATAACGGTCGGTGAACAGCAAAATCACCAGACCGAACACCACAGCAACCAAAATAATCACCTTAGTAATGTTGGTGAGTTTATCGACGGTGACACGGGTTTCATCCAGCTTAATGCCTGCGGCTTTGTTAAACGCCTCCGCGCTGGTGCCAAAGGCGCGGCTCAGGGCGGGCGTCACGTTATTAGCCTGTGTGCGGTAAGCTTCAACGGTGCTCTGCTGTGCCAGCGACACCTGCGGCGCAATCCCCTCATCCAGCAATTTCTGCCAGCTGGCGATAACGCTGTTAACCGTTTCACTGTCCATTGGGCCGGGTGCCATCGCTTTGAATTGCACCAGCTGCGCTTTCATACTCTCCAGCGCCTGTTGCACCGGTGCGAAGGCATCCGCGCTTACTGCCGCGCCCGATGCACGCCCTTCCATCACGCGGGATAGACGCGTCACCACACGAAAATATTGATCGTTGCCTTTACTCAGTACCGTCATCTGATTAACCAGCTCACGGTCTATCTCATTCCCTTCGCCGAGGGCATTGAGCGAGTGCACGCTAAATAATCCGACACCGCACCACAGCAGGCAGAACAGCCCGAGAATAGTCAGCATGACGGCGCGAATAGTGAAGTTTTTTAAGATTCCCATACATAATCCCTTGGTGTGAAACGCGTAGGAGGCCCGATAAAATCGGGCATATTGCGTTTATCGGCAGCGGATTGGGAAAATGTAACGGTTTAATAAGCTAATTAATTGCTGTCTGCTTAAGCCGGATAGGAAATGTTATTACTGAAAATCAATGGATTAGCCGAAAATTTGCCTTATAAATTCATTTGCGCAATTTCACTATTAGCCTGCTCATCAAAGCTTAACGTGACTGCGCATCATCAGACGGAACAAACGCAGCCGCCCACGCATAAAACGCGCCTTCAACACCGCTTGCGGTTTACCCTGATCACCGAGGGCTAATGTCAGGTCTTCACGGGGACGCCACACCGGCCAGTCGATTTTGCCCTGTAGCCGATAGCTAAACTCACTGGCATCCCGGGCGAAGGTCACCCAATAGGTACTGACCATGTCGGCGAAGCGCTTGTCTGCGGCAGTGTAATCCCGCTCAGGCAGCGGTTTCAGTGAGGTCAGCGTGTTGAACACATAGGGGATTTCGTTGCCGTGCCAGGTGCCATGTGGATAGAGGTCGCGGGCGTTCTCTGACACATAGTCGAACCAGTATCGCCAGGCAGGCATGCCAATACTGTGTTGAGACTGCGCCACCAGTAACGGGATCACGGTAAACGCCATGTCTCGCGCCACTGCCCGGCCCAGTAAGGTATCGTCGTGAATATCGTATAGCCATTTCATCAGGCCATAACTCAGGCGATTTTTGCGACGAATTTGTTGTAACACCGTTGCAGGATCAACACCAAAATAATCCAGTACGCTGGCTTCATCACTGTTACTTCCCACCATCAACGGCACCCGATGCTGTTTACCGGCCATAAAGGTTTCGAGCATCGGTTTGGGGAGCACCGCATCACCGCTGATTGCCACCGGACCTAATCCCAGTGGACGTTGCAGCGGCCAGAATTGATCGGCAGGTAACTGACGAAGCTGTTCGGCAGAGGCGTGATCCGGCAGGCCAAAATGCGCTGCAACCTGTTTACCGATCTGTTGCGCCCTCCTGCGCGGCACATCCGGCAAGCTGTATGCACTCTGGACAATACCTTTGTGGAACAGCCCTTCAGCCAGCGGAGAGCAGCACAAAGACAACACGCTGCGCGCCCCCGATGATTCGCCAAACAGTGTGATATTTTGGCGATCGCCGCCAAAGGCAGGAATATTGCGTTGAACCCATTGCAGCGCAGCGATTTGATCCAGCAAGGCAAAGTTATTTACCACCGCTTCTTGCGGGTATTCAGCATCCAGCGCCGGATGGGCGAAAAAGCCAAAATGGCCAAGACGATAATTGAGCGTGACCACTACGACGCCCTGCGCGGCTAAGGCTTTGCCGCGATAGGGATCAAGACTACCCGCGCCGATGGTAAAGCCTCCGCCGTGCAGCCACACCATCACCGGCAAGGGACGGGAGGGCTCAACGTCTGGGGTCCAGATATTCAGGTACAGACAATCCTCATTGAACCGGCCCGGATCGCCGCCACCCACTGCCACGCAATAATCCCGGTTTTGCCAGCTGGCATCACCCCATTGCGTGGCTTCACGTACTTCTTGCCAGTGTGCAACCGGCTGTGGCGGACGCCAGCGCAGTGCGCCCACAGGTGGCGCGGCGTAAGGTATTCCCTTGAAGACAAAAAGATCATCGTCAATCAGGCCTCTGAGTTCACCCTCTGCGGTCATGATCCTCAGACGTCGTTCGTTTTTCATCTCGGGTTCCCAGATCAAGCTTGGTTCCATTATTTGCAGGCCTTGAGCGAATGTCCATGTTCTGAAAGCATTTGCAGATTAAGCCGAATATGCTTTCGATCCATTGAACATCTCCATCAAATTATTTGGCTAACCCTGGCTTGGCGAATTGCATTAAGGTTACAAGTTAACCTGGCGAGACGGAGAAGCGCGATGTTTGGTGGTATCAACCAGATGTTCAATTGGATGAGCGATCACCCGGACTTCGGTAAACTGCTGTTACGTCTGACGTTTGGCGGCCTGCTGTTATTTCATGGCGAATTCAAGGTGATGCATGGCGTCGACTGGATCGCTCATATGTTGGCCGTTAAAGGCATGCCAGGTTTCATCGCTTACGGTGCTTACATCGGGGAAATAGTGGCACCTGTCATGGTGATCATCGGTTTAATGACGCGCCCTGCGGCTTTCATTATTGCGGTGAACATGGTTGTTGCGACCTTGCTGGTAAAAATGGGCGCGGTCTGGCATCGCACAGATGTTGGCGCCTGGTCTCTGGAAACAGAGGCGCTTTATCTGCTGGGCGCACTCGCCATCATGTTCTTGGGTGCCGGGAAGTACACGCTGGTGCGTGATTCGCGCTTGCAATAAAAATCAAAAGAAATGAAGCCGGTCTGCTGAAGTGCTGATGCCACTTCACAGACCGGTTTTCTTATGCCCTTAACGTATACCGCAACGAGCCAGACTGCGCTGCTGCATCTGTTGATACAACGCCATCTCATCCTGCACCGCTGCACCTAACGCGGCTTCAAAATCCGCCCGGCTGGCATTGCCCGCGCTACGTGCGTGCGTTTCGTCGCCTAAATTAGACTGAAATATCCCCGCTGCGCTCACTGGCAGAAAATCTTCATACACTATCGGTTCTGCCAGCACGCGCCCTTCAGCAAGCAGTTGAACCAGAGTTTCTCCCGTTTGCGGAGGATGCTGGGTGCCCTTAGCGGTCAAACGATAGCGGAACCACGCCAGTTCCTGTTCGCGCAAGGTATCTTCATCATCTGGGAAATCGCGAAACACCGCGCTCAGATGCTGTTGATGATGCTGGTTATCACTGCCGGTGCCCGCTTCCGCCAACAGACGGTCGTAGAGTGTGCGGCCTTTGGGGGTTAGCGCCGCGCCGCGCTGTTCGATCTCACCAAAGCGCGCAGTATGTGTGCCGGGGGTGCCGTCATTAAAATGGACTGCCTCTTCCAGCGCTTTAAAGCTGGTTTGACGTAACAGAATCGGCACCTGACGTTGGGGGGGGCCCTCGATGAGGATTTTAGGATCGATGCCGCGCGTGGGCATTAAGGTTTGCACGCGATCTATATCCAACGTGCGTGGGGTCAGATGGTTGATGTGGCACCCCTGGAAGCACACTACGTCGGCAATCAAACGATGTTGCTGGCTCAGTGCGCGGTAGGTTTCACTGTCCACGAGGGTATGGGCATGCCAGCGGAAGGTTTCCAGCGCCTCTTTGACAAAGCGAGCGGCATCAGCGGCGTTTAAACCGCCCTGCTGTTGATGTTGCGCGATCAATGCGCGGCAACCCGGCGTGAAAATATCGCGCGCGGCTAAAATCGCGGCGGCTTTCTCTCTCAACGCGGCATCATCAATCAGTTCAAGACGTAACAGAGAGGTAAACACGCGGAACGGATTGCGGCGCAATGCGCTGTCCGTAACCGGACGAAAAGCGGTGGAGTGAACCGGCACGCCCGCCTGGGAGAGATCGTAATATCCCACCGGTTCCATCCCCATCACCGCAAACATCTGGCGCAGCGTGCTGAGTTCTTCGGCAGTCCCCACACGAATCGCACCGTGACGTTCCACACTGAGTCGGTCCAGTTCATCGGCGGCAGCGAGGCGGTTTTTTAAAGCGGGTTGTGCTTCCAGCGTACGTTCATTCACGGCCGTGACCAGTTGCGTCAGGGTGCCATATTGCGGCACTTCCTGCTGATACATACTGGACATCGCTTGCGAGAACAGCGTGCGAATCGCATCGCTGGTGAGAAAGTTTTCCATGGTCATCACCTCGGCGTTAAGGGTTGTTGCTAATGTAGATCAACCCTTTATCGCCGTGGAGGAATTTCGTGGAACTGTGATCGCCCTGTCACTCAACCCGGTCTGACGGGTCACCAAAGCGACATTTCAGGGCCAGCATGATCGTGGTGAGCACCGCTGGAATCGCCAGCAACAGGAAGATTTGGCTGAACGACCACCCGAGCGAAAGGAGTTCTGCGCCGACAAAAGCACTCATAATCGCACCGACACGACCCACACCGTGCATCCAGCTGGAACCGGTCGCACGCGCGTGCGTAGGGTAATAGCTGGCGGACAGCGCATTCATGCCGGTATTGGCGCCGTTAAAGCAGAAGCCGCTAAAGAAGGCGATGGCACTCATTAATCCCACTTCCGCCGGGGAGAAGCCGAGCGCGACAATCGCAATGCCGCCACAGAAGTAGATCACCGCCAGCGCGATATTGGCATTAATGCGATCCATCAGCCAGCCCGCAAACAGCGAACCTACCGTGCCGCCCGCCTGGTACATCGCCGTAACGATGGCGGCTTCCGTCACCGACATTCCCAGCGTATTGATCAGCGAGGGCATCCAGCTGCCAATCAGATAGACGAGGAACAGCCCCATAAAGTAGCCGCCCCATAACATCAGGCTGCCGAAGAGATATCGCCGGGAAACCACCGTCGCCACTGCGCCACGCCGCACGACAACCTGTTCAGTGGACTGGTAATGGCTGTTCGGCTCAACGACGCCAGGCAGCATGCGATCCAAAATGGCATGTATACGTGCAGCAGGTGCGCGACGGCTAATCAGGAAGCGCACGGATTCCGGTAAGCCGCGCAGCAGGAAAGGCAAAACAATCAGCGGCAAGACGCCACCCATCAACATCACGGAGTGCCAGTCATAGCGAGGCAACAGCCAGGAAGCTGCAAATCCGCCCGATGCGGCACCAAAGGTGAAACCGCAGAACACCACGGTGATAATGAATGAACGTCGACGCTCTGGTGCATACTCTGCTACCAGCGTTCCAACGTTTGGCATGGCTGCACCGAGGCCAAGGCCGGTGAGAAAACGGAATAACATCATTTGATCGATGTTTTGCGCCATGGCGGTGGCCAGCGTCCACAAGCCAAAAAAACCCACGCTGAGCAGTATCATCACACGCCGCCCGTAGCGATCGGCCAATGGCCCTGCCACCATGGCACCTAAGGCCAGGCCAATCAGCGCAGCGCTGATCACCATGCCAAGCTGATGATTAGTGACGCCCCAACTGGCTTTCAATGTAGGAGCGATAAAGCCCATCAGCGCGATGTCCATGCCATCCAGCGCAACAACGATGAAGCACAGCGCAATCAGGCGTTTTTGCCAACGGCTAAGCGCACTCTGATTAATCAGCTGGCGAACATCTACGGCTTCAACGGTGGTCACGGATCAACTCCTGCACATTCATCGTTTAATCATCAGTTTTGGTAAAAAAAACGGCGATAATGATAGCTCATCGTTAACAATAACGGGCAGGATTTTTAGGTGTAAGTGAGAATTATTCAAATTATGCGAGATTAAGCGCTTGATATTGCAATAGGTGATAATTTTGCATTGGCGCTGACTTTCACTAATTCTATTTAAAACATCAGGTTAGCAATATCAGGGTTTTTGTTAATATAATTTTGCAGTGAAGTTAACATAATTCCAGTTTTCCCATTGCCGCCATCAGGTAAAAGTCATTATGTTTGAGGCTATGGACAAAAATTCCCTTTTCAATCAGCGCATTCGCTTGCGCCATTTACACACCTTTGTTGCGGTCGCGCAGCAAGGCACGCTGGGGCGCGCGGCAGAGACACTCAATCTCAGCCAGCCTGCGCTCTCAAAAACCCTGAATGAGCTGGAAGAACTGGCTGGCGCGCGTCTGTTTGAACGTGGTCGTCTCGGTGCCCAGTTAACGACGCTCGGCGAGCAATTTCTTGTCCATGCAGTAAAAGTGCTGGATGCGCTTAACCATGCAGGCCAAAGCTTTAACGCCCCACAACCCGGCCGACCGGTCGTGATTCGCCTCGGCGCGCTCACCACAGCGGCAATGGGTATGCTGCCACAGATTCTCGATCGCTTTCACGAGCAACAACCGAACACCACGGTACAAGTGGCAACATTACATAATAATGTTCTGCTGGCCGGGTTGCGCGCGGGTGAGTTTGATATTGGCATTGGGCGCATGGCCGACAGTGAAATGATGGCGGGTCTGAGTTATGAATTGCTATTCCTTGAGTCGCTTAAACTGGTGGTACGTCCTGAACACCCGCTTCTCAGTGACAACGTCACGTTATCCCGGGCGATGCAGTGGCCGGTGGTGATATCGCCGGAGGGCACCGCCCCGCGTCGTATCGCTCAACATATGCTGGACGAGCAAGGTTGTGCGCTTCCCGCTAATTGTGTTGAAACCTCATCCACTTCGCTGGCGCGTCAGCTGGCCCTGCGTTATGACTATGTGTGGTTTGTCCCCTCAGGCGCCATCAAGGAAGACCTTAGCCACAATGCCGTTATTGCACTGCCGATTAACTCCCCTGGGCCGGGAGAGCCGGTGGGGATTATCACCCGCAGCGGCAGTCATCTCAGCCTGAGTGCCGAAGTGTTGCTGGCGACCATTCGCAAATTTCACACCTGATTAGCGACTGCGTTTGGCGTGGCGCTCACGATTATCCAGCCGCGCCTGATCCGTTTTTCTTAAACTGACATACAGTGCCCCGGCACCTCCGTGCTGGGGCTGCGCCACGCAAAAGCTTTGCACCTCGTCAAACTGCGTCAGCCAGCGTGCCAGATAACTGCGTACGATATTGGCATGGGCTTCATCATCACGGCCTTTACCGTGGATAATCAGCAGATTGCGTAGCCCCTGCTTGCGTGCCTGCAGCATGAAACTGAACAATGACTTTCGACAGGTTTCTATCGGCTGACGCAGCAGGTTCAGGCTGGCGTCCAGGGAATATTTCCCCAGCCGCAACTTATCCCACACACCTTGTTGAATCCCTTCTGTTTTGTATTCCAGCGGAGTCGTCAGCGGGATGATGTCAAGAAAGCCCCGCGTGAGGAAATTTTCCTGTTCGTCATTGGCTTGCGTCGGGCGCGGCGCTTTGGTCGAAGGGGAACGCAACCATTGGGTATTGGCACAATCTTTCAGTGGCGTCACATCGCCCATGGCATCCCGGAAAAGGTCTTCATCGTCTAGGTTCATGGTGTTTTCTCACGCCTGGTGGTTTGCTGAGCGCAAGTTGCCGCTCAAAAACAAAATAGTAGCAAAGGATTTTTGGCATCACATCTGTCACTTTTTGCGCTGAGACAAGTTATGACCAGATGTAAATATGGCAACAAAACGTTCCAGGTCAAAAAATAATGTCAGGCAAACCTTGCGCAAACTCAGGTATACCCTACGTTAGTGGGGGTTTAAAGGGAATTACTGCTCGGATGAGTTCCCTTAACGCGTAAAAATGTTAAAATTGACGGCAGTCAATAATCATCGAGCGTACCTATATGATCCCGGAAAAACGCAGCATTCGACGTATTCAGTCTGGCGGTTGTGCCATTCACTGTCAGGATTGCAGTATCAGCCAGTTGTGTATCCCTTTCACACTGAACGAGCATGAGCTGGATCAGCTGGACAATATCATTGAGCGCAAAAAGCCGATTCAGAAAGGTCAGACGTTGTTCAAAGCCGGTGATGAACTGAAATCGCTTTACGCTATCCGCTCCGGCACCATCAAAAGTTATACCATTACTGAACAGGGTGACGAGCAGATTACCGGCTTCCATCTGGCAGGGGATTTAGTGGGCTTTGATGCGATTGTCGGCGCGCACCACCCGAGTTTTGCTCAGGCGCTGGAAACAGCGATGGTGTGTGAAATTCCTTTCGAAACTCTCGACGATCTCTCCGGTAAAATGCCGGCACTGCGCCAGCAGATGATGCGTCTGATGAGCGGTGAGATTAAAGGCGATCAGGATATGATCCTGCTGCTCTCCAAGAAAAACGCGGAAGAGCGTCTGGCGGCCTTTGTCTGGAATTTGTCACGCCGCTTTGGTCAACGTGGCTTCTCACAACGCGAATTCCGCCTGACCATGACGCGTGGTGACATTGGTAACTACCTGGGACTAACCGTAGAAACCATTAGCCGTCTGCTGGGCCGCTTCCAGAAAAGTGGCATGCTGGCCGTTAAAGGCAAATATATCACTATCGAGAACCATGCGTTGCTGGCAGAACTGGCGGGTCAGACTGAACAAGCTGCGTGATTCTATGCCGGGTCGATAAATGTTAGTTTATTGATCCGGCAACAACTTTTCCCCTTCTGCCCTGCGCCAACTTAGGCTATCTTTAATCCAACTTGCTTTGGTTTGAGGAGATTGCCTTATGTCCCGGTACCAAAATATTCTGGTGGCGATTGACGCCCAACAGGACGATCAACCCGCGCTGCGTCGTGCGGTGTATCTGAATCAACGTATCGGCGGAAAAATCAAAGCTTTCCTGCCTATCTACGACTTCTCCTATGAAATGACCACCTTGTTGTCGCCTGATGAGCGATCCAACATGCGTAAAGGTGTGATCAGTCAGCGTACTGAATGGATTCGTCAACAGGCCCACGCCTATCTTGAGGCCGGTGTTGATATTGAAATTAAAGTGGTGTGGCATAACCGCCCTTATGAAGCGATCATTCAGGAAGTGATGGCGCACCAGCACGACCTGGTGTTGAAAATGGCCCATCAGCACGATCGCCTGGAAGCAGTGATTTTTACCCCGACAGACTGGCATCTGCTACGCAAATGCCCCTGCCCGGTGTGGATGGTGAAAGATCAGCCGTGGCCGGAAGGTGGCAGAGCCGTTGTGGCGGTCAATCTGGCCAGTGAAGAGCCCCATCACGATGAATTAAACCAAAAGCTGATTCGTGAAACAGTGCTGCTGGCCGATATGGTCAATCACACAGAAGTGCACCTTGTCGGTGCTTATCCCATCACGCCAATCAATATCGCCATTGAACTCCCCGACTTTGACCCCAGCGTGTATAACGATGCGATTCGCGGACAACATCTGGTGGCGATGAAAGCGCTACGCCAGAAATTCTCCATCGGCGAAGAGTTTACGCATGTGGCAAAAGGCTTGCCGGAGGAAGTGATACCGGATATCGCCTCTCATCTGGAGGCGGGAATTGTGGTACTCGGCACCATCGGCCGCACTGGCCTTTCGGCCGCGTTCCTGGGGAATACCGCTGAGCAGGTTATCGATCATCTCCGCTGTGATTTGCTGGCAATCAAACCGGACGATTTCAAATCGCCGATTGATTATGACGATGAAGAAGACGAAGACGATTAAAACAACAAAGGCGACCAGATGGTCGCCTTTTTAATCGCACTACAGATTACAGCGCGCGCAGGATACCTTCTACACTCGCCTTCGCATCACCAAACAACATTTGCGTGTTGTCTTTGAAGAACAGCGGGTTCTGCACCCCAGCGTAACCGGTATTCATTGAACGTTTAAACACGATAACGTTCTGCGCTTTCCACACTTCCAGTACGGGCATACCAGCGATTGGGCTGCGCGGATCTTCCTGCGCCGCCGGGTTAACGGTGTCATTGGCACCGATCACCAGCACGGTATCGGTATCGCTGAAATCATCGTTAATCTCGTCCATTTCCAGCACCACGTCATACGGCACTTTGGCTTCAGCCAGTAACACGTTCATGTGGCCAGGCAAACGGCCAGCAACCGGGTGGATGCCGAAACGCACTTTGATGCCACGCGCACGCAGTTTTTCGGTAATTTCCGCCACCGGGTACTGTGCCTGCGCCACTGCCATGCCGTAGCCTGGGGTGATGATCACTGACGTTGAGCCTTTCAGCAATTCCGCCGTGTCTTCTGCCGTGATTTCGCGATGTTCACCCTCTTCTTCGCTCTCGCCACCGACACTCACATCGGTACCAAAACCACCGGCAATCACGCTAATGAACGAGCGGTTCATCGCCTTACACATAATGTAGGACAGGATGGCACCCGAAGAACCCACCAGCGCACCGGTGACAATCAGCAGGTCGTTGCTGAGCATAAAGCCCGCAGCCGCTGCCGCCCAACCGGAGTAGGAGTTGAGCATCGACACCACAACCGGCATATCCGCACCGCCAATCGACGCCACCAGATGCCAGCCGAACACCAGCGCAATCACCGTCATCAACAACAGCGCGACGACTTGTGAACCGGTGCTATTCGTCTGTACAAACCACAGCATCAGCAAGAAGGAAACCACCAGCGCTGCCAGGTTCATTTTATGACGATGTGGTAACATCAGCGCTTTCGACGAAATCTTGCCGCGCAGTTTACCAAACGCCACGATAGAACCGGTGAAGGTCACCGCGCCGATAAAGATGCCGAGGAACACTTCCGTCAGATGGATATTTTCCATCACCGGCGCCAGTCCTGGTGCATGATCGATGTAGCTGTTGAAACCCACCAGCACCGCAGCCAAACCGACAAAGCTGTGCAGAATCGCTACCAGCTCTGGCATTTCAGTCATTTCGACTTTCTTCGCCAGACGCACACCGATTGCACCCCCGATCACCATCGCCAGCAGGATCCACGCCACGTTGCCGCTGTTGGGGCCGAAGATGGTCGCCAGCAGCGCAATCGCCATGCCGCTGACACCAAAGATGTTACCCTGCTTTGACGTCTCGTGTTTTGAGAGGCCAGCCAGGCTGAAAATAAACAGAATTGCGGCAACAATGTATGCTGCAGTCACTAATCCGCCAGACATGTTGTTACCCCTTAATTCTTACGAAACATTTTCAGCATGCGCTGGGTGACGGTGAATCCACCGAAGATATTGATGCTGGCAATCAGTACTGCGACGAAGGCAAGGAAAGTCACCCACCCGCCGTGTCCCATCTGCAGCACCGCACCCACCACAATTATGCCGGAAATGGCGTTAGTGACGGACATCAATGGCGTATGCAAAGCGTGACTGACGTTCCACACCACGTAGTAACCGACGACACAGGAGAGCGCGAAGACAGTAAAGTGGGAGAGGAATTCAGGCGGTGCCACGTTAGCGAGGCAGGCAAAGAGCACCACAGCCAATGCCAGCAGCAGATATTTGCGCCACGGTGAAACCGGTTTGGCTTCCACTTTTGCTTTTGGCTCAATGGCCGCCTGCGCCGCTTTCGGTGCAGCTGATACCTGAATCGGTGGCGCTGGCCAGGTCACTTCGCCTTCACGAATCACGGTGACGCCACGCACAACCACATCATCGAAGTCGACGGTGATTTCGCCGTTTTTCTCTTTGCACAGCAGTTTAAGCAGGTTCACCAGGTTGGTACCGTAAAGCTGAGAGGACTGTGTTGGCAGACGGCTAGGCAGATCGGTATAACCAATGATCTTCACACCGTTGCTGGTTAAAGTCACCTGATCAGCTACCGTGAGATCGCAGTTACCGCCGGTTGCTGCCGCCAGATCGACAATCACGCTACCTGGCTTCATGCTGGCAACCATTTCAGCGGTAATCAGCTTCGGTGCTGGTTTGCCCGGGATTAAAGCGGTAGTGACGATGATATCGACTTCTTTCGCCTGCGCGGCAAACAGCTCCATCTCTGCCTTAATAAAGGCTTCTGACATCACTTTGGCATAGCCATCGCCACTGCCGGCTTCTTCTTCGAAATCCAGCTCAAGGAACTCGGCGCCCATACTCTGCACCTGTTCTTTCACTTCTGGACGGGTATCAAACGCACGAACGATAGCCCCAAGGCTGCCCGCTGCACCGATTGCCGCCAGACCCGCCACGCCCGCGCCGATAATCATCACTTTCGCCGGTGGTACTTTACCCGCGGCGGTGATTTGCCCGGTAAAGAAGCGGCCAAATTCATGCGCCGCTTCAACAATGGCACGGTAACCCGCGATGTTCGCCATGGAACTCAGCGCATCCAGTGCCTGGGCACGAGAAATACGTGGCACAGAATCCATCGCCATGACGGTAACCTGGCGCGCCGCCAGTTTTTCCAGCAGTGCCGGATTTTGTGCGGGCCAGATAAAGCTAACTAAAGTGCTGCCCGCGCGTGTCAGTTCGATCTCCTGATCGTCTGGCGCATTCACTTTTAACACGATGTCAGACTGCCAGACACTTTCGGTGGTGCTGACAGTGGCACCAGCGGCGATAAAGCTCTCATCGTCAAAACTTGCGCGAATACCTGCGCCCTGCTCGACCGTGACGCTGAATCCCAGCTTGATCAGTTGCTCAACGGTCTTTGGCGTTGCAGCAACGCGCGACTCATTGGCTAACCGCTCTTTGGGTATCCCAATTAACATACTGTTTCCTTTCAACAATTAAAGGATGAGGTTCTGTAAGTGGCACAAGCCCATAAGGCTGAAACAGCGTTTCAGCTTTTTATGAGCAAAATGCGCAATGTAACAAAGTCTTTATAACCTACTGAAAATGTGAAAAGTGATCCACAGCGATAACGCACACTTATGACATTCACACTAATATTCAGATGCAAAGATTGAATGCCACCTTTTGCCACTAGTTTTGCGACATAATAAAAAATATTCTGCTGCGCAAAATCGTGTCATGTCGAATTTAGTGTTTTCAAAAACCTTTATTTAACAATACTTTAACTATTATAATGCTATGTGTTACCAGAATAAGTGGTAAAGCGGTTAAAAAAAAGCCATAGCATAGGTAAATGACATGTCGATGAATTATTTGCGGAGATTGTCAATCTTATGCGCATAAATTGGCTGAGACAGGTTGATTATTACATGCAATAATCAGCGGCTAATCTGTTATACATCAAGAGTCCAGCACGTTTTCGTACTCATTTTGCGTAAGGCGAAGGATCATTTTTATGAAGCTGAAGAACACCATTCTGGCGACCACTTTGTTATCCCTGTTGGCAGCAAATGCATTTGCCGCCAAAGAGTTGACGCCAGAACAAGCGGCCGCGTTGAAACCATTCGAACGTATTAATATCAGCGGTCGTTTCAATGCCATCGGTGATGCTACCGATGCCATCTCTAAAGCAGCCGATGAAAAAGGCGCTGACTCCTTCTATGTACAGGGTATCAACGATACCAACGGCAACGGCGGCAACTGGCGCGTCACGGCTGATTTGTACAAAGCTGATGCCCCAAAAGCGGATGACACCACCAAATACCGCATCTTTAGCGGTGTGAAAGAGTTGCCAAAAGCCGAAGCCTATCGTTTAGAGCCATTCGATACTGTTTCTGTTAGCGGTTTCTTCGCCAGCCAGCCAGATGTGAATGATGCCATTGCCAAACAGGCGAAAGACAAAGGCGCGGCATCCTTCTTTATTGTGCGTCAGGTTGATGCCAATAACGGCGGTAACCAGTACGTGACTGCTTATGTCTATAAAGCGGATGCACCAGAACGTAAGGTGCAGAATGTTTCAGATTCGATTCCTGCCGATTCTGAAGCCGGCAAAGCAGCACTGGCTGCTGGCGGCGCTGCAGCCAGCAAAGTGGCCATTCCGGGTGTTGCCTCTTCTGATACCCCTAGCCGTAGCGTAGGCCGTTTCTTTGAAACGCAGAGTTCAACGGGTCAGCGCTATACCGTTAAGCTGGCAGATGGTCGTAGCGTGCAGGAAGTGAATGCGATTACTGCCGCACAGATGCAGCCGTTTGATACTGTGACCTTCTCTGATCACTTCGGAACGCCGACTGAAGTGTCTGAAGCCGTGGCAAAACGCGCAGCAGATAAGGGGGCGAAGTACTATCACATCACCCGTCAATGGTCGAGCCAGAGCGGTGGCAACCTGACCGTGACCGCGGATCTGTTCAAGTAATTCCCCTGCAGGGCGGCTTTTGTCGCCCTGTGCTTCTGTTTGCATAGTCTCTGCGCAGATCTGCATAATCCTGCATTGCCTTCCCTTTTCGCTCTCCGTAAAATCCTTCGCCTGTTTTCAGGGTATTCCGTTTTAAATCCGGCCAATTGCCACGTTACACTCCAGCGGAATCGTCACTACCCAGCATACTCTGCTGCCCAGGAATGGTGTTTTGGATAAAAAATTAGGTTTGAGCACGCTCACTGCGTTGGTACTCAGCTCGATGCTCGGTGCGGGTGTGTTTAGCCTGCCACAAAATATGGCTGCCGTCGCCGGCCCCGCTGCACTGCTGATTGGCTGGCTGATCACTGGTGTGGGCATCCTGTTTCTTGCATTTGCCATGCTGCTGCTGACACGCTTAAAACCCGAACTGGACGGCGGGATTTTTACCTATGCGCGCGCCGGATTTGGTGAGTTGGTAGGATTTTGTTCTGCCTGGGGCTACTGGCTCTGTGCGGTCATAGCCAACGTGTCGTATCTGGTGATTGTCTTTTCGGCGCTGAGTTTCTTCACCGATTCGCCTGACCACGTGGTGTTTGGCGATGGCAATACCTGGCAAGCGATGCTCGGTGCGTCGGTCCTGTTATGGCTGGTGCACTGGCTGGTATTGCGTGGCGTGCAAACCGCCGCCAGCATCAACCTGCTCGCTACCCTGGGGAAACTGGTGCCACTGCTGCTGTTTGTGGTGCTGGCCCTGCTGGCATTCAACTACGATCGCTTCCACTTCGACTTCAGCGGCGTTGCGTTAGGCCAGCCGCTCTGGCAGCAGGTCAAGCAGACCATGTTGATCACCTTGTGGGTGTTTATTGGCGTGGAAGGCGCGGTGGTGGTCTCCGCGCGTGCACGTCATAAGAAAGATGTGGGACGCGCCACCATGCTGGCGGTTATCGCCGCACTGCTGGTTTACTTGCTGGTTACCCTGCTGGCGCTGGGCGTGGTGCCGCGTGCAGAGCTGGCGCAAATGCGAAATCCTTCCATGGCCGGCTTGATGCAGCATCTGTTGGGGCATTGGGGTAATACGGTGATTGCGGTGGGTCTGATTATTTCCGTGTGTGGCGCGTATTTAAGCTGGACAATTATGGCGGCAGAAGTCCCTTTTCTGGCGGCACAGCAAGGGGCTTTTCCCCGCAGCATTGCGCGACAGAATCGTCACAATTCGCCAGCCGCTTCGTTGTGGCTCACCAACGGCAGCGTGCAGGTTTGTCTGATCCTGATTGCGGCCACTGGCGCGGATTACAATACGCTGCTGACCATCGCGTCAGAGATGATTCTGGTGCCGTATCTGCTGGTGGGGCTGTATTTAATTAAAGTGGTTCGCGGACAAAAAAATCCGCTGGCATTGGCGGTAGGATTGGGTGCCAGTGCTTACGGATTCTGGCTGCTTTATGCTTCTGGCCCGCTGCACCTGCTGTTGTCTGTGGTGCTTTACGCGCCGGGATTACTGCTGTTCCTTTACGCGCGACGCGGCGGCCGTGGTAACAGAGTGTTGTCACAACTTGAGCGCATCGCGATTGGATTACTGATTGCGGCAGCACTGCCAGCGATGTGGCAGCTCACGCAGTAATTAGTGAGGCTGAACCGGGATGGAAACGCACAGCAGGTCATCCTGCTGTGTCAGATTGAGCGCTTTACGATATTCCTGATGAATCGCGTCCAGCTGATCTTCTGACAACGGATAAGGCAGTTGGATGTCAAAACGGCTGATGTGCTGTTGTTCCGCGAGGGTAATTAGTCGCGCAATATTGATCTCGTCGCTGACCTGCGTTGAAATGATTTGTAATGCTAATTCTTTCAGATGATCGTCGCTTGCCGCTAAGCCGTGTGCAGATTTACGCGTCACCATGCCAAAAATCGGCATGACACCGTAAATGGCGTCAACGAAACTCCAGCGTTTTTTGCAGGAAGCAGAGAGAAAATCGCTGTAATTGAAGCAGATGCGGTCACTGTATCCGGCTGAAGCCAGCTCTTTATCAGACACCCTCGCACTCCTCCTGGTTTTCGTTACGGTTCCGAACCTTGCGCTACAACGCGCCGCTAATAATGGCACATTTCAGCGTAAATATACCAGTCAGGCAGGGATATTTCGTGCGATAGCGTAGAGCTCAGGACCAGGAAAAGTTATGCTGCTGTCATTCTCATCACTTGCCGTGAAATATGAACAAAATTGTCTATGTGGAAGATGAGCCAGAAGTCGGTGAATTGATCGCCGCTTATCTTGGCCGCCACGATATTGAAGTGACTGTTGAAACGCGCGGTGACCGTGCTGAAGCGACTATTTTAGAAGCCGATCCCGATCTGGTGCTACTGGATATTATGTTGCCGGGCAAAGATGGCATGACCGTTTGCCGCGACTTGCGCGCGCACTGGTCAGGGCCGATTGTGCTGCTGACCTCGCTCGACAGTGACATGAACCACATTCTGGCGCTGGAAATGGGCGCCAACGATTACATTTTGAAAACCACGCCGCCCGCTGTTTTGCTTGCGCGCTTGCGTCTGCATCTGCGCCAGGCGCAGGGTTCTCAGCCTGAAGTTACGCCCGCTATTCAGAGTTCCCAGCGAGTGTTGCGTTTTGGTTCACTGACCATCGATTCACTCAATCGTCAGGTGACGCTGTTCGATGAAAACATCACCCTCTCCACCGCCGATTTCGATCTGCTGTGGGAGCTGGCTACGCATGCAGGACAAATCCTGAACCGCGATGCATTGCTGAAAACGCTGCGTGGTGTGAGCTACGACGGCATGGACCGCAGTATTGATGTGGCGATTTCTCGTCTGCGCAAAAAACTGTATGACAGCGCCACCGAACCGTTCCGCATCAAAACCATCCGCAATAAAGGTTATCTGTTCGCGCCTCAGGCCTGGGATACCCGCTCCGCATGAGAAAGCTCTTTATCCAGTTCTATTTGCTGTTGTTCGTTTGCTTTCTGGTGATGACTTTGCTGGTGGGCTTGGTGTACAAGTTCACCGCTGAGCGTGCGGGCCGCCAGTCAATGAATGATTTGATGGCCAGTTCGCTGTTTCTCATGCGCAGCGAACTGCGTGAGATCCCCCCGCGCGACTGGAACAAAACCATCCGCAACCTCGACCTCGATCTGTCGTTTGAGCTGCATATCGAACCGATGAGTAAGTATCAGCTGGATGAACCGGATATGCGCCGCCTGCGCGCCGGGGAGATTGTCGCGCTCGACGATCAATACACCTTCCTGCAGCACATTCCACGCAGCCATTATGTATTATCGGTTGGCCCTATTCCCTATCTGTTCTACCTGCACCAGATGCGCATTCTGGATATCGCGCTGCTCGCGTTTATCGGCATGTCGCTGGCGCTGCCGGTGTTTATCTGGCTACGACCGCACTGGCAGGAGATGCAGCGGCTGGAGAAAGCCGCGCAGCGTTTTGGTCGCGGCGAGCTGGATGTACGTACCCATTTCGAAAGCACATCAAGTCTGCACAGTCTTGGCGTGGCGTTTAACCAGATGGCCGATAACATCAACACGCTGGTCGCCAGTAAGAAACAGTTGATTGATGGCATTGCTCATGAGTTAAGAACCCCGCTGGTTCGCCTGCGTTATCGCTTAGAGATGAGTGACAATCTTAGCGAAGCCGAGTCGGCGGCACTCAATCGCGATGTCGGCCAGTTAGAGAGCCTGATTGAAGAGCTGTTAACCTATGCCCGCCTCGACCGCCCGCGTGTCGATCTTAATCTTCAGTCGTTTGATTTGGCGCAGTGGTTGCGTGTGCATATCGAAGATGTGCAAACCATGAATCCTCAAGCGCATATCGCGCTGGATATTCCGCAACTTGAGAATGTGGGCTCCGCCGATACCCGTTTGATGGAACGCGTGCTGGATAATCTGGTGAATAATGCGCTGCGTTATGCCCAACAGCGTCTGCGCGTCAGTCTGTGGTTTGACGGCGCCATCGGTAATTTAAAGGTAGAAGATGATGGTCCAGGTATTCCACCTGAAGAGCGCGCACGCGTTTTTGAACCTTTTGTGCGTCTCGATCCTAGTCGCGATCGCGCGACCGGCGGCTGTGGGCTCGGGCTGGCGATTGTCCACTCTATTGCACAGGCACTGCAGGGACAGGTCACTATTGAGAGCAGTCCGCTCGGTGGCGCCAGCGTTCGCTTCTGCTGGCCGGTTGATCTACCCTTGCGAGATATTTCGCCCCGTTTACCGTCATAAGGAGCTTTAATTGTGACTTCTGCTTATCAGGAACTTAGCAAAACTTTCCAGCGCCTGGCACGCTTTGGCCATCTTGGGGCTATTGCCGGTGTCGATATGCAAACCACTATGCCACCCGGCGGCAGCCAGGCGCGCGGTGAAGCCATGGCGGAACTTAGTGTGTTTATGCATGAAGTGTTGACCGATAAACGACTTGGCGGCTTATTCGATGCCGCACAGCAGGAATCGTTGAACGATGTAGAGCACGCTAACCTGAGCGAGATGCAGCGTGCGTGGCAGCAAGCAACGATTCTGCCTGCTTCGTTGGTTGAAGCCAAATCGCTGGCCGGTTCGCGTTGTGAGCATGCCTGGCGCCAACAGCGCCCTGCCAACGACTGGCAAGGCTTCTCGGCTAACCTAAAAGAAGTGGTGAAACTCAGCCGTGAGGAAGCCCAGTTACGCGCCGAAGCGCTGGGTGTGTCTCGTTATGACGCGTTACTGGATGTGTTCGAACCGGGCATGACCAGTGCACAACTCGACAATACCTTTGGCGAATTAAAAAGCTGGCTGCCCGCGCTGCTGCAGAAAGCCGTCGAGAAGCAGCAGAAAACCGCCATCGCGGCGCCGGTGGGTCCCTTTGCTGTTGAAGCACAGAAGCAGCTCGGCTTGAGTGTGATGAAAACGCTGGGCTTTGATTTCAATCATGGTCGCCTGGATGTCAGCGCCCACCCCTTCTGTGGCGGCGTGCCGGAAGATGTGCGCATTACCACCCGTTACAATGAGAGCGACTTCCTCAGTGCCATGATGGGCGTGATCCACGAAACCGGTCACGCACGTTACGAGCAGAACCTACCAAAGCAATGGCGTGGACAACCGGTGGCCCACGCTCGCTCGACTGCCATGCATGAATCCCAAAGCCTGTTTATGGAGATGCAATTAGGGCGCAGCAAGGCATTCCTGCAGCATATCCATCCGCAGGTTGTCGCCTTAATGGGTGACCAGCCGGCATTAGCGTTGGATAACTTTGTTCGCCAGACACAACGCGTGAAGCCAGGCTTTATTCGCGTGGACGCGGATGAACTGAGCTATCCAGCTCACGTGATTCTGCGTTACGAAATCGAACGTGCGTTGATTGAAGGTGAGATTGAAGTTGATGACATCCCCGCGCTGTGGGATGAAAAAATGCAGCAATCGCTGGGAATAGATACCCGTGGCAATTATCGTGATGGCTGCATGCAGGATATTCACTGGACCGATGGCGCTTTCGGTTACTTCCCGACGTACACCTTAGGTGCCATGTACGCTGCCCAGCTGTTCCAGGCGGTGAAGCGCGCGATTCCTCAAGTGGAAGATCTGATCCGTAACGGAGAGTTGCAGCCGGTGTTTGACTGGTTACAACAGAACATCTGGCAGCACGGCAGCCGCTTCCCGACGCAACAACTGTTAGTGAATGCCACGGTCGAAACGCTCAATCCGCACTATTTCCGTCAGCACCTTGAACAACGCTACCTCTCTGCGTAAACCGCGCGGCGGCCCAATCGGCCGCCCTTTTCACTTCCTTTACCCGCCTTTGTACATTCCGTTACACGCCGATACCAATGCCTCACGGAAAGACTGAATTGTTTTTCATATAGTTCTTTCACCGGCCCCGCAGTGGGCTACACATGAAAAAATAGTTCGAGGATTTTGCGATGAAAAAATTAGTTGCACTGGTGATCGCCGCTGCTATGGGTATGTCTTCTGTTGCTTTCGCTGCTGAGACCACTACAGCTGCTCCGGCTGCTGCCGCTACCACTACCGCAGCACCTGTTAAACATAAAGCGGTTCATCATAAGAAAGTTGCCCAGAAAGCGCAGGCAGCTAAGAAACACAAAAAAGTAGAGAAGAAAGCGCCAGCTGCACAGAAAGCTCAGGCTGCTAAAAAGCACCACAAAAAAGCAACCAA